>JBEDDG010000079.1:0-3151 GCA_041176305.1 Bacteroidota bacterium | reverse complement strand
TTTTTATACTTTCTATTTAAAGTATTAGTAACCCATTCCGCCCATATCAGGAGCGCCACCTGGAGCTGGCATTTCAGCTTTAGGCTTGTCAGCAATCACACACTCTGTTGTTAACAACATAGAAGCAATTGATGCTGCATTTTCCAAAGCAACTCTAGATACTTTAGTTGGATCAATAACACCTGCTTTAAATAAGTTTTCGAAAACTTCTGTTCTTGCATTGAAACCAAAGTCGTCTTTACCTTCTTTGATTCTTTGTACAACAATAGATCCTTCGATACCGCTATTCTTAACAATTTGACGCAATGGCTCTTCAATTGCACGACGTACAATTTGGATACCAGTTGTCTCATCATCATTTGCGCCTTTTAATTTATCTAAGCTAGCAACGGCACGGATATAAGCCACACCACCACCAGGAACGATACCTTCTTCAACCGCTGCACGTGTTGCGTGTAAAGCATCATCTACACGGTCTTTCTTTTCTTTCATTTCTGTTTCAGTTGCTGCACCTACGTACAATACTGCCACACCACCGCTTAATTTCGCTAAACGCTCTTGTAATTTTTCTTTATCATACTCAGAAGTAGTGTTCTCGATTTGAGCTTTGATTTGATTTACGCGTGCAGTGATATCTGCTTTTTTACCTTTACCACCAACGATAACGGTATTGTCTTTATCAATAGTGATAGAAGATGCTTGACCTAAATAAGTTAAGTCTGCATTTTCTAATTTGAATCCTTGCTCTTCGCTGATTACAGTACCTGCTGTCAAGATAGCAATATCATTCAACATTTCTTTTCTTCTGTCACCAAATCCAGGTGCTTTTACTGCAGCCACTTTAATCGTGCCACGTAATTTATTCACTACCAATGTAGCCATTGCTTCACCTTCTAAGTCTTCAGCGATGATCACTAAAGGACGATTTGTTTGAGCTACTTTCTCCAAAATATGTAAGATGTCTTTCATTGCAGAAATCTTCTTATCATAAATCAAGATGTATGGATTTTGCATTTCAGCTTCCATTTTTTCGCTGTTGGTAACGAAGTAAGGAGAAACGTATCCACGATCAAATTGCATACCTTCTACCACATCTACTGTTGTATCAGTACCTTTTGCTTCTTCTACCGTGATAACACCTTCTTTACCTACTTTAGCCATTGCAGTTGCAATCAACTTGCCAATTTCATTGTCGTTGTTTGCAGAGATAGAAGCTACTTGCTCAATCTTCTTTGTGTCGTTACCAACAGTTTGAGATTGTGCTTTTAAGCTTGCTACTACTTTTTCTACTGCCTTATCAATACCACGCTTCAAATCCATTGGATTTGCACCAGCAGTTACGTTTCTTAAACCTTCGCTGATGATAGCTTGTGCTAATACAGTTGCAGTAGTTGTTCCGTCACCTGCTAAATCAGCAGTTTTAGAAGCCACTTCCTTCACCATTTGAGCACCAATATTTTCGATTGGATCTTCTAAGTCAATTTCTTTAGCAACTGATACACCATCCTTTGTTACAGAAGGTGAACCAAATTTTTTCTCAATCACCACGTTACGACCTTTTGGCCCTAAGGTTACTTTTACAGCGTTGGCTAATGTGTCAACACCTTTTTTCATTTTATTTCTCGCTTCTAAGTCGAAAAAAATCATTTTTGACATATGCTCTTAATTTTAATAATTCTTAAATAGGGTTAATGTGAGACTAACAATTAAACAATTGCAAGTACATCACTTTCACGCATGATCAATAGATCTTGACCTTCGATTTGGATTTCTGTACCAGCATACTTGCCGTATAAAACTGTGTCACCCACTTTTACAGTTACAGGTTCATCTTTTTTACCAGGACCAGCTGCTACAATTGTTCCACGTTGTGGCTTCTCTTTTGCAGTGTCTGGGATAATGATTCCACCAGCTGTCTTCTCTTCAGCAGCGGCAGGCATAACAATTACTCTGTCGTGTAGCGGGGTAATGTTTAATTTTTTTGCCGAACTCTTAGCCATAGTTTATCTTTTTAATTAATTAATAAGTATCGAAATATAAGTAGCCATAACCATGCCATCTGCCTTTAAAGCAAATAGATAGGTCAAAATTTCAGTTTCGATTGCTATTTTGTTACAAGGAAGCAAATTAATGCCAAAAATGTCAGTTTTAAGCATTTTTATTATAGATTTGCAACCCCAATAGCTCTTATAATTATGATGAACAGAAGAAATATCCGAATTAAAGTAATGCAGGTCATGTATATGTTAGATGCCCAAAACGTCGCAACTGCAGCTGGCCTATTACAAAGGGAACTTGATAAAACCCGTAATTTGTTCGTTTATATGGTTCATTTAGTGCATCAAATTGCACGTTATGCAGAGATCGAAGCCTTACAAAGAGCCTCCAAAAACCTTCCCAACCAAGCCGATTTAGAAGTTAATATTAAGTTAGCAGGTAATACCGTCGTTTGGCAGACCTTAGAGTCCGAAAAATTCAAACAAGCTTTAGAAATTGTGAAGCCTCAACAATGGATTGACAACGATATGGTTAAATCCATTTTCCGTCAATTAGTGGAGTCCGCTACCTATCAATTATATATTCAAGAAGAAAATAGAGATAAGGCTAAAGAAGCTGCCATCTTAAAATTCATATTTGGGGAGCTAATTTTAAATTCAACCAATACAGTAGAAACCATTGAATCACAGTTCTCTAATTGGGATGACGATGGGGACATGATCATTGGTTTTATGTTGAATTATTTCCAAAAGCCGAATTCAGTCAATTTCTTGGATTTAGTTGGGGACGAAAAAATGAAATTTGCGAAGGATTTATTGCGCACAGCCATTGAGAAAAAGGAAGTGACTGAAGGGTTGATTGTGCCAAAATTGAAGAATTGGGATCCAGAACGTATTGCTGTGATTGATATGATCTTATTAAGATTGGGCGTTTGTGAATTATTGTATTTTGATACCATCCCAACTAAAGTAACTATCAATGAGTATATTGATCTTGCCAAAGAATATAGTACCGAACAAAGTGGTCACTTTGTCAATGGTATCCTGGATAATATCCATAAAGAATTGGTATCCAACGGTCAAATTCAAAAGATAAGTCATAAAGCAAAGTAATTGGTTTACACTATCTTTGTAATCAAGTTTAAAAATACAAA
>JBEDDG010000078.1:0-3263 GCA_041176305.1 Bacteroidota bacterium | reverse complement strand
CTACCACTTTCATCATCGTAGGACGATCTATATTTTCAGCGTCTTTAAACTCCGCGAAAGCTTCAATCAAATTAATACTTGCCATAACATCATTTTTTTATCAAGCGATCAAGCTTGAGATTTGTTAAAATTGAATTTGAACTATAGTTGATTTTATATTTTCGAATGGAATAAGCAATTGCTCTTGAGTTGCTTTTTTTCCTTTGCCTGCCGTCCACTCGATTAAAATATCTTTATCTGTTACTTCTTTTAAATTGCCCACATAAACGGTTTCATCGTTCAAGATGACTTCGACATTGCGCCCAATATTTTTTACATATTGTCTGTTCAAAACCAAAGGTTCATCTACCCCAGGCGAAGATACTTCCAATGCAAAATCGCCTTCTGGGAACCAAGCCGCTTCTTCAATGGCCTTATACAACCTTCTGTTAAAAGAAGTACATTGCTTTATGGGCAATCCCTGGTCTCCGTCTATATAGACTCTAATAATATGCCCAGGCTTCACTTTAATATGCACCAAAAAATAGCTTGGGTCCTCTTGCAAAAGAGGCTCAATTAAAGTGTAAATCCTGTCTTTTAATTCGTTTACTTCCATAGTTAAAAAAGAAGAAGGGAACGATTTCGTTCCCTTCATTTCTCTGTATATTCTTGAACAAAGGTAATAAAAGAGGATGAAATCACCCAATTTTATTCAATCTGACCTTATTTTTGCAGTATGATGAAGCTTCTTTTTTATGGATTCCTGATCTATTTACTCTATAAGATCATATTTGACGTAGTGGTACCAGTCCGCAAGGGGGTAAAGACCGTTCGCCAAAATATGGAGGAAATGCAACGTAAAATGGCCGAAACACAGCAGTTTCAAGGCACAAATACTGGATTTTCGAACCAAAATCAAGCAAAAGTTGCCCCTAAAGCTCCTAGCAAGTCAGTCGAAAAAGACGCAGATTATATTGATTTTGAAGAAGTTAAGTAGGTTTTAGGACCAAAACCCCCGAATACGGTATTATTAAACCAAAAGTTTCGGCAATTCCGTTTCAATATACATCCCGGGCTTTAAGAAAAGCACTTGCAAACCGACAGAAGCTGCCGCAAGCACATTGGGCTCATTGTCGTCAATAAACAAGGTTGCTGATGCATTTAACCCTTCTTGGTCTAAAATAAACTGAAAAGAAGCAGGGTCTGGCTTGCGCATCCCCATTTCATGAGAATAATACGGCTTCTTGAATAAATCATTAAAATTACCCCCCATTTCCTGTGTATATTGAGGGATAAAATAATCGTAATGAATTTGATTGGTGTTAGAATATAAAAAAGTAGGATACAGTTCCTGATTTGCTTTCACCCATTCCATACTGTTTTTTCTAAAACCAATCAACAAGGAATTCCAAGCTTGGATTATTTGATGGCGGGGTAAATCCAATTGATAAAGTGCATTAAACCCTACACAAAATTCTTCCTCATTGATAAAGCCCTTTTCTAAATCAAAAAATAATTCATCCGACTTGTTCAATGTAAAATGATTTTCAAAATTAGGAATACCTAATTGATCAAAACGTTGATACATGATTTCAAAATCTATGTCGTATAAGACATTCCCTAAATCAAAAATGATATTTTTTATTTGCGCCATTCTAAAGTTATACTACTTGAATTAATTAAGCAACCGCTTTTCTTTACAAGCAAAGATACAAATAGATAGCCCTAAGATCCTTGTACAATTTGTATATTTGATGCATGCAACAAAATCTTGCCCATATTGCTGTCGTAGTGAGAGACTATGATGAAGCTATTCAGTATTATACCAGCGTGCTTGGATTTCAATTAATAGAAGATACCGTACTCTCCGAAGTGAAGCGTTGGGTGATGGTTCAGCCAAAAGGCGCATCGAATGGATGTATGTTATTGCTTGCTAAAGCAGCCACCCCTGAACAAGAAAAAAGCATTGGATACCAAACAGGAGGACGAGTGTTTTTATTTTTATATACGGATGATTTTAAAAGAGATTTTGAAAATTATACCAACAAAGGCGTTGAGTTTACCATCCCACCTCATGTAGAAGACTATGGAACGGTGGCGGTATTTAAAGATCTTTATGGAAACCTTTGGGACCTGATAGAACCTAGTAAGTAAAAGCTTATCGTTTCATAGCAGCGGCCATATACTTGCATGGGGCGTCACCGTTACTTAATTCGTTCTGAATATTTTGATGCGAAATTTCGTCCCTGTTTTGGCTTAGTTTAAAAACATGTTTCAAAGCAGTCACTTTTATTTGGAATGAAACAATCGCTTTCATGTGTTGATGCATATACATAGGATCTAAGTTTTTAACCTGCGATGAAGCATTTGGATCTGTTTCAAATTTATCTGTCAATTCCGTTAACAATGCGTGCAAGTGCTCCTCGTCTTGCATCTCCATTTTTCCAATGGCATGAACCGTCTGATAATTCCAAGTGCTCGCTTGCCCTGGATTCGAATACCAGCTTGCACTAACAAATGCAGAAGGAGCGGAAAAAATAACTAGCACACTTGGGTTTATTTCAAAAGCATTCGTGTGGTCTTGTTTACGCATGATATGGCCACTAATAATAATTGCTTCTTCCTCTTCTTTAATTAATATTGGAATATGTGTAGCAACAGGAAGTCCATTCGCATCTACGCCACAAATAGTGACAAAAGGATTTGCTTGCATAAAGTCAACGACCTCTTGGTGATCATTTGCTTTAAAGTAGGAGATATCGTACATAAAATAAATTTTTAAAGTGGCAAAGCCGTGGTTGTTTTAATTTCATCCATTACAAACAAACTACTGATATGTGCGACCATGGGTAAGACTGCTAATTTTTCTTGATAGAATTTATTATAAGACTCCACGTCTTTGGTAACCAATTTTAAATAATAATCAAAATTACCAGAGACTAAACTACAGGCAATCACTTCTGGAAATTGAGCTATCGTTTGTTCGAATTCAGAAAAATGACTTCTAGTTTGCTTGTCTAAAGTCACCTGACAATGCACCACTAAACCAAGGTCAATTTTTTTTCTGTCAAGTAGGGCCACATATTGTAAAATATAACCTTCTTGCTCGAGTCTTTTAATCCGATCGTGGGTAGGGCTAAGCGATAAATTAATTTCAGCACTGATGTCCTTTAGCTTAGCAAGTGCATCTTTTTGTAAGATCCTCAAAATGGATTGGTCAATTGCATCTAATGCCATAAAGAAATAATTTCTGTTTATAGAATATTTTAGCCTCTAAATTACAT
>JBEDDG010000077.1:0-3483 GCA_041176305.1 Bacteroidota bacterium | reverse complement strand
TATGCTCTGCAAGCATTTTCAGTAATTCATTTTCTTTAGGAGATAGGACTTGTGTATTTTCTTTAAATTTTAATTCCCTCAATTTTGGATTAAAATGGTAAGCGCCTAATTCAAATTCTAAATTGTCGGTCACTTTATTGTCTTCCTCATTGCGTTTAATAATCGCTTTGATTTTATGCATCAACACATCACTGTCAAAGGGCTTAGTGATATAATCATCTGCACCAAGTCTGTAGCCATGTAAAATATCTTCCTTTAAAGTTTTAGCACTTAAAAAGAATAAAGGGACATCTGGATCGATGTCTCTAATTTCTTCTGCTAATGTAAAACCATCTACATTCGGCATCATGACATCCAATAAGCAAAGGTCAAATTTTTCACGTTGGAAGGCGCCTAGGCCTAATCTGCCATCTCTTTCTAAGGTAACTTCGTATTCGTTTAATTCTAAATAATTTTTTAATACCAATCCTAAATTGCTATCATCTTCGCATAATAGGATCTTATACTTCTTCTTCTCTTCCATAATTGATTGCTTTGTGTAAAGAAACACATTTTAATTTTTAACCTATAAAATGAGTTTCCAATCTTTTGTTAAAATATACCTATTGCTTCGTACTTGTACAAAGGTCGCAAATTCCGCAGGTTTGAGGAGCTTTTTCACCAAAATATTCAGCTAAAAATACATTTCTACATTGGATCGTTCGCTTCGCTAAATAATCCCTCATTGCTTGGATACGGTCTTCAAATGCCAATTTTCTTGCTTGGTACTGATCTAGGTTTAATGTCATGAATTCAGCAGAAGCCCTGTTCCATTTAAATTGTACAATGGGTTGGTTGGCTTTTTGCTCTAAGGAGATCATTCCATATTGCTGTAACAGCTTCAATTGTGCCTGAACAAATGCAGTGTCTCTTTGCAATAGTTTAGCAAGTATGTTTTCATTGATAAATTGAGGACTATCTAATATCCCACCATAAGTCCTTAATAAGGTTTGTAAAACAAAGCCGCTGGTAGGGTATTGCTTTTCGAACAGTTGAATACTAATTCTATTTTCAATCACTTGCACCAGGGTTGGCTTAAAGGAGCTAGGTGAAAATTTTACATGGCCTTCTTGTTCTATCCACTGTAAAGCATTTCTTGCAATGATCTTATCCCATTTAAACTGTATACAAAAAGATTCAAAGTCAAATAAAAACTGTTGAAGCTCGCCCATGCCAACAGGTAATTGTACAAAATCAGCAAGGTCTTGAAAAACTTTCTTGATCACAGGGATAGGTGGAATCTTTTTTTCTTGTAACTGATTCCAATAATCTAAATCGTTCTGTTGATAGAGTAAGAGTGCTTTTGCGGGTTGTCCATCTCTACCTGCTCTTCCTGCCTCTTGGTAATATTGTTCTATGCTACCTGGAATATCATAATGTACCACGGCGCGGACATTTGTTTTATTGATCCCCATGCCAAATGCACTAGTAGCAACCATGACCTGTATTTGGTCTTGCATCCATTGTTCCTGAGTGTGTTTTCTTGCTGCTAATTCCATTCCAGCATGGTAGCCTGCCACAGAAAATCCATAGCTTGTTAACATGGTGGTTAGTTGTGCTACATTATTTCTGGTATTGCAATAAATGATGACGGAGCCTGCCATTTCTTTCAGTAAATTTTTTAGCACAAATAATTTCACCGTTTCCTTACGAACCTGGTAGCTTAAATTAGGACGCAAGAATTGATCTGTTATCAGGGTTGCATTTGGTACACCCAATTGTTTTAACATGTCCTGCTGTACCAATGGAATGGCAGACGCGGTCATTGCTAAAATTGGAATCGAGGGGAAGGTCTTTTTTAGAAAATCTAATTTTCGATAGCTAGGTCTAAAGTCATAACCCCATTGGGAGATGCAATGTGCTTCATCTATAGCGAACAATTGAATAGGTAGATGACTCAATAAGGTTTGAAAATGTTTTTGCGCCAATTTTTCTGGGGAACAATAAATGAATTGGTATTTTTTTGCTTCAATCTCTTTAAAAACAATCGATTCTTCGTTAGCACTTAATTGACTCCCCACTAAAACCGCTTTTAATTGTTTTGAAACAAGGTCTTTTACTTGATCCTGCATTAAGGCAATTAAAGGACTGATGACCACACAAATACCTCTTTGATAAATGGTGGGTACTTGAAAACAGATCGATTTACCTGCGCCAGTAGGAAGCAATGCAAGTGTATCCTTGCCTGCAAGGATCGATTCAATCACTGCCAATTGTTGTGGCCTGAAAGCATCATAGTTCCAATGCTTTTTTAATATATCTTCTAAAGCTTTCAAAAACTTAGTCTAATTTCTTTTTAAATAGTCTTAAAGAGTTTAATGCCAATACGACATCACTTAAAGCCATGATGAGGGCACCATAAGTGGGCCCCCAAGTGCCTAGGAATCCTAAGGCAGCTACTGGAATGGCAATGATATTGTAAGAGAATGCCCAACCTAAATTTTCTTTAATAGTTTCGTAGGTTTTTCTACCAAGTACCAAAGACATGGGCAGGTTCTTTAAGCCACTATTCATTAAAACAACTTGGGCACTTTGTATAGCAATATGCGAAGCATTGCTTAAAGAAATACCAATGGTTGCTTTTGCCAATGCAGGCGCATCATTGATGCCGTCGCCGACCATTGCCGTTGGTGCAATTTTTGTTAATTCGGCAAGTTTATTCAATTTATCTGCAGGACTTTGTTCTGCGATAATTTCTTGAATGCCCAATGCTTGACCCACAACTTGACATTTTTCTTTTCTATCGCCACTTAATAAAATGGTATGTATGCCTTGACGATGTAATTGCATTATCACGTCTTTGGCTTCTGGCCTGATCTGATCTGTTGTGTCAATCCAGCCCATCAATTGATTGTTCTTTTGAATATAAATATTATGTCCATCCTCTGCCTTTTGATCTGCAAGGGTTTTGAAAGAACCAGCCCAATAGGTGTTTCCAGCTTTGTCAGTGGCTTGAATGCCCATGCCTTTTACTTCTTCAATAGAAGCCCATGATAGTTGTTCAGTGGTTTTCCAGGCTTCTTTGATACAATTGGCAATGGGATGATTGGAATATTTTTCTAAAGCATAGGTGATATTTTTAAATTCTTGTTCCGTCATTTGACCTGTCGCTTCTGGGGCTAGTTTAAAACCACTGATTTCAAAATGACCTGTGGTCAATGTACCTGTCTTGTCAAATACGACTTGTTTGATATCTTTAAAGGTTTCAAGGCTTTTTGCATTTTTAAATAAGACGCCATTTCTTGCACCTCTACCTAGTCCAACTGCAATCGCAGCAGGGGTGGCTAATCCCATCGCACATGGACAAGAAATAACTAAGACAGCAATGGCTCTTAACATGCTTTCGCTAAATCCAATCGGCGTTAAAAAGTAATTACCTACTAATGTCAGTAAAGCAATACCTACCACCAAAGGCACAAAGATGGCACTAATTTTATCTGCCAA
>JBEDDG010000076.1:0-3648 GCA_041176305.1 Bacteroidota bacterium | reverse complement strand
GATAAGCAGGTGCTTTGTCAGATAAAACAATATTACCAGAACGACCATAGCCCATCACTTGCTGGTCTTGCCCTATAGTGATCATGCCTTTGTTTAAACGAAAGCTTAAACTGGCATTCATTTGCGAGAAGTTCAAAATTTTTGGATTCGTCGTTTCTTTGCGCACAAAGCCAGGTAATTCATTGTCTAAACGTAATGAATCAAATCGACCCTGCTCGTTAATGTCTATAAAACTCAATTGAAATCCAATGCGACTGCCCGCATAACCCGCTAACTGAAAGCCTTTGGCCTGAACAGTATTCAACTTATTATTTCGGGATTGAAAACTCAGGTTCCCCATTGGGTCTACCATCAAACCAAAGCCATTGTCTTTATAGATCAATGCATGTTGTTGTGCCGCCGGATCTGATGTTAATTTTTTGAAAGAAAGCAATTGAGGATTTGTGGTCGAAGTACTATAGTTTGGATTTTCCAAGGCAAATCCAGCAATAAAGAAGGCAAGTTCTTTTTGTTCTATGGTAGATAAATCTTGTTGCCCTTGCAACTCCACTAATTTTTGAAAGATCATTTTACGATCAACCGGTTTGATAAAATCATTGAATTCAATTTTACCTTTTTGTGCCATACGACTTAAAAAATCAATGACTGTGGTTTGGTGTGATTGTACTTGTGCATACACAGGCTTCCAAGAAGTCAAGCTAGCGAATGACAATAAAATACAAAATACTATTTTGAAAACCTTTTTAGGATACATATAAGTGTCTATTAATAAGCGCCTTTGTCGCGCAACATTTTAATAATTGTTTGCAAAATAATTTGCAGGTCCAGGGTAAAGGACCAACGATGGATATAGTATAAATCAAAATTGACGCGCTGCTCCATCTCTTCGTGGGTGCGCACTTCGCCACGGCAACCGTTGATCTGTGCCCAGCCTGTAATACCAGGGTTCACCATATGGCGCTTCAAATAATTATCAACACTCTTCATGGACTCCAAGTTCATTGGTGTTGGATGAGGACGAGGACCAACCACCGACATCTCTCCTTTTAACACATTCCAAAACTGAGGCAATTCATCGATGCTGTACTTACGTAAGAACTTTCCTAAACGGGTCACACGTGGGTCGTTACGAGAAGTTTGTTCAAAGTCTTCTGAGGCATGACCGTTATAACCGTCGGCATTTTGCATCGTTCTAAACTTGAAACAAATAATAGGTTTATTATTTACGCCCCAACGTTCTTGTTTATAGTACACTGGGCCTTTAGAATCTAATTTAATTAGGATAGCGATGATAGGAAAAAGCCACCAACCAATCACTACAAAAAACAAAGCGGCAAAAATTTTATCAAATAACATTTTAAAGAACTTGTTTTCCCATTTGTCTAATGGCAGTTCATTTAAATTGATCACCGATAATAATCCAAGGTTATCCATCTCTTCGGACTTGGTGGTTAAGTCCTGAATGGCTGGCATCAAACGCACACGTATATTCAATTGATCACAGATCTCTGCGCAATACCTTATCTCCGCTGCTTGCTCACTTGGCAATGAAATAATGACTTCGTCAATATGTTGTGCTTTCAAAGCGGCTTCTAGCTCATGTACTTTGCCTAAATAAGTCACCCCCTCTGCAGTAATGGGTTCATTGTGAATGAAGCCAACACATTTATACCCATAATACACATGCTCATTCAAGGTTTTAAAAAACTCGATGGCAGTTTTATTATACCCTACAATAATAACAGTATCATTTAACGCACCCCCTTCAAAAGCAAGATGTTGTTTTTTACGGATATAATATTTAGCAAGGATAGAAATGAAAAAGTGAAGACTCACCAACACACTAAAACGAAACAGGTTGGCATAATTGGATTTTGTTAAAAACAAAAACGCACTTAAGAGAATGACAAAAATAGCGTTGGCATAAAAATTAAATAAAATCTCCTCGGGAAATTTTTTATAAATACGGTTGCGGTATAAGCGACACTCATGGGCAGCTAAAAACCAAATACCCAATAATAATCCAAAAAATAAAAAATCAGTAAAAGAGGAAGGGAAGATAAATGCTTCGTGCTTGATATAGATGGCGGCAAAAAGCGAGAAAATTAAACTCAAGGCGTCTATGCCAATTAAGTTCTTTTTATAATAACGCTGTTTCCAATGCATGCCCCTACTATTTTTTATTCGCCAACAATTTGAGATGATAAAGGTATAAATCGGAGACCGTTTCCCAAGTATATTTTTTAGTTATTCCTTGGTGCATGATGGCTCTTTTAGCCTCAATATCAATGGAATGCGACTCGGCCCAGTTAAACCAACTGGTACAATCGGAGGGGGATTTTGTAAAATAGAAGCCAAAATGCTCCTTTTGAAGCACTTCACGGCTAAAAACCGTGTCTAAAGCGGCAATCGCACAACCATTGGCCATGGCTTTTAGCAAAGTGGGGTTGGTACCCCCAAATTCATGCCCATGGAGGTAGGCATAACAGTATTTATAGAGGGAAGCGAGGGTTTCAGGGCTACGAACATAGCCTGTAAAGACCAAACGAGGGTCCTGATAGCCTCTAATTTTATCGGCATAAGCGTCTTTATAAGGGACATCCCCCACCACTACCAGCTTTTTGGTGCTATTGGAAGCTATAAAGCCCTCTATTAAAATATCTGCATTGTTATCGGGGATCATCCTCCCAACAATTAAATAATAGTCTCGTTCCACTAAATTCCAATCGGACAGCAAAGAAAGATTGGCGCCGGCACTCGTTTCTGCCCCATACGTAATGACTTCGGACTTGGCTCCAAATTCTTTTAGGTAGATGGCTTGCATCGCATCCGCATCGGTGATGAGCAGGTCCATAAATTTAGTCGCCATTTTTGCGGCCCATTTAAAATAGACCCCACCAAAACCTTTCCATTTAGGACGTAACCATTCTAATCCGTCCACATTCATCATTGTGGGTTTACCAAAAAGGCGGGAGATGATGCCAAAAGGACCATTGCTCACATTCAAGACCAAGACTGCATCCACATTTGTAAACACCATATGCCAAAATGCAAAAAATGAATGAATCGGTTGCGCCAAAGATTTAAAAGGAAGGGTTGGGATATACACCAGATGAATGCCATTCACCATTGTAGGTTTTTCAGGAAATAAATGGGCATGACAATACACCGTGAGCTCCACCCCTTTTGCAGGCAATCTTTCTGCTAAAGCTTTCACCAAGGTTTCATAACCACTGTACACATAAGGATAACCGCGTGCGCCAATGATCGCGATCTTAAGTTTATTATTAGTTGATGAATTGGTCATGGATAAAGTAGCAATTAAAAGAGGTCTATTAAATCGAGTGAAGTTTTATTGTAAATAGCTATTGAACTTATTTTAAATTTTCAAAAACAGCTAAGATATTTTTTTCAAAAGCAGTTGGACTAAAATGAGTGGCTACTCTTTGCTTACCCGCAGCGCCCATTTGAGTTCGTATTGCTTCGGGCAAGATAGCATAAATTTTTTCAGCAGCCAGTTCGGCATGGTCAAGTGGAATAAAAATACCTGTTTCGTTTTCTTTGACCATTTCCAATGCGCCGCCTTGTGCAGTGGCCACCACTGGCAGGCCGTATTGCATTGCTTCTAGTACCACTGTTGGTAAGGGA
>JBEDDG010000075.1:0-3649 GCA_041176305.1 Bacteroidota bacterium | reverse complement strand
CTTATTTACATTTTCAAATACATCCGTCTTAGCATGGTGTAAATCAAAATAACGTTGACTGTCTGGCACCAATCCTGCAAGAACAATAGAAGGGTTTACATTCTTTAAAGGACCAATATCAGCACCACCACCGCCAGCTGTGATCTCCGTTCCATAAGGCTTTAATAAACTTGCCCATTGTTGAAACTTAGCAAACTGAGCAGGCGTTGTTGCACTAATACCAATCGCTCTTGGTGTAAAACCACCTGCATCACTCTCTAATGCAAAAACATGTTTTTCATTGTTTTGTTTTGCTAACTCTGCATATTTATTACCACCACGCATGCCATTTTCTTCGTTGGCAAATAAAACAAAACGAATGGTTCTTTTTGGTTTGTAGTTCAAGGCTTTCATTGTGCGTAAAATTTCCATTGTTTGTACAATACCCGCACCATCATCATGTGCCCCTTCATTTACATCCCAACTATCTAAGTGACCACCAATCGTAATAATTTCATTCGGGAATTCAGTTCCTTTGATTTCAGCTACTACATTATTTTCATCTGCATCTGGTAAGAAGAAACCATAAGTCTGCATCTGAACCCTCAATTGCTTATTTCTAGATTGTGCCCATAATTTTTTTGCATCATTTGGACCCACAGCTACAGCTGGGATTTTTGGATAGGCTTCGTCATACACCATTGTACCAGTATGAGGTGCATTGTCTGGAGCTGTACTTAATGAATGAATCATCACACCCACTGCACCATATTTTGCTGCTCTACTAGCCCCTGATCTGCGGTACACACCAGATTCACCATAGGCTTTGAAAGTTTGAATAGTCGTTGGGTCAAATTGACTATGGAAATAAACGATCTTTCCTTTTACTTCGTCTTTGCGCTTTTCTAATTCATCAAAATTAGCCACCGCTAATAATTCTGCTTCTACTAATCCATTGCTTGATAAAGAATTACCTAAAGCAAGTACTTCTAATTTGTCAATTTGTGGCTTTCCGTCTGCAGCAACTACGGCGCCAAAATCTTTTCCGCCACGTTGCCAATTGGGTGTCTTGCAAGCTTGCATAAATACCTGATCGGGTTTAAATGCTTCCATATTACGCTTGCCCCAAATAGCGGCATTTTGTTGTTGTGGAGACCCGGCTAAACGCCCCCCAATCTTCTTGGTTAATTCTCTTAATAAATCGTAGGCCTTTCCATTACGCATGATCTCGTCGGACATCATTTTAATGGTGGTACTGTCTGCTTTGGATTGCGCCTGAACCATCATTGGAAGGGCAAAAAGGAATAGGAAAATTTTACGCATAGTGCAGTTGTTTTAACGTTCAAATAATTTATTAAATATAACTAAACTTTATCGATTATTTAGTTGTTCTTTGTAGCTACAATAGTACAAAATGAAGATTGGAATTGTTTGTTATCCCACCTTTGGTGGAAGTGGCGTGTTAGCTACAGAATTAGGAAAGGCCTTGGCAGAAAAAGGACATGAAATTCACTTTATCACTTACCAACAACCTGTCCGTTTAAATAGCTTTCACGAGAATATCTTTTACCATGAAGTAAGGGTACCCACTTATCCTTTATTTGACTACCCTCCTTATGAATTGGCCTTAGCAAGCACCATGGTGGATGTAATTTTAAACCATGACCTAGACCTTATCCATGCGCATTATGCTATACCACATGCTTCTGCTGCTTATACTGCTAAGCAAATTGTAAAACAAAAAATAGGCAGATCGGTTCCTGTTATTACTACTTTACACGGAACAGATATAACCTTAGTAGGTCGAGACAAAACCTATGAACCTGTGGTTACTTTTTCTATCAACGAAAGTGACGCCATTACTGCGGTATCCGAAAATTTAAAACAAGAAACCTTAAAGCATTTTGATATCCGTAAAGAAATCGAAGTGATTCACAATTTCGTAGATCTAAAAAGATTCAATAAAAAACCATTGGCGGCCTTTAAAAAAGTGATCTCTGCCCATGACGAAAAAATTGTAGTACATGCTTCTAACTTCCGAAAAGTAAAAAGGATTGACAATGTAATGGAGATCTTTAAAAATATCCACGCAGCCACCCCATCTAAATTATTGATGGTGGGCGATGGTCCTGAAAGACCTGTAGCAGAAGACATGGCGAGACAATACGGCATAGAACAGGATGTGCGCTTTTTAGGTAAGCAAGAACAAATGGAAGATATTTTAGCAGTCAGCGATTTATTCTTATTGCCTTCTGAATATGAAAGTTTTGGCCTTGCTGCATTAGAAGCGATGGCATCAAGTGTTGCCGTAGTAAGTTCTAACGCAGGCGGATTAGGCGAAATCAATATAGATGGAAAAACAGGCTATACGGCCAATGTAGGCGATGTAGCGACCATGAGTGCAAGGGCCATTGAATTATTGACAGACGATGCTAAACTGAAAACATTTAAGCACAACGCATTAGAGCAAGCTAAGCTGTTTGATATCCACCATATCATTCCAATTTACGAACAACTCTACCGTCGTTTTTGTAGAACAGGAGATTGCTAAAGGGATTGATCGATACTCTTTTTTATTTTTTGCACTGCGATGGTTAATTCCTCCATCGTAATATTTAAGGGTGGCGCAATCCGTATACGATCTTCTGCAAATAAGAACCAGTCTGTGATCACACCATTAGCAACGCAATGCGCAGCAATTTTTTTAGTCAACTCAGGTGTCGAAAATTGCAAGGACATCCAAAGCCCTTTATGTTGTTTATTTAATATCGCAGGATGATGTAATGCTTGTACTAAATAAGCTTCTTTTTCTTTTACTTCCTGCATCCATCCGGATTCAATCAATACTTCTAATCCAGCTTTACCTGCAGCACATGCCACCGGATTGCCCCCAAATGTAGTGATATGGCCTAATACAGGATCATAGGTCAAAGTGCCCATCATGGCTGGTGAACTTATAAATGCGCCTAAAGGCAAGCCCGCACCCAATGCTTTTCCTGTTAATAAAATATCTGGCACGACCCCATATTGCTCAAAAGCAAATAAAGTACCTGTTCTTCCAAAACCAGATTGTATTTCGTCAAATATTAATAAAGCACAAAGTTGATCACACTTAGCCCTTAATGCTTTTAACCATTCAATATTCGCTGCAGTCACACCGCTCTCTGCTTGCACAGGCTCTACAATAACACATGCCACATGGTGGTCAATCAATTCAATATCCTCCATGTTATTATAACGCAAGTGAAACACATCTGGCAATAAAGGACGGTAGGCATTTCTAAAATATTCATCCCCCATTACACTCAATGCCCCCTGCGTACTACCATGATACGCTCCTTCGAATGCAATGATTCTACTGCGTTTGGTCACACGCTTGGCTAATTTCATTGCGCCTTCTGTAGCTTCTGCACCACTATTGGTAAAATAAATGGACTGTAAATTGTTTGGCAACAAAGACAATAATGCTTTCGCATATTGTACCTGAGGGGCTTGTATAAATTCACCATACACAATTACATGCATGTATTGCTTGATCTGTTGTTCAATCGCCTCAATCACTTTGGGATGACTATGCCCAATATTACAAACACTAAAGCCTGCAATTAAATCGATATATGCTTTACCCGCAGTATCATAAATATACACCCCTTGCGCACGATCCACTTCG
>JBEDDG010000074.1:0-3686 GCA_041176305.1 Bacteroidota bacterium | reverse complement strand
GAACAGCTTCAACGAACGTTTACAAAAGTTCTATGAACAAAAAGGAATTCAAGAGGTACCTCAAAATACAATTAAAGAAGGCGAATGGTTTGGTCCAATTGCTAACACCATTTTCACCATGTTGATCATTGTGGTGATTTGGGTATTGATGATGCGTAAAATGGGGGGCGGCGCTGGCGGAAGCGGCGGTGGTCCTGGTGGCATTTTCAATGTAGGAAAATCTAAAGCAACTTTATTTGAAAAAGGCGGCACTAAAGTCAATATTACTTTTGCAGATGTAGCAGGTTTAGAAGAAGCGAAAGAAGAAGTGATGGAGATTGTAGATTTCTTAAAGCAACCAAAAAAATATACTGCATTGGGCGGAAAGATTCCGAAGGGTGCTTTGTTAATTGGCCCTCCAGGAACAGGTAAAACTTTATTAGCTAAAGCGATGGCAGGAGAAGCGCAAGTTCCTTTCTTTAGCTTAAGTGGTTCTGACTTTGTGGAGATGTTTGTGGGTGTTGGAGCAAGTCGTGTGCGTGATTTATTCAAGCAAGCTAGAGAGAAAGCACCTTGTATTATTTTTATAGATGAGATTGATGCGATTGGTCGTGCACGTGGCAAAAACGCCATGATGAGTAATGACGAGCGTGAGAATACATTGAATCAGTTGTTAGTGGAGATGGATGGCTTTGGTGGAGACACGGGCATTATCATCCTTGCTGCAACCAACCGCCCAGATGTATTGGACGCGGCTTTATTAAGACCAGGTCGTTTTGATCGTCAGATATCAATTGATCGTCCGGATGTAAAAGGTCGTGAAGAAATATTTAAAGTGCATTTAGGACCAATCAAAGTTTCTGAAAGTTTAGATGTGCATAAATTAGCTGAGCAAACACCGGGTTTTGCCGGCGCGGATATCGCCAATGTTTGTAACGAAGCTGCATTGATCGCTGCACGTAAAGGAAAGTCTGGTGTAGAGATGAAAGATTTTCAAGATGCGATTGATAGAGTGATTGGCGGATTAGAGAAAAAGAATAAAATCATTTCTAAAGAAGAAAAAGAAGTAATTGCCTACCACGAAGCAGGTCATGCTATTTGTGGTTGGTTCTTAGAACACGCTTATCCATTGTTGAAAGTGACGATTGTGCCAAGAGGTACCGCTGCATTAGGGTATGCACAATACACACCTAAGGAACAATACTTATATACCATTGAGCAATTAACAGATCAAATGTGTATGACTTTAGGTGGACGTGCTGCAGAGCAAATTTTCTTTGGTAAAATTTCTACGGGCGCTTCTAATGATTTACAACAAATTACCAAAATGGCTTACTCTATGGTAACCACTTATGGTATGAACGAAAAAATTGGCAACGTAAGTTTTTACGATCCTTCACAAGAAAATACTTTCCAAAAACCTTTCAGTGAGGAAACTGGAAAGATCATCGACGAGGAAGTACGTAAAATGATTGACGCTGCTTACCATAGAACATTAGATTTATTGCAATCTCGTAAAGCAGAAGTGGAGAAATTGGCGCAAGCTTTATTAACTAGAGAAGTATTGCATAAGTCAGATGTAGAAGAATTAATTGGAGATCGTCCTTTCGAAGAAAAAAAGATCTTGGACGAAACGACGGTGACTGCAGATGCGAACGATCAGTTTGCACCTACTGAAACGACAGTAGTTACTCCTGCAGATCAATCTGATGACGTCATTGAAAATGCAAATGCAACGATTCACGCTGCAGATGCAACTGATAATAACGAATAATTGGTCCATGGAATCACAAGGCGCAAGACATAAGATATTACAAAAGATAAAACAGGCATTGAAAGATCCAGTGCCTGTTCCTTTTCCAGATCAAGTAATGGATTCGCCTATCTTTATTCCTACCGAAAAAGAAATGGCTATAGAGTTTGCTCAAAAGTTTACAGAACTATTGGGCAAGTTTGTTTACTGCGCCGATGAGCAAGAGTTAATTGCTCAATTAAATGCACTCATCATTACAAAAGGTTGGAATAAGGTTTACTCCATAGAAACGGAATGGTTGGATAAAATGTTGACTTTAAAATTTGATCCAGTTACAACAGATGATTTAGCAACATGTGATGCAGCGATTACTTTATGCACGCATTTAGTAGCAAGAACAGGCACCATTGTATTAAGTAGTAAAGAGTTAAGTGGCAGAACTTCAAGCGTGTATGCACCTATTCATATTTGTATTGCGTATGCAGATCAATTGGTGTACGATATTTCTGACAGTTTATTAAAATTCAAAGACAATCCAGAAGGCATGCCTTCTATGATCAGTTTTGCGACTGGACCAAGTAGAACTGCGGATATTGAAAAGACTTTAGTAGTAGGGGTGCATGGTCCAAAAGAAGTCTATTGTTTTTTAATTGATAATACAATCGTCTAGCCCTTTTCATCAAATCAACCCTCCCGCATGGTATTGGCAAATGGTAAAAAAGTATACTTCCTTTCTGATTTTCATTTAGGTGCGCCTAATGAAATAGAGAGTAGAAAAAGAGAAGACCGTTTGGTACGTTTTTTACAAGCTGCTCGTAAAGATGCAGGTGTGGTATTTATAGTAGGGGATATTTTTGATTTCTGGTTTGAATATAAAACAGTAGTGCCAAAAGGATTTGTTCGTTTATTGGGCACCCTAGCTCAAATGACAGACGAAGGCATTGAATTGCATATTTTTACGGGAAACCATGATTTGTGGATGAATGATTATTTGTCCAAAGAATTAAATGCGAAGGTTTATTTTGAACCACAACAATTTACACTTAACAATAAGCAATTTTTAATTGGACATGGCGACGGCTTAGGCCCTGGGGACAAAGGCTACAAACGTTTAAAGAAAATATTTACCAATCCTGTTTGTCAATGGTTGTTTAGATGGTTGCATCCGGATGCAGGCATTCAGTTGGCAAATTATTTTAGCCAAAAAAGTCGCGCTAAAACCGGCAATGCGGATGAAATATTTTTAGGAGAAGACAAGGAGTGGTTGATACTTTATACCAAAGAGAAAGCAAAGACAATGAAAGTGGATTATTTTGTTTTTGGCCATCGTCATTTTGCAATTGATTATAAGATCAATGAGCAGAGTCGTTATATCAATTTAGGAGATTGGATTCGCCTCAATACCTATGCTGTATTTGATGGCAATGATATGCAATTGTTAACCTGGGAGCAAGCCTAATATACTATGAACTTAGACCAACAAATTTTAAGTAATTCAATACGCAGTTATCTATTTATAGCTGCTGTGTTAGTGGTGACTTTACTTTTAAAAAGACTTATCTCTCGTTTTTTTGCGAGCTTAATTTATACTTGGGTGGACAAAAAGAACCATTCAGATTTAAGAAAAAGCCATGTGCATCGCTTGCTTGTGCCCATTGAACAATTTTTATTGTTCTTGGTGGCTATAGTTGCCTTGTATGAACTGAAGTTTCCAGCAGCATGGGCTATCACCCTTTTTAAACTAAGCGCACAGCAGTTTATAGAGTCGGGAATTAAATTTGTCTTCATTGTTTTATTGATACGTGTAAGCTTAAGGACCTTAGAATTCATTAGTATTATACTGGAAAATAAAGCGAGACTTACGGCAGATCAGTCAGACGATCAATTGGTATTGTTCTTTAGGGATTTCTTTAAAGTAATTATCTATATCATTGGCATTTTAATGGTGTTAAGG
>JBEDDG010000073.1:0-3764 GCA_041176305.1 Bacteroidota bacterium | reverse complement strand
TCCTATTGGAGGCTTTTTTTAATGGCTAAGTATTGTATCATCTATTTTACATTTTTGGAAGCACTGCAGCTACTTGGGCAGCTAATTCATTTTCACCTTGTTGTTTTTTGGCTTTTAACAGTTCTCCTAATATTTTAAAGTTAAAATAGGGATCTGTTTGAACGCGGTATCCTTGTGGGATAGCTTCTCTGTAGGCCACAATCAAATCAACACCCTGTTTGAACTTAATGGGGTCAGTGATTTGTTGTAATAATTTACCAAGAGGTGCAGTCATTTCAAATTTTTCCGAAGATTGAATATTCAACTTAGCAAATGATTGTGCAATGAAATCAAATACAGTAGCATCACCATATTTAATTAAGATAGACGCAACTTCTTTATTCAATCTTTTTTTAATGGTTTGTGTGCTAAATGCTTTTGCATAAGTGAATGCCTTAACTGTATCAATTTGTTCTATTGCAGCTAAAGCAGCACCAGCAACGCTATAAGAAGAGTCCATGACCCACTTTTCAAACAAAGGTAAATAACTAGGTCTGTTTAATTTACTTAAGATCGTAATTGCTTCTTCTCTAACAGTGCGCATTGGATCCTGAGTAGCCATTGTGACAATTTGTTTTTCCATAGCTGCATCTATAAATGCAGGATTGTAGCTATTTAATGCGATCGATCTAATGACATGAAAACTATCTTTGATAGCAGCTTCAAGAATGGATTTCGCTGCAGGGTCTTTTACATTGGCTGCTGCTTCATTCACTGCTTCAAATCGGTCCATGAAATTCCTGGCATGTAAAAATTGGTAAGCGTATTGTTGCATTGACTTTGATTCGTCCTTAGACCAAAGTAAAATTTTGTCATTATCTACATTCACATTATCAGGCACGACAACTGCAGGGAAATAAAAACTATCTATCTTGTTTTTACTCCATACTTCATAATGGTTGCGCTTGCCTTGTACATATACATCTACGCCCACTGGTAAAGTGAAAATTTTATTTTGTGTTTGATTTTGTTGAATCGTCACTAAAACCTTTTGTTGATCTGGGATATATTTTTGTTGGATGCGCACATAAGGATGCCCATTGCTAAAATACCATTGGTTAAAGAACCAGTTTAAGTCCTTTCCTGTAACCGCTTCAAAAGCTAATTTTAATTTAATCGCAGAGCCGTTAGAGAACTTATTGTCTGTTAAATATTTATTCAAAGAAGCAAAAAAGGCATCGTCGCCCACTAAATGTCTTAGCATATTTAAAATTCTTCCACCTTTTTGGTAACTTACTAAGTCAAATACATCTTCTTTGTCTTTATAGAAAAAACGTACTAAATCCTTCTCGGCATCTGTTGGACTACTCAAATAACTTCTTAATCCAATATAGTTCTCATAAGCACCTCCGTCTTTTCCTTGACTGTGTTCAAACCATAATGTTTGGCTGTAGTCTGCAAAGCTTTCATTTACGGTGATATTACTCCAACTTTCTGCAGTCACATAATCGCCAAACCACTGATGAAACAATTCATGTGCAATCGTACTTTCCCAATTGTTTCCATCCAATAACTCTCTTGCATCTTGTTGTACTGCATCACTATGTAGAGTAGCTGTGGTATTTTCCATCGCGCCACTTACAAAGTCCCTGCCGCTAATTTGAGCGTATTTGCTCCAAGGAAAAGGAACGCCCAATTTGCTTTCAAAAAAAGCAATCATTTGCGGGGTGTTGCCATAAATTTTTCTCGCTTCTTTCTCATAAGCTTTCTCTATATAATAGCTTACTTCCTTTCCTTTGTAGGTATCCTTAATCACCGCGTAGTCACCAATGCCAATAAAGAAAAGATAAGGGGAGTGCGGCAGATCCATCTTCCACACATCTTCTCTGTAGCCATTTTTTAAATCGGTTTGCTTTACCAATAAACCATTGGATAAGCTTACATATTTACTTGGTACGGTTAAATAAAATTCCTGTGTCGTTTTTTGATTTGTTTTATCAATTGTAGGAATCCAAACAGAACTTGCTTCTGTCTCCCCTTGTGTCCAAATTTGAGTAGGCTTTTCTTTATCTGTTCCCAATGGGTTTATAAAGTACATGCCTTTAGCATCTCTAATTGCTTCACTACCTTGTCCTTTAAATTCATTAGGACGTGCAATGTATTTAATGTAGATGGTGTAGGATTCCTTTGCAGTATAAGTCTTATCTAAATCAATATACAATTGCATGCTATCATAGGTATAAGCTAGTTTTGCTTTTGTGCTACCCTTGATGAGTGCAACTTCTTTAATATCCATTGCTTTTGCATCTAAGACCAATTGATTGGTTGGATAAAAATGCGGCTGAAGTTTCAGCCATACTTCACCATTCATTTGCGCTTTTTCGTAATTAAAATTCGCAACCAATTTAGTATGTCTTAGATTATTTGTTTTAGTTGCTACAGCACGATAGGTCTTTTTCCAACTGCTATCTTCTTGCTGGGCGTTGATTTGCGCATACGCTTGTTGGCTGTTTGTTTGTAAGGCTAAGCCACATACTAGGCTAAGTCCCATAAAAAATTGCTTCATATAAATTAAATTATTGCACCTAAAGTTAGGATGAGAAAGGATTGATAACTGTAAAAATGGACTAGCGTTAAAAAAATTGTAGTTTAGTGGCTTAATTGAATGATCCATGGCTAGGTATTTTATCGAAGTAAGTTATGATGGCGCTTTATTTGGGGGGTTTCAAATACAACAGAACAAAGCAACGGTGCAAGGTGCGCTAGAAAATGCCATGGAAGTCTTATTTAGAACACCTATAGCCTTGACTGGGGCTTCCAGAACCGATGCGGGGGTGCATGCTTATCAGAATTACCTTCATTTTGACACTGAACTGCCTATATTAAAGAAGCATATCTATAATTTAAATGCGATTTTACCCAATTCTGTGGTTGTAAATGGCATTTATCAAGTGCCAGAAGAGGCGCATAGTCGTTTTGATGCCCATAAAAGAGCCTATATTTATAGAATACATACTCAAAAGAACCCTTTCTCAGAAGGGCGGTCTTGGTTTTACCCCTTCCCTGTAGACTTGGATCTAATGCAACAAGCGGCTGATTCCTTATTAATTTATACTGATTTTGAGAGCTTTTCCAAGAAAAACACTACTGTCAATACCTTTCAATGTGCCATTACAAAGGCCCAGTGGACAAGGGTTGGGGCGGATATCCAGTTCAATATCCACTCTAATCGCTTTTTAAGGGGGATGATCCGAGGTCTTGTTGGAACCATGATGCAGGTAGGAAGGGGTCAAATGAGTTTAGAAACATGGCATGAAGTTGTCGCGTCTAAGGACGAACAAAGGGTGGATTTCTCCACGCCAGCCCATGGACTCTATCTAGCTGAGATTGAGTACCCAGATTTTTTAAAAAACTTGGAATAAGTAGAATCCTTTCTCCTATTGCTTTTGGGCCCATAACAGGTGGATAATGAAGCAATTGAACGAAAAAAAATCAAAAATAGTATACAATATATTTGGCTGGAATAAATATCTCCTTATCTTTGCCGCCCGTTATCGATGAAACACTCATAACAACAGTTCTCTGAGGCGATTCTAAGGCACATAAAAGTTCAAAAAAACTTTAAAATACTTTCACCAAAATTTGGTGGGTAAAAAATGTCGCTCTATCTTTGCCGTCCCTCTTCAAAAAAGAGGTTAGCTCTTGAAATATTATCGGCCATATTCTCTTAGTTATTTAGAAAACTTTTTTAAATAATTATTAAATAAAATTTGGCTAATAAAAAT
>JBEDDG010000072.1:0-3785 GCA_041176305.1 Bacteroidota bacterium | reverse complement strand
CAACATCATCATACACAAACGATCGATACCGATACCAATACCAGAGGTAGGTGGCATACCATATTCCAAAGCTCTTAAGAAATCATGGTCAATGAACATTGCTTCGTCATCGCCTCTTTCCATTAAAGCCAATTGATCTTCGAAACGCTTGCGTTGCTCCAATGGATCGTTTAACTCAGAATAAGCGTTGGCTAATTCTTTTCCGTTCACCATTAACTCAAATCGTTCTACCAATCCTTCTTTCGTTCTATGCTTCTTGGTCAAAGGACTCATCTCTACCGGATAGTCAATGATAAAAGTAGGTTGGATATAAGTATGTTCAGAAGTTGCTCCAAATAGTTCGTCTATTAACTTGCCTTTTCCAATGGTTGGTGGCACATCTATCTTTAATTGCTTACATACGTCTCTTAATCCAGCTTCGTCCATGCCGCTGATATCAATGCCCGTATTTTCTTTAATCGCGTCTAAGATGCTGATACGTTTAAATGGTGCTTTGAAATTGATTGTTTTTTCACCCACTTTTAATTCGGTCGTGCCATGCAAGGTCAAAGCGATCTTTTCAAATAACTGCTCGGTGATTTCCATCATCCAGAAATAATCCTTGTACGCAGTATACCATTCTAATACAGTAAATTCTGGATTATGCGTACGGTCCATGCCTTCGTTGCGGAAGTTTCTGCTAAACTCATATACCCAATCAAATCCACCTACGATCAAACGCTTTAAATACAATTCGTTGGCGATACGTAAATAAAAAGGCACATCCAATGCATTATGATGCGTCACAAAGGGCCTAGCGGCTGCACCACCAGGGATGGCTTGTAAAACAGGTGTATCCACTTCCAGTGCACCACGATCGTTTAAGAACTGACGAATCGTATTCATTAATATAGTACGCTTTGTAAAAGTATCTTTCACTTCTGGATTGATAATCAAATCTGCATAACGCTGACGGTACCTAAACTCTGGATCGGTCACTGCATCAAATACTTGACCTGATTCGTCTCTTTTTACCACAGGCAATGGCTTTAAAGACTTTGCCAATAAAGTTAAAGTAGACGCATGCAAAGAAGTTTCACCCGTTTTAGTAGTAAATACATAACCTGTTGCACCAATGATATCTCCTAAGTCCAATCCGTTCTTAGTAATGACATCCCAATAAGTTTTGTCTTCGCCTGGACAGATCTCGTCTCTCTTAATATATAATTGAAAAATACCTTGGTCGTCTTGGATCTTTACAAACAACACTTTGCCTTTATCGTTTACACTCATAATACGTCCAGCCACACACACAGCTGCAAATTGCTCCTTAGTCTCTTCTGTAAAGTGTCCCTTGATATCCTGTGACAAATGCGTTACGGGGTACAATGGGGCAGGATAGGGGTCAATCCCTGCTGCTTCTAAAGCTTGTAGTTTTTCTCTTCTAATAATCTCCTGCTCTGATAAATGACTCATTATAATCGATTGATTTTTGTTTGGATTACTGCAAAAGTAAAACTTAGCAGTCAATTAGCGAAAGAAGCCTTGCTGAACTTCCGCCGCGGTTAAGGAAAGACAATCCCCAGGTTGCATCTCTTGAATGGAATAGGTGCCCAGTTTTGCCCTGATTAATCGTAGTACTGGAAAACCTACCTGCGCAAACATTTTACGCACTTGTCTATTCTTACCTTCTGTTACTTGTATGGAAACCCAACTGGTAGGTATGCTTTTTCTGAATCGAATGGGTGGATTGCGATCGGGTACTTGTAATGTATTCGGCAATAATTCCAATATTGCTGCTTTAGTTTTATAGGACTTCCCCTCTATATTAATGGTAACCCCCTTGGTTAATTGTACCAATGCCTCTGTAGTAATCGCGCCCTCTACTTGCACCCAATAGGTTCTTTGATGTGCGTATTGTGGATGTAATAATTGTTGATTGATACTTTTGTCATTCGTTAGTAACAACAAACCTTCACTATCATAATCTAATCGACCCACCGGATACACGTCTGTTGGCACATGTAAGATGTCTTTCAAGCACAACTTGCCCTCCGTTGAAGTGAATTGCGAGAGCACTTGAAATGGTTTATAAATTAAAAAATAGTCCATGCAATTGTACTTGTTTGAGTGGCTGAAAAAACAAAGTCCCACTGTTGTGGGACCTCGTATATAGATGGGTTAGTAAGTACGGGAATTGAATTCCCATCACAATATTAAATATACTTTATTCGAATTCAAAAAAAATTGTAAACAAATTTTTCGGGGTTATCCACAAATGAACTTTTTAGCAGCTCTTTTTTTTGCTCAAAAAATTAAAATTTATGGACTAAAAAAATGAATTGATTTTCATATTAAAAAAATACAGTTCGATGAAACATTGATGAATAAAGAGTTTCGTGCATTCAGTTTTTTTCATAAATAAAAAAACAAATTGCAACAACGTTGATTTTTTGGATGCAGTAGGCGCTTCAAAAGCGAAGTATTTTGGCTAAAAATATTTTTTATAAAAAAGGCGCATTACCTTTGATTTAGCCCAAAATCACGCATATGAAGCTTCCCGCACCCGTTTCGGTACAATGGTTATCTGAATTTACAAACGCTGAAATCATTGGCAACGACCAAAATTTTATCACAGGAATCAATGAAATTCATCAGGTAGAAAATGGTGATATCGTCTTTGTTGACCATCCAAAATATTATGCTGCATGTTTACAAAGTGCCGCTACTTGTATCCTAATTAATAGTAAAGAAGTAGAAGTGCCCGCAGGTAAAACTTTATTGTATTGTGATGCGCCATTTGATGCCTATGCAAAAATCATTCACCACTTTAAACCATTTAAAATAAGCACAGAATCAATCAGTTCTGACCTAAAAGTAGGTGCAAACACCATCATCATGCCCCATGTTTTTATTGGCGCAAACGTGCAAATTGGGGACCGTTGTATCCTTCATCCAGGGGTTGCTATTTTAGATGACACCATTATTGGAAACGATGTAGTGATACAAGCGAATACAGTAATAGGATCGGATGCCTTTTATTACAACACTAAAAAAAATAGGCCCGCATGGTATGTTAAAATGCCAAGTTGTGGACGTGTCATTATCCAGGACAAAGCAGAAATTGGTGCAAGTTGTACCATCGATCGAGGCGTGAGTGGTGATACTATTATTGGGATGGGATCCAAATTGGACAATATGGTTCATATTGGTCATGACACCCAATTAGAAGCCAACTGTTTGATTGCTGCTCAAGTGGGAGTGGCTGGTGGCGTAAAAATAAAAGCAGGCGTAACACTTTGGGGTCAAGTAGGCGTAAGCAAGACTTTAACCATTGGAGAAAATGCCGTGGTGTTAGGTAAATCGGCTGTCATTGGTTCCTTAGAACCGAATAAAGTATACATGGGCTTCCCCGCAGAAGATGCAAGCATTAAACGCAGAGAATTGGTTTGGATCAAAAGAATACCAGCCCTTTGGAAAAAAATGATGGAAGACTAAGGCAATTGGTGGATTGACTTTAATTCTTTGGCGACCCTTTTGATTGTGTCTTCTACTTTACGATATTGAAAAGATGGAAACGCATTCAAAAACTTTTGATTGTCAAATCTAACTGTCGCTTGAGCCGTTGCTGCCGTTTCTTTAGTTAATAAAGGTGCTTTACCCGTGATCATTCCTTTGATCGCTTCCAGTCTCCAAACAATATTTGCCAACAGTGGTGTCACCCTTTTTGAAGGAGGTCGTTTATTAAAAGCCGCAGCAATCGTATTAAAAATGGTTCTATAAGGTAGGTTTTCGGCACTTAACAC
>JBEDDG010000071.1:0-3922 GCA_041176305.1 Bacteroidota bacterium | reverse complement strand
AAACTATTTTTTACTGTATTCTTTGAAAGGAGCCCATTCATATGCTGTATACGCAAGAGAAGCGCTGCATTATTTTCTACAGCCGCCAAACTCAATGAAAGTTTATTAAAATAGGTATGCTTTGCTAATTGGTATAATGCCTTTGTATACAATAAAGGCTCTTTGGTTTGTGCAACCACCCATTCATCACAGCTCTTTTCTCTTTCAAGTTGTATTTTATGATTCAAATAATTTGCAAATGGATTGAACCACAAAACGGTATTCACTAATTCTAAAGCCAAGTGTATTTTAAAATCATGACGAAGGATATGGGCCATTTCATGCAGTAAAATAAACTTTATCTCTGCTGTAGATAGTTGATTTAACATAGCTATGGGCAATAAAATAATAGGCTCAAACCAACCAAATGTAATTGGACTATTTATTTTATTTGAAACACCAATCTTAATAAGATGGCTAAATTCATTTGAATAGGATACTTGATTGATCCAATCATTCAATTCAGTGGCAACTTCATAGTCAGCAGTAGACTTGAGGGATGTCAACTTTACCCAATGAACCACAAATCGTACCAAAAAAAAGCCAAACATTACTAGATACAACCCACCAGTTAAACTTAACCATTGGACCACATTGGATAGAGGCAAACTGAAATTGGGTACTACAAATTGATTTGGATTGAAAAATTCAAATACAAAGTGAATCAACCCAAATAGTTGTAGGCCAATTGCAATTATATATTGTTGCTTTGAGTTGGCTTTAAACAAATAAACTAACCCTTCAAAAATTAAACATAATACGGCCATGAATCCAATGCTTTGTAACATTGCTCCTGGTATTTGTGAAAGGAAATCCAATTTAAAATGGCTTTATTTGTTTTCTATTTGTTTGATCAATGCTTTAATAGCCTCTAAATCATCTACTGATGTTTGATGGTTCCCTAAAGCTTGTAAAACAAGGGCAGAAGTACTCCCACTAAATAAAGTCTTGATCATTTTACCCAGGTATTGTTCTTGTGCAGCTAATTTCCCAAAACTTGGGGTATAAATATGTGTTTTAGAAGAGGCATCACGCGTGACTAGTCCTTTTTCATGCATGATCTGCATTAATTTTAGGGTAGTGGTATAGCCCACTTCTTTTGTTTGTTGTACCACTTCATGTACATCTCTTACTGTCGCATTTTCCTTTTCCCAAAGAATACTTAAGATCTCTAATTCACTTTCTGTAGGTTTATGTGTTTTGCTCATAGTAATACGATTTGGTTCGTAAATCTACGAAAAAATGGAAACCAACAAAAAATCCCCCCGAAAAATCGGAGGGATTTATGTTAAAATTATATCAAAATTAAACTACTTCTTTTGTAAGAAACTAGCGTATTTAACATTTTGTGCTTCAGTTAAAGCAACACCATTCACTGAAATTTTACCATCCTTAATTTGAATGTTTACATTATCTTTTGGTGCTAAACCATCTTCTTGTAATGCTTGTACTAAAGTTTTAGTATCTGCAGAGATAGTTACTGTAGTTGCAGAATCAGTCATTGCAGCAGTAGAATCTGTATTGATCACAGCAATCTCTACTGTTTGAGACTTCACTTCCATTGAAGTTGTTGGATGCATTTTAGCCAAAGTCGGCGCAATCACCAATGAAACAATCGACATCAATTTGATTAAGATATTCATAGATGGACCTGATGTATCTTTAAATGGATCACCCACTGTATCACCAGTTACAGATGCCTTATGAGGTTCAGATTTTTTATAATACATCTCACCATTGATTTCAACCCCTTTTTCAAAAGATTTTTTAGCGTTATCCCATGCACCACCTGCATTGTTTTGGAAAATACCCATCAATACACCACTTACCGTTGCACCAGCCAAGAAACCACCTAATGCTTCTGGACCCATTGTGAAACCAATTAAGATAGGAGAGATGATAGTAATTGCACCTGGTAACATCATTTTCTTTAAAGATGCTTCAGTTGAGATAGCCACACATTTATCATACTCAGGCTTACCTGTACCTTCCATAATTCCAGGAATGGTACGGAACTGACGACGCACTTCTTCTACCATTGACATAGCTGCTTCACCCACTGCACGAATGGCCAATGAAGAGAAGATGAATGGAATCATACCACCTACAAATAAGGCAGCTAATACATCCGCTTTATAAATATCAATATGTTGATTATCAGGCATTGCAACACCCACAAATGCAGCAAATAATGCTAAAGCAGTTAAAGCTGCAGAAGCTATGGCGAAACCTTTACCACTTGCTGCTGTTGTATTACCCACTGCATCTAAAATATCTGTTTTTTCACGCACTTCCGCTGGTAATTCACTCATTTCTGCAATACCTCCTGCGTTGTCAGCGATAGGACCAAATGCATCAATTGCTAATTGCATAGCAGTTGTAGCCATCATACCTGCAGCGGCTATAGCCACACCGTATAAACCAGCACAAGCGTAAGAACCATAGATACCACCAGCCAATACTAAAATTGGTAAGAAGGTAGATTCCATACCGATTGCCAAACCGCCAATAATATTAGTCGCATGACCAGTACTTGATTGCTTGATAATACTCATCACTGGACGCTTGCCCATGGCAGTATAATATTCAGTAATGATACTCATTAAGGTACCCACAATTAAACCTACAGCGATCGCACCAATTACACCATTTCTAGTGAATTCTAAACCACGTAAAGTCATTGTTTCTGGTAAGATAAAGTTCACTAAGAAATAACATGCTACTGCAGTTAAAATCATTGAACCATAGTTACCCATATTTAAAGCCTTTTGAACTACAGCAGTAGTCAAAGGTGCTTTTTCACTAATTTTTACAAAGAAAGTACCAACGATAGATAATAAAATACCTACACCTGCAATCATCATAGGTAATAAGATTGGTGATAATCCACCAAAATTATCTACTAATACTGCACCATTAGGACCAGTAACTTCTTGACCCAAAACCATCGTTGCTAAAACGGTAGCTACATAAGAACCGAATAAATCGGCACCCATACCTGCCACGTCACCAACGTTATCACCTACGTTATCTGCAATAGTTGCAGGGTTACGAGGATCATCTTCAGGAATACCTGCTTCTACTTTTCCTACTAAATCGGCACCTACGTCAGCAGCTTTGGTATAAATACCACCACCAACACGAGCAAATAAAGCAATAGACTCCGCTCCTAAAGAGAATCCAGTCAATACTTCAATTGTTCTAAGCATCTCTTTTGGATCACCTGAAACGTAGAAGTATTCTTTTAATATTAAGTATAAACCTCCTAAACCTAAAACAGCTAAACCAGAAACACCTAAGCCCATTACAGAACCACCTGTAAATGAAACGTTCAATGCTTTTGATAAACTTGTTTTTGCCGCTTCTGCAGTTCTAACATTCGCTTTTGTAGCAATTTTCATACCGATATAACCTGCAGTAGCACTGAATACAGCACCAATCACAAAAGCTATAGCGATTGTCCAATGGCTATCTTCGTTTTTAGTAGCCATGAAGCCTAATAATAAGGCAACAATAACAACGAAATATCCTAAGATCTTCCATTCCGCTTTTAAAAACGCCATAGCACCTTCAGCAATGTAAGTGCTGATTTCTTTCATTCGATCATTTCCAGCAGGTTGTATAGATACCCAACTGAATTTCAATAAGGTATACAATAAACCTACAATACCCATTGCCGGAACGGCATAAAATAACATATCTTTCATAAGTAATAAATGTGTAATTAAAATTACGTTTAAGGTTTGCAAAAATAGGGGGTAAACTCCAAAAAACCCCATAAAAGGGCTGTAAAATGAGTGATTTTACTCCACAAGTGCCGATGTGTCCTCCTTCCCAGTAAATACAGCTGCTATCTCTTTTCCTTTATAGATAGCTCGGTTGT
>JBEDDG010000070.1:0-3991 GCA_041176305.1 Bacteroidota bacterium | reverse complement strand
CATAATATTATCTAAGTATTATGAATACTATTTAAGGAAAGCATTGTAATTTTGACATTCAAACATTCACAATAAAAATAAAGCAATATGTCATTTACATTACCTGCATTACCCTATGCACACGAAGCACTAGAACCTCATTTTGATACATTGACCATGCAAATACACCATGGCAAACACCATCAAGCTTATGTGGACAATTTAAATAAAGCAGTTGCAGGCACACCTAACGAAGGCAAAACAATCGAAGAGTTAGTAGCGTTAGCTGGAAGCATCAGCCCTGCTGTAAGAAACAACGGTGGTGGTCATTGGAACCATACTTTCTTTTGGAATAGCTTAGCACCAAATGCAGGTGGCAACCCAACAGGTGCATTAGCTGCAGCAATTGATGCAAGCTTTGGAAGTTTTGATGCATTCAAAGAAAAATTTGCCAACGCTGGTATGACTCGTTTTGGAAGTGGATGGGCTTGGTTGATCGTAAAAGATGGTCAATTAGAAGTAAGTTCTACACCAAACCAAGACAACCCATTGATGGATGTAGCGGAAGTGAAAGGAACACCAATCCTAGGCGCGGATGTTTGGGAGCACGCCTACTATTTGAAATACCAAAACAGAAGAGCAGACTATTTAGCTGCGTTTTGGAATGTAGTGAATTGGTCTGTGATTGCAGATCGTTTTAATGCTGCGAAATAATTAAATACAAAAAGAAGTATACTCAAAACCGTCTCCAAAAGGGGCGGTTTTTTTATGCGCCCCAAGGTTAATTTAAGGAACTGGGTCATACCCATGTCCTCCACCTGGCCTGCATTTACTAAGTCTTTTAATACCCATAGCAATGCCTTTAAATGGACCATATTTTTGGATGGCTTCTGCAGTATATTGAGAACAAGTGGGTGTGAATCGGCATTTGCTTCCACCTAAATAAGGGGATAAAGCGTATTGATAAAATCGGATCAATACGATAAACGGAAAGGCTATGATTTGTTTAAGCTTGCCCATAAATACGTTTTGCCAATTGATCTAATATCAATTTCATTTTTGCATTGATCTCTATTTGTGGTAACACATTTGCTTCCATATATAAAATAAAAATATTCAATCGCATGCCTTGCAGTGGGAGCTGTGCTTTGAAGGCAGGAAGTTCTAAGCGATAAGCTTCTCTCAATAATCTTTTGACACGATTACGTTGAACTGCTTTTTTAAATTGTTTAGTAGGTGCACCTACCCCAGCCTGAATAACAAGTGGTGATGAACTTGCTTGATTTTCTTCAGTAATATTTTCTAAAGTATAAATTAATCTAAGCGGCGCATTTGACATGGACTTACCTAAGGCAAACAAATTTTGCAATTGCTTCCTGCTTTTTAATTTATCCTTTTGTTGGTATGTGAAAATCTTGGACATTGATGAATGATGCATTAAAAAAGTCCACCCGAAAACGAGTGGACTTTAAAATTATAAGTTTCTACGAATAGAGATTAAATTATTTTAATCCTTTCTCGCTAGATACAGTTAGTTTCTTGCGTCCTTTCTTACGGCGACTTGCTAATACTTTACGACCATTAGCTGATTCCATACGCTTACGAAAACCATGTACTGATTTACGACGACGTTTATGAGGTTGGAATGTACGTTTCATAATATACTTTTTTTTGCGGGTTATTAGGATTATTCCTATCTGCCCTTGAGGTTTAATACTTTATATTCTAAATCCGTTCTTATAGCAGTCACCATACCACTACCTGTGAAAGGACGGCAAAAATAGGGTATTTTTTTAATTTTTAAGCTAAATCTGTATGATTTGCGGCAATTTTTTGGCCAAAGAATAAACTACCCATGGCTTCAAAGCTTGCTGGGTTGTCTGTAGTGTAAAAGCTCAATTGGCCATTTTTGCTGCAATTTTGGTCCATTTCGGGGTGATTTTGCAGGTAAATAGCTAAACTTTTGGCAACAATATCCCCTTGCATCACCAATTTAACCCCTTCAGGCAAGAAGCTTTGAATCTTATTAGCCATCAAAGGATAATGGGTACATGCAAGCAATACAGTGTCAATTTTGGACGATTGTTCGAATAATTGATCAATGTATAGCTTTACAAAATAATCGGCTCCAGGGCCGTCCTGTTGACCATTTTCTATCAAAGGCACCCACATAGGACATGCTTGCTGAAAAACTTTCGCGGCTGGTGCAAATTTTGCTAATTCTATAGGATAGCTATCACTTTGTACTGTTCCTGTGGTGCCTAAAATACCCAAATGGTGTGAACTAGAAAACTGCCCCAAAACTTCTGAACTGGGTCTAATGACTCCTAATACTCTTTTGTTTGGATCCATTCTAGGCAAGTCCAATTGTTGGATATTACGAAGGGCTTTGGCAGAAGCAGTATTACATGCTAAAATGACCAAAGAACAACCCTGTTTAAAAAACCATTCTACTGCTTCTAATGTATATTGGTACACCGTGTCAAATGACCTTGTTCCGTAGGGCGCACGCGCATTGTCTCCAAGGTATAGATAGTCATACTGAGGCAATTGCTGCTTCAATTCTTTTAAGATGGTGAGCCCACCATATCCACTATCAAAAACGCCAATGGGTGCTTGCATAAAATTAAATTCCAATTTCGATTAAACAAATACACCCCGTTGTAGACAACGGGGTGTATTCAGTATATATTCATTCAAATATTACCCCTTTTTTGCTGGAGCGGCTGGTTTTGCTGCACCACCTGTTGCTGCTTTGAAAGCATCTTCGATTTCCTTAGGAACTGGAAGCTTTAATTTTAAAGCAACACGGATCGTTAAGTTATCAGCGATAGAAGGTTGAGCGTAAGGAGACAAAGCGTCTGCCTTTAATACCAAATTGTATTTTTGCTCAGCAACTACTTCACTCAAAGCTTGTGCGATTTTTTGTCTGTAAGGCAATAACAAAGCTTCTTGTTTTTGCTCCATCATTTGTTGTTGGTACTGTTGCCAGTTGATCAACTTATATTTTAAACGATTTAAATCGTCAGTCGCCATTTGTAAAGCCTTTGGTCTTTTAGACAAATCAGCAGAGTCTCTTCTGTAGATACTATCTTTTACTTGGTAATCCTTCAAAGTGTAGTTGTACTCATCTTGTAAAGAATCCTTCGCATAAGAGTTCAACACAGTGTCTAATTTTTCTTGGATGCCAGGGAATAAAGCAACTACGCTTTGGTCATCAAAATATCCGATTTTTGTTTGTGCAGTTGCACTGTTACCTAAAGCAAATGCCACTAACAACATGGCTGCAAATAAAACTTTCTTCATTGTCTATTTTTTGTTTGTTTGTTTAATTGTTGATCACCCCTAGTTCTTTTAAAATATCATCGCTTTTATCCAACTTTGGGTCTGCAAATATAATGGTAATTCCTTCACTTTTATCCAAAATGAAGTCATACGAACGGGCGGTAGCCATTTTTTGAGCTGCATTATAGACCCTGTCTTGAATAGGTTTAACTAATTTTTGGCGTTCTTTGAACAAATCACCCTCATATCCAAAACGTTTTTTTTGCAAATCACGTAATTCCTTTTCCTTCATAAATAGTTCATCCTCACGCTTTTTTCTAAGGTCTTCGGATAACATAAATTGCTCGGCCTCATAATTTTTATACATCTTGTCTAAGACCATTTGCTTTTCGTCAATCTCTTGTTGCCACTGATCCCCTAAAGCTTTCAATTTTTTATCTGCTTCTTTGTATTCTGGAATGCGATCCAAAATGTATTTCGTATTGATGACTGCATATTTAGATTGTGCATTCGAAGCAATGGCCAAAGTCATTAGGCATAGAGTCAATAAAAACAATTTTTGCAATTTCATACGAGTTGTATTTATAAGTTAAATCTATTCAGGTTCAAATCCTAACATAAAGGTAAATCTAGCTGCATCTTTCAATGCATTTGTTCCATCCAAACGATCTAGACCAATACCATAGTCAAAACCAAGTAATCCAAACATAGGAAGGTAAAAACGCAT
>JBEDDG010000069.1:0-4070 GCA_041176305.1 Bacteroidota bacterium | reverse complement strand
GTATGAAAGATATGGCTGGCATGGGTGGTGGTATGACTGCTTTTTATGCTCAAATGCCAGACGAAGTGCAATTGACAATCAATGGCAACCATCCTATCTATCAAACCTTATTGAAAGAAACCGACACAGATAAACAACAAAAACAAGCCAGAAATTTAGCAGACCTTGCTTTATTGTCTCAGGGATTATTGAAAGGGGCTGAGTTGACCAGCTTTATCAATCGAACTGTTGAATTAACAAGTTAAGAAAATAGGAATTGAACTAGTAACTTACAGCGAGCCCGAATGAATTAATTTGGGCTCGCTGTTTTTAGATCAATTACTTGCAATTGAACAGACTGGTTGCCCTGCCATTCATTGAGTTGCAATTGAAATACAATATCAAAAGGCTTGCCGGATTTAACGAGGTCTATTTTTTCGGGCATATTGTAACCAATGCCACGGACAGTTTGATTGCCCTGTGTTACACTAAAACTGATATGAGCCTCTTTGACTAATTTTGAATAACCTGTATCCTGCACATTTTTAGCAATAAAGATGGGGCGCATATTATCTGGTCCAAACGGTTCCATTTGTGCAATGATATTAAAGAACTGCATGTTGATTTGATCCAATGGCAAGACAGCATTGATGGCAATTTCAGGCACCATTTGTTCGGGCGTGATTCTTTCGGCAACAGCATTTTCAAAAGCGATTTTAAAAGCGTCTAATTGATCAATCGACAGGGTCATGCCTGCTGCCGCAAAGTGGCCTCCGTAGCCTAATAGATGCGCTCTGCAAGCGTGTAAAGCTTCGTATAAATTAAAGCCTTGTACACTTCTTGCGCTGCCAGAAACAATGTCTCCGTTTTGCGTCAATACAATAGTCGGCTTATAATGTTTCTCTATCAATCTACTCGCTACAATCCCCACCACGCCTTTATGCCAATGGGGTTGAAAGACAACTGTTGATTTTTTGTGCAGATGGCTAGGGTCATTTTCAATTTCTGCCAAAGCTTCTTCTGAAATGGTGGTATCCGCTTCTCTTCGATCTAAATTATCTTGTTGTAATAAGGAAGCAACGGCTAAAGCACTTTGGTATTCTTTTTCAATAAAAAGTTGTACTGCTTTTTTAGCTTCATCCATCCTGCCTGCTGCATTAATCCTTGGCGCTACGGCAAATACTAAATTACTAATACGAATAGGTCTATTTTGTTTCGCTAATTCTAATAGTGCAAGTATGCCATGACTTGGGTCCTCGTTAACTTTTTGTAACCCAAAAAACGCCATCGTTCTATTTTCGTCTGTTAAAGGCACAATGTCTGCAGCAATGGCGGTGGCTACTAAGTCTAGGTATTGTAAGTAACTTGATTCAGGCAGTTTATATTTTTCGGCCAAGGCGGTGATCAACTTAAACACCACGCCACAACCACACAACTCTTTATAAGGATAAGTGCAATCGATTTGTTTTGCATTTAATATGGCCACGGCAGGAGGGAGCATGGGATCTGGCAAATGGTGGTCGCATATTACAAAATCAATCCCTAGTTCTTTTGCATAGGCAATCAAATCGGTCGATTTAATACCACAGTCCACAGAGATGATTAAACTGATGCCGGTTGCTTTTGCATGTTCTATGCCCATTTTGGAAACACCATAACCCTCTCTATAACGATGTGGAATATAAAAATCAATATTTGGTCCGAGCGATTTTAAAAACTGGTATAGGGTTGCAACAGAAGTGGTTCCATCTACATCATAATCTCCAAAAACCATGATAGATTCATTTTGTTCAAAAGCTTTCATGATCCTTGCAACTGCCTTGTCCATGTCTTTCATCAACCAAGGATTGTGAAGATGGGCTAGGGCAGGCCTAAAAAATTGTTTGGCTTTATCAAAATCCTCAATGCCTCTTTGTACGAGTAGTTCGCATAAAATTGGATGTATTTTAAGTGCAGTATGCAAAGCACTTACTTTAGCGGCATCGCCTTCCATTATATGCCAGCGTTTCTCCATTAATATTTTCTGTCAGTTGTGTAACGCACTAATTCTTCTAATGCGTCTCTTGTGATGGATGGCGGAAAGCTGTGTAGCACAACCAAGGCTTTGTCTCTGTACTCAATCATTTTTTCATGCGCATAAGTGATACCACCTAATTCTTTCACGTGGTCAATCACGAATTTAACTTTTCGTTTATCGTTGTTATTATTTTTAACAATATAAACGATTTCTTTTTTTAGTGCAGGGCTGCATTTTTGCAGTATATGAATCAGGGGTAGGGTTAATTTCTTCTCTTTGATATCATTGCCTGTTGGCTTTCCAATTACTTCGTCTCCATAATCAAACAGGTCATCCTTTATCTGGAATGCCATCCCTACATAGTCTCCAAAGTCTCTCATCTTCTGGATTGTTTCCTGGTCTTGTGTAACAGATGCTGCACCTGCGGCACAACTTGAAGCAAGTAAGCTTGCTGTTTTCCCATTGATAATATCGTAGTAAACAGATTCGTCAAAGTTTAAATTCCTTGTCTTTTCTATTTGCAATAATTCGCCTTCGCTCATTTTCTTAACTGCATTCGATAAGATGGTTAGAATTTCGAAGTCTTTATTTTCCAATGAAAGCAAAAGGCCTTTAGATAATAAGTAGTCGCCTACCAGCACTGCAATTTTATTTTTCCATAAAGCATTGATCGAAAAAAAACCTCTTCTTTCTAAAGAATCATCTACTACGTCGTCGTGCACCAAAGTGGCTGTGTGTAATAGTTCTACCAAAGAAGCGGCGCGATAACTTGCGTCATTGATTTCTCCGTTGAGTTTAGCGGATAATAAAACAAACATTGGACGCATTTGCTTGCCCTTTCTTTTGACAATATATTGCATGATACGATCAAGTAAGGAGACCCTACTCTTGACAGCATCTTTGAAATGTACTTCAAAACGCTCTAGTTCTTTACCAATGATTTTTTTTGCTAATTCCATTTACGGATGCAATTTAACTTGTATTTAGGGAAGCGTTGTTATTTTTTTGAGCAATTTAGGCAAGCATTTCAAAATGAAGTGCACCAAAATTTTGCAAGGAAGAAAGCTTTAAGTCAGCTGCCGCCCAATGTTCATGTTTAAGGGCTTCTGCTGCTGGAACGACAACGCAAGTCATCCTTGCTGCTTTGGCTGCCAACATGCCAAAGAAGGAGTCTTCAAAACAGATACAAGCTAAGGGGGAAGTGTGCAAGGCAGAAGCGCAATCCAAATACACTTGTGGGTGTGGCTTTGCATAAGGCAGGTGTTGTGCTGAACAACTAGCATGAATCAAACCTCGGATGCCAAGTTTATCTTTCACCCATTCTATCAAAGCGGTTGGAGATGAAGTGGCCAGGCCAATTTTAAAATCCTTTTCCATAAAAAATTGAAAAATATGTTCTACTCCAGGCATTAAAGTGGCTTCTTGATCGATATATAACAAGGCTTGATCTACTACTCTTTGTTCTGCTCTTCCATATTCAGATGCAGGAATTTTGTATTCATGAAGCCAATGTGCTACAAATTCTTTTGACCTTAATCCAGTTGTAGATGCATATTGCACCTCCGTTAGGCTGATACCGTATTGTCTAAAAATTTCATTTGCAGCTTTATTCCATAGTGGTTCGCTGTTGATTAACAATCCATCAATATCAAAAATTACGGCGGTCTTTTTCATTGTTTAAAGATACAATTTGTTGCTTAAACAGGAGGGGACATTTATAAGATTATGTAGTATATTGTGCGTCTAATCAGTAGATTATTTATGCGTTTATTGGATTATTTAAAGCAAATTCGAATTTTCAGATCCGTTATCTACGGGATCGTTGGATTGTTCACCTATCCTGGGCTTGCTTTATTTAATAAGATCAACATCGAAGGAACAGAGCATCTTGAAAACTTACCTAAGCACAATGTCTTGTTTGTAAGCAATCATCAAACCTATTTTGCAGATGTCATCACTTTTGTTCATATTTTCTGTGCAGTTAAATGGAGAAAGTTTAACCGATTAGGTATTCCTTACTATTTGTTGAATCCATTTACCAATGTGTATTTTGTAGCTGCCGAAGAAACCATGA
>JBEDDG010000068.1:0-4265 GCA_041176305.1 Bacteroidota bacterium | reverse complement strand
CCTCCACTACTGTACATATTAAATAGTGTGCCAGGAGCTAAACTTGAATGTATACAATCTGCAATAGTCTCTGCAGAAAAACGATTCAAAGTGGCCATTACATCTGCAGGGAACAAATCTAAAGTTTGACTCTCTGTTTGCGCTTTCACTAAGAATTCCAAATTGAACAATTCAGGCCCAATAGTTTTGGGCAAGTCCAATGCAAAAAAGGAATGGGCTTTTAATGCTGCTAATAAATGGGGATTGATTTTTCCTGACGCAGCAATCTCACCCCCCTTATCATAGGCCAATGGGGCGAAATAGGTTCTTGTATAAGCATCCATTAAAGTATTACCAGTACCCGTATCCGTAGAAAACACTTGATCTAAACTGCACCCAGCAGACAGGTAAGTAAAATTAGCAATCCCCCCCATATTCAATAACAACCTATTTTCAGTGGGATGACTACACAATAAATAATCTCCATAGACTGCCAATGGTGCACCTTCCCCTCCCGCTGCTACATGTTTTTGTCTAAAATCACTTAAAGTTAAAATACCCGTCGTCACTGCAATATGGTCTCCGTCTCCAATCTGCAAGGTGGCAGGGCCATATTCCGAATTGGGATGCAATGATTTAGGTGCATGGTAAATGGTTTGACCATGACTTGCAATCATATCAACTTGAGCTGGAGTAATATGCCAGGACGCAAGTGCGGATAAAATCATATTTCCATGTTGTTGTCCTATCCATGCGTTGAGTAAGGTTAAAGTTTCTAATGCTACCATTTCTTTAGAAAAAACACTTAATATTTTTTCTTTAAAAACAGCAGTATAGTCTACTGTCGTAAATGCTTTTAATTCAAAACACGTCTCCTTTCCCGCTCCACTGATAGCACATAAAGCAATATCCAATCCATCCATGGATGTGCCACTCATCAACCCAATTATGATGCGCTCTTGCTTTGATGCAACGGCTACTAAATTTTGAATATTTTGATGCATGAGGTACTTAATTTATCTTCCTCAAGATACTAAAGACAGCGTTTAAATCAAACTAGTTAAAAGTTTTTCACACTCTTGTAAGTCAATCATTTATACCCCCTAATCCACTTAACTTTGTCCCATAATTTATTTGTATGCTTAAAGTAGGTGTTTTTGGAGTGGGTCATTTAGGGAAATTTCATTTGAATAACTGGAAACAGATTCCTACTGTGGAATTGGTTGGTTTTTTTGACCCTAATAATGAACAAGCAGCAGAAGTAGAAAAAACCTACGGCATCAAAAGATTCATGGATGAGGCTGAATTGATTGCTGCGGTGGATGCGATTGATGTAGTCACCCCTACTCATTTACATTTTCCTGTTTGCGAGATGGCCATTAAAATGGGCAAACACGTATTTGTGGAGAAACCAATGGCCAACACCATCGAAGAAGGCAAGGCGATTATGAATATGGTGAAAGAAGCCAATATCAAGCTACAGGTTGGACATGTAGAAAGATTTAACCCTGCATTTACGGCACTTAAAAACGAAACTTTAAAGCCCTTATTTATAGAAGTACACCGCTTGGCACAATTTAATCCAAGAGGGACCGAAGTGAGTGTAATACTTGACTTAATGATTCATGATATTGATATTATTTTAAGCATTGTAAAGAGTGATGTGAAAAATATTTCTGCAAGTGGTGTAGCAGTATTAACTGACACACCTGACATTGCGAACGTGCGTATTGAATTCAACAATGGTTGTGTTGCGAATTTAACCAGTAGTAGAATCAGTATGAAGAAGATGCGTAAAATTAGGCTCTTCCAAAAAGATGCCTACATTGGTATTGATTTTCTGGAGAAAAATACAGAGATCATCAAATTAAAACAACCAGACGAATCAGATGCTTTCTCTTTCGATATTGAAACACATCAAGGCACCAAAACAATTACCATCTCTAATCCAGTGGTAGAAGAAGGCAACGCTATTTTAAGTGAGTTGAGTAGTTTTGTTGCCTCTATAGAAAAAGATGAACCTACTGTAGTAAATGAAATTGACGGATTTTTAGCTATGGAAGTAGCACACCAGATTTTAGAGAAGATTAGCAAATCGACTTCTGTAGTGAATCAGTCCGCAGAATAATTTATTATTTGTAATATAAATAAACGAGTCTTCGACTTAAATAATAAGGTTGAATCTACTATAGCTTAGTTCGAAAACCGTTTCGCTAAAATATATTCAGCAATTGCTAAGTCAAGTGGTCTAGTAATTTTGATGTTTTCAAATTCGCCATCTACTAGATACACTGGAGTTCCGCTTGCTTCAACCACATTCGCCTCATCTGTAAAAGAGGACTGATATGTTTGTTCGAAAGCGTTGATTAATAAAGCCGCATTAAAAGTTTGTGGGGTTTGAATCATCATCACTTTTTCTCTATCCACTACATGATGTGTATCCCCGTCCATCAAACGTATCGTATCTGTTGAACTCACCGCTGGTATAGCTGATCCTTTTTCTACCGCTTGCTGATAACACCTTTGTATCAATGCCGGAGTCAATAAACAACGTACGGCATCATGCACAAATACGATTGCGTCTTGTTCTACTTGGGCTAAACCATTTTTAACCGATTGAAATCGGGTATCTCCACCAGCCACAAATTGAAAGGCCTGCGTTAATCCACTTGAAGCAATTAGATCCTGCCCTTCTTGAATATAGCCCGCAGGTAAAACAATCACAAAATTGATATCCGAAAATGCGGCTACAAATTGATCGATTGTATGCAATAAAATAGACTTTCCTTCGACAGTTAAAAACTGTTTCGGCACCACTGTTCCCATTCTTTGTCCAGTTCCACCTGCTACAATAATCGCTGTTTTTTTCATGTACTAATTTATTACTTATCCTTAGGAAGGATAAGATAAGAATTTACTTTACTAATAATTTTTCTACCTCTTTTGCCAATAGTAATTTATCAATGGGTGCTGTACCTACTAATTCACAAACCAAACCGCCTGCAATATTGGCCATCTCTGCTGCCAATGCCATGTCTTTTGAATATGCATAGACCAAAGAAGCCACGGCGATCACGGTATCCCCTGCACCACTCACATCTGCGATGTTACGAATATGCGTTGGGATCAATTGTTGCTTGCCTTCTTCTGCAAAAAACACACCATGTTCTGACAAAGTGATAAAAGAAATATGATGATTCAATGCAGCATGCAATGCGGTATGCACTTGTTGCATATTCGCTAGATCTACCTTTGGTATTTCTATTTTCAACCCATCTTTCACCTCTTTTAAATTTGGTTTAAAAAGGGTACAGTTTTGATAGGCTAAGAAATTCTTTTGTTTTGGATCCACTGCTGTTGGAATGCCTTTTTGGTTACAATAAGCAATAATGGATTCGATGATTTCGGCAGTCAATACCCCTTTATTGTAATCCTCTAAAATAATCAATGCAGGTTGCTCTTTTTCTACGTAAGCATAAAAATGATCCAATAAAGCTTTTGATTCCTCGGCATTAATATCGTGTGTGTTTTCATGGTCCAAACGCATCATTTGCTGATTGCGCCCCATGATCCTTACTTTATTGGTAGTCACCCTAGAAGCACTTGTATGTATATAGTGCGTGTCGATTTTTTCGGCCTCTAATAGCCCTTTTAAATCCTTCCCTTCCTGATCATTACCAATAACCGCAAAGACTGTTGTTGGCGCTCCTAAGGCCCTTAAATTAAGGGCTACATTGGCTGCACCACCTACCCTTGTTTCTTTTCGTTGTAGGGACACAATCGGCACAGGTGCTTCTGGTGAAATTCGGTCAACGCCACCCCACCAATAAGTATCCAACATGATATCGCCTACCACCCCAATTTTGGTCGTAGCAAATCCCTCAAATAAATGATTAAAGGTTTTTTGATCCATCATTTATGCATTCGTTTTTTGATTACGCAAAGCTACATAATACAAAGGCACCCCTAATAAGGTAATGATTAAACCAGGCCATGTAAAATTAGGCTTGTAAATAATCAACAGCAAACAAAAACAAGTACCCATCAAAATATAGATCGCAGGTAAAACCGGGTAACCGAATGCTTTATAAGGTCTTTCTAGTGCTGGTCTTTTTTTACGAAGAATGAAAATACCAATAATGGTTAAAATATAAAATATCACCACAATAAAGGATACCATATCTAATAAATCTCCATACCTGCCGCTTAAACATAATAAAGAAGCGACAATACATTGTGCCCATAGTGCCCATGCTGGAACAGCATTCGCATTTAAAGTGCCTGCT
>JBEDDG010000067.1:0-4466 GCA_041176305.1 Bacteroidota bacterium | reverse complement strand
ACCAACGAATTTGACGTACCTTTGTCTAGTTGTATCACGCCGTGGAATACCTATGAATTTGAATAATATTTTTTTAAAATCTTTTAGAGTACTACTTCTCCCTTTTGCTATTTTATATGGTTGGATAGTGACATTACGTAATTGGATGTATGCAAAAAAATATTTAAAATCAGTTCACTTTAATTTGCCAATTATTTGTGTGGGCAATCTTTCTTTAGGAGGCACAGGAAAATCACCCATGGTAGAGCATTTATTATCTATTCTTTCTAATGAGTATAAGACAGCCACTTTAAGCAGAGGGTATAAAAGAAAAACCAAAGGGTACGCATTAGCTGGTGATCAAACGACTGCTTTAGAAATTGGAGACGAACCGATGCAGTTTCATTTAAAATTCCCCAAAGTAGGTGTTGCTGTTGGTGAAAGACGCATTGAAGCAATCCCACAATTAATCCAAGATATACCTGATCTACAAACAGTCATATTGGACGATGCTTTTCAGCACCGTGAAATTGATGCGCATTTTAGTATTCTATTAACTGAGTACGACAATTTATATTGCGATGACTTCTTTTTTCCAACTGGAGATTTAAGGGATGAACGTAAATCTGCTAAACGCGCTAATATTATTGTAGTGACTAAATGTCCCATAGACATGACAGAAGAGGATAGGGCAGAAGTCTTAGAGAAATTGTATCCCGCGCAACATCAATCTGTATTTTTCACTGCCATTGCATATGAAACACCTTATCATATTTACAACCCTGCTGACCAATGGGTTTTAACAATGAGGGATGAGGTTTTATTGGTTTGTGGAATTGCTAATCCTATTCCATTAAAAAATTATTTACACGAACACACACACACTTATTATCAATTAAGTTACAGCGACCATCATATATTTTCGATTGAAGATTTAAATGATATCCGAAATAAATTTGAACAGATTAACGCAAAAAGTAAATTGATCCTTACTACCGAGAAAGATGCGGTACGTTTAGTAAAATACACCAATGAATTAAATGATATTCCATTGTATGTATTGCCGATTAAACCATTCTTTCTTTTTAATCAAGCAACTGAATTTAATCAATTGGTCATTGATTTTGTAGCACAATATCATACACAAACAAATGAACAGTAAAAAAGACAAGAAGAAGTCAAAAACAACTACAAAACAGACCCATTTAACGACTACGTATAAAGGGACATTAGATATTGCCAAGTCTGGCATGGGATTTATCATTGTACAAGGTTTGGAACAAGACATTTTAGTATTTCCAACCGATTTCAATACCGCTTTAAAGGGGGATGAAGTACGTGTTAAAATCACCAAAATAAGACAAGGCTCAGGAAAGAAGGAAGGGAAGGTGGTAGAGATTGTAAAAAGGAAACAGGTTTCTTTTGCGGGTACCATGCAGATCATGCAGCACCATGCTTTCTTTTTACCTAATACCATTCATCCTATGCCAGATATTTACATCCCAATGGATAAATTAAAGGGAGCGAAATCTGGTGACAAAGTGATTGTACAATTAACAAAATGGGATAACCCCAATAAAAAACCTGAAGGCCTCGTACTAGAAATATTTACGCCAGAGAAAGAAAACGATTTAGCGATGAAGTCTATTGTTGCTGAGTCAGGATTCCCATTGGTATTTGACGGAGAAGTAATTGCTTTTGCCAAAACCTTATCAGAAACAATTAGTCCAGAAGAAATTGCAAAAAGAAAAGACTTTAGAAAAGTATTGACTTTTACAATTGACCCAGTGGATGCAAAAGATTTTGATGATGCCATCTCTTTTCAACACTTATCGAATGGAAATATTGAAATAGGTGTGCATATTGCAGACGTAAGTCATTTTGTACAACCAGGTACAGCGGTAGACAAAGCAGCTTACGAAAGAGCCACTTCTGTTTATTTACCGGATAGAGTATACCCAATGTTGCCTGAACGTATTTCTAATGAATTATGTTCTTTAAGACCAAGGGAAGAAAAATTAACTTTCACAGCCACATTTGAAGTGGATAGTTCAGGAAATATTGTAGCCACTTGGTATGGTAAAACAGTTATTTATTCGGATAGACGTTTTACCTATGAAGAGGTGCAAGAGATTATTGAAACCAAGGAAGGGGATCATAAAGAAGAGATTTTGTGGTTACATGCTTACACTCAAAAATTAAGAGCAAAACGTTTCGAAAATGGGGCAATTAATTTCTCTTCACAAGAAGTACGTTTTACTTTAGATGCAACAGGGAAACCCATTGGAATTACGGTTAAAGAAAGTAAAGCATCGCATCAATTGATCGAAGAATTGATGTTAAAAGCAAATCAACTGATTGCTGAAAAAATGGGTAAAATTAAAGTAAAAAAAGACTTTTTACCTTTCCCATACCGTGTGCATGATCAGCCCAATGAGGATAAATTAAATCCATTTGTGGTCTTTGCTAAAAAGCATGGCTATCCCTTTAATATTGATACTCCAGAACAGATAGCGCATAGTTTTAACAACTTAATGTTAGCATCAAAAGGAAAACCTGAGCAACATGTGCTAGAACAATTAGGTATTCGTACCATGGCTAAAGCGGTTTATACCACCCATAATATTGGTCACTATGGTTTAGGATTTGAACATTATTGTCATTTCACTTCGCCCATACGTCGATATCCAGATGTATTAGTGCATCGAATTGTTCAGTCGGTATTAATGGGTAATGCAATGAATGATGAGCATTTAGAAGAAAAATGTGTGCATTGTAGTATGCGTGAAAGAGCAGCAATGGAAGCAGAACGTGCAGCCAATAAATACAAACAAGTTGAATTCATGAAAGAATACTTGGGACATGTATTTGAAGGGGTTATAAGTGGTGTCTCTAGTTTCGGATTCTTTGTTGAAACAGTTGAGCATAAATGTGAAGGCTTAGTGGCAATTACCAGTTTATCCAAAACAGATGACTTTAAATTAATTGAATCCGACTATGCATTAGTTGGTTCAAGATCTGGTAGAAAATTCAATATGGGCGACAAAGTAATGGTAAAAGTAGTCGCCGCCAATTTGGATAAACGCCAATTGGATTTCGAATGGGAACCTAATGGCACCGTTACAAAATAAGGTCTATAAACAAGTGGATTGATTAATAACTAGTCAATGTTTCTTGGAAAATAATACCTTCCTCTGCTAAACTTTTTAAAATGGGGTTATATATTCTTTTGTCAATAGGGATATGTAACCCTGTCATTTTTATTGAACCTTTTAAGTAAGCGCATACACCCATTGCTAATGGCAGTCCAACTGTTTTAGCCATCGCTGTCTGAATTGCATCCTCCCCAGTTAACACCATGCTACTTTCTAGTTTATATGGACGATCTCCAATCTTGTATTCTATTTCATGCAACATGACTACTAAATCCTTATCAGTAGCTGCTAATTTCCATTTATCTTCTAAGATCCATTGTAAAATAGCAGCATTAGAATTGTATTGTGTGGGAATAATTGTAGTTGCTTCTAAGCCTATATAATTGAGTTGTGCTGCTAGCTTTTCCTCTTTTTTTAAATCAGCTAAAGTAGCTTCTAAAGCATTTTTTTGAATATGTCCTTCAAACCATTGTTGAATAGACGTATTTGGTGGCAAGTCAATACAATTTTCATCTGTTAATTGTAATTGAACAATTGCATTCCATCCAGTACAAAATGCTGGATAGCGAAGGGTAGTGCGGACAAAATCTTTTATACCATGTAAATGATAAGTGTCAATATAAGACAATGAATTTCTATTTGGATAATACGCTAACGCGCCTATACCAGGCACTTTCACTATAGGTGTTTGATTAAAAATTTCAGGATAGTCTTTAGTTACAGTTGCTCCATTTTCTAGATAAATGGCTCCCGCTTTACCAGCTAAAATGATATTTTTAGGGTTCCAACTAATTTTATAATGCCATGGGTTATTGTCACTTTCGGGCGCAATCAATCCACCACAATGCGATTTAAAGCTGGTAATTTTCCCGCCTTTTGCATGAACGGCATCAATGATTGCCATAGCACTCATGTGGTCAATTCCGGGATCTAAACCCATCTCACAGAGGAATAAAAGTTTTTTTGCATCAATCTCAGAGGCTATAGAGCGCATATTGTCGTCTACATAGGAGGCAGTAAACAAGGGTTTTTCATAGGTTAAACAATCCTTCGCCACTAAAAAGTGTAGGCTGGCAGGTAACATAGAGACCACTATAGTGGCTTTTTGAACTAAATTCTGACGTTCTTTTTCATTTTCTATGTCAATACCTAGGGCAGTGCCATTGGGGGCGTTATTCCATTTATTGGTGGCAGTTGCTAGATCGCCATCTGCCAATAGGATATACCAGTCGTTTTCAACCGCTTTTTTTTGCAAATATTGGATTAAAACAGTGGCAGATTTACCAGCTCCAATAACCAGAATTGTTGGGCCCATTTTTGAATGTATAAGAG
>JBEDDG010000066.1:0-4550 GCA_041176305.1 Bacteroidota bacterium | reverse complement strand
CACATTTCGGCAGCACCTATATTGAACATACTTTACAAGTGATGGATACAATGCGCACTAAGCATTATTTTATGCAACAAGGAAATAGATTTGCCTTAACAAAAGAGGCTAAATTTTTAGCGGATGGGATTGCGTCAGACTTCTTTATACTAACAATGGCTCAATAGACTTAAAAGTCTTTGCTGGGTCTGCACCCTGCCAAAGAATTTGGTAAACAGCATCCATAATTGGCAATTCTAATTGTAAGCTTTCGTTCATCGTATGAATACATTTGCTGGCATTGTACCCCTCTGCCACCATATTCAATTCCAATTCGGCAGCTCTTACAGTGTACCCCTTGCCAATCATATTGCCAAAGGTTCTATTTCGACTATGCAAGGAATAGCAGGTCACCAAAAGATCGCCTAAATAAACAGATGCGTTATGGTTAATACTAGAACAGCTGGTGCCTTGTTGATCCATGATTTTACATAGTAGCAATTGCATTTCATTGGCACAATTGGCAATGAATACACTCAAAAAATTATCGCCATATTCCAAACCATGTGCAATCCCTGCGCCAAGGGCATAAATATTTTTAGCTACACCTGCATACTGAACACCTAGGACATCCTGATTGACAATTGTATTGATATATTCAGATTTAAAATAGCTCGCAATGCTTGTAGTGGCTGATTCATCCACCCCAGAAAAAGTCAAATAAGACAATTGCTCAGCAGCAACTTCTTCGGCATGACTTGGACCAAGTAACGTAAAGTATTGCGTGATGGGTAAATTGAATTTTTCAGCTAAATATTGATTCAATAAAATATTATGCTTTGGCAAAACGCCTTTAACGGCAGAGATAATGATTTTTCCTTTCAGGTCATCTGCATCCAAACCTGCTAAAGTAGATTCGATATGGATAGAAGGCACAGCAATGATTAAAATATCCGCTTGGGCCACCACCCATTGAATGTCCGTTGAAAAACTAAGCTGTTGTACATTAAAATAGGCATTTCTTAGGTAATGTTGATTGTGTTTGCGTTTCACAAAATAATCAATATTGGCTTGTTGTCTTACCCACCAAGTAATAGGATGACCATTGTCTGTCACAATTTTTGCAATCGCTGTAGCCCAACTTCCACTACCAATGAGTCCAATTTGCTTGTTTTCCATGCTACAAACATAAGAAATTCATAAAAAAAGGGGTGCATTTTTTAAATGCACCCCTTTTTAAGCTTATTCAGTAGGTATCGACTTATTTCTTCTCTTCAAATAATTGCTCTTTAGTCACTACTTTCACTAAAGATCCTTCTTTCAAAGTCTTACTTACAATACTATAAGGTCCAGTGATCACTTGATCTCCTACTTTTAATCCTGCTACTTCTATAAAGTTTAAATCTTGGATATCTGTTTTCACTTTCACCATTTTCACTTTATTGTCTTTTTGTAAGACAAAAACAACTTCATTCAACTCCTGCTCTTTTGCAGGCTCTTTATCAGCTGCATTTGCAGTGGTGTTAGATACTTTAGTATCCTTACCTTGACCATCATTGTCTCTTGTAGTCACTGCGTTCAATGGCACTGAAATGACATTTACTTTAGACTTGGTTTGAATGTCTGCACTTGCAGTCATACCTGGTCTGAAAGGGAAAATTGCATTCTCTTTAATTAAGTCTGCATAGCTCTCTGTCAACAAGCGGATATGCACTTTATAGTTCGCTACTTCTGCAGCAGCACTAATGCCAGCCGCAGCCGCTGTAATTGGATTCGCAATTTTGTATACAATTCCTTTGAACTTTCTATTGTTATAGGCATCCACTTCTACCAATGCTGTATCCCCAATCTTAACTTTAGTGATATCATTTTCTCCCACATCTACTCTTACTTCAATGCTTTTCATATCTGCTACACGCATCATTTCGGTACCAGCCATTTGTGCTGTTCCAACTACACGCTCTCCTTTTTTCACGTTCATTAAACTAATGATACCATCCATAGGAGATACAATCGTTGTTCTAGCCAAATCCTTTTCTGCTCTAGCCAATTGCGCTCTCACGCCTTGTACCTGTGCTTCGCCACTTTTGATAGATTCTTTTGCTGCATTGTAGCTAGACTCTGCAGTACGAAAAGTTTGTTCTACTTGCTCAAACTCCGCTCTAGAAACAATCTTGTCTGCAAATAATTTTTTATAACGCTCATAAGCAGCCTTACTGCTTTCGTAACCATTTTTTAAACCACTCAAGCTAGCTTTTACATTTTCGTACTGCGCTTTAACTTGATTTACAGAAGCAGTTACTTGATCTCTTTGAGAAGAATAGATGTCTGCGTAGATCTTAGCTAATACTTGACCTTTGGTCACTTTAGCGCCTTCCTCTACAAACAAATTCACAATCTCTCCAGAGATATCTGGACTCACTTTCACTTCGATTTCTGGATACACTTTACCACTTGCATTAACCGACTCTGTAATAGTTCTTAATTGTACTTTTTCAACCGTTACTTCGAGGCCTTCTTCTTTGCCAATTACACCTGCTTTCTTTAGGCCAACTAACAAACCAACAAGGACAACAAAACCGACAATACTCCAAATGATTTTCTTATTCATTTTATTTATTTTTTTTCGATGCTTTAAATGGATTAAAGAGAAAGTGCTTCTCCTTTATAAAACTCAAGTAATTTAATTCTAAATACATACTCATACTGAGCAGCCTTATAATTTACTTTGGCCTTTAAATAATTATTTTGATTGTTTAATAATTCAATCGTCCCAAGCAAACCTAACTCGTAGCGTTTAGTTGCAAAGCTATACGCTTTCTCTGCAGAAGTCACTGCTTTTTGAGTGGCATTTAATTTGTTAGACGCTACTACTGCATTGGTATAAGCCGCATAGATGTCTTGCTTTAACTTTCTTTGTGCATTTTCTTGCTGTAAACTAGCCGATTGGTAATTCAACTTTGATTGTTGATACGCAGTCTTAGATTGGTTGGCATTAAAAATTGGAATAGATAATTGTAATCCAAAGTTTTGTCCAAAGTTGTTATCCAATTGTCTGCCCCATCCTGTCCATACACTACTAAAATCTCTATTGGTTGTGATGGTATTATACAAAGGGCTTTGAACAAAATACTTAGCCGCACCTACGGTTACAAAAGGACTGTTAGGAGAAATACTGCTGTATCCAGCTGGCTCCACGCCACTAATGTATTTAAATGAATTGGAGAAGTTGGTACTTAATGAATACCCAAAACTTAAAGTTGGATAAAACCCAGCTTTAGCTACTAAGCGATTTTTCTCTGCCGCTTTTAAACGCAGATTCGCCGCTTTAATATTTGGTAAATTTTGCTCCGCAACGCCGAATACGTAATCAGGCTGCAAGTCTGCAAAACCTTGTAATTTAATTTTATCTACTGGCTGTGCAACAATTTCAAACACTTCGGCCGCATCTAAATTCAATAAAGCCTTTAAACTTAATTTACTTTGCTCCACATTAGAGATCGCAGTAATATAATTACTACTGTCATTGGCTAATTGGGTTTCTAATTCCAATAAATTAATCTCTGGCAATAAACCCACTTCTACTCTTTTCTTTGTGGCAGCCAATTGTTCTGTTGTTTGAGCAATTTGAATTTTAGCAATTTCAGATTGTTCGATCGAAGACAATACTTGTAAATAAAAAGTAGCCACATTTAAAGAGATGTCATTGGATGCTGTTTGAAGATCTGCAATACTTGCTAACCAATTGTAATTACTTGCAGCTGCTGTATTGTTTAAACGATTGTTATTATACAATTGAATGCCTCCATTCAAGCCAAAGTTGTTGTATAAAAATTGTGTCGTTGTAAAGGCGTTGGTTACTGGGTCAATAGAACGTCCTAAACGCATTCCAAGTCCAGAAGCGCCACTGACTGTTGGCAACTTATTATAATTTGCTTGGTCTGCTTGCAATTTTGCCAATCGAGCTTGTACATCTGCTTGTTGTACAGAAATATTGTGCTTAATTGCATATTCTACACAGGTTCTTAAATCCCATTGTGTAGGAGTTTGGGCCGTTAAGGCAAGGCTTAATCCAAGAAAAATAAACGAAAAAATGGTTCTCATTGTCTGTATTGATAATTATAAATTCCTATTATACAGTACAAAAGTAATGCAAACCTTAGGAGTTGTCTAATTTTTAGACAAACGGACATTCATATGGCTGAACAGCTATGGGTGGGTATAAAAGGCTACCCCTTCAACTAAGCGGACTTTTTATAGTAAAAGAGGCGGTATAAGACGAGCACAATGGCCACCAAAATGACTGCAGTAAGCGCTGAATAAGGCTTATCTATGACCACCGCTACGGCTACAAAAGCATAAGCCAGTACAAAAATAGCAGCAAAAATAGGTGTCCAACGCTTTAAACCCCCTGTAACAGCACTATCTCCCTGCCCTTTTCGCCTTAAAATAAATAAAGTGGCTGCAGAAGTGCTCATCCCAAGGCAATCCAAAAAGATACTAAAGCTCAATACATCATCTACCCCTTTTCCAAAAAAGGTGATCAACACGGTGGTCAAGGCAAATACTGT
>JBEDDG010000065.1:0-4806 GCA_041176305.1 Bacteroidota bacterium | reverse complement strand
CCAATGCCACCCACTTTTGCCGCTTCTTGGCGAATACCAATTTGACGCATTTCTACTTTTACTTTAAACTCACTAGCGAAAATTCGAATCAACTCTCTAAAGTCAATACGATCATCTGCTGTGTAAAAGAAAGTGCCTTTTTTGCCATCTGCCTGCAATTCTATCTCACTTAATTTCATCTGTAATTTCAGGTCTCTTGCATGTGCCCTGCTTCGAGCTAACATATCAGATTCTCTACTCTTACTTATTTTGAAAGTTTCAATATCTTTTTCGGTACTAGGTCTAAGGATTTTTTTCATATCTGGATGAAACTCGTCCGTGCCTCTTTTTTTCAATTGAACGCGCACTAATTCACCAGTCAGTGAGACTTCGCCAAGGTCAAAACCATTAACGCCTTCTACTGTTACATAATCACCTTTTTCAAATACTTGGAAAGTAGGGTTTCTAAAAAATTCCTTTCTGCTGCCTTGTTTAAAGCTTACTTCTACCACCCTACATTGACTTTCTGCATCATCTACAGGCAAGTCGCGTAACCAGTCATGTACATTTAATCTATTACAGCCTCCTGTACTACAGCCTCCATTACTTTTGCAGCCATTGGGCGTACCCGTGCCACATGATCCACATCCCATATATTCTAAGTTCTAACTGTTATGAATTGAAATACCCGACACCCCACACACTCTTTCCTCAGGTTCTAGATTGGTGTCTATGTCAAAATTAAGGTTTTGTTCCGAATGATATGATAGAACTTGATGCTCATTGCCATAAATAACATTTTGGCATTGGCATTGCGTTCTATATAATAGACTGCTTTATCTAATTCTTGGATTATAGCCTCTAATTGACCTACTCCTGCAATTTTATTGATTCTAAGGGCAAAATCCTTTAAATCCGGGTCCAAAGGGAGGTCGGCGCCTAGTACTTTGATCCGAATGCTTTGCTCTAATAGGTGGTTAAAGTATTTTAAGAATTGTTTTTGCTGCTCTCTACCCAGTTTACTGAGTTCGTCTACCCATTTTAGCTGTGCCAATGGTCCATTTTTTAGGATAGCATTGAGCCAATCCCTAATCTGGTCCAAAAAGTCATTGTCGCTATGCTGAATCAAATGTAGTGCTTCTCTATAATTGCCATCCGACATAGCCGCAATCAATTGTGCTTTTTCTGGACTTAAATTGGCCTTTTTCACTAAAGCTTCAGCAATTTCTGCATTGGTCAACCTTGGTACCTTTATAAATTGACATCGACTTATAATGGTAGGTAGGATCTGTTCTTCCGAATTGGCAACAAGCAAGAAAATGGTATCTGCAGGAGGTTCTTCAATGAGTTTGAGCAATTTGTTGCCCTCTTTTCCTAAGTATTCTGGCATCCACATCACTAAAACCTTAAATGGACTTTCAAAACTTTTAAAACTCAATTTTTTAATGATCTCGGCACATTCGTCCGCACTAATATTACCTTGTTTATTTTCTGCCTTTATCAATTGTAACCAGTCAAAGACATTGCCATAAGGGTAACCTTGTACAAATTCTCGCCATTGTTCAATGAAGTTGGCGCTAATGTTTTTTTGCCCAGGTTTTTCTGTGATGGTTGGAAATGAAAAGTGCAAATCAGGGTGCATCAATTGACTAGCACGTTGGTAGGCTGGTAAATCAGCGATAGCGTCTGGCGCGTTGTAAGTGTGTACTTGTTTTGCTAAAGCGTTTGGATCAGCAAATAAATCTGCCACCTCGTTGGAGATTGCAGGTGAGCTTACTAAATATTGCGCAAATGCAATGGCAAGGGGTAAGGCACCAGCACCTTCTGGGCCAACAAATAATAAAGCATGGCTCAACCTTTGGTGTTGAACCATTTCTACTAATTGATGTTTTAATTTATCTTGGCCAATGACTTCGCTCAATAACATGCAGCGAAGATACTATTTACTTAGGTAAGCTTCTTATTTTAAGTAAGTCAAAATGGCCTCGCTGTCTGGCTTAACATTGCTTGGGAAATAGGCCAACATTTTACCGTTTTCATCCAATATAAATTTGTTGAAATTCCAGCCTATAGAAGCGTCCAATACACCGTTTTTTGCTTTTTGAGTTAACCATTGGTAAATAGCAGATTGTGTTCCACCCTTTACATCTACTTTGTCTGCTAACGGAAAAGTCACCCCGTAATTCTTTTGACAGAATTCAACAATCTCTTCGTTTGAACCTGGTTCTTGTCCACCAAATTGGTTACAAGGGAAACCTATTATGACTAATTTGTCTTTGTATTGACTGTAAACTTTTTGTAAGGATTCATATTGCGGGGTATAACCACATTTACTTGCGGTGTTCACCACCATTATTTTTTTGCCTTTGTATTTTGCAAAATCAATTTGGCCCCCGTCTATGCTTTTTACTTTAAAGCTATGGATGCTTTGTGCGTTTACAAATAAGCCACAAGCAAGGAATAGAACACTTAATATAGTTTTCATAAAATAAATTGAATGGTTTAATGATTAAATATAACAAGAAATAGTGCAAAAAGTTGACTAAAGTGTATAAGCGGCGGTAGCAATGGAGATAGAGGCAGGAGCGCCTTCCATTAAACAGGCGACGGCCGCTTGTAAGGTGGCGCCTGTAGTGCATACGTCGTCAATTATTAGAATGTTTTTCCCTTGAATTTGACCCCTATTTTTTAAATCAAAGGGATTGTTGGTCTTAGTAAGCCTTGCTATACGGTCTTTATTGGTTTGTGCAAAAGGTCTTTTGTTTTTTTGTAATACGGTATGCAGGATTGGCCTATTCAGAATCGCTTGGATGCCCTGTGCAATGACATGACTTTGATTAAAGCCTCTTTGATTCATTTTAGACCTTCTAATTGGTATAGGTATAAAAAAGTCTATCGAGTTGAATTTCATTTCCTGTTTTATTGCCATTCCAATTAAGTTACCAAACAGGGTACCCACTTTTTGATTGTGCTGGTATTTTAATTGAATCATTAATTGCTGTACCAGGCTATCTTTTGTAAAAAACAACAATGCACCTGCGTGTTGGACCAATGCATTGTCCCAGAAAATTTTTTCGACAGGATTGTTATGAATACTAAAAAAATCCGTGGTAGGCAATGCTTCAATACAGGCTTTACACAAAGGATATCCCTTGTCTAGTTGATCAGTACCGCAACCAAAACAAATTTGCGGATAAAATAAATGTACAAACGCATTTAAATAATTTCGTATGCCTTCATGCATTTTCAAGATCAGAAAAATAATCGATAGGCTTCGTCTACTCTTTCGACAGGAATAATTTCAATACTATGTTTTTTTGTATCGATACCCTTGGTATTGAATCCAGAAATAATAATTTTTTCAAAACCTAATTTTTCTGCTTCAGCGATACGTTGTTGTATTCTATTTACTGCGCGTATTTCGCCATTCAATCCAACTTCGCCAGCAAAACAAATGCCTTGTGGTAATGGTATATCCTCGTAGGAAGACAATAATGCCAAAATCACCGCAAGGTCTAAAGAAGGGTCTTCGATTTTAAGTCCACCTGCAATATTTACAAAGACATCTTTCATGCCAAATGCAAAGCCGCCGCGCTTTTCAAGCACCGCTAGTAAAAGTTGCAGTCTTCTTAAATCAAATCCAGTTACTGTTCTTTGTGGCGTACCATAAACACTTTGCGTGACCAATGCTTGCACTTCGATCAACAAAGGACGCATGCCTTCCATCGCAGCTGCAATCGTGCTTCCGCTCAATGCGTCGTTTCTTTGCGCAATTAAAAATGCAGAAGGATTGGTGACCACTTTCATGCCAGTACCTGTCATTTCGTAAATACCTAATTCACTTGTGCTACCAAATCTATTTTTTAAAGTGCGCAACATCCTATAAGCATAATGACGATCTCCTTCAAATTGCAACACCGTGTCTACCATATGTTCTAGGATCTTTGGTCCTGCAATGGAGCCCTCTTTTGTAATATGACCAATTAAAAAAACAGGAGTGCCTGTTTCTTTTGCAAATCTTTGAAACTCTGCTGCAGTTTGTTTGATTTGTGAAATACTTCCAGCAGCCGCATCAATTAAATTGGATTCTAAAGTTTGTATAGAGTCCACGATTACTACCGTCGGTTTTAATTTTTTGATGGCTTTGAAAATAGCTTGGGTATGCGTTTCTGTCAATAAATAAAAATGTGCATTTTCTAAACTCAATCTATCTGCGCGCATTTTAATTTGTTGAATACTTTCTTCACCACTAATGTACAATACAGTCTGATCCTTCATCATCAAACCCTGTTGTAAAAACAAAGTGCTCTTGCCTATTCCTGGTTCTCCAGCTACTAATACGATAGAGCCTAGCACAATGCCACCCCCTAATACACGGTTCAATTCGGGGTCTGAACTATCAATTCTTTTTTCGGACTGACTTTGCACTTCATTGATAGCAATCACTTCTGTGCCTTTTTGCGTGGGTGCATAGTCCTCCCAGGTGGGGGTATTGCCTTTCCCTTTATCAATGACTTCCTCTGTGAAACTATTCCATTCATTGCAGGCAGGACACTTGCCCGCCCATTTTGCCGACTCATAGCCACAATTGGTGCAAAAAAAGGCCGATTTTGACTTACTCATAGGGTAAAGATACTTGGAATAGACTTTTTGTAAGAGGTAAATACCGAAAAAAAGCCCTTAAAGCCTCACAAAAGCTGAATTACCCTAAAATTTTGTTAAATTGCAATTGAATCAATTATGGTTTTTTCAAAAAATTAAATTCTATGATGAAAAAATTTTTTCTATTGAGTTTTCTTGCATCCTTTCTTATGATTGGAGTTGCAA
>JBEDDG010000064.1:0-4846 GCA_041176305.1 Bacteroidota bacterium | reverse complement strand
AGCTGGTGCTTTTTTTACAACTGCTTTCTTAACTGCTTTTTTAGGAACTGTTTTCTTTTTAGCAGGAGTTGCTTTTTTAGCAGGAGTTGCTTTTTTAGCAGGAGTTGCTTTTTTAGCTGGTGCTTTTTTTACAACTGCTTTCTTAACTGCTTTTTTAGGAGCTGTTTTCTTTTTAGCAGGAGTTGCTTTTTTAGCGACTACTTTTTTAGCTGGTGCTTTTTTTGCAACTGCTTTCTTAACTGCTTTTTTAGGAGCTGTTTTCTTTTTAGCAGGAGTTGCTTTTTTAGCGACTACTTTTTTAGCTGCTTTTTTAGCTGGTGCTTTTTTAGCAACTGCTTTCTTAACTGCTTTTTTAGGAGCTGCTTTTTTTACTCCTTTTTTCTTACTTGCCATACTTTTATGTTTTTATTTGGGGAAGTTGATTTTTATAAAATTACATTCTTTTATTGTAAACAAAATAAAATCAGTTTAAATTTTTAATTATAGTTTTGTCTTATGCAATCAAGTGTTACCATGGTTTTAGGGGCATCCCCCAATCCGGAAAGATATAGTTTTATGGCTACTGTTTTGTTGTCCCAAAAAGGGCATGCCGTGTATCCATTTGGCATCAAAAAAGGGTTGATTCAAAACTTAAACATTATGCAAGATTGGCCTAACCCAGGCTCTATCGATACTTTAACCTTATACCTTGGTCCACAAGCACAGGAAGCTTACTATGATTCCATTATTGCACTTGCACCAAAGCGTATCATATTTAACCCAGGTACAGAAAATCCTGAATTGGAGACATTGGCTAAAGCGGCTGGTATTGCAACGATTGAAGCATGTACTTTGGTGATGTTAACCACAGGACAATATTAAATGGACTGCCCCCAACTGGCTCTATCCAAAGTCCTATATTGTATCGCTTCACTAATATGTTGATTTTGAATGTTTTTTACACCTGCAAGGTCTGCGATTGTTCTGGCTACCTTAATGATCCTGTCATAAGCCCTTGCACTAAGGTGAAATTGCTCCATCGACAATTTTAGTAGTTTGGAAGATGCGGAATCCAAAACAGCCCATTCATTAAAATCAATGCTAAGCATTTGGGCATTGGTATTGATGCCGGCGCGGTCTTTAAATCTTTCAATTTGAATGAGTCGTGCCTGTAAAACTCTTGCTCGTATGGCAGCAGAGTCTTCTATTTTTTCCCGGCTGTGCAGGGTTTCATATCCAACAGGGACTACTTCTATTTGTAAATCAATACGGTCTAATAATGGGCCAGAAATCTTATGAAGGTATTTTTGAATACTATGAGGGCTACAAGTACAAGCTTTTTGGGGATGATTAAAGTAACCGCAAGGGCAGGGATTCATAGAGGCGAAAAGCATAAATCTACTTGGAAATTCTAGTGCTTGTCTTGCTCTCGAGATACTTACAAATCCAGCTTCCATGGGTTGACGTAAAATTTCAATGGCAGCCCTACTAAATTCAGGAAGCTCATCTAAAAATAAAACGCCATTATGTGCCATGGAAATTTCGCCAGGTTGGGGTATTTGTCCGCCGCCAACTAAAGCAATAGCAGAAATAGAGTGGTGTGGGTTTCTGAAGGGTCTACACTGCATGAGTGCAGTTTTAGTGGGAAGTTTTCCAAGTAAGCTATAGACCTTGCTTGTTTCCAAGGTTTCGGCAAGATTCATTGGAGGCAGGATGCTGGTACTTGTTTTTGCTAATATGGTTTTACCTGCACCTGGTGGCCCTACCATAATTAAGTTATGTCCCCCTGCTGCTGCAATTTCAATGGCTCTTTTAGCTTGTAGCTGTCCTTTAATAAATGCAAAGTCAAGTTCAATAAAATCATGGGAAAGCAAGGATGCATTCTCAGGGTTTGAAGGCAAGGCTTGGAAAGGCTTGAAAGATTCAGGTGCATTACAAAATGCAATGACTTCTGTGAGTTGTTCAAAAGCAAAAACTTGTAAGCCTTCTATCAAGGATGCTTCTGGCGCATTGACTTTAGGAATAATAATGCCCTCTAATCCATTTTCTTTTGCATAGATGGCCATGGCTAAAACACCTTTAATGGACTGGAGTGCACCATTCAAGCTTAATTCGCCCATCATTAAATACCGCTTCAAAATGGAATGGTTACAAAGTTGATCTGAGGCTGCAAGTATACCAATGGCAATGGGGAGGTCAAAAGCGGGGCCTGTTTTTTTGATATCAGCCGGTGCTAAATTAATGACCAATTTGGTCCTTGGCATTTTGAAGCCATTGGCTTTGATGGCTATTTCTGTTCTGTGTAAACTTTCTTTAACTGCGATATCAGGCAGGCCAACGATACAATAGCCTTGACCCATACTTACATTCACTTCTACCTGAATACCGATAGCGTCCATTCCGTAAAGTGATGCGCCGATTGTTGTTACAAGCATGTTTTATGGAAATCTAACTATAAAACATGGCTGTATTTAAGTATTTATACGATCAATAAGCGCCACCACACCTTCTCTTTCTAAAATAAGGTAACCAATACGGTCTTGACTTACCCCTTCTTTTAATGTATAATTAAAGACCAATGCTTTATTCGTCACGGCCGTTTCGAAAAAGTAAAATTGTAGATGGGGGTATTTTTTTAATGGCTCGCTAATCTCATATAAGTGCGTGGATAGGATGGTCAAAGAGTGTTGTAAGGCTTGAAGCCCTTCAATCACTTTTTCACTGCACTTCATCGCATCAATAATATTGGTGCCTTTAAAAAGTTCATCAATTAAAATCAGGTATTTTTTTCCATCCAACACATGGGTGAGGGTTTGTTTAATTCTTTGTACTTCATTAAAAAAATAACTTTCACCTTTAAGTACATTGTCTGCGGTAGTCAAGTTGGTGATGAGCCCATCTAATAAACTGAGCCTACAGTTTTTTGCAGGCACCCCCATACCAATATGTGCAAGGTAGGCAAGGATGCCCACTGTTTTGATGAAAGTGCTTTTGCCCGCCATATTGGCGCCAGTCAAAAACAAAAATCTTTTTGACACAGTCAGTTGTAAATCATTGCCAATCGCATCGGGTACCAATGGGTGCATCGCCCCTTCAAACTCAATCAGCGGGCTACTTTGATCTACCCATGTTGGGAAACTAAATTGATAGTATTGAAAGGCAGAAGCCATACTATAATAAGCGTCTAATATATAAAATTGATCTTGTAATGCTTTAATGCGTGCTTTATATTCGTAGGCAAAAAAATAGCCTAGTTGTAAAACTGTTTGAGGGGCTTCTTTTAATTTTTTAAAATCAATGCCAACACAATCCATTTTTGCTAAAGAGGCTTGTATAGATGTATATAAACCATCCAATACAGGCGTGCTTTTATACATTTCAAAGGAAATAAGCCATTGGTTTAATGAATGCACAAAAGACACCATATGCTCAACTGAATACGCAATAAGTGCATAATCTGTTTTGTTCCAAATTTGGTACCAATAAGCCCCTGGTACACTTATGTTTCTTGGAATTGGTTTAAAGCCTGTACTATAAAATTGATCTATGACCAAACAGGTGCCATTCGATATTTTCATTTGGTCTAGAAAATCCTTTTTAGAAAGCAGCACTTGCAGCGCTGATTGTCTTGCCTTAATCGCGTCTATGGAACCAAGGGGATTTGTCACAAAATGCATCCATTGATTTTTACCTCCATTGGTTTTGCAAAAATCTAGATGACTGGCAAGTCCTTTGGACTCCTGTTGATCCAATAACCCAATGTCTTGTATGGTGGTTTTGTCAACTTGCATCTAGCTTCTTGTAAACTGCATTCTACTTCCTTTTTGAGTTTCGTCAAACTGGCCTTGATGGTATACAAGATGGCCATTGACAAAGGTAGATTCAATACTATAAGGGAATTGCTCGCCCTCCATTGGGCTCCAGCCACATTTGTACAATATGTTTTCTTTCGTAATTGTGTAGGGACGTTTTTTTACTAAAACGAGGTCCGCAAAATAACCTTCACGAATAAATCCTCTTTCTTTAATTTGAAAACAAGTAGCTACAGCATGGCTCATTTTTTCTACCATCTTCTCCATGCTTAATTTCCCTTCTTCTACATATTTTAACATCAACAGTACACTGTGTTGTACAAGTGGTAAGCCAGCATGCGCATGCGCATAGGCTTCTTGTTTTTCTTCCCAGGTATGTGGTGCATGGTCTGTTGCAATGACATCTAATTGATCATTCAATAAGCCTTCCCATAATGCAGTCCTGTTATCTCCTGATTTGATGGCTGGGTTGCATTTAATTAAATTGCCTTTAGCAGCATAATCGGCTGCAGTAAAATGTAAGTGGTGCACACATACCTCTGCTGTGATGCGCTTTTCTGATAAAGGTTTTAAGTTGGAAAACAATTGCAATTCTTTAGCGGTACTAATATGAAGAATATGCAAACGGGTGTCGAATTTTTTAGCTAATTGGATAGCTTTAAATGAAGACTCAAAACAAGCATCTACATCCCTGATAATGGGGTGGTCACTTGGTTCTAAGATTGTTTTTTTAGCTTCTAATGCCGCCTTATTTTTTTTAATTATGGCTTCTTCCTCGCAATGGGTCGCAATAAGCAATTCAGATCCTTCAAAAATACGTTCCAGTACAATGGGATTGTCTACTAATAAATTACCTGTAGATGAACCCATGAAAATCTTTACCCCACATACTTCATTTTTCTTTTCATTTGTTCTTAAAACCTCTTCGATATTGTCCTGAGAAGTACCCATGAAAAAGGAATAGTTGGCTAATGCATTGTTTGCTGCTATCTGGTATTTATCTTCAAGCAGTTCATGTGTAAACGCAGGTGGATTGGTGTTGGGCATTTCCATAA
>JBEDDG010000063.1:0-4935 GCA_041176305.1 Bacteroidota bacterium | reverse complement strand
TAAAATTGAGAAAAATCTCGAACGAATAACTTTTTATTAATTAATAAATTTCTTCTTTTAATTTTCCAACTTAAAAATAAGTACATGGAAATGATAGAAAGTATTCAACATAAAATTTATCTGATACGCGGGCAAAGAGTCCTATTAGACAAGGATATTGCATTCTTATATGAAACAGAAACAAAAGTGTTAAATCAGGCTGTAAATAGAAATATTAAACGATTTCCCCTTGATTTCATGTTTCAATTAACAAAAGAAGAATTAGACCTTTTAAGCATACAAAACAACCAGATTAATGAACTCACTCCAAACTTGAGGTCACAAATTGTGACCTCAAGTTTGGAGTCCTGGGGTGGTAATAGATATTTGCCGAATGCTTTCACAGAGCAAGGAGTTGCAATGTTAAGTGGTATTGTTAACTCTGATAAAGCAATTCAAATGAATATTGCTATCATACGTGCTTTTGTGGAGCTTAGAAGAGTATTATTAATAAAATCTGACTTTAAATTACAGCTTGATCAAATAAAGGACAGATTAAGCGGCTACGACGCGCAATTGAATCAAATATACGATGCCATTGAAAATATAATGGACGAATCAGCTGCAAAGAATAAATGGGATAATAGAACTAGAATTGGCTTTAAAAAAGGAGAAAGTGACAAACTAATAAAGGATTTATAAACTAAGGCGCTAATCTCACTTTCACCCAATGTCCATTATCGTGTAAAGTATATTGAAGGCGATCGTGTAAACGAGAGCTACGTCCTTGCCAGAATTCTATTTCTGTTGGATGAATGATATACCCACCCCAATCTGGAGGTAAAGGAATAATGCCCTCTTTAAATTTTTCTGTATTTTCTGCAACAAGGTCTTCTAAGAATTCCCTGTCAGGAATGATTCTACTTTGTGGTGAAGACCATGCACCTACTTGACTTCCTATGGGTCTTGAATGAAAATAACTTTCGCTTTCTTCCTTGCTAATCTTTTTAATAGTACCAGTAATGCGCACTTGACGTTCTAGTTCTTTCCAGAAAAAGTTCATCGCCACATGAGGATGTAAATCAATGTCTTGTCCTTTTGCAGAAGCGTAATTGGTAAAAAACATAAACCCTTCTGGTGTGTAGCCTTTTAACAAAACCACACGAGATGCTGGAGCCCCATTCGCTTTCACAGTAGATAACACAAAGGCATTCACTTCGTCAATATTGCTTTCAACAGCTTCGTTCCACCAAGTAGTGAACTGATCCATTGGATGCGCCATACTCGTTGCCTCGTCTAAGGAAGCCAATTGGTAATCGCGTCGGATGTCTGCAATATCTCTATTCATAAAATTGAATTTAAAATAAAATTAAGCCTTTAATGGGTATGATCACCTATAGACTTCGTCGCATAGATTATATTAACCACAGATAGTAGCAATAACATCCCCACCAGTTGATGCAATTGTGCCATCCATTCAAAATTGCCCCATGTACCAGGAATAATGTTACGACTTGTCAATACAGATAATATGCCTAACAACACTTGTATCAAAACAAAATACAATGGCAACCATTTTACATTGCTAAAAAACAAATTACCTTGAATTTTGCGCATCTGTGCTACCCAAATAATAATGACTATTAATAAAAGATAAGCCAATCCACGATGTACAAAATGAATCCAAGTGGTATTGTCAATGGCGTTTAAGAAAAAGCTTTCTTTGCCCATTAAATGTGTAGGTACCCATTCCCCATTGATTGTTGGCCAAGTGCTTGCCACATTCGCTGCTTTATGACCTGCCATCAACGCGCCATAGATCAATTGAAAAAATAATAAACCAAGTGCAAACCATGCCCAAACACGAAAACCCTTCATGCTTGTTTGCGCTTCGACACTTAACTGATCCTTAGTGACAGGTTTTACTTTTAAAGAAAGTGCAAACCAATAGGTATAAGATAATAAACCCAATGCAAATATAAAATGCAATGCAAGGCGGGTTGGTTTTACATACACAGCATCCCCTTCTAAACCACTTGCTACCATGATCCAACCAATGGCCCCTTGTAAAGCACCTAGTAAAAACAAAATGACTAGAGGACGGATCATTGCAGGTTGAAAATATTTTTTAACTAAGAAATAGATAAATCCAAATGCAAAAACTAAACCAATGGTACGTGCCCATAAACGGTGGAACCATTCCCAGAAAAAGATGAACTTAAAATTATCAATCGTGAAATCGAAATTCAATAATTGAAACTGAGGGGTGGTTTTATATTTTTCAAAAAGTACCTGCCAAGCAGCCTCATTCAAAGGGGGCAAACTACCAGTCACCACATCCCATTCTGTTATAGATAATCCACTTCCTGTTAATCGGGTAATGCCGCCCAATGCGATTTGAATAATGGTCATCACCACACCAATAATCAACCAATTGGCTACTGCACGTGATTTTTTATCTTGTAATTCCATAGCGCTATCTTAATGCCACAAAGTTACTAAGTAAATCTTCAAGGAAGCCGAATTCAAAGCAAGAATAACACAGTGCAACTAGATTGATTTTGCTTTGTGAAAAAGAATGCAGAATTTCACATCCTGCCTTACACAAAATAAAGACCTAAGCATGCTCCTGAATTACTACCAACCCGACAAAATAGAAGCCGGCTGCGACGAAGCGGGGAGGGGTTGTTATGCTGGGCCTGTATTTGCAGCCGCCGTGATCTTGCCTAAGGATTTTTACCACCCCTTGATCAATGACAGTAAGAAATTAAGTGAAAAACAAAGAGCAGCTTTAGTCCCTATTATTAAAGAGGCTGCCATTGCTTGGGCGATTGGCACACAAACGCCGCAAGAGATTGATCAAATCAATATCTTAAAAGCAAGTATTAAGAGTATGCATTTGGCGCTGGATCAATTAAAAAAGCGTCCTCAATTTATTGCGGTGGATGGCAACCGATTTTATCCTTACAAAAAAGTACCGCATCAAACCATCATTAAGGGCGATGGGCTCTATGCCCATATTGCCGCGGCCAGTATCCTTGCAAAAACAGCACGTGATCATTATATGATTGAGTTGCACAAGAAGTACCCACAATATGGATGGGACCAGAATAAAGGATACGGCACTGCTGCGCATCGCGCAGCCATCGCCCTGCATGGCCTTTGTCCTGAACATCGAAAAAGTTTTAAGATTTAGTAATCCCAAACTCCAGCCCCTTGTCGAATCACTTCGTAATGGTCTGTTGTACAATCCACCACCGTAGAGGGTTCCATGCCACCAATGCCCCCATCTACCACCATGTCAATTTGATTGCCCCAATTTTCATAAATCACTTCGGGATCGGTATATTCTTCTACGGCTTCTCCCGGAAAACTTGCAGATAAAATAGGATGCCCCAAAGTTTTAATAATAGAAAGGGCAATTAAATTATCAGGAATTCGTAATCCAATTGTTTTTTTCTTTGATTGTAAAATTTTAGGCACTTCCTTACTTGCTGGCAAAATAAAAGTGAAGGGGCCAGGCAAGGCCTTCTTTAAAATTCGAAACAAACTATTGTCAATACTCTTTGCATATAAACTTAGGTCACTCAAATCGGCACAAATAAAACTTAGATTCGCTTTCTCTGGTTGTATTTTTTTAATAGCACATATTTTTTCAATCGCATCCGGCTTTAAAATAGAACAACCTAATCCATAAATCGTATCCGTAGGATAAGCAATCACACCGCCCGATTGAAGACAGTCAACTACCATAGAAAGTTGTCTAGGCTGTGGATGGGTGGGATGGATGGAAATAAGCATAGCATGGAAGACCGAGGCCTCATTTGGTTCCCCTAAAAATAGGTTTAATTTGGTAAAACAATTTTATGTTTCCAATCATCTACTTGGAGGAAAAAATAATGACCCGCAATGCGATGACGCAATATATAGAACAACAAGCGGACTGTAAAGTGATTTATCAAACAGGCGATGCCGAAGCGATGCAAACCTATTTAGAAAATTCAACCGATAAAATTGCGCTCTGTATTTTATCGGACGATTATGGACATCAAGTATTATTAAGGTTAATACAAATGATGCGTACAAGAAATAGTTATACCTATGTATTGTTAAAATCCAATGAGAAGCAAATCAATTCCATTTGTTATTTAATGAAATATGGATTGAATGGTATTTTATTTACAGATGAGCCTATGATTGACTTAAAGCAATGTGTCCAACAAAAAACAAAATTTAATTTATCAGCAGACAAGTGCAAGCTCATCACTAAAAATGTATTACAAGGAATAGATATTAGAGCATTGAACTACAATGCTAATCCATTGACCGAAAATGAAGTTCGATTCATTCAAGCCTGCACCAAAGATTATAGCTATGAGGAAATAGCAGCCCTATTGCAAAAAAGCGTCTACACCATTTACGGATACAGGGATCGTATCTTTAAAAAATTAGCAGTAAAACAAAGGACCGCCATGGTGATGACAGCCCTTAAAAGAAATTATATCGATCTGTAAAACGAATTGAACTTGGATCTGTAATGTACTTAAAGAATCTCCCAGGTCTCTTTTCCACGGATCAATTTATCTAAATCCCCCATGCCCTTGCTAGTCATTGCTTCTTCTACTTGCAAAGCCATCATGTCTTCGTAACAAGGACGATCAGCCGTATAGAATACGCCAAATGGTCTTGGGAAATGTGCCCCCACTTCAGATGGGTTATCAAATAAACGCACTAATACTTGTGCTTTATAAAAATCTTTTTCATCATGAATCCATAAATCATCTACACTGTATTTTTCGCCAATGGTTACTACTTCTGGACGAAGTCCATCAAAGCGAATACCCATTTCATTGTTGGCGCCAAAAGTTAAAGGCTTGCCCTGCTCCACAAATAAAGCATGCATGGGCTTAGAAGCTTTTTCAGTGAAAATTTCGAAAGCACCGTCATTAAAAATAT
>JBEDDG010000062.1:0-4991 GCA_041176305.1 Bacteroidota bacterium | reverse complement strand
AAAAAAGGTGAAATTTCTACTATTTCAGAGGTACAGAACGCATTAATCGTAGAAAGTCTTTCTACCCCAGTCAAAAAATTTTACATTTGTTCGCTAAGCGAATAACCCCCAATTCATTTAAACAAAGTAACGCATGTTAGAATTTAGTGCACAACAGATCGCAATGATGATTCAAGGTCAGGTAGAAGGTGACGCAGCGGCGACTGTCAACAATTTTGGCAAAATTGAAGAAGCCCAATCAGGTCAACTTACTTTTTTAGCCAACCCTAAATACGAAGAATTTTTATACACCACTGCTGCTTCTATCATCATCATTAGTGAACAGCAGGTGCTTAAACAAAAAATAAATGCAACACTCATTAGAGTGCCTGATGCATACGCTGCATTCGCCACCCTACTTACCAAATACCAAGCCCTCAAAACACAAAATTTAGTAGGCATTCAGACGCCTTCTTTTATAGCCCCAACAGCGAAACTAGGTGAAGGACATTTTATTGCTGCTTTTGCCTATATCAGTGAAGATGCGGTGTTAGGGGATAATGTGAAAATATTTAGCAATGTGGTGATTGGTGACAATGTAAAAATTGGCAACAACGTAACCATCCATCCTGGTGTAGTAATTTATGCAGACTGTGTGATTGGCAACCAAGTGACTATCCACAGTGGAAGCATTATTGGAAGTGACGGATTCGGATTTGCACCAAAAGAAGATGGAAGTTTTCAAAAAGTACCTCAACTAGGTAATGTGGTGATAGAAGATGAAGTAGAAATTGGCGCGAATACGACTATTGATAGAGCAACAATTGGCTCTACTGTGATAAGAAAAGGCGTTAAATTAGATAACCTCATTCAAATTGCGCACAATGCAGAAATAGGATCTAATACAGTCATCGCTGCTCAATCCGGCATCAGTGGAAGCACCAAAATTGGCAAACATGTCATGGTAGGTGGTCAAGTTGGATTTGCTGGCCATATCCAGGTAGCAGATGGGGTTAAGATTGCTGCACAAAGTGGTGTCACCAAATCGGTTAAAACACCCCAAACCACGCTTACCGGCAACCCTGCTGGGGATCAAAAACAAAGCCTAAGAAGCCAGGTTTACGTTAAAAACCTCCCAGCAATGGAAAAAAGAATCCAAGAATTGGAAATATTAGTACAGCAACTGTCTCAAAAAGCCTAATTCGGCCGTATTTTTGCTTAAAATCAAGCTTTTAGTAAGCTAATCTAAATTAGTTACACATGGATCAACATTTCAATCCCGACAAGCAACATACCCTGAGCCAAAGTTTAAGCATCAGTGGCACAGGTTTACATACAGGCATTTTAGTAGACATGACCTTGCATCCAGCTAACCCGGGATTTGGTATTCAATTTCAAAGAATTGACCTTCCTAATCAACCAGTCATTAAAGCTGATTGCGATTTAGTAACCGATACCAGTCGAGGAACCACTTTACAAATTGGAGATGCTAAAGTGAGCACAGTGGAACATATCCTAGCTGCATTAGTTGGCATGGGTGTTGATAATGCATTGATTGAATTGAATGGCCCAGAGATCCCTATCATGGATGGCAGTTCGGCGCCTTTTATAGAAGCAATAGAAAAAGTAGGCGTATTAGAACAAGATGCTGCCAAAGCTTGGTATAGTATTGATGAAAATATTTTTCATTACGACGAAGACAAACGAGTAGAGATGGTTGCATTACCTGCACTAGATTATCAAATCACCACCCTGATTGATTTTAATAGTCCGGTTTTAGGCACTCAACATGCTGCGTTAAAAACGATTAAGGATTTTAAAGCTGAAATTGCGCCATGTAGAACTTTTTGTTTCCTACACGAATTAGAGACTTTATTAGAACATGATTTAATTAAAGGTGGAGATATTAATAATGCTATTGTTGTGGTGGACAAGCCTGTTACCAATGACGAGATGGGCAGGTTGGCAAAAGTTTTCAAGCGCGAAAAAATTGAAGTAAAAAGCGAAGGCTATTTAAATAATTTAGAGTTAAGGTTTCCAAATGAACCAGCACGTCATAAATTACTTGATGTGGTGGGTGACTTAGCATTGATTGGCTACCCTATCAAAGCAAGAATAATCGCTAACCGCCCTGGACATAGCAGTAACGTAGAGTTTGCTAAAAAAATCAAGCAGTACATCAAAAAAAACAAGCACGTTAAAGATGTTCCTGTATATAATCCTAGCGCAACACCTGTCTATACATTAGAACAGATAGAAAAAACTTTACCCCATCGTCATCCATTTTTATTGGTAGACAAGATCATTGAATTAAGTGATACCTGTATCGTTGGGGTAAAAAATGTAACTTTCAATGAATGGTTTTTCCCTGGTCATTTTCCAGGCAATCCAGTGATGCCAGGTGTTTTACAAATTGAAGCTTTAGCACAAACTGGAGGAATCCTTTGTATCAATGCGATGCCACAAGGCACTTACGATACTTATTTTTTAAAAATTAACAATTGTAAATTTAAACAAATGGTGAAACCAGGTGATACCATGTTGCTTAAATTAGAATTGATGGCACCCATTCGCAGAGGAATCTGTGAAATGCGTGGCACTGTCTATGTAAATGGCAAAGTAGCTACAGAGGCAGAACTTGTTGCTCAAGTTGTAAAAAGAGCAGAATAAATTTATACCTATGACGCATCCATTTACTTATATAGATCCAAACGCTAAAGTGGCAGCCAATGTAAAAATTGATCCATTTACTGTGATCCATAGTGATGTAACTATTGGAGAAGGCACTTGGATTGGTAGTAATGTTACCATCATGAATGGCACAACAGTTGGCAAAAACTGTCGCATTTTCCCAGGCGCTGTAATTGGAGCTGATCCGCAAGATTTAAAATTCAATGGCGAAAAAACAACCGTTGAAATAGGCGACCATACGACCATTAGAGAATTTGTGACCATCAATAGAGGTACTTCTGATCGTTGGGTGACCAAGGTGGGAAGTCATTGTTTGATCATGGCGTATAGCCATATTGCGCATGACTGTATTATTGGCAATCATTGTATTTTAAGTAATAGTGTACAAGTAGCAGGACATGTTACCTTAGGAGATTATGCATGGATTGCAGGCGTGAGTGCGGTGCATCAATTTGTTCAAATTGGACAACATGCTTATATCGCAGGAGGAAGTTTGGTGAGTAAAGATGTGCCCCCTTATATCAAAGCTGTACGTAACCCACTCAGCTATGGTGGCGTAAACAGTGTTGGTTTAAAACGCAGAGGATTTGATTTAGAAAAGATCAACCATATTTTAGATATCTACCGTTATATATTCAATAAAGGAATGAACACCACACAAGCACTTGCCTTTATTGAAGAAGAATTACCAGCAACAGATGAACGCGATGAAATTGTAACTTTTATTAGAGAAAGTGGCAGAGGTATCATTAAGCGTTTTGTAAAAGGTGCCTCAGAAGAAGATTAATATGCAAATTACCCTGACCGATGCTGCAAAAAGATTTCATCAAGAATGGATTTTCTCCCATCTTGATTTTGAATTTACAACAGGGCATCATTATGCCTTAATAGGCAATAATGGATCAGGGAAAAGCACTTTATTACAAATTATAGCAGGCTATATAGGACTTACCAAGGGGACAATCCAATGGTCAAATGCAGGCAAATCCATTGATGCTGCTGCTATTTTTAAACAAATCAGTATCGCTGCCCCCTATTTAGAATTGGTGGAAGAATTAACCGCAGTAGAGCAAATTGAATTTCATCAACAATTTAAAGCCATCCACCCTTCGCTAAGCCCCTTAGAAATTTTAGCAAAGATAGGTTTAGAAAAAGCGGCCGATAAACAAATTAGGAACTTCAGTAGTGGGATGAAGCAAAGATTGAAATTAGGATTGGCCATCTTTGATAAGGCACCCATTTTATTATTAGACGAACCATGCAGTAATTTGGATCAAGAAGGGATACAAACCTATCAACAATTAATTGCTCAGTATGCGATGCATAAATTAATTATTGTCGCAAGCAATGACCCAGAAGAATATCATTTTTGTGACCAACAATTGGCCATCACCGCTTACAAAAAATAGAGTGCCAAAAAAGCAAGTAAACTTGCTTGCAAAGACAGCGCATCTTTCGTATTAACTTCTGCTAGCAATCAACAAATTCAAATCGGTGTATTTTAAATTGCACTTTTCACTGATGTAAAAATCAGTCAATGCCCCTTTGTATAAATAGACCCCTTCGCGCAAATGCACGTGGTGCCAAATGATTTCCTCTAAGCCACCCTGATCTCCTATCTCTACCATTAAATGCATCAATACATTGCTAATTGCCTGACTCGCAGTTCTTGCAAAACCACTTGGTATATTAGGTACGCCATAATGTATTACATCATGCTTAATAACAATTGGCTTCTCATGGTTGGTTAATTCAGTGGTCTCAAAACAACCACCCCTATCCACTGCTACATCAATGATGATACTTCCGGGACGCATATTCATGACCATTTCCTCTGTCACTACTATCGGCGCCCTGCCTATCTCATTTCTTAATGCCCCAACAGCCACTTCACAGGTCTTTAATTGTTTCGCTAAAATATTAGGCTCTATCACAGAGGTCCAAACACGTTGTCCTAAATTATTTTGCAATCTTTGTAACCTTGACACATTGTTGTCAAATACTTTTACACTCGCACCTAATGCCAATGCATTACGAACGGCAAACTCTCCAGTAATATCTGCACCAATCACCACTACTTTAGTGGGTGGCACACCACTTATACCGCCTAATAAAACACCTTTACCTTGATTGAAACTACTTAAGTATTGTCCTGCAATCAACATCACTGCACTACCCACAATTTCACTCATGCTTCTGAGGATTGGATAGTTTTGATTTTCATCTTTGATATTCTCAATGGACAAAGCCGTGATTTTTTTGGCCATCAATTGCACTAATACTTCTTGTTTGATCGCAGAAAGATGCAATGGTGAAATAAT
>JBEDDG010000061.1:0-5074 GCA_041176305.1 Bacteroidota bacterium | reverse complement strand
ACTTAGATCAATTAATGCACTTTTATAAATTACATAGTCATTTAGATTTATTATATAAAATCGCGACGAAATCCTTAGACCTAAAAGAGCTAAAAACCTTTCAAGTCATTGGTGATAAAATAGAAGCGCCAAAGCCAATCGTGGCAGCTCCAGATCCAAATATAGAACCCCATGTTTACAAGCCCCTTCCAAAAAAAGGAGATTCAGAACTGATTATTTTTGGGGAGTCAAGTGATAAGATCAAATACAATCTGGCAAAATGTTGTAATCCTATCCCAGGTGACGATGTATTTGGATTTGTAAGTACTGGTAAAGGATTAATCATTCATAGAACAAGCTGCCCGAATGCGACACAACTATTAGCCAATTATGGCCATCGAGTGGTTAAAACCAAGTGGGCAAAAAATAAAGAAATATCCTTCCTTACTGGGCTTAGTATTATTGGATTAGATGACGTAGGGGTGGTGAATAAAATTACCACCATTATTAGTGGCGATCTCAAGATCAATATTGCAGCATTGACTATTGAATCCAAGGACGGCATGTTTGAAGGCACCATCAAGGTCTTCGTGCACGATAAGGATGAATTAGAACAATTGGTAAGTCGCATCCAAACCCTTCATGGCATTCAAAAAGTGACCCGTTTTGATACAGATTTGATCTAAAGTTGAGTAATCCACCTACTGGGAAAAATATGTGTGAAAACATTTCTTTTTATTTTATCCTTAAATAGGTAATCAGCATTTCTAGACTTATTTTTGCTACTCAAATTCAAATTTATGGTAGACGTTATTTTAGGACTTCAATGGGGTGATGAAGGTAAAGGAAAGATTGTGGATTATTTTGCACCCAACTACGATGTCATTGCTCGTTTTCAAGGTGGTCCAAATGCAGGACACACTTTATATGTGAATGGCACTAAAATGGTCTTACACCAAATTCCATCAGGTATTTTCCATCAAGATAAAATTAATATCATTGGTAATGGCGTTGTATTAGACCCAGTAACTTTGAAAAGAGAGTGCGATGCCGTTGCATCAATGGGCATTGACGTGAAAAAAAATCTATTTATATCAGAGCGTACTAATATCATTATCCCTAGCCATAGAGCATTAGACAAAGCATCTGAATTGTCTAAGGGTGAAGCTAAAATAGGTTCTACATTAAAGGGCATTGGCCCTGCATATATGGATAAGACTGGTAGAAACGCTTTAAGAGTAGGTGACTTACTAGATAAAAAATTTGTTAGCAAGTACATTGCTTTAAGAATGAAGCATCAAAAGATTTTGGATAGCTATAATTTCAATGAAGATATTTCTGAAATGGAAACTGAATTCTTTGAAGCGATTGAGTTTTTAAAGACAATGAATATTATCAATTGTGAATACTTTATAAACGATCAAATATCAAAAGGTAAAAAAGTATTAGCAGAAGGCGCACAAGGTTCTATGCTAGATATTGATTTTGGCACTTTCCCATTTGTGACTTCAAGCAATACAATTTCTGCAGGTGTTTGTACTGGTCTTGGTGTTTCTCCAAAACAAATTGGGGAAGTATTTGGGATTTCAAAAGCTTATTGTACAAGAGTAGGTAGTGGCCCCTTCCCTACCGAATTGCATGACGAAAAAGGAGAAGAACTAAGAAAGATCGGAAGTGAATTTGGTGCCACAACAGGACGTCCAAGAAGATGTGGATGGATTGACCTAGTTGCATTGAAATACACCTGTATGATCAATGGTGTAACGCAGATTATTATGACCAAAGCGGATATCCTAGATTCATTCAAAGAATTAGAATTAGGTATTGCATATGAAATGGAAGGCAAGCAGATTGATTATGTGCCTTTTCAATTGGTTGGTACTCCTGTCACCCCTATTTGGAAAAAAATGGCGGGCTGGGATGTGGATACCACCAAAATGAAAAAAGATACTGAATTACCAGCAACTATGATAACATATATCGAATTTATTAATAAATATTTAGGCGTACCTGTGAAGTATGTATCCAATGGTCCGGGTAGAGATCAAATTGTACATTTATAGTCAAAAAAAAGCAATAAAAAAAGTCGCATTATTTTTGATAAATAAAATTTTCATTTGAAATTTACACAAATATTTTGATTGAGTTATGGCAGTAAAATCTACAAAAGAGAAAAAGACAGCGACACCAAAAAATGGCGTAGTAAAAGCTGAAAAATCAAGATCTTCTAAGAAAAAAATGGAGGATGATGAGGAAGAGGACGATTTAGAAGAGGAGGAAGATACTGATGATTGGGGTAAGGCAGAAGAGGAGGACGATAGTTGGGATCCTGATTTTGCAGAATTCGATTTGCCAAAAACGACCAAGAAGGCTGGCAAAGCAAAGAAAGGTGAAGAAGATGATTTTGGATTAGAAGAAGATTTGAACCTAGATGACGACGATTTATTTGATGACAAAGATGAATTCGATGACGATTTTTAAAGACTACACTTTAATCATTGTCTTGGTATAAAGATTGTAATGAGGCCTGTAAAATTTGATTTTTATAGGCCTCAAATATTTTAGCCCCATTGCTCGGTAATACAAGTGTATACGACTTCCCACTTGCCAATTGTTGATCCATATTTGGATTGAGCGCTTGTACTTCTTTTAAAGAAACTTTTACCCATTGCGCTATCGTTTTTGCATTGAACCTACCAGAGATCAAGATTGACTCCAAGCCTGCAGTTGCCCTGACATTTGTTTCGTTAAATCCCAAGGATGTATTTGGCTCGTTGAGTGAGATGCCTTCAAAAATGACATGTGTGGCTATGAATTTTTTAACATGGTTCCTGGTTTCAAGTGGAAGTTCATATTGTAGGGCCCAGAAATCTTTGGTCTTCTTTTTTTCAATCGCTTTACTCAGTCTGCCTGCGCCCCCATTATAGGCAGCCACCACTAATAACCAATCCCCAAATTGTTGGTACAATGCTCTTAATATGGTGGCAGCGGCTTGAGTACTTTTTTGGTAATCCATCCTTTCGTCTTTAGGGAATAACTTTAAACCCAAACGTGTTGCTTCTGCAGGCATGATCTGCCAAGGACCAGCAGCACCAGCCCAAGAAACCACTTCTGCACTTAAATGACTCTCAATCACACTTAAGTATTTTAATTCCACTGGAATCCCATTGGCAATTAAAATTTGATCATATAAATTAAAATAAGGTTTCGCCCATGTTTTCATCTTACGTAAACTAGGACCTTCTTTTTCAATATAGGATTGTACAAAACTGATGGCTTTAGGATTCATTTCTACTACAAAAGACTTTTCTTTATCCGGCACAGTTTGCACGGTAAACAAACTAGCAAAGCCAATTCTGCTTGCACTGTCTTGTGCCTTTAAGCCAGTCGACATAAAAAGAAAAAAAGCTATCAATAAAATGGGTCTCATGTGCAAATAACTATACATCCATCAATGAATTTGAAAAACTGAGTAAGTCCGCCTCCTTCATAGAAGCACTCATTACTTGCAAACCAAAAGGCATACCATTTGAATGCTTGAACAAGGGCAATGAAATACCTGGTATACCAACTAGGTTGGCGTACACCGTGTAAATATCTGCTAAGAAAATTTCAGAGGCAGACTGTTGCTTAGCCCCGATTTCAAAAGCCGTCGTTGGAACTGTCGGAGAGATGATAAAATCATACTGATTAAACACCTCCTTTGTAAAGTCTACTAATTTTTGACGCACTTGTTGTGCTTTGGTAAAGTAGGCATCAAAATAACCAGCACTCAATACAAATGTGCCTAATAAAATTCTTCTTTGCACTTCTTCTCCAAAGCCTTCTGTCCTTGACAACTTATACATGTCTGCTAAATCTGTAACTGGTTCTTTTGTTCTATGGCCAAAACGAATGCCGTCATACCTTGAAAGATTACTAGAGGCTTCCGCGGTGGTTAATACATAATAAGTAGGCACAATATAATTCAACAAATCAAAATCAACGGCTTCCACTGTATGTCCTGCCACACGCAATTGATCTATTTTATTTTCAATCTGGTTCTTGATTTCAGGATCTAATCCAGGATGCTTTAGTGTTTCTTTAAAATAAGCAATTCTCTTTCCCACCTGCTTCGTCTTCAATTCAACCGAATAAACTGGGACGGCAGCTGTTGCAACGGTACTATCAAAATCATCGGCGCCAGCAATTACTTCCAACACCAATGCAGCATCTTGTACATTATGACTGATGATGCCTATTTGATCAAAGGAAGAAGCATAGGCAATTAACCCATACCTTGAAATTCTACCATAACTAGGCTTCATCCCCACTACCCCACAAAAATCGGCAGGCTGACGCACCGAACCACCGGTGTCAGATCCTAAACTCACCATGCATAAATGTGCTTGCACTGCTACAGCAGAACCACCCGAAGAACCACCAGGCACCAATGCCTGATTTGCAGCATTCTTCACTGCACCGAATGCAGAGTTTTCATTGCTACTACCCATCGCAAATTCATCACAGTTTTGACGACCAATAATAATGGCCCCCGCTGCAAGTAAACGCTCAATGGCAGTAGCAGAATAAACTGCTTTATAATTTTCTAGCATTTTAGAGGCTGCAGATAACGCATGCCCCTTATAAGAAATAACATCTTTAATACCCACTACAACACCATGCAATGGTCCCAATGGTTTACCCGCTGTTCTGGATTGATCTAAAGTATGTGCAGTAGCCAATGCTTCTTCCTCAAAAACTTCTAAAAAAGCATTGAGTGTAGATTGACTTTTAATTTGATCCAAATAAAACTGAACTGCTTGCGCACAGGTAGTTGCTCCGGTCTTTAATTGACCATGATAGTTTTGGATGTTAGTGAAAGAGAACATCGGAAATTAAGAAGCTTTCTCGTCTTTTTCTTTAATGCCTTCTTCGATTTCTTTTTTCACGTTATTTTTAGCATCGTTGAATTCACGGATACCCTTACCTAATCCACGCATGAATTCTGGAATTTTTCTACCACCAAACATCACTAAAATAACTACACCAATAATTAATAATTCTTGAAATCCTAAGTTGCCCATAATGTATCGTTTAGAATGATAAAGGTAAT
>JBEDDG010000060.1:0-5092 GCA_041176305.1 Bacteroidota bacterium | reverse complement strand
TTGAACTTGGTTGTATCCTTTAGCGATGACTTGATCGTTCATCACAATCACTGCACCAACTGGTACTTCATCTTCGTCAAAGGCCCTCTTTGCTTGTAAGAGGGCCTGACGCATATATTGTTCGTGCTTATTTTCCACTTGTTACAATAAGGTAGACTATAATTTTTGGATACGGATATTCCTGTACCAAACTTTATCACCATGGTCTTGTAAACTGATATGACCAGAGAAGAATTTTCCAAAATCTGGTGATTCACCTTTTGCAAATTTGCTTCTTCTGATTAATTCTTTCCAACCATCATCTCCTAAATGAGTGCTTACAACAGTTACACCATTTAAAATCATATCTAATTTTCCTTTGTTCACGATGATGTCTACTTTATTCCATTCCTCTGCTGCATTTACAGCACCTTCTCTACCAACAATTAAATCATATAAATTACCCGCTCTATGACTAATGATTTTACTATCTGGGTGACCATCGTTGTCTAAAACTTGCATTTCAGGACCGGTATGCCATGTATTTTTATAAGTAGCAGGGTCGTCTTGTACAAAAAAGATAATACCACTATTGCCATTCTTTGAAATTTTCCATTCTAATTGTAAATGAAAATTGGTAAAGCTTTCATTGGTTACAATATCACCACCACCAACAATGCTGCCATTTACTTTATTAGTTGGATCAAACATTAATGTGCCATCAACAGCTTTCCATGCTTCACCAGCAGTGGCTTTCCCGTAAGTATGCCATCCATTAGTCGTTTTGCCATCAAATAAATTAATCCATTTATTTTGAGACTGCACTTGATTGGTGCCTAATAAAGTAAGTGAAAGGAAGGAAAGCGCAAGTAATTGTTTTTTCATAAAATTATTTTTAATGGATTATTTCTTGAGCAATAAAATGTATTTTACCATTGCTTCTGCATCTTCTTGACTTAATTGCGCGTGCGCTGTCATTGGGATAGCACCCCAGTTACCACTACCGCCTTTGATGATTTTTTCTGCCAACATTTTTACATTGTCGTCTGTATTTTCATATTTAGCAGCTACTTCTTGATAAGCTGGTCCAATATTTTTTTCTGCTACTTTATGACAAGTTAAACAGTCGCTACCTGCTACCAATGCTAACCCTTTTGAGTAGTCAGGGTTGTCAGATGGTTTTGCTTCCGCAGTAGCAGTTGCTGTTGTGTCTTCTTTTTTTGTTTCTCCACCACCACATGCTACTAATAAAAGGGCTGCAGATAGAGTGAATAAAATTTTACGCATAGTGAATTGTTTGTAATATTAAAAAATCGATTGTTTGAATTGTTTAGATACCTAATATTTTTTTGTTGAAGGCTTCGTCTGAACCCGTGCTCGCAAAATCATCAAAGGCTTTTTCTGTGACAGGGATAATATGGTTTTGAATAAATACAGCACCTTCTGCTGCACCTACTTCTGGATGTTTTAAACAACATTCCCATTCTAACACTGCCCAGCCTTTATAATCATATGCGGCAAGTTTGCTAAAGATACTTTTAAAATCTACTTGACCATCTCCTAAAGATCTAAATCTTCCGGCACGGTCCACCCAATTTTGATAGCCACCGTAAACTCCTTGTTTGGCACTTGGATTAAACTCAGCATCTTTTACATGAAACATTTTAATACGCTCATGGTAGGCGTCAATATAGCCTTTGTAATCCATGCATTGCAAAACCAAATGTGATGGATCGAATAATAAACAAGCACGTGGATGTTGCCCCACTTTTTCTAAGAACATTTCGTAAGAAACACCATCGTGTAAATCTTCGCCTGGATGTATTTCGTAACATAAGTCTACACCTGCTGCATCAAACTCATTTAAGATAGGCAACCATCTTTTCCCTAACTCTGTAAAACCAGTATCTACTAAACCGGCAGGTCTTTGTGGCCATGGATACACTGTATGCCATAACAAGGCACCACTAAAAGTAGCATGTGCATTCAAACCTAAATTTTGAGAAGCTTTTGCCGCATATTTTAATTGTTGTACTGCCCATTCAGTTCTTGCTTTTGGGTTTCCTCTGTATTCAGTAGGTGCAAAACCATCAAATTGAGCATCATAAGCTGGGTGCACTGCGACCAACTGTCCTTGTAAATGCGTAGACAATTCAGTGATTTCTAATCCTGCTGCTTGCACAATGCCTTTTATTTCATCCGCATAGGTTTTACTTTCTGCCGCTTTTTTCAAGTCGATACATCTTGGATCCCAACTTGGAATTTGCACACCTTTGAAACCTAATCCAGCAGCCCATTTACAAATATTTTCTAAATTGTTGAAGGGGGGATGGTCTCCTAAGAATTGTGCTAAAAATAGTCCTGGTCCTTTTACTGTTCTCATATTAATTTTTTATCACTTTCGTCAATTACTAGAAAGTATGGGGTGTCCATTTTTTGTCTGATGCTGCAGATAAAACGACGTTATCAATAAAGGCCATACCTCTTATACCGTCTTCCACACCTGGGAAGTCTAACATCTCTGCTGTTGGGGTATTGCCATCCATTTTAGCGGACAAAGTCAATGCAAAGTTTCTGTAGATATTTGCAAATGCCTCTAAGTAGCCTTCTGGATGACCTCCTGGAGTGCGACAATTATGGGTCGCAAAGCTTGATAAATGTGCGCCATAGTTGCCACCTGCTCTCAAGATTTGTGTCGGTTGATCCAACCATTTAACGATTAAAGAATTGGGCTCGTGTTGGAACCATTCGATACCGCCAAGTTCACCATATACGCGAATCTTTAAGGCATTTTCTTCTCCGGCTGCAACCTGTGATGCCATTAAGACACCTTTTGCGCCATTGTCAAATTTTAGCATGACAGCGCCATCATCATCCATCACACGCCCTTCTACCAGTGTATTTAATTCAGCGCAGATATCGGTGATTTTTGCTCCAGTAATGTATTCTGCTAAATGCGCAGCATGGGTTCCAATATCGCCCATCACAGAACTTTTTCCTGATTTTTTTGGATCTGTTCTCCATGCAGCTTGTGCATTGCCTTCTCTTTCAGAAAGTCTACTTAACCATCCCTGAGGATATTCTACCCACACCTTACGAATCTTACCCAGCTTGCCTTCGCGCAACATTGCTTTAGCTTGTTTTACCATCGGGTAGCCAGAATAAGTATGTGTTAAACAGAGCGTTAAGCCTGTTTCTTTTAACTTTTGTTGTAATAATTTTGCTTCTTCTAATGAAAAAGTAATCGGCTTTTCTATTACTACATTGAAACCATTTTCCAAGGCCATCATCGCAGGTGCGAAATGCGCAAAATTGGGTGTCACAATCGTAATAAAATCAATACGCTCCTCGGCAGGTAACTGTGCTTCTTTGGTGATCATTTCCTCATAGGTCAAGTAGGTTCTTTCTTTAGGAAGAAAAAGAGCTTCACCAGAGGCTACTGCAATTTCAGGGTTGATACTTAATGCGCCACATTTTAATTCAATCAATCCATCCATGTTGGCAGCTAGTCGGTGTATGGCACCAATGAAGGCATCTTTACCACCACCAACCATACCCATGCGTAGTTTTCTATTCATTTTATAGGACGTTTTTAAGCTTACGAAAGTAGGTGAATGTGTCAGAATAACACGTTCGGCCTATTGTAAAAGCAATTTCCTCAATATTTCTCAAATTACCCCCTTTTTACACTAAAAATATTTGAAAAGAATGCAAAATAAAATTTACATTTATAGTCTCATCCTAATGCTTGCTTACTATGTCTACTCCGCTTAATAGACGAAAATTACTGAAACAAGTTTTCTCCGGTTCTGCCGCGATGGCTGCTGGAGTAGTGTTACCTAAATCTGCTCAAGCGCAAATTGAAAAATTAGCAACCTATCCTGCCCAAGAAGCGTTGTTAAAAGGCAATATCAATCACAGTGTGTGCAGGTGGTGTTATAGTGAGCTTAGTTTAGAAGATTTATGCAAAGAGGTGAAGCGTATTGGTTTCAATGCAATTGATTTATTGAAACCAAATGAATGGGCTACGGTAAAAAAATACGGCATAGATTGTTCTATGTGTTATACTGCAGGTGAAACAAGCTTGACAAAAGGATGGAACAATCCAATACATCATCCTTGGTTGATCAAAGACTATTTAGAAGCAATCCCTTTGGTGGCTGCCGCTGGTTATAAAAATTTAATTTGTTTTTCTGGCAATCGCAATGGCATGGACGATGCGACTGGCTTGAAAAATTGTGTTGAAGGTTTAAAACAAATTATGCCTTTGGCAGAAGCAAATGGCGTAACGATACATATTGAATTATTTAATTCTAAAGTAGACCATAAGGATTATATGGGGGATAAGTCTGCTTGGGGTATCGAACTTTGCAAGCAACTTGGGTCACCTAATTTTAAAATCTTATTTGATATCTATCATATGCAAATAGACGAAGGAGATATTATTCGTTCTATTCAAGACAGTCATTTTTATTTTGGACATTACCATACAGCTGGTGTGCCTGGAAGACATGAATTAGACGACCGCCAAGAATTAAATTATCCAGCAATCATGCGTGCGATAAAAGCGACTGGCTACAAAGGTTATGTAGCTCATGAATTCATTGCCACTAACTCCGATAAAATTAGTTCACTGAAGCAAGCAGTCACTGTTTGCGATATTTAAAATTGCTTTTCAAAACCAATCATAACAATTCATAAATTTTTTTACAATGGCCGAACAACAGTATGACGCAATCGTAGTAGGTTCAGGAATTAGTGGCGGATGGGCTGCTAAAGAACTAACAGAAAAAGGACTTAAAGTGTTGATGTTAGAACGTGGAAGAAACATCGAACACATTAAAGACTATGTAAATGCAGATAAAGAAGCTTGGGACTTTCCACATAGAGGTGGAAGAACACAACAGATGATCGAAGATTATCCTGTGTTGAAGCGTGACTATCCATTGAATGAAACCAATTTAGATTATTGGTGTTCTGATAAAGATCATCCATATACCGAGACAAAACGTTTTGATTGGTTTAGAGGATACCATGTTGGTGGACGTTCTTTGATGTGGGGTCGTCAGTCTTACCGTTGGGCAGATATGGATTTTGAGGCGAATGCAAAAGA
>JBEDDG010000059.1:0-5097 GCA_041176305.1 Bacteroidota bacterium | reverse complement strand
TGGCGAAAGATTGTGACAGAGACTTCTGGATGACCGCTGCAGAAGGTAAAGCTTATGGATTGGTAGATGAAGTTTTATTGACCAACCCAAGAAAAGTAAAGAAATAATAACCAACAATTAATTTAAACTGTTTATATGATACTTACGAATCGTTTTTTAATGGAAGAAGAGGAAGAACCAAGAGGAGATAAAAAAGAAGACAATGCCCCTTCGTTTTTGAATAGAAAAATGGAGCAAATATTTTTCGAAAAAAGAGCGATCTATTTATGGGGTGTAGTAGATGATAAGTCTGCGAAAGATATTGTAACTAAGTTATTATTATTAGATGCAGATAAGCCAGGTGCAGAAATTAACTTTTACATCAATAGTCCAGGTGGTGTGGTAACAAGTGGCATGGTTATGTTTGATACCATGAATTTGATTAAGAGCCCAGTGCATACGATCTGTATGGGTTTAGCGGCAAGTATGGGTTCTATCTTATTAAGTATGGGCGAGAAAGGTAAACGAAGCATCTTTCCTCATGGCGAAGTAATGATCCACCAACCAAGCTTAGGGGGATATTTTCAAGCCACCAGTGCCGATATCGAAATTCAAGCAGAACAAATTAGAAAGACAAAAGAATTAGGCGCTCAAATTTTAGCGAAGAACTGTAACAAAACAATGGACCAGATCATGGCTGACTTTGATAGAGACTATTGGATGAATGCGAAAGAAGCAGTGGAATATGGTATCGTAGATAAAATTGCAAAGAGTTTATAAATAAGGATTCAATGAAAATGAGTAAGACAGAAAATATACATTGTTCTTTTTGTGGCCGAAGCAGAGAAGAAGTGAAGATGCTGATTGCTGGACAGGAAGGTCATATTTGCGAGCACTGTATTGAACATGCTCATGAGATTGTAGATAAAGAATTTCACCAAAAAAAGGAAGCCGGTAAAGCAGGCACCCTTAAAATTCAAAAGCCCACAGCTATCAAAGCGTTTTTGGACCAATATATCATTGGCCAAGAGGAAGCGAAAAAGATTTTATGTGTTGCCGTGTACAACCACTTTAAACGCATCAATCTTCCGAGCACCAGTCAAAATGAAGTTGAAATCGAAAAGAGCAACGTGATTATGATTGGGGAAACAGGAACTGGTAAAACCTTATTGGCCAAAACCATTGCTAAATTATTGAATGTGCCATTTGCCATTGTAGATGCTACTGTATTTACAGAAGCAGGCTATGTGGGAGAAGATGTAGAAAGTATGTTAACGCGTCTATTGCAGAACTGTGATTATGATGTAGATGCTGCTCAAAGGGGCATTGTATATATTGACGAGATTGATAAGATTGCACGTAAAAGCGATAATGCCTCTATTACACGTGATGTAAGTGGCGAAGGGGTACAACAAGGCTTGTTAAAAATGCTCGAAGGCACTGAAGTGTTGGTACCACCACAAGGAGGTCGTAAGCATCCAGATCAAAAAATGATCAAAGTAGACACTAAAAATATTTTATTCATTTGCGGTGGCGCTTTCGATGGTATTGATAAAATCATTGCTAGAAGAATCAATACCAACGCGATTGGATTTAGTGTCAATAAAGACGAACAAGAATTACAACGTAAAAATTTATTACGCTTTGTCAATGCACAAGACATTAAAACATTTGGTTTAATTCCAGAGATGCTAGGTCGTTTACCAATCGTAACCCATCTAGAGCCTTTAGATGCTGAAACTTTAAGAAGCATCTTGACAGAACCAAAAAATGCACTCATCAAACAATACACTCAATTGTTTGCTATAGAAGATATCAAGTTGTCTATTGACCCAGCAGTATATGATTTCATTACTGCAAAAGCGATGGAATACAAATTAGGCGCAAGAGGATTAAGAAGCATCTGTGAAAGCTTATTCACGCAAGCTATGTATGAGCTTCCGGGCACAGACATCAAGACATTCAACGTGACTTTAGACTATGCAAAAGATATGTTTGATAAAAGCAAAATAAACAGCTTAAAAGTGGCTTAACGATTATAATCTTTAACTTATAAAAATAAAACTATGCAAGAATTAATTGACCGTCTAGTAAAAGAAGCGGGCGTAACACCAGAGCAAGCAAAACAATCTATCGAAACAATTGCTGCATTTGTGAAAGAAAAATTCCCAATGTTAGGTGGTGCGGTAAATCAAATCTTCAAACATAAATAAGGCATAAAAAAGGCCCCTTTAAAAAGGAGCCTCTTAAGCAAGCAATCGATATTCAGGATTAAATCCTTTTCTAAACTTAGGAATTAATTTTTATATCGATTCATTTTTGAGTTATTTTTTTACCCTTACCTCATTGACCAATCTATTTAATTGTATTTCAATTACTTAGATTGGTTCTTTTTTTTAGCACCAATGCCTCCTCTTCGGTTAGGTCAAATAGCACCGCCATTTCTGACCAGCTCAGCCTACCCCCTTGACTTTTTTTACGTTTTAGAATCGCCCAAACTGTTTTTTCATCAAAGATGCCCAATGCCATCCAGTCCTCAAAGCGCATCGTTTGGTAAGCCATCCTTGCATTGACTTTAGGATGATATTGAAGGTAGGGCCGAATCATCTCATAATCATAAGCAGTCAATCCATACACTTTTTGTAGACCTTGCACACTTGTAAAACCTCCAGACCATTTTTGATAGGTTAGAATCCTTTTAATTTTATAATCAGGTAAACCTGTGCTGTTTTTCCAGGCATCAAAATTGGGATTATTGATTTCTATTTTTTGTGCTTGATCTGTTGTCAATTTTTTCTTGCTTCCTATGGTGTTCATTTGAATACGAACCCAGGGCATCAATTGATTTGCCTGCGCTTTAGATAAGCCATACCATTTTAATAAATCTTCTTTTTTGTAAAAGCGTCCCCCATTTGCGCGATAATTATAAAGGATGCGCATTTGTTTTATGGACAATCCCAATCGTACCCCCTGATTTGTATCCAATACATTGGGATCAAAATAAAATAAGGCCTTCACAGTTCCTACTTTTTGATCCACTGTTGAATTAGAGCCTGCATTGGTTGGAAGCAAATAATGCAATAATAAACTGCAGGACAAAATACATCCGAGTACAAGAATACCTTTCTGTTCTTTTTTAGTGAAAATAAAATAAGCCTTCCAATCAAAATGCATGGTTGTATTTAGATAAACCTACTAAATCAATGGGCTGCTTAAATACGTATAACTACTTAAGAAATTGCATCCTCTACAAGAAGCTCTAAGCCGTCATAGGCCATGGCAATGCCTTTGGGCAAACTAGGATCCACTTCTTGATGCAAACCAATCTGATGGCTAAAATGTGTAAAGTAGGTTTGTGGGATGGCTAAATTGGTTGCTAGCTCAATCGCTTCTGCTAAAGTAAAATGCGTAGGGTGCGGTGCTGGACGAAGTGCATTGAGGATAAGAATTTTTGAACCCTTGATTTTTTCAAGTTCAGCTGCTCCAATAAAATTAGCATCGGTGATATACGTAAAATTACCTATTCTAAATCCCAATACGGGCATTTCTCGGTGCATCACTTGTAGGGGGGTCAATGTGATGTCCCCTATGGTAAAAGGCTGATCATGCTGAATAGTGTGCAATTGCATTTCTGGTAACCCCGCCGCTTTATTGGCTTCAAAAGCATAATAAAAATCACGACGAATTGCTACTTGTGTAATATCATTTGCATAAATCGGCATCGACTTGCCAGAGAAGAAATTATAAGGTCTAATATCGTCCAGTCCTGCATAATGATCTCTGTGTGGATGGGTAAAAACCACCGCATCAATTTTTGTGGTATTCGTACGCAACATTTGATACCTAAAATCCGGAGTGGTATCTATTATAATACAAGTGGTCTCGGACTCAATCTTAATACTTGTTCTTAACCTATTGTCCTTAGGATCTTTTGAGGTGCACACAGCACAGTCACAGCCTATTAAGGGCACTCCTGTACTGGTGCCTGATCCTAAAATGGTGATTCGTAACAAAGCAAAAGGATTAATTAATTATGCTTCTGTCAAGGCAATGCGTTTCACTTCCTCGTATAACTTTTGAGAATCATGCGTCAACTTATCAAAGTCAATGTCCAATTGTGGAATCAATTCAAGCAAAGTGTTGATCCTTGCTTCCAAGTTCAAAAATTTATTGAGGACAACTATTTTCTTTGATTCAAGCAAACACCATCCACTTTGGAAATTGCCACGCTCATACCTTACCACATATTCAGATTCGCCTAATATATCCTCTAATTTATCTAAAGTACCTTGTGTGATTTTCATAAAAATGCGCTGTTTTAAATAGGGTTTACCTGGATTTACCGCTGCTACAAAGATAGTTTTTTGAAACAGTCCGTTTTTAAATAAAACGCAGGAGTTATTCACATTTCGTACCTTTGTCAACACATTTAGCCTATGGAATTTTTGACTCGAAAAATGATCAATGACCCTGTTCATGGTTTTATTACCATCAACGACCCATTGATATTTGCCCTTTTTAACCATCCTTTTTTTCAACGCTTAAGAAGGGTGCAACAAATGGCATTGGCGAACTTGGTTTATCCTGGTGCGGTGCACACGCGTTTACACCATTCACTTGGTGCTTATCAACTCATGTGCAATGCAATCAATGAACTTAAAGACAAAGGGGTGGAGATTAGTCCAGAAGAAGCGCAAGCCGCAAAAGCTGCTATTTTGATGCACGATATTGGCCACGGACCTTATTCACATGCGCTAGAAAATGTGTTGATCAAAGGGGTGCACCACGAGTCGCTTTCTTTATTGATCATGCAACAACTTAATGCCGATCCTAATCCTGCATTAAATGGAAAACTAGATTTGGCGATTCGCATTTTTACCAACCAATATCCAAAAACTTTTTTACACCAATTAATCAGTGGACAACTAGATGTGGATAGACTAGACTATTTGTCTAGAGATAGTTTTTTTACTGGGGTGAGCGAAGGTGTGATTGGCTATGAGCGCATTATAAAAATGCTGAATGTAAAAGACAATGTTTTATTGGTCGAAGAAAAAGGCATCAATAGTGTAGAGAAATTTTTAGTAGCAAGGAGGTTAATGTATTGGCAAGTATACC
>JBEDDG010000058.1:0-5461 GCA_041176305.1 Bacteroidota bacterium | reverse complement strand
ATCATCCATATACCGAGACAAAACGTTTTGATTGGTTTAGAGGATACCATGTTGGTGGACGTTCTTTGATGTGGGGTCGTCAGTCTTACCGTTGGGCAGATATGGATTTTGAGGCGAATGCAAAAGAAGGTATTGGAGTAGACTGGCCTGTACGTTATAAAGACATTGCACCTTGGTATGATTATGTAGAAAAATTTGCTGGGATAAGTGGAAATAGAGATGGTATAGATTTATTGCCTGATGGGCAGTTCTTACCTCCAATGGACTTAACCTGTGTAGAGAAAGATGTGGCTGCAAGAATTAAAGAAATTTACAAAGGAAGTCGTCATTTAATTATTGGTCGTACTGCAAACATCACTGTGCCGCACGAAGGTCGTCCAGGTTGTCAGTTTAGAAATAAATGTTGGCTGGGTTGTCCTTTCGGCGGTTATTTTAGTACGCAGTCTTCTACTTTACCAGCTGCGATGGCCACAGGTAATTTGACTTTAAGACCATGGTCGATTGTGACTGAAGTAAAGTATGATAAAGATAAAAAACGTGCCACTGGTGTAACGGTTTTGGATGCAGAAACAAATAAGACAATTGAATACAAAGCAAAGATCATTTTCTTAAATGCCTCTACTTTAAATAGTACATGGATTTTGATGAACTCTGCAACAGATGTTTGGGAAGGTGGATTGGGTAGCAGCAGTGATGCTCTAGGTAAATATTTAATGGACCATCATTTAGGTAACCGCGCGGGTGGTACGATCGAAGGCTATGAAGATAAATACACATTTGGTCGTCGTGCTAATGGTTTCTATATCCCAAGATTTAGAAATATCAATGGTGAAAAACGTGATTACATCAGAGGCTTTGGCTACCAAGGTAGTGCGAACAGGTCTGGATGGGGTCATGATGTGGCTGAAGTAAGCATTGGCGGTAAATTTAAGGATGCATTGACAGAGCCAGGAGGTTGGTCTATTGGTATGATGGGCTTTGGTGAGATGTTACCTGATGCAACCAATAAAGTGACTTTAGATAAAACCAAGAAAGATAAGTGGGGATTGAATGTATTGAACATTGATTGCGAGTTGAAAGACAACGAAATCAAAATGCGTAAAGACATTTTAGAAGACGCAAAAGAAATGTTAGAGCGTGCAGGTGCTAAAAATGTACAAGGGTTTGAAGGAGATGGTACACCAGGTAGAGGTATCCATGAAATGGGTACAGCGCGTATGGGTAGAGATCCTAAGACTTCTGTATTGAATGGCAATAACCAAGTATGGGATGCACCAAATGTTTTTGTAACAGACGGGTCGTTCATGACCAGCGCAAACTGCGTGAATCCATCTTTAACTTATATGGCATTTACTGCTAGAGCAGTTGATTTTGCTGTATCAGAATTGAAAAAAGGAAATTTATAATTTAATTTTTAAAAAATATTTTATGATAAACAGAAGAGAAGCCCTTTCTAGAGTAGCCATCATCATGGGTGGAACCGTATTAGGTGCAGAAGCTTTTTTGACAGGTTGTAAAACCAATACCAAGGGGGTAAGTTTTGCACAAGAAGATATTGACTTTTTAAACGAAGTGGGTGAAACCATTCTGCCTGCTACAGATACGCCTGGTGCAAAAGCAGCGAATGTAGGCGCCTTCATGCAAATCATGGTAAGTGATTGTTATGAAGCGAAGGACCAAGAAATTTTTATGAAAGGTATGGAGGAGTTAAAATTCAAAGCTTCTAAAGCTAAAATGGGTAAAGCTTTTATGGAAGCAACTCCAGAAGAGCGCACTGCGTTTTTAACTGAGTTAGATAAAGAGGCGAAGGAGTACCAAAAAAATAAAAAGAAGGAAGACCCTACACATTACTTTACCATGATGAAGCAATTGACTTTATCTGGCTTATTCACTTCTAAAATTGGTGCAACAGAAGTGTTAAGGTATGTGGCAGTGCCTGGCAAGTATGAAGGTTGTGTGCCTTATACAAAAGGAGAGAAAGCTTGGGCTACTTCATAGTGTGCTAATGATATGTAAATGAGCCTCTTGCTGGAGGCTCATTTTTTAAATTTTATTTATAACGTTTGCAATTTTAATTTATGTCAAATTCAAGAAGAAGTTTTTTACGTGGTGCTGCCTTAACTAGTGTTGCTTTATCTATGCCCTTTAAAAATGAATTGATGGCCATGGCTGGGAAAAAGAATCAGTTCGGTATTCAATTATGGACAGTTAAACAAGCATTGGCAAAAGAGCCACTTGCAGTTTTAAAACAAATTGCTGCTAATGGCTATAAAAAAATTGAAAGCTTTGAAGGCGGCAAAGGCATGTTTTGGGGTATGAAAAATACGGAGTTCAAAAAAGTGATGGATGATTTAGGAATGAATATGGTTTCGTCTCATTGTAATGATACAGGGAATCTAAAATCTTTCGAATTGAAGGCTGCAGCAGCTGGAGAGATTGGTTTGAAGTATTTAATATGTGCATTTAAAGGACCACAAAAAACACTTGATCAGTTTAAGAAATTTGCGGACGAGTTTAATGCTTGTGGTGAAATTGCAAAAAAACATGGTCTTCGTTTTGCTTACCACAATCATGATTATTCATTTAAACCTATGGATGGCATTGTTCCTCAGGATTTAATGATGAAAAATACGGATCCTGCCATTGTAGATTATGAAATGGACATGTATTGGACAGCAGCAGCAGGCGTAGATCCGGTTGCCTATATGGACAAGTTCCCTAATCGTTTTAAATTAGTACATGTAAAGGATATGACTAAGACAGCTACAGGGCATGAGTCTTGTGTCATTGGTAAAGGCACTATTGATTATACCACCTTATTACCAAAAGTGGCAAAACGTGGTGTAGCACATATGATTGTAGAACAAGAAGCCTATACCGGCACAACAGAAATGGGTTGTGCGGCTGATAATGCAGCTTATATGAAAACATTGAATTGGTAATTCAACTCATGATTGAATAAAAAAAGGGGCACGATATCGTGCCCCTTTTTTGTGGGTATAATTTTAATAAATTCTATTTGTCTTAGCTACTACAAAAGTATCCCTTGTTTTTGAATGTTTACCAGAGCGTTGTACAATGCATCTAAGTCTTCTAAAGTATTAAAAGCGTTGATAGAATACCTTAAGTACACATCATTACCTTGTCGCATGATGGGCACTTCTATTTTATAGTCTAAGAATAAGGTGCGCTGTAATTTTTCTGGATCTGGCGTTTGAATTGGAATGCTGATCATTTGACCAATCCATTCCTTAGTCAAAGGACTAATCGGCGCGCTTTTTAGTAAGGCGAAGAACCTAGGGGCATTGTCTACTACCATTTGATGACAGCTGCTGCCCACTTCTTTCCAGTGATACTTTTCCATGAATTCAATACAAGCTTCCACCGTCAAGAAGGCAGAAAAATCTCGCGTACCAATCATTTGATGGTAGTCAAGGAAATGGGAATGAGAGGGTTTGGCTGCTTGATAGCCCCAACTCACAATCATTGGATCACAAATAGGTTGAACTGCTTTTGAAGCATATAAAAAAGAACAACCCTTAGGAGCCATCATCCATTTATGACAAGCGCCAGTATAAAAATCTGCTTGAATTTTACTTAAGTCCAATGGGATATGTGCAGGTGCATGCGCTCCATCTACGATGGTGATTAAACCTTTCTCTTTGGCGATGGTGCAAATTTCAGCTGCAGGAAAAATCAATCCTGTGGCACTGGTGATATGGCTAATAAAGATGGCCTTTGTTTTTTCATTACAACCTTTGAAAAAATCTTCTATGAATGCTTCTTTCGTCGTAATGGGTAAATTGATTTTTTGTCTTCGATAGGTGGCGCCTTTTTTAGTACAATAATAGTCCCAGGTTCTATCACAAGCACCGTACTCAATATCGGTAGCCAGGATTTCGTCACCTGCTGCTAGCGGAAAACTCTTGGCAATCATATTGATGGCAAAACTCGGATTGGTGACATAGACTAAATCATCTTTGTCTGCGCAATTCAAAAACTTTGCCAACACTGCTCTAGATTTTGCTAGGTATTCATAGCCGTCAAAAGCGATGAACTGCACTGGCTCTGCTTCTAAAACCCTTTGCCAGTCTTGGTATTTTTCGAAAATGGGTTTTGGCGTAGCACCAAAAGACCCGAAATTCAAAAAATGAATATCGGGTCTTAATAAAAATTGATCTTTTAAAGATTCCATAGTTTGTTTTTATTCACCTAAGCTCCATCCTTCACGGTAAGTTCGTTTTACAAACTGATTCGCTAAGTCGAAATTGGTGATCTTCATATTTGGACCATCCCACATTAATTGAATATTTCTTCCAGGATAAGAAGTTAATCCTTTTGCATCATTGGCTTTTACATCATAAGAACGGATGGCTAAGTTACCCATCAATACTGATTCCGTTAAAGGGCCAGCGATATCAAAATTAGAACTCAATACTTTTGCTTCCTTGCTTCCTGGGCCTGCAATACATGCTTCTACCCATGCTGCATAGTGGCCTTCAGCACCACCTTTCACACGATCAATGGTTTGAGGTACGACAGTCGTTTTTGTTAAATTCGTCGGTAATAATTGTGGATTCACACCATAGGTTCCTGCCATCATCTTACCTTTTGTTCCTTCAAAAATGATACCGTTGCCGCCATCACCCATCATTTCGTTCGGTCCTAATTCTGCTGGTCTTTCAGGTTGAATACCACCATCCATCCAATGCAATTTTACATCTGGTTTACCATTTTGACCTTTGAAAGTTAATATGATATGAGATGCTGCAGGCGGACTATCTGGTGAATACACTCTTTGCCAAGGCGCTGTGTAACGTGTTGCCACACTACATTCAGCAGATACTGGATAACCTAAACCTAATACAGCGAAACCTGGTGCCATAATATGACAAGCCATATCTCCTAATGCACCAGTACCGTAATCCCACCATCCTCTCCAGTTAAACGGCAATACACCATCAAAGTAATCTTTCTTAGGGGCTGTACCTAACCATAAATCATAATCTAATCCTGCTGGAATAGCAGAAGCAGTCGTTGGACGAATCACCCCTTGCGGCCATACTGGACGATCTGTATAACAATAAATAGTATGTACATCACCAATCAATCCTGCATTGTACCAATCTTGCAACACACGTACCCCATCTCCTGAAGCACCTTGGTTACCCATTTGTGTTACCACATTGTATTTATGTGCAGCTTGTGTCATGATTCTTGCTTCATAAATATCATGTGCCATAGGCTTTTGAACATATACGTGTTTCTTCAATTGCATTGCTGCCATGGCTTGTACGCCGTGCATATGGTCTGGTGTAGAAACAGAAACAGCATCGATATGCTTGCCTTCTTTCTCTAACATCTCTCTATAGTCTTTGTAATATTTTGCTTTTGGAAAACGCTCACGGCTTTTTACTGCTTGACGATCATCTACATCACATAAAAAAGCGATGTCTGCTTT
>JBEDDG010000057.1:0-5481 GCA_041176305.1 Bacteroidota bacterium | reverse complement strand
GGTATTTATATAGTATCTTTTTCATTGTTCTCTATTTTTTTGAATGAAGGATTAAAAATCAGCTTTGATGCCAAAACTGAATGTACGTGGGATTGGAGTCGCTCCAAAGTCTATACCTCTTAATAAAGTACTTTGACCACCTGAGTTTACTTCTGGATCATATCCCTTGTAGTTATCCCATGAAATAAGATTTCTACCGCTAAAGTTGATGCTTAAGTTGTTGATGAATTTTACTTTACCAACATTGTAGCTTAATGATAATTCACGTAATTTAATGAAAGAGCCATCATCTACTCTCCATTCTTCAATTGCGTATATACCACTTATATAACCTCTTGGTAATAAACCTCTTTGTTCAGCTTCAGCAACGGTACCGTTACCAACACCTTGTCTAGTTCTAAAGTCAGCGTTGAAAACATCTACTCCTTGAACCGCATCTAATTGCGCACGGAAATTCCATTTTTTGAATGAAAGTTCGTTTACCAAACTTGCTGTATAGTCTGGATTAGGGTTACCAATCACTTTTCTTGTTACACCTGTTGCAGCCAATGGAATACCTGCTGCATTTTTTGTGATAGCACCGTCTGTTCCTCTAGCAAAATAAGTACCATAGAAAACACCAATTGGTTGACCTTCTACAATTGCCACTGGTGCACCTGCGTTTGTGCTGAACAAAGTCAATGCTTGTCCAATTTTAATGGCTTTGTTTTCGTTGTGGTTGTAGATTGTCGTCATTTCCCATTTCAAATCTTTTGTTTGAACTGGAGTAAGGCTCAACATGATCTCGTATCCTTTGTTTTCTAAAGAACCAAAGTTGTCTAACAAACTAGCAAAACCATTGGTGGGTGCTAATTGTCTGTTAATCAATAAATCAGTTACTTTCTTATTGTATACGTTCAATGTTAAACCAACACGATTGTTAAACATGCCTAAATCCATACCATATTCAACTTCTGCTTGACGCTCTGGCTTCACGTTTTCGTTTGCCAAAGTGGTGCTAGAGTTCAATGCGCTACGTCCTAAGAATGAATTAGAACTATATGAGTTAAATCTTGAATAAGCACCAATACCTGTTAAGTTACCACTTTCGCCATAGGCAACACGAACTTTGAATAAATCAAATGCTTTAGACAAACCTAATGAATTCCAGAATTCAGTACTTGAGATAATATAACTCGCACTTGCTTTAGCGTAGGTTTGATTGCGTTGGTTAGCACCAAAAACGCTAGATCCATCACGACGCACTGCACCAGTTAAGAACAATTGGTTCTTAAATTTGAAATTCTGTTGCACATATAAACCAGACACTGAAATTTCACTACGATCATCCACGCCAGGGATAGGTGTAGATGCACCATTCACTGTTTCAATAAAAGGAGCGAAACCTCTACCTTGTAATAAAGCATAATTGTTTTTCTCGTATTGTTGAGAATAACCAACTTGAGTGGTTGAATTGATATCATTGGTGATTTCAAAATTGTAGTTCGCACTTAAGTCATGGTTAATTTGGAAGAAATGGTTAGATGCAGTACTAGCATAACCATTTTGAGTTGGGTCTAAAGTTAAACCACCACCATAAAATGCAGGGCTTACGTTGTATGCATAAGGAGGAATGTAAGTTGTTCCGTTTTGTGCATAATTATCAATACCCATTGTGTAATCTACTGTTAAGCCTTTCATTGGTTTTAATTTCAAACCAAAATTGGCTAAGATTCTATTGGTAGATTGTCTTTGCTTAATATCTTCAATCACAGAAACTGGATTCGCTCTTCCTCTTTCACCAACCGCTTTAATATTACCATTTGCATCTCTTGTCCAAATATCATGGAAGTTACCAATGATGGTTACAGCGTTAGTAGGAGAGAAGAAAGATTGTCCATCTGGTTTTTCATTTGCACTAGAATTAGTGTAATTCAATCCCATATTCATACTCATCCATTTGTTGATCACTTGGTCAATATTGGATCTAAAGCTGAATCTTTGGAAATCTGTATTCTTGATAATACCTTGGTTGTTGTAGTAAGATCCTCCAAAATAGTATTTTGTTTTATCATTGCCACCGCTTACAGATAAAGTATTATCTGTACCAGAAGCGTCACGGAAAATATAATCTTGATAATCGTAACGTGTGACACTTGTCGTATTAGTCAATGCAGGAGTCAATATATCCTGTGTTTGCGCGCCTACGCCATCTGTTGGTCCACCGAATTTTGTAGGAGATTGGTTCACATCTAATTTCTTTCTTAAAGCACTGCTAATAAATGTGCTTGAGAAACTTACTTTTGCTGCGCCAGATTTTCCACGCTTGGTGAAAATTTGAATCACACCTGCATTGGCTCTACTACCATAAGTAGCAGCGGCTGCAGCTCCATTTAATACTTCGATTCTTTCAATATCAGCAGGGTTGATGTCGACCATTCTGTTTTGACCAATGCTTCCTACAAAGTTTCCACCGTCATAGTTGCTTGACGTGTTTGTTACTCTATTTGTTGCATTGTTGATAATCACACCATCTACAATGTACAATGGTTCAGAAGAAGATAATACAGAGCTAATACCTCTTAAACGAACAGACATTCCACCAGCAGGGTCTCCACTGTTTTGAATAATCTGTGCACCTGCTGTTTTACCTTGTAATGCAGCTAATACGTTTCCAGATGCACCTTTGTTCAGGTCTTCTGCAGAAACACTACTTACATAACTTCCTAATTGACGCTTTGTGGTACCAGCTGAAGTACCTGTTACCACCACTTCGTCTAATTTAGAATACTGCTCAGTTAAAACGATGTTCAATCCGGTAGCCATTTTGCTTGGATCTACATTCAATTCTTGTGCTTTAAAACCAACACCACTTGCAACTAAAGTAATTGCATTGTTGTTGTTTACTTTTAAAGTAAATCCTCCTAAGTTATCAGAAACCACTCCATTTCGAGTGCCTTTGATAACGATTGAAATACCTTCGATACCGCTGTTGTCTTTTTGATTCGTCACTTTACCGCTAACAATAGTTTGGGCAATCGTGTCGATGCAAAAACCAGACAGCAACACCAAAATCATCGTAAGCTTTGCTAAATAAAGCTTGCTTGTTTTTTTGAGTTTCATAACTGATCTTTTAATATTAATAAATGGTTAATCCCTTGTGTTTAAATGGCATCAGTTTTGGATCATTTGGATCTAATTCTGTAATTAAAATATCAATCTCATCGAGATTGGCTACTTTAATTTTTTGTTGAGAATTTAACTTCTCAGAAATGCCAATACAGATTGTTTTTTTAGAAGCTTTAATCATTGCTTTCTTAATCTGAACTACTTCCCAGTCATTTTCACTCAAGCCAAATTGGGTATCTAGAGAGTTGATGCCCATAATACATAAATCTGCTTGTACGGATTCAATGGTCTGTACCGCACTGGCGCCTGTCGTTAACATGGAATCTTTGGATACTTTGTCGCCAATCATCACCACTTCGATACTAGGGTGGTGTGCAAATTCAATGGCTGCATTTAAGCTACAAGTAAAGAAGGTGGCGTTTAAATTTGCATCTAATGATTTTGCAAATTCTAAAATTGAAGTTCCTCCAGATGTTAAAATATACATCCCACTTTGAACCAATGCAGCAGTTTTTTGAGCAATGATATGTTTGTCCTCTAAATTGTAGACCATTTCTCTGTCAAAAGCTGTGTGGAAGGATTTGCTCAATGCGCCACCATGTACTTTGATGATTTTGTCTTGTTGCGCTAATTCAAGTAAATCCCTTCGAATGGTATCATCAGATACACCCATTTTATTGCTTAAATCCGCACATAAGATTTTATTATGCAGGTTTAATTGGTGTAAAATGAATTCTTGACGCTCTTTTTTCAGCATTATGCGGTTATTAGACTATTAAATTAGGCAAAAAACCGCAAATACGAACAGCTGTTAATAAATAGAGTCTAAATGTGCATTCTAGGCCTTTGCAAGACTATGCAACGCTTGTACAAATTGGTCTAATTCTTTGGTGGTCGTGTAAAGATTGGGGGTAATTCTACAGCCATGCACATTGGCATAATCGATTGCAACAGTGAAAATTTTATGTTCTTTCATTAAACGTTCAGCTAATACGGCTGGTTTCATTCCTTTAATACCCACATTGCTAATGGCACATGCTCTTGCCGCATCTGTAGGGGTATTTAGGATAATAGAAGGGTTGTCTTTTACTTGACTGGTCCAATATTGTTGGAGCCACCTTAATCTGGCTTCTTTTTTTGCTGGTCCTATCATTTGATAATAGGCGATCGAATCTGGTATGGTTAAATCGGTATGCACTGGATGTGTTCCGGTATGATTTAGCCTTTTAATTTTGTTGGGATCTTTTTCTCCATCTCCAATGAGCGGCCAGATATTTTTTATCAAATCTTTTTTAACAAAAAGTATGCCTGCGCCCAATGGTACACTCAACCACTTATGCAAAGAGGCTGCATAATAATCACAACCTAAATCTGCAATACTATATTGAATGTGTGCAAATGCATGCGCCCCATCCACGATCACCTGAACGCCATGTTGGTGCGCCATTTCAGAGATTTTTTTAATGGGTAAAATTTGCCCTGTGATATTGATCATATGACTAACCAAAATCACTTTCGTTTTTGCAGTGATGGCATTTTTATACAATGCAACAATTTCATCATCGTCTTTTGGATGGTTGGGTACAGAGACAAATTTATTTACAACGCCATAACGATCACTCACTAATTTAAACATATCCAACATTGCTCCATAATCTTGTTCTGCCATGATCGCTTCATCTCCCGTCTGCCAATGTATACCACCAATAATCGTATCTAAAGATTCAGTGGTATTGCGGGTAATAATTAATTCTTCTGGGCTACATCCAGCAATAGCAGCTAATCCTATTACCGATTTTTGCTTATTCTCCCATTGTACAGTGCGCATATAATAGGAGCCTTGGTAGTTAATCTCTTTAATATGCTCGATGTATTTATTTAATAGAGGTTGTGGTAGAAAATTGTAATAGCCATTTTCTAAGTTGATATAATCGGGCTTTAAGAGATATTGATTTCTAATCTGTTCCCAGAATGCATTATCCGCTGCAAGTGCTTCAGGAGCTAAGTGGGATTGATTTGCAAATGCTTTTGCAATTCCATTGAAACCCAATGGCAGTGCCATACCAGTCAATAAGATGTCTTTTATAAATTGTCTCTTTTGCATAATTGGATAATTTGACCCTTAAATTCCGAACTTTTTTACTCCTTTCAAAATAAAAATAAGCAGGGTGCCTTAAAAAAGGATAAATGGCTTCTTAAACTCCCATCTTTTCCTTAATTTGATTGTTCAACATCAATTTATATACCCGTTATGAAAAAATTAATAGTTAAAGGTTGTTTGTTCATGGCTTTATTGCCATTGACTACAATAGCTCAATTAGATCCGTCAACGATTCAAAAAATTAGAACTGAAGGATTGGAAAAATCACAAGT
>JBEDDG010000056.1:0-5509 GCA_041176305.1 Bacteroidota bacterium | reverse complement strand
GTTGAATAATTAGTTTATGCTTAAAATTATAAACCGCCTTCAAATACTTTATAAACCAAAAAAACCCGAAGCATCCTTCGGGTTTTTTAACACTATTCAACTGGAATAAGTAAACTGTGTTAAGAAAATATAAATAATTTATTTTTGCTTTCTGTTGATTACTTTCTTCGCAGCAGCAACAATATTCACTGCATCCAGTCCGTATTTCGTTAACAATTGGTTGGGTGTACCACTCTCTCCAAATGTATCTTGTGTTCCGATAAATTCAACAGGCACTGGATAGTGCTTTGCAGCTGCTTGTGCTACTACATCACCCATGCCCCCAATGACATTATGTTCTTCGGCAGTTACCACACAACCAGTTTTTTGTAAACTCTTGATGATAGCTGCTTCATCAAATGGTTTGATCGTGTGTAAGTTGATGACTTCTACGCTAATACCTTCTGCTTCTAATTGCTTTGCAGCTTCGATAGATTTCCAGACAAGGTGACCACATGCAACAATAGTGACATCGGTTCCTTCTGCTAAAATTTGTGCCTTACCAATCACAAAATCAGATCCGTCTTCTTTAGTGAAGTTGGGCCATTTTGGACGACCAAATCTTAAGTAGACTGGTCCTTCATAGTTTGCAATCATTTTTGTGGCAGCCTTTGTTTGGTTATAATCACAAGGTACCACTACGGTCATACCTGGTAACATTTTCATTAAACCAATGTCTTCTAATATCTGATGTGTTGCACCGTCCTCTCCTAATGTCAATCCGGCATGGGATGCACAAATTTTTACATTCTTATCTGAGTAGGCAACGGATTGTCTAATTTGATCGTAGACACGTCCAGTACTGAATCCGGCAAATGTAGTGGTGTAAGGAATCTTTCCACCAATGGTTAAGCCTGCAGCAATGCCAATCATATTGGCTTCTGCAATACCCACTTCAATAAATTGTGAAGGCAATTCTTTCATCAATGGGCCTAATTTAAATGAACCCGCTAAGTCGGCAGTCAACACTACTACGTCTTTGTTTTCTCTAGCGATTTCTAAAATGCCATCTCCAAATCCTGCTCTTGTTTCTTTTTCGTTTTGAACTACGATATCTGTTGCCTTCATATAAATAAGTTATGCGTTGAATATTAATTTTCGAATGTAGAATAGAAGTAAGGTGTTTTTGCTTCAAACTCTGCAGCACAGGTATCCACCATTTTATATACCCTGGTAATGCCTAATGCTTTTCTTTTTTCATATACTTCGTCATCAGACACTTTGCCTTGTAATACTTTAGCAATTTGTAAATCACTAAAGCCATGCTTCTTCGCTTCTTTTAAAGTTTCAGTTGGTAAAGTTTCTAAGTTATGTTTTGCAATTTCTTTTTCAATATCGCAGATGATCCTGATCTGATATAAGAACCAATTGTCGATGCCTGTTGCTGCTGCAATAGAACGTACAGTGGATCCTTGCATCAAAGCATCTTTGATTCGGAAGATACGATCCCATTTTGGTGTCTTGATGTATTCCATCAATTCTTCGTTCTTCATCAAGCTCTTACCATAGTAGCCTAATCCAATCGCTTCGTTCTCTAAAGATTGACATGCTTTTTGAATGGCTTCTGTAAAGCTTCTTCCTATTGCCATCACTTCGCCCACACTCTTCATTTGTAAACCTAATGTATCGTTGGCGCCTTTGAATTTATCAAAGTTCCATCTTGGTACTTTCACGATCACATAATCCAATGCTGGTTCAAAATAAGCAGAAGTGGTTTGTGTGATTTGATTTTTTAATTCATCTAAATGGTATCCAATTGCCAACTTAGCCGCAATTTTTGCAATAGGGTAACCTGTTGCTTTGGATGCTAAGGCAGAAGACCTAGACACACGTGGATTAATTTCCACCGCAATCAATTCTTCTGTTGCTGGGTTCAATGCAAATTGCACATTACATCCGCCAGAGAAATTACCTAAACTACGCATCATTAACATGGCTTTGTTGCGCATTTCTTGGAACGCGGTATCGCTCAAAGTCATAGCTGGTGCCACTGTGATAGAATCTCCAGTATGCACGCCCATTGGGTCTAAGTTCTCTACTGTACAAATGATCACCACATTATCTGCCTGATCTCTTAATAATTCTAATTCATATTCTTTCCATCCCAACACTGCTTTCTCTACCAACACTTCGTGCATTGGAGATGCCTTTAAACCTTTTTCTAAGGCTGCATCTAACTCACTCGCGTCATGTACAAATCCTCCTCCTGTTCCACCTAAAGTAAAAGAAGGACGAATTACTAATGGGAAGCCAATCACTTGTGCAAATTCTTTTCCTTCTAAAAAACTATTGGCAACCTTACTTGGTGCAACGGCCATGCCAATTTTCACCATCAATTGTCTAAATAATTCTCTGTCTTCTGCAGTATTGATGGCTGCTACATCCACACCAATCATTCTACAATTGTATTGTTCCCATATGCCTAATTCATCTGCCTCTTTACATAAGTTCAAAGCAGTCTGTCCGCCCATTGTTGGCAATACTGCATCAATTTGATTCTCTTGTAAAATTTGTTCTAAACTTTCAATGGTTAAAGGCAATAAATACACTTTGTCCGCCATCATAGGATCCGTCATGATGGTAGCAGGATTACTATTAATCAAGATGACTTTAATCCCTTCTTCTCTTAAAGACCTTGCGGCTTGTGATCCGGAATAGTCAAATTCGCAAGCTTGTCCAATAATAATGGGACCAGAACCTACTATTAATACCGATTTGATGGATGTGTCTCTAGGCATGTCTACAAAAATATAAATTGCGCAAATCTATTAATTTTTGCCCGCATTCGGATCATATAGACCCAAACAATTTTCTCCTTTTTAATTCGTATCTTCACCACAATACAAAATCTTATGGCAGTTATTAAAGAAGGGGCCAAAGCACCGGCCTTCAAAGGGGTGGATCAACACGGAAAAACGGTTTCAGTAGCCGATTTTAAAGGGCAGAAACTAGTTTTATACTTCTACCCAAAAGATGATACGCCAGGATGTACTGCGCAGGCTTGTAACTTGCGTGATAATTATAAAAAATTGATTAAGAAGGGGATAGCAATCCTAGGTGTGAGTGTGGATTCAGTAGCTTCTCACGTTAAATTCATCGAAAAATACGATTTGCCGTTCTCTCTGGTGGCAGACGAAGACAAGAAAATCGTTGACAAATACAATCTTTGGGGCCAGAAGAAGTTCATGGGTAAGACCTATATGGGTACCACTAGAACTACTTTTTTAATTGATGAAGCCGGAATGGTTCAACATATTATTGAAAAGCCTGATACAAAAGACCATACGGCTGAGATTTTGGCTATTTCTGGTTGGTAGATTTTACTTAAAAAGCACATACACGCCCCAGCTCATTACATAGGCAAGGCCGGTCATCATGAAAAATTGTATGGTCGGCCATTTCCATGAGCCTGTTTCTCTTTTCACAATTGCGAGGGTACTCATACATTGCATAGCGAGTACATAAAAGACCATCAATGAAAGCGCGGTAGCTAAACTATAAACGGGTTTGCCATCGGGCCAAACAGAGGCGCGTAGTTTTTCTCTTAAGCTGCTATTGTCATCTTCCTCTACACTGTATAAAGTAGCCATCGTGCCCACAAATACTTCGCGTGCAGCAAAGGAGGTAATCAATGCAATGCCAATTTTCCAATCATAGCCTATTGGCTTAATCACTGGTTCAATTTGTTTCCCCAATAAGCCTGCATATGAATTTGCAAGTTTATCGGTATGGTATTGTTTTTCTAAATGAGCTTGTTGAGATGGATTGGCTTTAATAGCCATTGTATATTGTGTATCTAGCTGCTCCATTTTTTTACCTGGACCATAAGAACTTAAAAACCACAACAACAAACTAATCACAATAATGACTTTACCTGCATCTACCACAAATATTTTTGCTTTTTGAAGCATCGTCATGCCCACATTGCCCCAGCGCGGTGCACGGTATACAGGTAGTTCTAAAATAAAATAACTCTTCTCTTTGATCTTGATAAAGAATTTTAAAATAAAACTTGCGGCCAATGCCATCACAATACCTAATAAGTATAAGGCCATCATCACCAGTCCTTGTAAACTTAAAAACCCAAAATACATTTTCTCGTCTATCACCAAGGAGATTAATATCGTGTACACAGGCAACCTTGCACTACAACTCATGAAAGGCGTTACTAAAATTGTAAGCAGACGTTCTTTTTTATTTTCAATATTTCTTGCACTCATGATGGCTGGAACAGCACAGGCAAAACCACTAATCATGGGCATCACACTCTTGCCATTCAATCCCACTTTACGCATGAGCTTATCACTTAAGAAACTAATCCTAGCCATATAGCCCGTGTCTTCAAGTAAAGTGATGAGTCCAAATAAGATCATAATCTGTGGCACAAAAATCACAATACCACCAATGCCCGCGACCAATCCATTCACTAATAAGTCCTGCCACCATGCTGCTGGTAAAACTTGATTTAAATAAGTAGTGATATTGGTGAAGATCCATTCAATGCCATCCATTGGGAATGAAGCCATCCAAAAAACAGATTGGAATAATAAAAACAACACCGAAAATAAAATGAAGTAACCACCTACACGGTGTAAGAATATATTATCTAATTGATCTGTTCTTTTTTTCTTCGCAGTAGGATCTGGTTCAGTCACCCATTTTTTCATGAGCTCTTGAATACGCTGGTAACGTTGTAAGATTTCCTGTGCCTGTGTTTTGGTATGGTTAAAATCGTTTGCGATTTCAATCTGTTCAATATTGTCTTGCATTTCCTGTTCCAAAGGAAAAGTTTCGTGGTGCATTAAATAATGCAGCGCTGCGTAATCGCTATGGGTAGGGTAGGTTTGCTTAAATGCATCAATGGATGCAGGAGCAAGGTTTTTATTATCAATAAAACTTTCCTGATTTTTTGAACGCGGTGTTTCAATGATTTGCCCCAATACTTTTTTTAGTTCAACTAAGCCTTTATTTTTTCTTGCATCTACTGCCACCACAGGAATACCCAAGTCGCTTTGTAATCCAGCAATATCTATTTTAATGCCTTTTTTTTGCGCAAGGTCATTCATCGTTAGCGCCAATACGACTGGAATTTTTAAGTCAATGATTTGACTACAAAAAAGCAAATTCCTTTTTAAATTACTGGCATCCGCTACTAATAAAATCACATCTGTTTTTACGTCCTCATCTACCCCCATTAAAACTCGGTAAGCCACCCACTCGTCCTCTCTTTTTGGATAAAAACTATAAGTGCCAGGCAAATCAATCAAAGTACTAGGATGGGTGCCAATTTGCAGGTCTCCTGTTTTCTTGTCCACAGTGACGCCAGGGAAATTGCCTACTTTTTGTTGTAAGCCGGTTAGGGCATTAAAAAGCGAACTTTTTCCACTGTTGGGATTCCCCACTAAGGCGATATGTATACCTGCTTTCACGATTGGTCGCAAAGCTAGCCATTAAGCCTAGCTACTACTTA
>JBEDDG010000055.1:0-5523 GCA_041176305.1 Bacteroidota bacterium | reverse complement strand
ACTTTTCTTGGGTTGGTCAATAAAACTTCATCCACCAATCCATAAGCTTTACCTTCTGCAGCGGTCATCCAGAAGTCTCTGTCACAATCCTTCGCCACTAACTCAACCTCCTTATGGGTATGTGTTGCAATGACTTCGTATAATTCGTGCTTCAATTTCTTAATTTCTCTTGCTGTAATTTCAATATCAGATGCTTGACCTCCAATCGCACCACTTGGTTGGTGCAACATGATTCTGCTATGTCTTAATGCAGTTCTTTTACCTTCTACACCCGCGCATAATAAAATGGCACCCATACTTGCCGCCATCCCAGTACAAATAGTAGCTACATCGGGGCTAATAAATTGCATGGTATCATAAATACCTAATCCTGCATAGACGCTACCGCCTGGGCTATTGATATACATTTGAATATCCTTGGTACGATCTGTACTTTCTAAGAAAAGCAATTGAGCTGTAACGATATTCGCTACATAATCATTGATGCCTTCACCCAAGAAAATAATTCTGTCCATCATTAAACGGCTAAACACGTCCATGCTCGCTACATTCATGGGTCTTTCTTCAATAATATAGGGTGTCAGGTTGGTGACACTATTTTGGTATTGGTGAAGACTATTACTTCCGATCCCTCTATGTTTGATCGCGTATTTTTCAAATTCTTTTCCTATGTTCATAATTGCTTTTTTCTGTGCGTAAAGGTAAAACCTATTCTCCTAAGCTATTGCAAAAAGGGTGCCAAATTTACCTTAAAAGACAAGTAAAATGGGGGATAGGAGGGCTCCCTCCGATTTAAACAGGTTTTTCAATAAAAAAGCCCCGCCAAGGGGCTTAAAAATCATCAACGTTGTTTTGGAGTAGCCTATATTTTATTAGGCTGCTTCAAAACAAAAGCCCCGGGATACGGGGCTTTTAGTCAACTTATTAAAAGTAGTCCGTTTGATTAGTGCTTGTGGCTATTCAATAAATCGGCAAATTTCTCTGCAGCAATTGGTTCTTCTTTGGCAGTTACTTCTGCTTCTAAAGCATTGAATAATTTATCCGTGCTAATTCTATGGTAGCTATCTTCTACAAACTTTCTGTCTTGCATCATACGCGCTGCATAATCTTCTAACCACTGGTCGTTGTCGCCTAATGCGCCTAATTGTCCGCCCATGTAGCTCATCAATTGTTGCTTTGCAAAATTCTTTAAGTCGTCTGCAACCACTTCCAATTTATAGTCACCAATTAATTGCGTGCTAATCACGGTCCATTTTAATTGGTCTTGGAAAACTGGATATTCTTTTTCTGCTTCTTCTTCGGTTCTTTGTTTTTCACCGCCTTTTTGCAACCAACGTTTTAAGAAGGCAACAGGGAAGTCCATCTTCGTTTGTTCAATCAAGCTATGGTAAATTTGATCGTGTACTTGATTTTTAGCTTGTTGCTCGTAATAACCTTCAATATCTTTCTTTACAGCCGCTTTGAATTCCGCTTCGTTGGTGATGGCTTGGTTTGGATAAGTCACCGTAAACAAAGTTTCATCTAAAGGCGCTTTCTCTACTAAGCCAACTTTAGTGATCACTAATTTGAAAAACTTATCTGCATCTTCTTTTGTCAATGCTAAGTCGTTCAAAATGATATCCAATTCTTTCTCTTCAAAGGCTTTCTTCAACTGCAATACAACTGTATCGTCGTTCTTTTTGCCAATGAATGATTTTCTTTGTTTTTCGCTAAAGTATTTGATCAATAAAGAATTATCTTTTCTGATACCACCTTCTACTTCATTCCCGTCTTTATCAGACTCGATGAAAGTGACATTCAATACATTGTCTTCGCTCGTAGCCGCTTCTGGCTCAGTCATGTTGCCATTTCTGATTTGCAAACGCTCTACTTCGTTTTGAATCATTTCGTCCGTCACTTGAATTTTATATCTTTTAACTTTGATGTCTTTTGCTTTGATTTCAAAGCTTGGCTTTAAACCAATTTCAAAAGAAAAATCGTAGTCAGTTGGATTATTTTGATCCATAGTTGCGAATGCAGTTTCCAATGGAAGTGGTTGTGCAAAGATGTCAATCTTCTCTTTCGCAATATATTGGTTCATCTCATTTTCTACTGTCTTTAAAATCACATCAGTGAAAACAGATTGTCCGTACATTTTTTTGATCATCCCAGCAGGTACCATTCCTTTTCTGAATCCAGGAATATTAGCCGTTTTGGCATGCTTTTTTAAACTTGTCTCGTAAGCAGTTAAATAATCTGCTTTAGAAATCGTCACCGTTAACTGATCATTTAAGGGTGCAATGTTGGTTCTTTTTATGGTTGCCATAAGTGTATTTTTACTACTTAATTGTATGGTTTAAGGGGGGCAAAGGTAATAAAAAAGGCCTCAAATGAGGCCTTTTTTATATAAAATCTGTGCGGATGGAGGGGGTCGAACCCACACGCCTCGCGGCGCTAGATCCTAAGTCTAGTGCGTCTGCCAATTTCGCCACATCCGCTTAGGGGCTGCAAACTTAAATGATTATTTTTAAAATTGGTCTAAGAACCCGACAATTTCCTCCAAATACTGTTGGTCAATGGTATCAAAATGCGCTAATTCGGTGCTATCTACATCTAAAACACCAACTATTTGACCATTTTGAAAAACGGGAATGACAATTTCAGATCTTGAAGCACTGCTGCAAGCAATATGACCAGGAAACTTTTCTACATCGTCTACGATTAAGGTCATGCCTTTCTCCCAAGTTGTTCCACAAACGCCACGTCCTTTTTTAATGCGCGTACAAGCCACTGGACCTTGGAAGGGTGCTAACACTAACTCTTCGCCTTCTACCCAATAAAAGCCCACCCATAACCAATTGAATTGTTCTTTGAGTGCCGCAGCAATATTGCCTAAGTTGGCGATTAAATTAGGCTCTCCTGTCATTAAACCTTTGATTTGTGGAATCAAAGATTCGTATTGTTCTTTTTTAGTGCCCTGATGCAGGGTTAAATCTTCTGCCATTAGTTTGATTTTCTAAAGATGGATTGCAGCTCTTTTCTTTCCACACGTAACACGAAAAAGATAAATGCGAAAAGTAAAATGCTAGCAAATAAATAATTGAAAGGCTGATTGCTTGAAACTAAATGCAACAAAGTATTGATGCCATATACGATTAAGGCGATGATAAAGTAAGCAATTAGTTTTTTAGTGGCATAAGGCACAGGGTAAACGCGTTGGCCCCATTGATAACTCACCACCATCATGGTGCCATAACAAAAGAAGGTGGCCCATGCACTTGCCATATAACCAAAATGAGGAATAGCGATATAATTAATTAAGACGGTGATAAGTGCACCTAATAAAGTGATCCATGCACCTGCCATGGTTTTATTGCTAAGCTTATACCAAATACTCAAGTTATAATACACGCCTAAAAACATATTGGCAATTAATAAAATAGGCACCACACGTAAGCCAACATACATCGCAGGATTTTGAATAAATAATTTCCAAATATCAATGTACAAGACAACGCCTAAAAACATCACGCATAAAGTAATCACAAAAAACTTCATCACCCTTGCATAGGTTTTTTGAGCTTGATCTGATTCAGCTTGTTTAAAGAAAAATGGTTCAGCACCCATGCGAAAAGCCTGAATCGAAATGGTAATCAATATTGCTAATTTATAACAAGCGCTATAGATACCTACTAATGCCTTATTGGCTTCTGGACTGCCTCCTGGGGCCCACCAGCCAAGCATGATGCGGTCTAAGGTTTCATTGATCATCCCTCCAAAACCTACTAGAATCAAGGGCAGTGCGTACACCATCATTGACCACCAAAGTTTAAAATTGAATTTAAAACGAATGGATCTAATTTCTTTTTGTAATAAAATCAGTACAAATACATTTTGAACAATTCCTGCAATTAATATGTAACCCACTTCCCAATTAGGAGTATAGAGGGATGCTAAAAAACTATTTGGATTGTTTTGAGCAAATTGCGGTAGACTACTAATTAAAAGGTAAGTGGCAAGAATATTAATAAGGATGCCCCCCACTTTAATCAAAGCAAATTTTTTGGGACGACCTTGTAACCTTAATCTTGAAAAAGGAATCGTAGTGATGGCATCCAAGGCAACAATCCATGCTAATAAACTAATGTATTCTGGATGTAAATTAATTTGTAATAAGTTGGCCAAAGGGATCTGCCAAGTGAACAAGCCAACGAGTACTAAGGCTGTGACAAAAAACATGGAGAGGCTACTTGTGTTAAATATTTCCTCCTCATTTTCTTTGGTTCCAAACCTGAAATAGGCTGTTTCCATCCCATGCGTCACCAATACATTTAAAAAAGGGATAAAAGCATAGACAATCGAATTTTCACCATAAGCGATATCAGTAAGCTTATAGGTTAAATAGGGGGTAAGCAAATAGCTAATAAACCTAGCGGCTATTGAACTAAGTCCGTACCATGCGGTCTGACTGGCTAATTTTTTAATACTACTCAAGGCGTTGAAATTACAGCTAAATTAGTGAAAATAGTTTTGTTTATCTTCATGCAGTAAATAGCATCTTTATGAGAGTCATTATCCAAAGAGTATCAGCAGCCAGTGTCACGGTAGAGGGGCAGGTGAAAGGAGCCATCCAAGCGGGTTTGATGGTGCTTTTAGGGATTCAAAATGAAGATACCCAGGAGGATATTCAATGGATCGCCAACAAACTGGTCCAATTGCGCATTTTTGATGACGCAGAAGGGGTCATGAATTTAAGTGTAAAAGACATAGGAGGATCTATCTTACTGATTAGTCAGTTTACATTGTATGCAGCCACAAAAAAAGGAAACAGACCTTCCTATATAGCCGCTGCGAAGCCGGAGGTTGCCATACCTATTTACGAAGCAATGATTCAAGAATTAAACCAGGAATTAGGAAGACCAATTGCCACAGGGGTATTCGGTGCAGACATGCAAGTCACATTGACCAATAATGGTCCAGTCACCATTTTTATAGATTCAAAAAATAGGGAATAATATGTCAAAGGAGATCAGCATCAAAACAGCACAGGAACAAGTAGACCATTGGATCAAAACAGTTGGCGTTAAGTATTTTAGTGAGTTAACAAACCTAGGTGTGTTGATGGAAGAAGTGGGAGAACTGTCTAGGCTGATGGTGCGTCAATACGGCGATCAATCATTTAAAAATAAAGAAGGACAAGCCGATTTGGGCGACGAGATGGCCGATGTTTTATTTGTATTAATTTGTTTGGCGAATCAAACAGGGGTGGATTTAACGGCTGCTTTTGAACAAAATCTCCAAAAGAAAACCAACAGAGACAAGGAAAGACATCAAAACAACGAAAAATTACAACCATAATCTTTTCTAGACCTATATTTGCAAACTATGAGCAAGACAGTTACAGATAATACATTACAAGCGATTATTTCGCATGCCAAAGAATACGGATTTGTTTTTCCAAGTAGTGAAATCTATGATGGATTAAGTGCAGTATACGATTACGGTCCTTATGGTGCCCAATTGAAAAAAAATATCCGTGACTAT
>JBEDDG010000054.1:0-5592 GCA_041176305.1 Bacteroidota bacterium | reverse complement strand
GAATTACATGCGGCCATAAAGCTAATATCATGAAGTTGACGGATGGATTATTCTTGGAAGTATTCAATGAAGTGGCAAAAGAATATCCGAATTTAAAAGCGGATGATGTAATTGTAGATGACTTATGTATGAAATTAGTAAGTCGTCCAGATTTGTTTGATGTGATTGTGTTAACTAATTTACAAGGTGATATAGTGAGTGACTTATGTGCTGGATTGGTTGGTGGGCTTGGTTTTGCGCCATCATCAAATATTGGAGATCATATCTCTATTTTTGAAGCAGTACACGGTACAGCACCAGATATTGCCGGAAAAAATATTGCCAATCCAACTTCATTATTATTGAGTGGCTTAAATATGTTGCGTCATCTTGGAATGATGGAAAAGGCAGTAATGATTGAAAATGCTTTATTGTTTACATTAGAGTCGGGCGTTCATACTGGTGACTTTGGCGATAAGTCCATCCCTTCAGTGAATACAACCGTATTTGCACAAGCCATCATTGATAATTTTGGCAAACAACCTAAATACAATCCAAGACCAGCCTTGCAAAATTTTGATTTTGTTCCAACGAATAGTGCGATTACCACTAATCCTATGTTGTTAAGTGCTAACAAAGAGCCTCATAAAATCTTGGGTGCAGATTTCTTTGTAGAGTCAACTTTACAACCCAAAGAGATAGCTACTATTGCCCAAAAGCAAGAGAAAGGAAATTTGAAATTAGTAACTATCTCTAACAGAGGGACGCAGGTTTGGCCAACAGGGTCGGTGTATACGAATTTAGTGAACCAATTTAGGTTAAGATTCGAAACAGATCCAAATACATCACTTACGCAACTTGATATCGTTGAATTGTATACTAATTTGTCTAAAGATTTTCAGGTGAGTTCCATTGAAATATTGAACATGTGGGGAGACAAAAAAGCATATAGTTTAGCACAGGGTCAATAGTAGGTCAGTACAAGATCAGATTTCATTCTTATCTGCCCTAATTTGCCCTATTTTGCTATAAAATTGCCCTTTTCGGTGGGAAAAAATACATTTTTGATGTAATTTCACGACTCAATTACAAATTAGCTTTTTACCTATGGCAGAAGTAATATTAATGCCCCGTTTAAGTGACACCATGACTGAAGGTGTGATTGCGGCTTGGCACAAAAATGTGGGGGATACCGTTAAAAAAGGTGATTTATTAGCAGAAATAGAAACGGACAAAGCAACCATGGAATTGGAGAGCTATCAAGACGGTGTGTTATTACACATTGGTACGCCTCGTGGTGGAAAATTACAAGTAAACGATTTATTAGCCATTTTTGGAAAAGCAGGGGAAGATGTGACTGCTTTAATTGCACAAAATACGGGTGCCGCTGGAACAAGTGTTGAAGCTGCACCAGCTCCATCAGCTCCAACTGCTGCATCAGTTGCTGCTCCTGCAGCACCATCGGTGGATTTTTCAGCAATGGAAGAAGTGGTATTGATGCCACGTTTAAGTGATACGATGACGGAAGGCGTGATTGCAGGATGGCAGAAGAAAGTAGGAGATACCGTTAAAAAAGGAGAAGTATTAGCTGACATCGAAACCGATAAGGCGACGATGGAATTAGAATCTTATAAGGATGGAATTTTATTATACCAAGGTGCTCAAAAAGGCGAAAAGATTTTAGTCAACGACTTACTTTGTATCATTGGACAACAAGGTTTAGACATTGCACCAATTGTAGCTGCCATCAAAGGCGGTGCTGCATCAGCACCAGCAGCTGCCCCAACTCCATCAGCTCCAACTGCTGCACCAGCACCAGTTGCAGCGGCTCCAACTGAAACTACACAAGTAGTAAACGAAGGAAGAATTTTTGCTTCACCTCTAGCAAAGAAAATTGCTAAAGAAAAAGGCATTGACTTGAAATTTGTAAAAGGTACAGGAGAGCATGGAAGAATTACAAGAACAGATCTAGAAAATTATACACCAGGTACAGCAACCGCAGCGGCTCCAACTGCAACTGCTGGCACAAGTTCATTTGTTCCTGCTGGCACAGTCAGCTTTGTGGATACACCTGTGTCTCAAATGCGTAAAGTGATTGCGAAGCGCTTGAGTGAAAGTTTATTTACTGCCCCTCATTTTTACTTGACCATGAAAATCAATATGGATGCAGCTATTAAAGCACGTACCTTATTGAATGAAAATGCGACAACTAAGATTAGTTTCAATGATATGATTGTGAAAGCAACTGCTTTATCATTGAAGCAACATCCAAAAGTGAATAGCAGTTGGATGGGAGATTTTATCAGAGAAAACCACCATGTGAATATTGGTATTGCTGTAGCAGTAGACGAAGGTTTATTGGTACCTGTATTAAGATTTGCGGATGGCTTGTCTTTGTCTCAAATTAGCGGTACCGTAAAAGAGTTCGCTAAAAAAGCAAAAGACAAAAAATTACAACCAGCAGACTGGGAGGGAAGTACTTTCACTATCTCTAATTTAGGTATGTTTGGTATTGATTCATTTACAGCGATCATCAATCCTCCAGATGCTTGTATTTTAGCAGTAGGTGGTATTGCGCAAGAACCAATTGTGAAAGATGGTGCCATTGTTCCTGGTAATGTGATGAATGTAACATTAAGTTGCGATCACCGTGTGGTGGATGGAGCAACAGGTGCTGCGTTCTTACAAACATTAAAGAGTTTATTAGAAGAACCATTACGCATGTTGGCATAAGTCGTTTTTCCTAATTAGCATATTCGATAAAAGAAGCCCGTTCAAATTGATCGGGCTTCTTTTGCGTTAAGTCGGTCCTTAGAAAAACTAAGGGTCGACTTAGTTAATCACATCCTATAGGAGCACCTGGAGGAATCACTACAGGTTTAGGGAGTGTAATTTTTTCTGGGTCATTGATTCTATGAATCGCAAATTGATAGTGTGCTGTTAACTTTGGATTGCTAATTGACAAACTAGTTAATTTAGTTTTCAATTGATTCAATCTATTGTTGCAAATGCTTTTTACTTCAAAATTGGCTTCATTACTTTGACTTAAGCCAATCAACCAACTGAGTGTTTGTTGTTGTGTTTGCAACTGAACTGATCCTGCTAAACCAGTTACAGCTGGTGCATACCAGGTCTTTTCCAATACTGCATCAAGTACATTGTCCCAGCCTAATGTATTGGCTCTCGCTTTATTTTGTACTAAACGATTTGCTCTTTCTGCATTGAATAGGAAAGATAATTCAAAGTCTACCAATGCTTCTGCAGGAGACAAAGCGTCAAAACTTAATCCAGTTCTTTTTGTAAATAATTCGCCAACTCCATAATACATGGGTGGTCTTGGCGGTATCATTTGTAAAATATTTTCTGGGATCGTTAAGAAACTAGGAGACAAACATGTAAGTGCAAGGTCTAGCGCTTTTTGTTGTGTCGCTTTTGACAAGATTGTAGGTTGAATCTGATTTTGATCTCCCTTAACACTATATTGATAATTTACACCACCAATTAATTTTGTTACTGCTTCATATTGGTAACGATGGTAATTATACACAGGTACCAATGCGTCTTCTAAAACTGCGAATGGTGCGCCTTGCTTTATAGAATTTGCACCAAACTGCTCCATTGCTTTAGTACGAACAGCGATTGTTTGCAGCAATCCATCTGTTGCATTGGGTTGGTTGTCCCAAAGATGGGCATAAGGATGCATACCACCTGCAGCTCTTGCATCTGCGTCCGCAATAAATTGCCAACCATTTTTAGAATTTTCTTCTAATAAATTTTGGAGTGCTTTTGATTCATCTGTTCCTTTTGGAAAATCTTGATAACCATAAGTGATGGCACGTTTGTCCCATAATCCAATTTCATCGGTATAGATTTTAGAGAAATCTATTTCACCTGCTTCGTTTACAAAGACATTTGGGTGCGGATAATCCATTACAGAAGCCCTGTCATTAAAGCTGGAGGCGTAATTATGTTGTAACCCTAATGTATGGCCTATTTCATGTGCAGACAATTGTCTTAAACGATGTACTGCAGCTTTACGCATAGCATCCGTTACAGGTTTTCCATCTATATAAGGAGACAGTAAAGCAGCAAATATTAAATAATCTTGTCTAACGCGTAATGAGCCAAGGGAAACCTGACCCTTAATAATTTCTCCAGTTCTTGGGTCAACTACTGAGGCGCCATAGCTCCATCCTCGGGTGGAACGATGCACCCAGTTAATCATATTGTAACGAATATCCATTGGGTCCGCAGAATCAGGGAGGATATACAATTGAAAAGCATTTTTATAACCAGCTGCTTCAAAAGCTTGATTCCACCATTTCCCTCCTTCTAATAAAGCAGAACGAATAGGCTCTGGTGTACCATTGTCTAAATAGTAAATGATTGGGTTGACTGCTTCACTTACTGCTGCAGTAGGATCTTTTTTCTGAAGGCGATGTCTATTAATCACCATTTGTTGAATTGGTTCACTAATGTCAGAACTGTAATCAAAATAAGTGGTTCCAAAATAGCCACTACGGATATCGTATTTTCTTGGTGTATAATTATTATCAGGTAATGCTACAAAACTATGGTGCATCCTAACTGTGATCGCTTCAGGAGAAGGGGTTACAGATTGAACCAGCCTGCCTGCATCGGTGCCACCCACAAAGGTGATGGTCGCTTCGAATTCGGCATTTTTTGGAAAATTTTTTGTGTTCTGAATGTAGATAGCGGATCTATTTTCATTCAATGTATACGAACCTTGTCTTGCACGTTTAATTTTTTCCACTACACCATGTGCATCTCTTAATAAAAAGCTTGTGATGTCAATTAAAACTTTATGCATCGAAGGATCGCTTGTATGCTCTTCTGCTTCAATAGTAAAATGATGCAAAACAGACTGTGCAAAAGATTGGTCAACAGCTCTTTGTTCTCTGATATCATTCGTTACGGCACGATAGTCTAAATTAGGCTGCGTCAGCAGTAATTTTTTTCCAACACGGTTAAAATAGACAATTCTAGAGTCTCCTAATTGACCTCTGTCAAGCCCTATATCATTGGATCCTAGGCCTGCCGGCAGAGAGTTGACGTATAAAAAAGGAGCATTTAGTTTGTCAACGACTAAGTAAATTTTACCATTGGCATTGTCCCAGTAAAAATCATAAAATCCTTTACGTAATTCCATATTTTTTGTTTTCTCTGCAATGGTGCCAGACTGAGAAAACAAAAAAAGCGGACATGCTAACAATACAAGTATTTTGCGCATAGGTTGTTGTTTTGAATTGAAATAAAAAATCCCGCATGAAGCGGGATTTATAGTAAGCTATTTTAATTAAGCTGTTGGATTGTTGTCCGTGTTTGGTGTTTCGAAAAGTGTAGGCGCAACCACTGTTGTTTCTGCTACAACAGGAGCAGCAACTGTTGCTACTACTTTTTTAGGGGATGTTTTCTTTTTAGCAGGAGCTGCTTTTTTAGCTGGTGCTTTTTTTACAACTGCTTTCTTAACTGCTTTTTTAGGAACTGTTTTCTTTTTAGCAGGAGTTGCTTTTTTAGCAGGAGTTGCTTTTTTAGCTGGTGCTTTTTTTACAACTGCTTTCTTAACTGCTTTTTTAGGAGCTGTTTTCTTTT
>JBEDDG010000053.1:0-5596 GCA_041176305.1 Bacteroidota bacterium | reverse complement strand
GATTGGTACTTTCCATGCTTATACGAAAATACGTAAAAGCGGTGTAACTTTGACCCGCTATGTCAACCACCCAGCCTAAACCAATATTCAAATCTTCTATCTTAAGAAGGGTGTTTTCTTTTGTAGGGCCCTACCAATTTATTTTTTGGATCAATGTGTTTTTGGGTATTTTTTTAGCCTTTGCTACACCCATTCGTCCTTATTTGATTCAAGCGACGGTGAATTTGGCGATAGGCAAATCGGTCGTTTTACCTCAGTGGGTGAATTGGGTCTTGCCTTCGGAGTCCTTTCAATCAGTCTTACAGCTCATTTTGGCCATCTCGCTTTTTCAAGTGGCATTTATCATCATTGAAACCCTATTTCGTTTTTGTTTTACTTATGGCATGTCTTGGTTAGGGCAACAAGTGATTCGTGACTTGAGAAATAAAGTGTACCAAAAAATCATGTATTGGGAAATGCGTCAATTTGATAAAACACCTATTGGCACTTTGACTACAAGAACGATCAACGATATTGAAAGCATTAATGATATTTTTTCCGATGGCTTAATTCCAATCATAGCTGATTTTTTAACCATTGTAGTGACTTTGACCACCATGTTTGTGATTAATTGGCAATTGACATTGATCTGTTTGATTCCATTCCCAATCATGTTGGTGGCTACTTATTTTTTTAAAGAAAGTGTCAATAAAAGTTTTGTACAGGTGCGTAATGCAGTTGCTGCATTGAATGCTTTTGTACAAGAGCATATTTCTGGTATGCAAGTAGTGCAAGCTTTTGCGGCAGAAGAAAAAGAGATGCAAAAATTTGACGTTATTAATACGCACCACAAAAAAGCAAATATCAAAGCCATCTTTGCCTATTCTGTATTTTTTCCGGTGGTGGAAGTAGTGTTGGCATTGAGTATTGGATTGATTGTATGGTGGGTGGCAGGCCAATCATTAGATGCAGGTTTATTGGTGGCCTTTATTTTATTTTTAAACCAAATTTTTAGACCACTCCGCATGATTGCAGATAAATTCAATGTCTTGCAAATGGGTATGGTGGCAGCGGAACGTGTGTTTAAGATTTTAGACAATGAAGATATTACGCCAGATCAAGGTCAATATGCCCCTGCAAAAATACAAGGCGCCATTGAATTTAATAAAGTGCAATTTGCTTACGAAGCACCCAATTGGATTTTAAATGAGTTGAGTTTTAAAGTAACTGCTGGTGAAACGGTTGCCTTGGTTGGTCCAACGGGAAGTGGCAAAACTTCAATAATTAGTATTTTAAACCGCCTTTATCCTTATCAAGCGGGACAAATTTTATTAGATGGTGTTGCTATTGAGGACTATTCCTTAGACAGGTTAAGAACCTCAATTGGCGTGGTATTGCAGGATGTATTTTTATTTTCAGGTTCAGTATATGACAATATCACTTTACGCAATCCATCTATTCGACCTGACCAAGTAGAAGCAGCAGCCAAGATGATTGGTATGCACGATTTCATTATGCAATTGCCAGGTGGGTATCAATACCAGGTGATGGAAAGAGGGGCCACACTAAGTTTAGGACAAAGACAATTATTGAGTTTCATTCGAGCATTACTCTACAATCCAAGTATTTTAATTTTAGATGAAGCCACTTCGTCCATCGATACAGAGAGCGAACAGTTGATCGAAAAAGCGATTGAAACCCTAATTCAGGGTCGAACTTCTATCGTCATCGCACATCGATTATCCACCATTCGAAAGGCCGATCAGATCCTTGTTTTGGAGAAGGGTAAAATCATCGAAAAAGGGACGCATCAGTCCTTAATGGAGCAGGGGGGATTCTATAAGGCCCTAAACGAAATGCAATTTGACCCTAAAAAGAGTATGTAATTTTATAAATGATTGATTATCATTGTTTTAAAACTAAGAGATAGATTTTTTTTTGACCCATATTTCTGCTAAATATTCTGTCTTTTCAGCAGGTTTATTCCTATCTTTGCCGCAAATTTTGAGATCCCTATGGCATCTAGACGTATAAAATCTTTACTGGTATTGTGTTTGAGCTTATTTACATTGGCTTTTGCTAGTACTTCATTTGCGAACGAAAAAGTGGCGCATACAAGCAATCATGCAGTTGCTCAGGATTCATTACATGCAGCGGTAGATTCAAATGTAGCTGCTGCTACTGATACTTTAGCGCATACAGCTGAAGCGGGACATGAAGCAAAAGAATTCAATGTAACTGAAACAATTTTAGAGCACATCAAGGATGATCATAGCTGGCATTTATGGGGACATACCTCTGTTGCTTTGCCCGTGATTTTATATACCCCTAAAGGCTTGGAAGTTTTTTCTTCTGCAAAATTCATGGACGAACATCATGAGCCTATTTTGTACAAAGGCAATTTTGATTATAAAATTTTTGAAGGGAAAGTAAAAGTTGTAGATGCGACTGGCGCGATTGATGAAGCGGCGACTGCAAGTTTATGGGATTTCTCAATTACTAAAAACGTAGCATCTTTGTTGGTGTCAGTGTTCATCATTTTAGTGGTGATTTTATCTGCAGCATCAGCGTATAAAAAGACAGGGGTTACTTCTGCACCTAAAGGTGTTCAATCTTTCATGGAGCCGATTGTGTTATTTGTGAGAGATGAATTAGCGATTCCAAATATTGGTAAAAAGAAGTATGCCAAGTTCATGCCTTTTTTATTGACTATATTTTTCTTGATTTTGGTGAACAACTTCTTAGGGTTGATTCCTTTCTTCCCAGGTGGTGCCAATGTGAGCGGTAATATTGCTTTCACCATGACTTTAGCAGTTTGTGTTTTCATTGTGGTGAATCTAAGCGCTAACAAAAACTACTGGGAGCATATTTTCTGGATGCCAGGAATGCATTGGAGTATGAAACTGTTCTTAGCACCTATCGAATTAATCGGAGTGTTTACTAAGCCAATTTCTTTAATGATTCGATTGTTTGCGAACATTACAGCAGGACACATTTTAGTATTGAGTTTGATTTGTATCATATTTATTTTCAAGACCGTGTATGCTTCTGCGATCGCAGTTCCATTCGCAGTGTTTATTGGCATGATTGAATTATTGGTTGCCTTTTTGCAAGCCTATATCTTCACGATGCTTACTGCAATGTATATTGGAATGGCCAACGAAGAGCATCACCATGATCATAAAGAAGAAGCACATCATTAAAAAATATTTAACTTTTTTTCAATAACAATTAAAACGTAAAAAAATGGTAGGAAGTATTGCTGCAATTGGCGCTGGATTAGCTGCTATCGGTGCTGGATTAGGTATCGGTATGATTGGTAAAGGTGCTGTTGAAGGTATTGCTCGTCAGCCAGAAGCTGCGAACGAAATCCGTTCAAGCATGATTGTTGCTGCTGCATTCGTTGAGGCCGTTGCCTTGTTTGCTGTGGTAGTTGCCCTTTTGGGTAACGGATAATCTGCGGAGGATTTCCTAAAGAAAATAAATAGGCCCTAGCACAGGGCGAAAGGCCTATTTTTTAAAAATTGAATCATTAATTAAGATAAACGAATCGTATGTTCTTATTAGAAGTAAATCCACTTGTGTTACCAGATATCGGTTTGGTATTTTGGAACACCATTGCTTTTGTAGTGCTTTTAGTTGTGTTGGGCAAGTTTGCTTGGAAACCAATGTTAAAAGCAATTGCTGAACGTGAAAACGGTATCGAAGAAGCACTCTTACGTGCGGACAAGATGAAAGCAGAAATTGCTGCAATGCAAAATGAAAATGAAGCATTGTTAGCGAAGGCACGTGAGGAAAGAGCTGGATTGTTAAAAGACGCAAAAGAGACTGCAGATAAAATGGTTGCCGATGCAAAAGATAAAGCGAAGCATGAATATGAGCGCATTATCAACGATGCACAATTGGCGATCACTCAACAAAAAAATGCTGCTTTGACTGAAGTTAAAAATCAGGTGGGCACATTGGTTGTTGAAGTAGCAGAGAAAGTATTAAGAAAAGAATTGTCTAATAAAGCAGATCAAGAAAGCTATATTAAACAAATCGCTGAAGGAGTTAAGTTAAATTAAAAAGTAAGAAATGCCCAACGTACGTTTAGCAGGAAGATACGCAAAGAGCTTACTCGACTTAGCCGTTGAACAAAATCAATTGGATGCAGTGTATGCTGATATGAAATATTTTCAATCAGTATGTGCTCAAAGCCAAGATTTTGTGAATGTGTTAAGAAGTCCTATTATCAAAGCTGACCAAAAAAATGCAATCATTTTGGCGGTGATCAAAGAGGCGGTGAGTACTTTGTCTTTATCCTTCTTTGTTTTATTGATTAAGAAAAGCAGAGAAAGCGCTTTGCCAGAAATCGCCACTGCATTCATTGAACAATACAATGCTTTAAAAGGCATCCATCAAGTGAGCTTAACTACAGCAGTAGCTATTGGAGAAGATTTAAAGCAAGCGATTGAACAAAAGATCAAAGCAGAAACACAATTCAAAACTGTGGAGTTAACAACCCATACCAACGAAGATTTAATTGGTGGCTTTGTATTGTCTTTTGACAATAACCTAATTGACGCAAGTATTCGAAGAGATTTATTGGATATTAAAAAGCAATTTTTATCTAACGAATTTATTTCTAAAATATAATTAAAATAACAATCATACATTAAATAAGTATTTATGGTGGACATTAAACCTGATGAAATATCCGCAATTCTTAGACAGCAATTAAGCAACTTTAATGCTTCTGCTGATTTAGAAGAAGTAGGAACTGTATTACAAGTGGGTGATGGTATTGCCCGTGTATATGGTTTGAACGGTGTAAGCAGTGGTGAGTTGGTTGAATTTGAAAACGGCACCAAAGCAATTGCCTTGAACCTAGAGGAAGACAATGTGGGTGTGGTAATGATGGGTGATAGCAAGCAAATCAAAGAAGGAGACAAAGTAAAAAGAACTGGTCAAATCGCTTCTATTAAAGTAGGAGACGGTTTAGTAGGTCGTGTAATCAATATGTTGGGTGAGCCAATTGACGGCAAAGGTCCAATTAAAGGCGAATTGTATGAAATGCCATTGGAGCGTAAAGCGCCAGGGGTAATCTTCCGTGAGCCTGTAAAGGAACCATTGCAAACTGGTATCAAAGCGATTGATGCGATGATTCCTATTGGTCGTGGACAACGTGAATTGGTCATTGGTGACCGTCAAACAGGTAAGACTGCCATTTGTGTGGATACCATTATCAATCAAAAAGAATTTTACGATGCTGGTCAACCAGTGTATTGTATCTATGTGGCGATTGGTCAAAAAGCATCTACCATTGCCGGTGTGATGAAAACTTTAGAAGAGAACGGCGCGATGGCTTATACAACGATCGTTGCCGCTTCTGCAGCAGATCCAGCTCCACAACAATTCTACGCTCCGTTTGCAGGTGCAGCGGTGGGTGAATTCTTCCGTGACTGTGGTAAACCAGCGTTGATTGTATTTGATGACTTATCTAAGCAGGCAGTAGCTTACCGTGAGGTGTCATTATTGTTACGTCGTCCTCCAGGTCGTGAGGCTTATCCAGGAGACGTATTCTACTTGCATAGCCGTTTATTAGAGCGTGCTGCGAAAGTAATTGCAAATGATG
>JBEDDG010000052.1:0-5611 GCA_041176305.1 Bacteroidota bacterium | reverse complement strand
TTTACACAGCAGATGATCGTATTGACTTTAGAGAGTTGATTCGAATTTTCGCTAGTGAGTTTAAAGTAAAAGTAGAAATGCGTCAAATTGGTATTCGCCAAGAAGCGGCAAAAGTGGGTGGCATTGGAAGTTGTGGTCGTGAGCTTTGTTGTAGCACTTGGTTGCATGATTTTAAGAGCGTGAATACCACAGCAGCTCGTTATCAAAATTTATCGATTAACCAAACCAAATTAAGTGGCCAATGCGGTCGTTTAAAATGTTGTTTGAATTTTGAATTAGATACTTATTTAGATGCTTTACAAGCTTTCCCGGATTATGCAGACAATTTACAAACTGCAATGGGCCAAGCATTCTTAATCAAGAAGGATATTTTCAAAAATTTAATGTGGTATACCCTACCTAATAATACCAAGCATTATCCTTTAACCATTGAGCGTGTAAAGGAAATTAAGAAATTGAACCAACAAGGTATTGCAGTAGAAGAATTAGAAGCAGTAGAAATCATTAATAAGAATAAAGAAGTAGAACCTGAATTTGTTGAATTAGTAGGTCAGATCAGTCTACGTTCTTTAGAAAAGAATGACCGACGCAGAAGAGATCAACAAAGAAATTATAGAGCACCACAAGGTCAGTCCAATGATCCAAGATCAAATGGCCAAGGTCCTCAAGGGCCTAGACCGCAAGGTGGTCCAAGACCACAGGGTGGACAACATAACGGACCTCGCCCTCAAGGCCCTAGGCCTCAAAATGGTCCTAGACCTCAAGGCGGCCCAAATAACGGACCTCGTCCTCAAGGACCTAGACCGCAAGGTGGCCCAAGACCACAGGGGGGACAACATAACGGACCTCGTCCAGGTGGAGAAAATCCTGCTGGCAACAACGCATAAAAAAAAGACCTCTAATTCGAGGTCTTTTTTTATTTGAAAGGAGCTAGTTGATCTTAAAATTGCTCCTTTATTTTTTATTTGTCTTTTTTAATTTCACAATCACGACCCCGTGCTTGTACTTTGAGCCAAATTTGGCAATCGCGTCCGCTCCTTTGTATACATCCATTGAAGCAATCAAAGCGGTATTTAATTTTACCACTTTAGCGTAAGGCATTTCTACCCCATCCACTAAGTAAACGGGCATAGAAGGATCTGATTTACCAGTAGGTGCAGAGGCTGGCTTTTGTGCCATAGCACTAAACGATGCAATACTTAAAAGAAATACAATAAGCCTTTTTTTCATAGTTTTTACATTTTAAATTTAGTGGTATAATTTTTCTAATTCTTGATTGGTAAATTCCATTAAATCTTTTACATAAGCAGGTGAGAAATTAAATGCTATACCTGCTGTTTGATACAATTCTGGTAAAGTCTTGGTGCCTCCAAGCGCCAATGCATTCATGTAATTTTCCAATGCTTGTTTTGGATTTTTTTGATACTGCATCCACATCCCAATGGCACCTAACTGTGCAATGCCATACTCGATATAATAAAAAGGCACTTCAAATAAATGCAATTGTCTTTGCCAGCCAATCGCTCTAAATTCTTTTAAGCCAGACTGGTTTAAAACCTTACAAGAAAACTCTTTTACAATATTTTGCCACTCATTGGTTCTTTGCTCAATGGTATGCTCAGGATGAGTGTACACCCAATGTTGAAATTTATCAATGATTGCAATCCAAGGAAAAATGGTAATGGTTCTCTCTAATTGATGTTCAATAGCTCTCTTTAAATCTTCTTCTTTGTCAAAGAAGGATTGCCAATGATTCATACTAAATAATTCCATAGACATACTTGCCACTTCGGCAATTTCCATGGGGTATTCTTTAAAAGCACTTAAGGATAATTGATGTGCTAAAAAAGAATGTACCGCATGGCCACCCTCGTGCACCATCGTTGTTACATCACTCATCTGACCAGCAGCATTCATAAAAATAAAAGGTGCACCAGATTCAGCCAAAGGACAATTGTACCCGCCTGGCGCTTTGCCTTTTCTGCTTTCTAAATCAAAATGTTTAAGGTCATTCATCTTTGTTAAACAAGCAGCAAAGAAAGGATCAATCTGCTCAAAACATGCAACCGACTTTTTATATAAATCTTCCCCGTCTGTAAATGGACGTAATGGTTTTGTGCCAGCCGGCTCTGCTTCTAAGTCCCATGGCTTCAATGCTTCTACCCCTAATTTAGCTTTTTTACGTTCGTAGATTTTTTCAATCAAAGGCATTACATGCAGTTTCACCGCTTCATGAAACTGAAAGCAATCTTCTTTCGTATAATCAAAGCGTCCTAGTTCTGCAAATTTGTAATCACGGTAATTTTCGAATCCAGCATTTAACGCTACTTGATGTCTTTTTTGTACCAAGCTCGTAAACAAATCATGCAAAGCCGCTTGATCTTGCAAGCGCCTTGTTTGAATTTTTCGGTACACTTCTTCTCTAAAAGCGCGGTCTTCATTTTCTAAAAATTGCGCAGCTTGCTGTAAAGTATATTCTTTACCACCTACTTCAATCGTCATCTTACCGGCAATTGTGCCATACTGTTGTTGCAGCACACTTAACTCTGCTTGAATAGGAATATTTTCAGTTCTAAATAATTCAATATTATTGCGCACAGCCCTTAAATAAGTATGGTATTTTTCTTGATCTAATTGCGCAGTAAATGCTGAAGCAATCAATTTTTTATTTAATGCATCTGCATAAGGTTGAATTTTTGGCTGTATCTCCATGCAGAAATAAGTAAAAGCTTCTTCTAAACTTTTATCGGTGGTATCGCAGGTCATTTTAATTTGTCTCCAACAAGCGTCCTCACTGATACAAGCCTCCAATTCGCTCAAATCCATCAACCATGCCTCTAAACTAGCGACAGAATCAATGGTACGGTCATTTAATTCTTTAAAAAATGGCTCTAAACTTGCCCAATCCGTTAAAACAAAGTCCGTCGGGAGGTATTTATGGGTTAATTTTTGAATGTCTGCTGTTCTCTGCATAAGGTTCGTTATTAAGAGGCAAATTTACTACTTTTACACACTTTAAAATTGTTAATTCAGTGGCCGAAACAATTCATTTATTACCAGATCATATTGCCAATCAAATTGCGGCAGGCGAAGTCATACAAAGACCAGCCAGTGCTGTCAAAGAATTGTTGGAAAATGCGGTAGATGCTGAAGCCACAGAAATTCGATTAATCATCAATGAAGCAGGAAAGTCTTTAATACAGGTCATTGATAATGGCAAAGGGATGTCCGAAAAAGATGCACAAAATGCCTTTGCAAGACATGCCACCAGTAAAATCAATGTCATTGAAGATTTGTTCCAAATTCGTACGATGGGTTTTAGAGGGGAAGCCTTGGCTTCTATCGCTGCTGTCGCTCAAGTTCAATTAAAAACAAGAAGAGCGGAAGATGAAGTGGGTGTAGCAGTAGACATTGAAAATAGCAAGGTAAGTTCAACCAATCCTGTAGCAACTCCAGTTGGGACAAGCATCAGCATGAAGAATTTATTTTTCAACGTGCCTGCCAGAAGAAATTTTTTAAAAAGCAACTCGGCTGAGTTAAAACATATATTAGAAGAATTTACAAGAGTAGCATTGGCCTTCCCCGAGATCTATTTTAATTTAAATAATAACGGTCAGGAAGTGTACCATTGGGAAGGTGGCAGTTTTAAACAGAGAGCCATTCAGGTGTTGGGCAATAGTTACCAAAGTAAATTGGTGACGGTAGGCGAACACACAGACTATTTAACTATTTCAGGATTTGTAGGCAAGCCAGAAACGGCAAAAAAAACCAGGAGTGATCAGTACTTTTTTGTCAATAGACGTTTTATCAAAAGTGCTTACCTACATCATGCCATTGCCAATGCTTTTGAGGGATTGATTGCAAAAGATAGTTTCCCTAGTTATATTTTATACATCGATGTTGATCCGTCTAAAGTGGATATCAACGTACATCCTACGAAACAAGAAATAAAATTCGAAGACGATAAAATCATCTATGCATTTGTGCAAGCTGCAGTCAAACACGCCCTTGCTCAATTTAGTATTGCTCCTTCTTTGGATTTTTCATTAGACGCCAATATTCAACAATTGGATGCGATTCAAAAACCATTCACAGAAGGACAGGTACAGGAAACTTCAAGAAAATCATTGTACGAAGGATTTACTCAAAAAAATCAGGCGCATTTTATTCCTAAATCAGACAAGGCAGACCAACAAGACTGGAAAAGTTTTTTTAACGAAATGCCTGCAGCCAACCAAGAATTCATTGTCAAATCCTCTTCTATGGGTTTGTACAAGGAAGATGAATCTTTGTCAGTGCCAGAAGATGCATTTTTAATGCAATTGCATCAGACCTATATTATAGCCCCCACTAAGAGTGGCTTGATTATCCTTCATCAGCAATTAGCTCACGAAAGGGTCTTATACGAAAAATACCAAAAGGCAAGCATGCAACCACATGCTACACAAAAAAGTCTTTTCCCTGTGGTATTGGAATTGAGCGCAAGCGATGCGGTACTATTAGAAGAGATGATCGAAGACTTAGCGAACATTGGGTATGAAATTGAAGCTTTTGGAGCCAATAGCTTTATCATACAAGGTATCCCTGCTGATGTGTTAGCAGGTAACGAAAAAAATGCAATCGAATTGTTACTAGAACAGTTTAAGCATTTTAGTGCCGACCTGAAATTTAGTAAAAGAGAAAAATTAATCCGTTGTATGGCACGTCAAATGGCCATTAAAGCAGGTCAAAATTTAGGGCAAAAAGAAATGCATGGCTTGATCGAATCCTTAAGCGAATGTGATATTCCAAATACGACAGCCTCAGGCGCACCTACCTTCATCGAATTCAACGAAGACTATTTAGACAGGCTTTTTAGTAAGTAATTATTACAAACCTTTGGTTACATTAGTTAAGTAAGTTTCTACTGCTCTTCTAACTTGTGCAGCCGATTTACTCATATGGTTTGCTACCAATACTGAAAAATATAATTTTTGTTTTTTAGGCGTATAGATAAAACCACTTAAAGCCACTTGTCCACCCAAAGTGCCCGTTTTAGCATAAATCGTTCCAGGGAAATTTTTGTAATACGCCGCAATCGTTCCCTCTCCCCCTTTTTCAAAAATATTTTTTACACGGTCTTCGCCAAATTTAGATTGCATCTGTTGTAAGATGGCTACATAATTTTCGGGCGTATTTAAATTATACCTACTCAATCCGCTACCATCTGCCCAACGCATACGTTGTGGTAAATTAGGAAAAAGTAATTTAGTGGCTGTATCCATCAAGACACCATCATCCATTCTTCCTAATAATTGTTCACTCGCCATTAAGACAATCTGGTCTGCATAAAAATTATCGCTACGTAGCATCATAATTTTTAAAAGACTATCAGTAGGGATGGTTCTAATTGTTTTTAACCCTGTGACAGGTGCAATAATATTATTATTGATAATGACTTTATTGCCTAAAGTGTCGTTTAATAAAGTAACAGCCATTGACAGAGGCGCGTCTTGATGGCTAAACGGCACTTGGAAGTATTTACTTTTATTCGTTTCTGAAGTAGTAAAAAAACGATTCCCTGCCATATTTCGAGACCAATTTTTTTCTTGTACTGTATGTAGATCGACAT
>JBEDDG010000051.1:0-6416 GCA_041176305.1 Bacteroidota bacterium | reverse complement strand
TATCAAGGTAACCGTCCAAATAATGCCGGTGGTGGAGGGTATCAAGGCAATCGTCCACAAGGTGGAGGTTATCAAGGTAACCGTCCTAACAATCGTCCAGGACAAGGCGGCGCACGTGGTAGAAATATGCCACAAACTGCAGAGCAAAAAGAAATCGATCAAAAAGCAATTCAAGATAAGATCAAAGAAACTCAAGCTAAATTATCTGGCCAAGGTGGTCGTGGTAAGAGCATGAAGTCTAAGTATCGTCGTCAAAGAAGAGAAGAAGCTGCTGAAAACGAAAACAACGAACAAAGAGAGGACAACAAACTACAGGTAACAGAATTTGTGACTGTAAGTGAATTGTCAAGCTTGATGGATGTGAGTTTTGCAGATATCATTAGCAAGTGTATGAACTTGGGGATCATGGTGTCCATTAACCAACGTTTAGATGCGGAAGTAATTGAATTGGTGGCAAGTGAATTTGGATTTGAAGTAGAATTCGTTGGATTAGAAGATGTAGAGGAAATGGATGAAGAAGAAGAAGCAGAAGACCAAGCCAATTTGGTAGAGCGTCCTCCAATTGTAACCATCATGGGTCACGTGGATCACGGTAAAACATCTTTATTGGATTATATCCGTAACGCTAATGTGGTTGCAGGTGAAGCCGGCGGTATCACACAGCATATTGGTGCCTATGAAGTTACTTTGCCAAACGGTAAAGCAATTACATTCTTAGATACACCAGGTCACGAAGCTTTTACAGCGATGCGTGCTCGTGGTGCTAAAGTAACCGATATTGCCATAATTGTGGTAGCTGCGGATGATGCGGTGATGCCTCAAACAAAAGAGGCCATCAGTCACTCTCAAGCGGCTAGTGTACCAATGATTTTTGCGGTGAATAAGATTGATAAAGACGGTGCGAATCCTCAAAAGATTTATGAGCAGTTGTCTCAAATGAATATATTAGTAGAAGCTTGGGGTGGTAAATTCCAAAACCAAGAATTATCTGCTAAACAAGGTTTGAATGTAGATACTTTATTAGAGAAGGTGTTACTTGAGTCTGAAATTTTAGACTTAAAAGCCAATCCAAATAAAGAAGCCACTGGAACCATCATTGAAGCATCTTTGGACAAAGGTCGTGGTTATGTTGCCACTATTTTAGTTCAGAATGGTACATTGCGTCAAGGTGACTTGATTTTATCTGGTCAGTTTTATGGTCGTGTGAAAGCAATGTTCAACGAGCGTAATCAACGTATCGAAGTGGCACCTCCGTCTACACCAGTGGTGATCTTAGGTTTGAATGGTGCACCTCAAGCAGGTGAGAAATTCAAAGTTTTTGATGACGAAGCAGAAGCAAAAGAATTAGCAACTAAGCGTGCTCAATTATTAAGAGAGCAAGGCTTAAGAACTAGAAAACATATTACATTAGACGAGATTGGTCGTCGTTTGGCTTTAGGTAACTTTAAAGAATTAAACATCATCATCAAAGGTGACGTGGATGGTTCTGTAGAAGCCTTAAGTGATTCCTTGCAAAAATTATCTACCGAAGAAATTGCCATTAGAGTGGTATTGAAAGGGGTAGGTCAGATCTCTGAATCTGATGTATTGCTTTCTGCTGCATCTGATGCCATCATTATTGGTTTTAACGTTCGTCCTAGTATGCAAGCAAGTCGCTTAGCAGAAACAGAAGGCGTAGAGATCAAGATGTACTCCATTATCTACAACGCCATTGATGAAATCAAGAGCGCGATGGAAGGTATGTTGGAACCAAAAATACAAGAGAAGATTGTTGCTAACGTAGAAGTAAGAGAAGTGTATAAGTTCGACAAAGCCACTGTTGCTGGATGTTATGTATTGGATGGTAAATTAAGTAGAAATAGTAAAATACGTATAATCCGTGACGGTATCGTTGAGTTCCCAAGAGGAGAAGGTCAAGCAGCTGAGTTAGGTAGCTTGAAGCGTTTCAAAGACGACGTAAAAGAAGTGGTTTCCAATATGGAATGTGGTTTAACCATTAAGAATTTTGCTGATTTGAAACCAGGCGATATTGTAGAGGCATTTGAAGAGGAAGAAGTTAAACGTACTTTATAAAAAAATTAAGATTTGATAGTTGGGGCATCGCCCTGACTATCGGAACTTAGCCCCTTAATTCATATTTGATGAAAATAGTTCGCTTTGTATTTGCCTTAATAATACTTGCTACTGCAAGTAGTGCAACCGCACAAATCAAAAAAGTTTTAGCAGATAAAATTATTGCTACCGTAGGTGACAAATACATTCTACGCTCCGATGTAGACAATGCCATTGCAGATTATAAAAGACAAGCTCAAGGGCAAGAAAATATTGAGTTACCAACTGCCTGTCAAGTGATCGAAGGCCAGTTGATTCGAAAGGCCTTGGTTTTACAAGCAGAAAAAGATTCTATTTTAGTAACAGAAGAAGAAGTAGAGAACGCTATTGACGGCCGTATTAGAAATTTCATTCAACAGTTTGGCTCTAAAGAAGTATTAGAAGAAGTAGCCGGACGTAGTGTATTTCAACTGAAAGACGATTTTAGAACGATGATTAGGGAACAACGCTTGGCAGAGGAAATGCAAACTAAGATTGTAGACAAAGTAAAAATTACACCAAACGAGGTGAAAGCTTATTATGCTAAAATTCCGTTAGACAGTTTGCCCTTATACGAAAGTGAAGTTCAGATTGCGGAAATCATCATGCATCCTAAAGCAAATCGTGATATCGAAGAGTATGTGATTCAACAAATGCTTGAATACCGCAAACAAGTAGAAGGCGGCGTGAATAAATTTGATCAATTGGTGAAATTATATTCCGAAGATCCAAGTGCGAAAGAAAACCTAGGTCAATTTAGTTTAAACAGAAACGTGAGAGAATTCGACCCTGCTTTTATGGCGGCTTCTTTTAGATTAAAAGAAGGACAAATTTCTGCACCCGTTAAATCTAAGTTCGGCTACCACATGATACAATTGATTTCAAGATCAGGTGACGAAGCGGTAGTAAAGCATATTTTAAGAATCCCTCCTATTACCAATGATGAAGTCAACGAAACTAAAAAAATCCTAGACAGCGTTAGATTAGCTGTTTTAGCAGGAAAAACAAGTTTTGGAGAAGCTGTGAATAAATTCAGTGACGATGAATCAAGTAAATTTAGTGGAGGTGCAGTAACGGGTCGCGACGGTTCTACCTATATTAATTTAGATCAGTTGGACAAGGAAATGGTGGTCCTCATTCAAAATATGAAACCGGGTGACATCTCTGAGCCACAAGTATATGTAGATGATCGTGGAAGAAAAACGGTTCGTATTGTGTACTACAAAGAAAGAACGGCGCCGCATAAAGAAAATTTGAGAGAAGATTACAATCGTGTTTCTGTAAGAGCCTTGGAAGAAAAAAAATCCAAAGTACTTGAATCATGGTTCAAAGAAAGAGTGCCTAATTATTATGTATTTATAGACAATGATTTCCAAGCCTGCAAGGAATTAACGGATTGGACAAAAGTGGCAAACGCAATTGTAAAGGAAAAAATATACTAGAAAATTTATCATGAGCGACGAGATTAAACACGAGTGTGGCTTAGCATTCATCAGGTTAAGAAAACCCTTATCGTACTATCTTCAACATAAAGGCTCAGTTACTTATGGGTTGAACAAGCTATATCTCTTAATGGAGAAGCAACACAACCGAGGACAAGACGGCGCTGGGATTGCCACTGTGAAACTAGATATAGAAGCAGGCAATCCTTTTTTATATAGACTAAGAAGCAGTGCACAACAACCTATTGCAGATCTTTTTTACAAAGTAGGGCAAGAGATCAATGAGTTAGAAAAATTCCAACCAGACATTACCAAGCACCCAGGTTTAATGAAAGGGCATTTGCCATTCATGGGTGAATTGTTATTAGGTCATTTAAGGTATGGCACACAGGGAAAAAACAATGTAGAGTTTTGTCACCCATTCATTAAGAAAAACTTAGTTCCTGGAAAAAACCTAGCCTTGGCAGGTAATTTCAACTTGGTCAATACAGACGAATTATTCAAGAAGATTCAGCATGAACCTGGTCCTTTTGAAAAGCAAAGTGATTTGGCTGCTATGATGGAAGTGATTCACCATTTTTTAGTGAAAGAAGAATCCAAAAATCCTAATAGTCCAAATATCGTTGAAGTATTAAAGCAAGCTGTACCTATGTTTGATGGCGGCTTTACCATTGGTGGTTTAGTGGGTAATGGATATAGCTTTATAATGAGGGATGCACATGGCATTCGCCCTGCTTATTACTATATCGACGGTGAAGTGATTGTGGCAGCAAGCGAAAGAGCGGCTATAAGAACCACGTTTAATGTAGGGGAGAATGAAGTCCATGAATTGATGCCAGGTACCGCCTTGATTGTGGATGATAAAGGAGGCTATAGCATTGAACAAATTATTACACCAAAAGAAAGAAGGGCTTGTTCTTTTGAACGTATCTATTTCTCTAGAGGGGGTGATGAAAAAATTTACAGAGAACGTATTGCCTTAGGTCACCACTTAAGTAGAATCGTTTTAGACAGGATTGAAAAAGATTTAAAAAATACCATCTTCTCTTATATTCCAAATACGGCCGAAGTGGCTTTTTATGGTTTAGTAAAAGGGATGGAAGAGTATTTGAATGCCATTAAGGTGGAGCGTATTTTGAGCTGGGGCAAAGAGGTAGACGCTGATAAATTAAATGAAATGGTGAATAGAAAAATTCGCCAAGAAAAAATTGCCATCAAAGACGTCAAACTAAGAACCTTTATTACAGAAGATGCGAATCGAAATGAGATGGTGCAGCATGTGTATGATATTACCTATGGCACTGTCAGAAGAAACGAAGACACTTTGGTGGTAATAGATGATAGTATTGTTAGAGGAACGACTTTAAAAGAGAGTATCATTAGAATGCTATCCAGATTGGGCCCTAAAAAAATTATTGTTGTATCCTCTGCACCGCAAATTAGGTATCCTGATTGTTACGGTATAGACATGAGCAAGATGGGCGATTTTATTGCATTCAAAGCGGCTATTGCCTTATTGAAAGAAAGAGACATGGAAAATGTTTTGAATGATGTTTATCAAAAAATTAAGGCCTTAGAACAAAACAATGAATTGCATATAGAAAACGTGGTGCGAGAATTGTACAAGCCTTTTACGACCGAAGAGATTTCTGATAAAATTGCACAGTTAATTACACCAGACAATATTCAAATTCCCGTTGAAGTAATTTATCAAACCATCGAAGGATTACATGCATGTTGTCCTACAAATACAGGGGATTGGTATTTTACTGGAAATTATCCAACGCCAGGCGGCAATAAGGTTTGTAACAAGGCCTTTTTGAATTATATGGAAGGCAATGATACTAGAGGTTATTAAACTCAATGGTTACAATCGATAACATATTGCGTTGATATTCATCCCTGCACCAACAGATGCAAAAACCACCACATCTCCTTTATTCAATGTATGCTCATTGTATTTTCCTTTATGCACTAAATCATATAAAGTCGGTATCGTTGCTACTGAGCTATTCCCCAACTCGTGAATACTCATGGGCATGATGTCAGCAGGAATATCTTTGATGTTATATAATTTGTACAATGCTTTGATAAAGCCTTCGTCCATTTTTTCATTGGCTTGGTGTAAAAAGAATTTCTTTACGTCATGGATGTCTACTCCAGCTTTCTCGATACATTCTTTCATGGCAATGGGTACATTCTTCATGGCATATTCATATACTTTACGACCCTTCATTTTGATATACCTAGTTGCGTCATCCGCTGCTGGATCATAAGATTTTCCGAGGTATAAAAAGTAAGCTTCGTCATTGCAATGACTTTGTACGCTAAAGGATAAGATACCTTGACTTGGATCTTCTGAATGCTCAAGTATACTTGCCCCTGCACCATCACTAAAGATCATGCTATCTCTATCATGGTCATCTACCACCCTGCTCAAAGTTTCGGCACCGATCACTAAACATTTTTTTGCCATGCCAGATTTAATGAATGAATCTGCTTGTATCACTCCTTGAATCCATCCTGGACAACCAAATAATATATCATAAGCGACACAGGCAGGATTCACAATGCCTAAATTATGTTTTACCCTTGATGCAATCGACGGGATAGCATCAGATTGAATAGTGCCTGCAATCACATCGCCGAAATTATGTGCCACAATAATCTGATCAATGGTTTCCTGATCCGTGCCTGCATCTTCAATCGCTAATTTTGCAGCTGCCGTAGCAAGGTCAGAGGTATTGACATTCATATCGGCATACCTTCTTTCAACAATGCCGGTAATGCCTTTGAATTTTTCTACAATTTCTTGATTCGGAGTTTTGATGAGTTCACTTTGTTCATCGTAAAATGAGTGCTCAATAAAATCTTGATTAGATT
>JBEDDG010000050.1:0-7032 GCA_041176305.1 Bacteroidota bacterium | reverse complement strand
ATAAAGAAATACCAAGCTGTAATTGTTGTGTTGGTCGAGGTGTTTGGATTGCTGCTGTAATTTGTACAATGGCATTTTTTTTATGCGCTACTTGAATGAGTGCATGAAATAATCCGCCTAGGCCATTGGTGATATCGATACGATCACCTTCTTGCATTCTTAATACTTGAATACAATGTTTGCTTGAGGCTTCACTCAATGTAAACTGTGTATGGCCAGCGCTAATAAGGGGTTCGTAAAAGTAGGGAACAGACATACAGTTCGATTAGAAAGGTTGATCATCGTTTAAGCCATCATCAAATTCTCCGCCATTCATCTTGCTACCTTGTATAAAGAACCTGCCTCCATCTTGAGCATCTCCTCCGCCTAGGTTGCTTGAAATAGGCTTGTAATTACTACCTAGTCCAGGGATACCACTATCGCCATCCCACTCTTCAAATTTTTGTACATCTAATCTTGCCCTTAATTTCACTAAGTCTAATGAACCATTTCTGTGCTTCGCAATCCTGATATGCGTTTCGCCCATGGTGCTTTCGCCCATTTCGTTGCTCATTACTTCATAATATTCGGGTCTGTAAATGAACATCACCATATCCGCATCTTGTTCAATCGCACCCGATTCACGTAAGTCACTCAACTGAGGCATCTTACTTTCTTTTCTGGTTTCCACCGCACGACTTAACTGAGACAAGGCAATGATAGGCACATTCAATTCTTTTGCCAATGCTTTTAAACTTCGAGAGATATTACTAATCTCTTGCTCTCTGTTTGAATTTCTATCACCAGAGCCACTCATTAATTGTAAGTAGTCAATGATGATGATTTTTACATCATGTTTGTTTACGAGTCTTCTTGCCTTTGCTCTAAATTCAAAAATATTCAATGCTGCTGTATCGTCAATATAGATAGGCGCTGATTCAAGTTTGTTGATCCCTTTTGTATGCAATTGTTGGTATTCGTAATCTTCTAATTTACCTCTGGAAATTTTTTCCATTTTAATTTCACTCTCAGCACTTAAAATACGCTGAACCAATTGAGACGCGCTCATCTCCAAGCTAAAGAAGCCCACACCTTGTGGCTTGGTTGGATGCAATGCCGCATTACGTGCAAGGTTCAAGGCAAAAGCGGTTTTACCCACAGATGGACGTGCCGCCAAAATGATTAAATCCGTAGGCTGCCATCCAAAAGTAATTCTATCCAAAGAAGCGAATCCACTTGGTACACCAGAGATCTCGTCTTTCTTGGTCCTTAATTCATCAATACGGGTGATCGACTCTGCCAATGCATTGCCAATGTCCACGAAATTTTTCTTTAAGTAGTTATTGGTGATGTTGAACATTTTAGTTTCACTCTCATCCAATAAGTCAAAAACATCGGTACTGTCTTCATATGAATTGGTGATGATTTCACCACTGATCCTAATTAATTCTCTTTGTATAAATTTCTGTAAAACAATTTTAGAGTGTGCATCAATATTGGCTGTCGAGACAACTACATTGGTCAATTTTGAAATGTAATAAGCGCCACCCACTTGATCCAAGTACTCGCGCATTTTTAATTCTTCGACCACTGTCAACATATCAATTGGCATGTTCTTTTGTTGTAAGCTCTGCATCGATTGAAAAATCATTTGATGTGCTTCTACATAAAAACATTCTGGCTTCAATATTTCTGTGACCGTATCAAAGGCACTTTTCTCTAAAAGAATACCACCTAGGATCGCCTCTTCTAATTCTCTTGCTTGTGGCGGAATTTTCCCATACATCATGGCGCTCACATCTACTGAGCTTGTTTTTTTTCTCGTCGTCGATCTAGTATTGAGGTTTGGGAGGGCCATAAAATTGTTGCTTTTCTTACTGCGAAAATCCCTTCAAAATTCGGCATCCCGAAATTTAATTATTCAATTGGCTTATCCACAACTGGTTTTAGTCGGGTTTGCACATAAAAATCAGAGTTATTAACGGGTTATGCAGGGAGATTTAAACATAAAATTGTACTTTTGAACCATACCTTAAAGTAGCATCATGACCATCAGTTATCGCTGGCTATCTGAATATTTACCAGCACCCATTCCCAAAGAAGAATTATCTACTATATTGACCTCTATTGGACTAGAAGTGGAGTCCATGGAACTATATGAAAATTTCAAAGGAGGCCTTCAAGGCTTATTGGTTGGAGAAGTGCTTGAAACAGCGCAACATCCCAATGCAGATAAATTGAAATTGACCAAAGTGGCTGTAGGTGGCGAACGTCCATTGAATATTGTTTGTGGTGCTTCGAATGTGGCGGTGGGCCAAAAAGTAGTCGTTGCTCAAGTAGGTACAACGATTTATCCTAAAGGGGGTGCACCCATAACCATGAAATTGGCAAAAATAAGAGGAGAAGAAAGTGAGGGGATGATTTGTGCAGAAGATGAAATTGGCTTAAGCGATGACCATGCAGGTATTATGGTCCTTGATCCTTCTACACCAGTAGGTAAGCCAGTGGCTGAATTATATGACTATTACCAAGATTGGATTTATGAAATTGGCTTGACGCCAAATAGGATGGATGCAATGAGTCATTATGGCGTGGCCAAAGATGTATGTGCTTATTTAACTTACCACGAGACCCATTCGGTACCAGTAAGCCCATTCAAACAATTACCTACTATCGATGCAGCTGTGGCGCCTTATGAAGTAGTGATTGAAAATCCAGAAGCTTGTGCAAGGTATAGTGGCATTGTGATAGAAGGTGTAAAAGTGGGTCCGTCTCCAGCATGGTTAAAAAATAAATTACAAGCAATAGGTGTTCGATCTATCAATAACATTGTAGACATCACCAATTATATTTTACATGAAACGGGCCAGCCCTTACATGCATTTGATGCAGCAAAAATTCAGGGTAAAAAAGTGGTGGTGAAAAAATGTCCTCAAGACAGTTTGTTTATCACTTTAGATGAAAAAGAAAGAAAATTAACTGCACAGGATTTAATGATTTGTGATAGCGAAAAACCAATGTGTATTGCAGGTGTTTTTGGTGGATTGAATAGCGGTGTGAGTGCATCAACTACTTCGATATTTTTAGAAAGTGCTTGGTTCGAGAATGTACATATTCGAAAAACATCCGTCCACCATGGATTAAGGACAGATGCGGCAACTCGTTTCGAAAAAGGAGTAGACATTGCGGGCACGGTTAAAGTGTTGGAAAAAGCAGCAGCAATGATACAAGAAATTGCAGGAGGTAAATGTAGTAAAGTGGTAGATTGCTATCCAAGTCCTGCGGAACAAGTGAAAGTGACTATGACTTTTGCGTACTTAAAAAAATTAAGTGGTAAGCAGTATGCCGCAGACAAGGCAGTGGGCATTTTGACAAGTTTAGGATTTACTGTTTTGCATCAAGACGCCGAAAGTATTCAAGTAGCAGTGCCTTATAATAAGCCTGACATCAGTATTCCAGCAGATTTAGTAGAAGAGATTTTGCGTATTGATGGGTTGGATAATATTGAGATTCCAACAGCGATTACCATTAGTCCATCAATTGATTTATTAGAATCGAAGGAGCAGTTCAAAAATAAAATTGCCAACTATTTGGTGGGTCGTGGGTATACAGAAATTTTAACAAATTCCATTACCAATAGTAAGTATTATACCGAAGCGCAGTTGGAAACAACAGTGAAGATGTTGAATAGTTTAAGTGCCGATTTAGACGTGATGCGTCCTGCCATGTTGGAAACAGGATTGGAGACCATTGCCTACAATAACAATAGAAAGAACGAATCCATTTCATTTTTTGAAATGGGTAAGGTCTACGCTAAAACAGCTGCAGGTAAATACATCTACCTTTCTGGCAAACAAGTGCAGGATAGTTGGAGGGCAAAAGCAGCGGAACAAGATTTCTTTGTCTTAAAAGGACTTGCTGCTGCATTGTGCGAATTATTAGGATTGAAAAAAATCAACTTCAACCCTATTGGCAATGGTCAATTTGAAGTCATTGCTGGTAAAACGGTTTTGGGGACCATCGAACAGGTGGGTGCAAAAAAACTTGGTCAATTTGATATTAAGCAAAGTGTTGTGTATTTGCAATTTGATCTTGCTACTTTATTACATGTCCACGAGGCAGTGGTGGTTAAATACCAAGAAGTGTCTAAGTTCCCTTCTGTAGAACGTGACCTAGCCTTAGTGATAGACCAATCCATAGCGTATCATGCGATTGAACAAGCTATTAAAACGGTGCAATTAGACGCCTTAAAAGAAACACGTGTATTTGATATATTTGAAAGTGATAAGCTTGGGTTAAATAAAAAATCGGTTGCAATCAATTTTGTTTTCAATGCTGGTTCTGCTACTTTAACAGATACGGAGATTGACGGCATGATGAAAAAATTGATTGCTGCTTTTGAAAAAAATATTCAAGCTGCAATCAGAAAATAGTTATTTTCAAGTCATAAATAAGAATCCATGTCGGATGTACAAACCGCTTTATTGGGCCTTCAAGAAAAATTGCAATCCTTGCTCAAGCGACAACTTGCCTTGGAGAAAGAAAATCATCAATTAAAGGGGACTTTGACGGCGCAACAAGCATCGATCGAAAAGCTTGAAAATGAACTTAAAAAAGAACAAGCGGCATTGATTACGGCTCAGATGCGTCCATCCGAACAAATGAATCCGGCCGAAAAAGCGGCTTTGAACAAGAAAATAGACCATTATATCAAAGAGATCGATAGCTGTATCCAAAACTTGAATCCATAACCATGTCAGAGAACCAGATCGATAGCCCAGAAAACATGATTCCTGTTAATATATTGATAGCAGACAGGAATTATAGGGTCAAAATTAGCCCTAAGGACGAGGAAGCAGTGCGCAAGACGGCTGCCTTGATCAACCAAAAAATGGTGGAGTACAAGACCCTGTATGCAGGGAGTGATACCCAGGATTATATCTCTATGGTCTTGCTTTGGTTTACCACCCAACAGCAACAAAATGGACAGAATCTCTACGAAATGGAGTCGATTCAGGCTCAAATAGAGGCCATGAGTGCAGCCATTGATAAAGCGCTCGTAAATACCAACTTATAACACATTATTGGCCGTTTTAGGTCCAATCTTTACATTAATTGTTTATCTTCGTTGCCGAACCTTAGTGGAGAAGCAGGGTGATTTTTTTAAACACAACAAGATTAAACAATGGACCAAACCATATTATTATTGATCATCGGAGTAGGGGCTGGAATAGGCGGACTACTCGTAGGGCGTTTTGCTTTCGCCAAGAACACCAAAAAGCAAGTCGAAGATGCAGAAAATCAAGCAGCTAGCATTTTAAAAGAGGCGGAATTAAGGGCTGAAACCATCAAAAAAGAAAAGCAATTAGAAGCCAAAGAACGTTTTGTTCAATTAAAGGCAGATCATGATCGCGAATTGTTAGAAAAAAACAAAAAGATTGGGGAAGCGGAGAACAGAATTAAACAACACGAATTAACCATCAATCAAAAGTCGGTTGTTTTAGAAAAGCAAATCAAGGACAACGAAGCGATCAAAGAAAAATTGAATCGTGAAATTGACTTAGTGAATATCAAGCGTGGTGAATTAGAGAAGCATCAAGAAGAGCATATCCGTCGCCTAGAAAAAATTGCAAATTTAACGGCAGAAGATGCGAAGCAACAATTAATTGAAAGTTTAAAGAACGAAGCACAGTCTCAAGCTTTGGCTTTACAACAAGACATTATTGAAGAGGCTAAACAAAAAGCAAATAAAGAAGCTAGAAAAATAATCATTCAATCTATCCAAAGAACAGCTGCAGAAGTAGCTATTGAGAATACAGTGACTGTATTCAATTTGGAATCAGATGAGATGAAAGGTCAAATCATTGGTAGAGAAGGTCGTAACATTCGTGCGATTGAAGCTGCCACTGGAGTGGACTTAATTGTGGATGATACACCAGAAGCAATTTTACTTTCTTCATTCGATCCGTTAAGAAGAGAAATTGCACGTTTAAGTTTACAAAGATTAGTTGCAGATGGTCGTATCCATCCAGCACGTATCGAAGAAGTGGTAGAAAAAACACGTCGTCAATTAGAAGAACAAATTGCTGAAATTGGCGAGCGTACCGTGATTGAATTAGGGATCCATGGTTTACATAAAGAATTGATTCGTATCATCGGAAAAATGCGTTTCCGTTCTTCATATGGCCAAAACTTATTAATGCACTCTCGTGAAACTGCTAACTTATGTGGTATCATGGCAGCTGAATTAGGATTGAATCCGAAATTGGCTAAACGTGCCGGATTATTACACGATATTGGTAAGGTGCCAGACGAAGAGACAGAATTGAGCCACGCCTTATTAGGTGCTAAATTAGCAGAAAAATATGGTGAAAACCCAGCGGTAGTGAATGCTATTGGTGCCCACCACGATGAAATGGAAATGCAATATGTGATTTCTCCAATCATCCAGGCTTGTGACGCCATCAGTGGCGCAAGACCAGGTGCTAGACGTGAGATCATGCAACAATATATCCAACGTATCAAGGATTTGGAGAACTTAGCACTTGGTTATCAAGGAGTTGAGAAGGCTTACGCCATCCAAGCTGGTCGTGAATTAAGGGTGATTGTAGAAGCAGAAAAGGTGACAGACCAGTCATCTGATCAGTTAAGCTTTGAAATAGCTCAAAAAATACAGACCGAAATGACCTATCCTGGTCAAATCAAAGTAACGGTGATCCGTGAAAAGAGAGCTGTAAACATTGCTAGATAGGCGCAATTGGAGAAAAATAGGGCTAAAAAGTACTGATTTTAATATTTGGATCAAATAATTTGGAGAATAGGATGGGTAACCCTACCTTTGCCCTCCGCAAAAAACATGAATTATGAGCGTAGCAGTAAACTTCGTACACGAGCAATTAACAGCAAAGAAAGAATATCCAGCATTTAAAGCTGGTGATAATATTACCGTTAACTACAAGATTGTAGAGGGTGGTAAAGAGCGTATCCAAAGCTTCCGTGGGGATGTAATCAAAACCCAAGGATCTGGTGCAACAGCTACTTTTACCGTTCGTA
>JBEDDG010000049.1:0-7389 GCA_041176305.1 Bacteroidota bacterium | reverse complement strand
GGGCTTTGTGACCCCGTCAGGATTCAAACCTGAAACCTTTTGATCCGTAGTCAAATACTCTATTCAGTTGAGCTACGGGGCCATTCCACTTACTAACCCAGGTCAATAAGGGGTGCAAATATACCTCAAATAACCATTTTACCAAAGGAAAAGGGTAAATAATACGCTAAAAATCATCAATTTATTAATAATGCCAACGTACAAAGGCTTCCATTGCTGCATATTTGGTTAAACCAAGGTTTGCATACAAATTAGCGGTATTGGCATTCCTAATTTCAGCTCTTTGCCAAAATTCTCTTGAATCTGTACCTTGGAAAGGCACACTGTCTTTTTGAGACTGGTGGATAAAGATGCCAAAACGCTTTTTCAATACTTGGTCGGGACTCATTGGCACGGCCATTTCAATTTCAGAAATATCCCATTCCTGCCAAGCACCTTTGTACAACCATACCCAACAATCTTTCACCCAAGTATCTCCAGCTGCTTTTAGTCGACGTAAACTTTCAAATACAACTTCTAAACAAACTTTATGGGTGCCATGTGGATCTGCTAAATCTCCAGCGCAATACACTTGGTGTGGTTGAATCTTACGTAACAAAGCCATTGTGATTTCAATATCTGATTCACTCATTGGTTTTTTATCAATCATACCTGTTTCATAAAAAGGCAGGTTCATGAAATGATAATTGTCTTCGGCGATGCCTACATACCTACAAGTGGCTTTAGCTTCGCATCTTCTTATTAAACCTTTGATGGCTCTAATTTCTGTACTGTCTAAATCATTGGTTGTTTTGCTTGCTAAATAAGCACGCGCATTGGTTAAAATTTCCTGACTTTTTTTATTATCAATGCCAAATAAATCTTCAAAGCCCACAGCGAAATCTAAAAATCTTGTTACAAATTCGTCGGTCACAGCAATATTACCGCTGGTTTGATAAGCAACATGTACATCATGTCCTTGATCATGTAAACGCATGAAAGTACCACCCATGCTAATAATATCATCGTCTGGATGTGGAGAGAAGATCAATACTTTTTTGCTATGTGGTTCACTGCGTTCTGGATGCGCAGGTATCACTGCGTTTGGTTTGCCGCCTGGCCATCCAGTGATGGAATCACGCAACATATAAAACACTTGCAAATTAATATCGTAAACAGATTCCTTCAATACTAATAAATCAGACAAACTATTTTCTTTGTAATCATCTGCTGTTAAACTAAGTACTGTTTTTTCTAATTTTAAAGCCAGACCAATCACGGCTTTCTTAATCATTTGTGGTGTCCAATCGTTTGATCCGGTTAACCAAGGTGATTTATTTCTAGTCAATTCTGTAGCGGCTAATTCGTCAATCACAAAAGTACAGTCATCATGATTTTGTAATACAGTGGCTGGTATTTGTTCAGTAACGTCTCCTTCAACTGATTTTGCAACGATATCGGCTTTGTTACCCCAGGCAAGCAAAACAATCTTCTTAGCTTTCATGATACTACTAATACCTACAGTGATAGCAAGTTTTGGTACTTTATTTAAATCATGCCATTCATAGACGTTAGCCATTCTTGTCAACTGGTCTAAATGGATCACCCTTGTTTTGGAGTGAAAGCTAGAACCTGGCTCATTAAAACCAATATGTCCATTCTTGCCAATGCCTAAAATTTGTAAGTCAATACCCCCTAGTTTTTCAATAGTTTGTTCGTAAGCAACACATTTTTCTTTTAATTCTTCTTGGCTCCATTCCGCATTAGGTAGATGGATATTTTTTGGATCGATGTCTACATGGTCAAATAAATGACGGTGCATAAAGCTCCAATAACTTTGGTAGGCATCTCTAGAGATAGGATAGTATTCGTCTAAATTGACAGTGCTTACATTGCTAAAACTTAAGCCTTCTTCTTTATGTAGTCGCACTAATTCTTTGTACAATAAAATAGGGGTAGCACCTGTTGCCATACCCAATACACAAGGTAGTCCTGCTGCTTGCTTTTCTTTAATTAATTTTGCAATTTGTGCAGCAACGGCATTAGAGCCTGTGGCGACATCTTTATAAATTTTTACTGGAATTTTTTCAAATGATTCAAGCATGGTTCTTTATTATAAATTGAATATTAAAGTTATAAAAAAGGCCTCAATAATGAGGCCTTTTATTTTAATCAACTTTATTGATTTTAATCATATTGGTAGGTAAATGTAATTTGATTGGGGTACTACCTGTGTTCACTACAATATCCCCAGTATTTACAAAACCTCTTTCTTTTAATATTTGAATTTGATCAGTGATAATCGCATCTAAACTCTCTTCTTTATCGTAGTAAAAAGCTTTAACGCCCCAACTAAGAGATAATTGATTCACTAAGCTTTGTTCTTTAGTGAAAATGAATAAAGGAGATTTTGGACGGAAACTGCTCAACATAAAGGCAGTATAACCGCTTTGCGTCATACCTACCAATGCATGTGCGTTACTGTCTTCAGACAACTTAGAAGCATTGTAACAAACCGCATCACTTGTAAAGGAAGGTGAGTGTGGTTGAGGTTTCAAGTCTTCAGAGCGGTTGTACTTATATCCATTTTCTTCTACTTCAGTAATAATTTTACGCATTGTTTCTATTACTAGTACAGGGAACTGACCCGTAGCAGTTTCACCACTCAACATGACCGCATCTGCTCCTTCAATCACGGCATTGGCAACGTCCGTAATTTCTGAACGATTTGGTTTCACTCTGTCTATCATGGACTCCATCATTTGTGTAGCTACAATGACAGGCTTCGCTCTATGGATACATTTTCTGATCAATTCTTTTTGAATCAATGGAATTTTTTCTACTGGTAATTCAACACCAAGGTCGCCGCGTGCAATCATGATGGCATCACTCGCAATAATGATATCACGAATATTGGTTAATGCCTCAGGCATTTCAATCTTAGCAATAATTTTTGATTTGCTTTTCTTTTCGTTTAAAAGTGATCTTAACATCTCGATGTCAGCAACACGTTTCACAAAACTTAATGCAACCCAATCTAATTCTTCTTTGATAATGAAAGCAGCATCTTCTAAATCTTTTTCAGTTAAAGCAGGTAAAGAGATTTTAGTATCCGGCAAATTCACTCCTTTTTTAGAGGAGATGATACCCCCTAAGGTTACTTTCACTTTAACGTCTCCATTTGCTTCAACACTATGAACCACCACTTCGATTTTTCCATCATCTATCATAATGGTATTACCTACCACCACATCACCAGCTAGGTTAGGGTAGGATACATAAATTTTTTCGAGCGTGCCTACACATTTAGTATTAGTGAAAGTAAGTACATCCCCTTCTTTCACTTCTAGTCTATTGTTTTCAATTTCACCCACTCTTAATTTAGGACCTTGTAAGTCTCCTAAAATAGCCACTGTACAATTTAATTCTTTGTTGATGCCTCTGATGTTGTCAATGATTTTCTTTTTGTCTTCATGACTTCCATGAGAGAAATTTAATCGGAATACATTCACACCTGCAATCACCAAGGCTTTTAATTGGTCGTATGTTTCGCATGCTGGACCAACTGTTGCAACGATTTTTGTTTTATGGTGTTTTTGTTTGTAAGTAGGCTGACTCATTGTAATGATTGGGGTTGGTTTTTTATTCTTTTATATTTTAGCTCGCTAAGATTTTTACAATCTTTAGCCATTCTTCTGAAATTTTTTGTTTTGCTTTAACGGCATTGTCTAATGGGGTGTATTTCATTTTATTGTCCTCGATACCCACCATCACGTTGTGTTTGCCATTCAATAAACATTCTACTGCATGGTAGCCCATTCTACTAGCAATCAAACGATCTAAGCAGGTAGGTGCGCCACCTCTTTGAATATGACCTAAGATACAAACACGAATATCTGCATTGGGTAATTTAGTTTTCAAATAGTCTCCAACTTGGTTACCGCCGCCAAATTCGTCACCTTCTGCCACTACAATCAAGTTCACTAATTTTTTACGTCTTTCTTTCTCGGTTAAGTTGGCCACCAAGGCTTCCATATCTGTTTTTGATTCTGGAATCAAAATATTTTCTGCACCTGTGGCAATACCACTATGCAAAGCAATGTATCCTGCATCACGGCCCATTACTTCTACTACAAATAGACGATCATGTGCATCCGCGGTATCTCTAATTTTATCGATGGCCTCTACCGCAGTATTCACCGCCGTATCAAATCCAATGGTAAAATCACTTCCTGCGATATCTTTATCAATGGTGCCTGGTAAACCGATACAAGGGATATCGAATTCGTTACTAAATTTTTGAGCGCCTTTGAAGCTGCCATCTCCACCTATGACAACGATGCCGTCAATGCCTCTTTTTTTAAGATTTTCGTAGGCAATTTTACGACCAGCTGGTTCAAAAAAGTCTTTACTTCTTGCTGTTTTTAAAATTGTTCCACCTCTTTGTATAATATTAGCAACCGATTTTGAATCCATTTGAAAGATATCATCATCGATCATTCCATTGTAACCTCTTGTAACCCCAAAAACATCTAATCCATGGTATAATCCTGTTCTAACTACAGCTCTGATAGCGGCATTCATACCGGGGGCGTCTCCACCAGAGGTTAAAACAGCGATTTTGTTTACTTTTTTAGTAGACATATTGATTCAATTTGTCATTTAATGAGTTGATTTACAGTCGTAAATCAATGGGTTATCGAAAGAACGGAGCCCCAAATTTAGACAATTGATACCAATAATCCATATACATATAATATATGTGGGTATTTTTATTCTTGGTTACAATCAGTCGTTAGTTTTCGGCCGATTTATTTGCTTTCAAGGTCCACTAAATCATTAAAAGCAAGTTCGTATTCTTTATTCATAGAACGAATCAATGCTTGTTTGTCGTGGTAATTTTTTTCAATCAATTTAAGGGCCGCAGGGTCAGCATAGGTAGAAGGATCGGCCATTTGCAATTCAATGGCTTGCTTCTCTGCAGTAAGGGTATTGATATTTTGTTCCAATTGCGCAATGGCCTTTTGGAGTTTTTGAATTTGTTTTTGCAATTCTTTGTCAATTGGACCTGTCTTCACTTCTGCTACCACAGGCTCCACTTTCTTTTCAACAGGCTTTGGGATTGTTTTGATGGCTTCTGGAATGGCTGCTTTTTGCTTTGCCATGCGCTCTTTCCATTCCACCCATTCTTTATAGTCTCCTTTAAATTCAATGATTTTTTCGTCTTCAATTTCCCAAATTTTATTCGCTGTTTTGGAAATGAAATAACGGTCGTGACTGACTAAAATGATAGAACCATCATATTTTGTTAAAGCTTCTGCTAAAAGTTCCACAGTCGCCATGTCCAAGTGGTTGGTAGGTTCATCCAGCATCAAGAAGTTAGCTTTGCTGATGATGGTTTTTGTTAAAGCAACTCTCGCTTTTTCACCTCCACTTAATACCTTGATTTTTTTATCAATATCATCTCCACCAAAAAGGAAACAGCCTAATAAAGCACGTAATTCTAAATCGGTTTTTTTAGTACCACATTCTTGCACTTCTTGAAGAATGGTATTGTTTAAGTTCAATGATTCTAATTGGTGTTGCGCATAAAAACTTTCGTCAACATTATGGCCCCAAACTCTTTCCCCTTCAAAGCTTTCCATACCAGCAACAATTCTTAATAGGGTAGACTTTCCTTTTCCATTGGCGCCAATCAACGCGATTTTATCACCTCTTTCAATCTCAGCAAATGCATTTTCTAATATAGTGAGTGTAGGGTAGCTTTTGCTGATGCCTTTTAAGTCTACTAATACTTTGCCTGGTGTTTTATCTACTGCAAAATTGATTCTAATATTAGGTCTTTCAATTTGTACATCTTCAATGACGTCTAATTTATCTAATCTTTTTTGAATAGACTGTGCTTGAGCTGCTTTAGAAGCTTTCGCCTTAAACCTTTCTATAAATCTTTCTTGTTGTCTGATATAGTCTTGTTGGTTTTCAAATGCCCTTTGTTGAATTTCTACTCGCTGTACTTTTTCTACTTCGTAATAATCATAATCGCCTGTATAAAAATTCAATTGTTGTTGGTAAACTTCAACAATTTTATTGACCATTTTATTTAAGAAAAATTTATCGTGACTTACAATCACCACACTGCCTTTGTAATGCAATAAATATTTCTCTAACCATTCTATACTTGGTAAGTCTAAGTGGTTAGTAGGTTCATCCAATAACAATACATCTGGTGCTTGTAAAATCATTTTCGCCAATAGTACACGCATTCTCCAACCTCCACTAAACTCTTTGTAGGGGCGAACCAAGTCCTTATTGGTAAAGCCTAAACCATGTAACACTTCTTCTGCTTTGTGTTCAATATTATAACCGTCTAAGACATCGATTTCATGTAAAGCATCCGTGTATTTAATTAAGATATCGTTGTCTTCTGGATTGGCTTCTAGTTCGATGCCTAAGGTTTCAATTTCTTTTTCTAATTCACGCACTCTTTCAAAAGCACCTAATGCCACTTCTGTGATGGTTTCACTGGTATCAAAACTCAATAAATCCTGGTGTAAATAGCCAATGGTGGTATCCCTGCCTTTTTCAACTGTGCCTTTGGAAGGTAAGTATTGACCCACTAATAATTTCAAAAGGGTAGACTTTCCAGTACCATTGTAGCCAATTAGTCCAATTCTTTCACCTGGTTGAATATGCCAAGTGGCGTCTGTTACGATTGCTCTAGCGCCAAATTCAAAAGTCACATTTTGTAAGCCTATTAACATAATTTATCAATTCAGTGCGCAAAGTTACTGTGTTGTAGTGGCTAAATATGCATAATTTTGAAAAAAATTCTATATGCCAAAAGGCTTGTTTTTATTTTTATCTATTTGGTTGGTAGCTTGTCAAACCAGCTCAAATGAACCCATACAACCCCTTGAAACAAATTTCTTAGCCACAAGACATGACGAAGTGGTAGATCAGCAGATTCAACCCGTATTAAATACCTTTTTTGCGGTGATGCAACATTTACAAGCAGCTGATACAGCTAATTTGAATGAATATGGAGCAAAAATGATTCAAATAGCGGATAGTATGGCGCAACAGACCTTATCAAAGGATACAGCTACGCAAAAAAATGCGGTGCAAGGTTTAATGAATATTCAATCCGAAATGGCAGCTATTTTAATGGAAACTGACCCTAATCAACGCATCCAAGGAGTACAAATGTTGAACTTACATTGGATTGAATTCCTTGGGTCAATCGGGTACACAAAACAACAAATTTATATCTTTTCTGATGCCCAGGAAAGCAAATGGATTGGGTTAAATAAGACTAGTACAAACCCTTATATAAACGAGGGAAACAAAACCTATACTGCCATTCAAGTATTGCAAGAATTAAAATAAATCATCACTCATTGTTCGATTTTG
>JBEDDG010000048.1:0-7790 GCA_041176305.1 Bacteroidota bacterium | reverse complement strand
ATTAAATCACCAGAAGCAAATCTTTGATCTCTACCTGTATGAAATTGATCATATTGTTCTACTCTAACACCAAATATTGATTTTAAATTTTCTGTCACGTTGATTTCGTCCATGATATACCCTGCATAACTGTTTACTTTAGAATTATATTCATTTGCATTTGGATTTGAATTTCCAGACTGGTAATAAATATTATTTACAGTTGCGGGATAAATATTTTGGCTTAGCAATATGTTATTAGCGTTGAGTGTCCAATTGGGTTGTTGCGCTCCAAAAAATTGTATATTAAAAATTTGAATTTCATAATTTCGTTCTTTTTGTAGACCTAATGCTCCAAATTTTAGCAAATTAGACTTAGATAGTTTTTTCTCAAAATCAATTTTATAGGATAAATTCGTCTCATCCAAATAACGCCAGATTCTAGATGGATTACCGCCAGCACCTGCATTAAAATAAGTACGACCTGGATCAATTGTAAATGCTGTTTTACGAATGTCTGGATCAACAGAGGTAGACAATGTATTACCAACCACCCAATCGATCTTCCAGCCCTTACCGTTGATAACATGGGATCCAGATAGTTGCATATTAGTCACACTTCTCTCTCCATATTCAATATTATCCGACTTCGCTAAATACCCAGATTGTCCAACACCATCTGAATTATTAAATATATCGAACTTTCCAGCTTTGCTTTCTCCATTTTGAAGTCTGATTAAATTAAACTTTATCTTGGAATAATTTGTTTTATATGCTAAACCCGCTAATGCACCTAGTAACACATTTTCTTCTGATAAATCACCTTCAATATTATTAGCAATAACCATTTCTGGTGCATTGAGGTTAATATTTTTTTGAGATTCCCCATATTGCACATCATCATATAATCTTTGGTCAAATCGATATGACAATGCAGCAACGTAACCAAGCTTTGGATTTCTTTTATTTTTACCTTCCTTGTTCAAATCAATTTGATCCCCAATTGATACTCCAAATGAAAAATCAGCTAAACTATTTTTGGTAGTAGTACCTAAAGTAGGATTAAATGACTTTATAAACTTGTTGACATCTCCAGAAGCTGCACCAGAGACAGGCGTTGGAATATTTTTATTATTTTTTGCAAGTTCAGGCAAGGCCCTTGTGCCGTCATCCATTCCCAACCAATCTTTTGAACCAATATTTCCCGAAAGGAAATTATCGTTGAAATGCATACTTGGATTGTAGCCCATAGATGCCGAAATATTAAATATTTTCTTTGTTGGAAAATCATTTGTTTCTATATTCAGTAACCCCCCCGCAAAATCAGCAGGCATATTTGGTAAAAAATTCTTAGAAACAGTGATATTGTCAATAAGTGCTGTGGGAAAAATATCCATTTGTAATGAATTTCTGTCTGGGTCTAAACCTGGCAAATCCAATCCGTTCATGGTAGATTTAGAATACCTGTCCCCCAAGCCTCTAACATAGACATATTTTCCTCCTTCTATAGAAACACCAGTAACTCTCTTGGCAGCTTCAACTGCTGTTCCATCACCAATTAACTTCATTTTTGCTGCAGAAATACCATCCACCATATTGATGGACTTTCTTTTTAATGTAGTGATTGCTTCTTCTGAGGTTTTTTGGAGACGACTAGAGGATACTATTACTTCCTTTAATTGTGTATTTGCAGGTGTTAATGTTATATCTGGCACGACAGTCACATTATTTTGAGCAACTATAATGTTGGTGATTTTTGTATTATCAAAACCAACTAAACTAACAGTTATATCATAACTACCCTCCTTTACATTGAATGTAAAATTACCATCCAAGTCACTTGTCATACCAAGATTTGTCTGGTTGCCTGTAATTTTAATTGTCGCTGAAATTGCAGGCTTTCCTGTATTTCCGTCTATAATCTTACCTCTAATTTTACCAGTTTGAGCAAAACTAAATTGAGCTATACATAATAAAAAGAAGGTAAAGAATAGGTTATTTTTCATTTTGTTAAAAATAAACGAACGGTTGAGTAAACTCAACCGTTCGGATTAAAGAATCTATTGAAGTGAAAAATTATTTTAATTTATCCGCAATTGCAGTCCAAGACCACCCGCTAAATGCTGTTAAGTCAGCACCGCCCGTTATTGTAGTACCAGCTTTAATTGTTGCAGGAACATTCGTAGCAGTAGCTTTATCAACATATTTATATAAATCACCAGCAACTACATTCATCACAATATTTTCGAAAGTAATTCCTTTAGTAGTAGTGTAAGTTGTAAATACTTCAGTGATATTTTGAGTAAACGCTGTTGCAGAGAAACCTTTAGCAAAGATATTTTTCAAATTAACAACCGTGTTATTGTCATTGTCAATGAAATTTCCAGCAGATCCAGTAACATCTACAAAACCTTTGTTGAAAGTATGACCTGTTAAATCAACACCATAAGTGCCTTCTGGACCATCTAATTCAAAAGAAGAACCACCTGCTGAAATGATTGCGAAATTCTCAACTGTACCTCTGTAAGCTTGGTCGGTATCTAAACCATCATCACCAGCATTCCATACAGTTACATTCTTTACATTTACAGTTCCACCAAACCACTCAATACCATCATCTTGGTTACCTACTACTTCGATATTTTCAACAACTGTACCAGATCCAACACCACCAAAAGTGATTCCGTTGATTTCGTTACCTGCTCCGATCTCAGTACCACCGTGTCTAACAGAAACGTACTTTAATACACCAGAGTTATCAGCATCATCTGATCCACCATATAAACCGTTTGGATCTGAAGTTGGAATACCTTCAATTTGTACTTCAGTTTTTTGAGTTCCGCTAGAAGAAGCAGAAATATTGGCTTTTCCTAAAATTATTAAACCACCCCAAAGTCCGTTTACATCTGGAGTTAAGTTTGGTGAAGCAAATTTTCCAGCAGCTACATCTGCAATTGAAAGTTCATCTGCAACAGAAGTGAAAATGATTGGCTTTGTAGCAGTTCCAGTAGCATTAATTTTACCGCCTCTAGCTATTAACAACACAGTTGCATTTGATCCTGTTCCAGCTTGACCTTTGATGATTGTACCTGGCTCAATGGTTAAAGTTGCACCAGATGTAACAACAATTCTACCGCCTAAAATCCAAACCTTCTTTGCATCCCAAGTTGTGTTTGTAGTAATATTAGAAGTAACTACTTGCTCAGTGATAGCTTTACCAATTTGAACTACAGCTGTAGCTTGAGACATTCTACCCTTAGAATCAGTTACAGTCAATGCAACCGCACCAGCACCATCTGTAGAAGTTGAGAAACTAACTTCAACAGTAGATCCAGCAACTGATCCCTGTGCATTCGTTACAGTTACATTCGTTCCTTTTGCTGTATAAGTTGCAGTTAACTTAGGATCTACAGCAACGTTAAATGTTACTTTCCCAGACTCTCCTGCTGTAACTGTAGTTACTGCAGTTGGAGCTGTTGTTGTAGTGTCTGCATAAACCACTACCTCGTCTTTTTTACAAGCACTTAAAAAAACAAGTGCGCCCAATAAGGTGTTTAAAACTATTTTTTTCATATTTTAATTTTGATACACAAATATCATATTGTCATGTTACCAAATTGTTATCCCAATATGAACTTAGTATTAACAAAAGCTGGGACAAAAAAAAGGGGCATTGATTATGCCCCTTTAAATTTATAAAATACTGTTAATCAAGATGATACACGTTATGTAAATCTTTTGTGCAGGTGAAATTAACCCCAAGGTCATTGATTAATCCATCATGGATGTCATAAGCCCATCCATGCAAATGCAATTGCTGTCCCCTCTTCCATGCATTTTGAACTATGGATGTTTTACCCAAATCATGTACTTGTTCTTGCACATTCACTTCTACAAACCTTCTTGCCCTTAAAGTTTCATCTTGAATGGCATCTAGTTCATCGTGATGATAACGATATACGTCTTTAATATGTCTCAACCAATTATCAATTAACCCAAATTGTTGGTTTTTCATAGCAGCTAATACACCCCCACAACCATAGTGACCGCATACAATGATATGCTTCACTTTTAAAACATCTACTGCATAAGATAATACACTTAACATATTCATATCGCTATGAACCACCATATTGGCAATATTTCGATGCACAAACATTTCGCCCGGCTCTGTTCCAGTAATGGATTCTGCAGGCACCCTGCTATCAGAACAGCCTATCCACAAGTATTCTGGAGATTGACCTTTAGAAAGATTTTCAAAGAAACTTGGATCTAGCTGAAGTTGTTCTGCCACCCATGTTCTATTATTTTCGATTAACCTTGAATATGATTTTTCCATACTTCTATTTTTACTTTTTTGTTTTTGCATTCATTATTTTAAATGCATTTAATTAATTTTTTTACCCTGTTTTTAATGTCCTGAAACCGACACCCTTGCAGGCATATTCACCAGTGTCACTTCTATATTTTTTAATTGAGCTGCAGTTTCAAAATCGTAAATGATTTCTAACACATCTACATCTATATAATGTGATTGACTTGCATCAATAGTGACTTTGCTATCATTTTGAATGTCCGCTAATTTTTTAGCTATACTTCCTTTATTAATGAAGGTGACATGCTCGGAGAGTTTCATTGTAATAGCACCACCATCCGATTTTTTTTCATGGTGGAATTCATAATCACGACGGTAGTTGGTTCTAAGTATATAGAATATAGCAACTAGCATACCAAGTGCAATCCCTTTTAATAAATCACTAAACTGAATGGCAACGACAGTAACAATGAAAGGAATAAATTGCTCCCAACCTAATTTGTACATTTCCTTAAATAAGGAAATTTTGGCCAACTTATACCCCACTACAAGTAACACTGCAGCCAAACAAGCTAAAGGAATTTGATTTAATACAGCAGCAAAAGCCACTACGCTGATTAATAAAAGCAAGCCATGAAATATAGCAGACAACTTTGTTTTTGCGCCAGCATTTACATTTGCTGAGGTTCTTACAATTACCGCTGTCATAGGTAAGCCACCTATTAAACCAGAAATTAAATTACCCAATCCCTGTGCTTTTAATTCGCGATCGGTTGGCGTTACTCTCTTATACGGATCTAATTTATCCCCTGCTTCGGTACTCAATAAAGATTCCAAACTTGCAATAATTGCAATGGTTACAGCCACAATATACACCTGGTAATTGCCCAATACGGAAAAATTAGGCAGGGTAAATTGTCCTATAAATTCGGCGCTATTTTTTGCAACAGGTAATGTAACAAGTGCCTCTGCAGCTAATGCCCATTCAGGCATATTCTTTGCAAAAAACATATTTAATCCCACCCCAACAAGCACTGCTATTAATGCACCTGGCACGTATTTAAAAAAGGCGTACTTTTTTAAGATAGGTAACTCCCAAAATAAAATAATTGCGATTGAAATACTTGCAATTATAATGGAACCAATATGAAAAGAAGTGGAACTGATTTTATTATAGCCAATTGCAATAGGCAATTGTTTTAAAATAAGTATAATACCGATAGCAGCCAACATACCTTTGATGACACTTGAAGGGAAATAGTAACCAATGACCCCTGCTTTTAAATACCCTAAAATAATTTGCAGTGCACCAGCAATAACGACGGCCACTAAAAATTGATCGTATGAACCTAATGTAGTAATACCATTTAAAACAATCACTGTTAAACCGGCAGCAGGACCACTCACACTCAATGCGGATCCGCTAGCGAAAGCAACAACAATGCCCCCCACGATACCTGCAATAATACCAGAAAATAAAGGCGCGCCAGAAGCCAATGCGATGCCTAAACATAAAGGCAAGGCGACTAAGAAAACAACAAGGCCCGCCGGTAAATCTTCTTTCAAAAAGTTGAAACTTAAGCCTTGTTTGGGTTGATGTAAATTCATTTTTAATTTATATTGTTAAAGTACTATTCGTTCAATTTTACCTTTTCTACATGTGAATTGATTGAACTTAATGACGACCTGAAGACTACTTATTTGGCTTACAATCCATCATTGTATAATGAATGGTGCATTACCTTAAATGATCATTAAGGACTGTGAATTAGCCGGTGTAAATTTAAGTAATTAAATGGTTTGCTTAGGAGGCGGAACCAGAATGGGCTCATTTCGATCTATCGCGTTGCCCATTTTAGAGATGATAGCGTGCACAGCTTGACTAGAAAGCAAGCCGTCTTGACTTTCAAAGTACAAAGAGTGATTAGATTCTACATTTTTCAACTTCAACTGAATCTCCTCTACTTCTTCTTCTTCCATAGCAAGAACTAAATGGGTACTTGTTTGAGTATTTGATTGCATCAAATTGGACCAAAAGCGTATCCCATCCACAGGAAATACCTGGGTTGCCAAGACAAATAATAACGCATAGCCAATCCATTTTTTGTGCATATACTGCGAATATAAAAGCTATTCTTTTACGAATTGCCCTTCGTTTCAAGTTTTACCATAAAATTACATTAAACACCATAAATGATTGAATTTGGAGGGGGATCTACTGGGTATTTATTATTTTCGTAGGGTATGCCAAATGTTACTCAAAAAACACAAAAAGCGCTCCTTTGGATCTTGATGATTGCAGTGATAAGTGTTGCTGTAGGTTCGGCAGCTGCCCTATTTTTACGGTTATTAGATTGGGTGACCGCTTTAAGAATGGATTATAGCGCCTTTTATTACTTACTGCCTATTTGGGGAGTTATGATAGGTTGGATCTATATAAAAGCAAGGCCAGTAGATGGGAACGGTAATCAATTCATTCAAGCTGCCTATATTGACACCAAGATCATTGCACCAAAAAAGGGGATCCCATTTATATTGACACCAATTGTACTCATAGGAACTTTGTTAACCCATTTAGGTGGCGGTGCTGCAGGAAGAGAGGGGACGGCGGTTCAAATGGGTGCAAGTATAGCAAGCCAGTTCAATAAATGGTTTAATTTAAACGAAGCAGAACAAAGACTATTAATTGCGCTCGGTGTGAGCGCTGGATTTGCTGGTGTTTTTGGTACACCTATTGCTGCAAGTGTATTTGCTTTTGAATTTTTTGGATTCAGAAAAACAAAATGGTACTTCATTTTCCCGAGTCTTCTAGTTGCCTATGCAGCTGACTTTGTTTGTGTTCAATGGGGAATTCAACATGCGCAGTATACCATTGACCTATTTAGTGATTATAGCTATGCAACAATTGGCTGGGTCAGTATCGCAGGAATATTTTTTGGTCTTGCGGCATTTTTATTTACTCAATCAAGTTTTTTGTTTACAAAATTAGCTCAGCAAATAAAATCTTCTTTACTAAGACCTGCTATTGGCGGGGTATTGATTGTAGCTTTTGTATTGCTAGGTGGTCAAGAAAAGATGGCGGGACTTGGCTTGCCTGTCATTGCAGATGCTTTTGTCCACCAACAAGCCCCCTTGGATTTTTCAATCAAACTCTTGCTTACAAGTTTTACCTTAAGCGTTGGTTTTAAAGGAGGAGAAGTGACGCCACTGTTTTTTATAGGAGCTGTACTTGGGAGTGCATTGGTCCTATTGATTCCACTACCAATTAGCTTATTAGCTGGCCTTGGCCTGATAGGTGTTTTTGCAGGCGCCACGCATTGTGTTGTCACTGCTATTGTTTTAGGCATTGAATTATTCGGCGTAAACTTTACAATCTACATTGCTATTGCCTGTGTTATTGCTTATTTATTCGCTGGCAATAAAAGCATCTATGAAGGCCGCCCAAAGGGCTGGGTTAAAAAAACGATTGCAAGTTACTTCTTGTAAACCATGTAAA
>JBEDDG010000047.1:0-7910 GCA_041176305.1 Bacteroidota bacterium | reverse complement strand
GGATTTAAATACAGTGATCACTGGTGACCAAAGTATCAAAACAAGGTCTTCGTTCACTGAATTAGTGAACTCTATTGTGATTGGATTCGTGTTGGTATTGATTGTATTGATGTTTTTTATGGGCGTAACCAACGCCTTCTTTGTGGCCTTATCTGTGCCATTGAGTATGTTTGTCGCTTTTGTATTTTTACCAGCAGGTAATATATTAATTGGCACCAATATTACTTTGAACTTCATGGTATTATTTGCCTTGCTATTTGGATTGGGTATTATAGTAGATGATGCAATTGTAGTAATTGAAAATACACACCGAATTTTTGTACAAGGCAAAGGGAAGTTAACCGCAACCACTTCGGCTAAGATGGCCGCAGGTGAAGTGTTCATTCCTGTATTAGCAGGAACTGTCACTACTTTGGCGCCGTTTTTCCCATTATTGTTCTGGCCTGGTATCATTGGTAAATTCATGGTGTACTTACCGGCCATGTTGATCTTTACCTTGGCAGCCTCTTTGGTAGTTGCCTTTATCATGAACCCTGTTTTTGCGGTTGACTTTATGAACCACGAGGAACATGATAGCAATGAACCAAAATCAGCCATCTTTAAAAAGAAATCTTTTTGGATTCCAATTGGTTTTGGATTGGTATTAGATATCATGGGTGCAACTTTCTTAGGCAACCTGATCATCTTCTTTATGTTATTGGTGGTTGCGAATAAGTTTTTTATCGCGAATGCCATCAAGCATTTCCAAGAACATACTTTGCCGAATATGATGGATTTGTACGAGCGCGTTTTAAGAAGGTCATTGACTGGATGGAGACCCGTTAAATTATTGTTTGCCACATTCGGTTTATTGGTGTTCTCCTTTATTTTATTTGGAATAAGTGTGGGTACCGGCAGAACGGGCATTGAATTCTTCCCTCAAGCAGATCCAAACCAAGTATATGTCTACCTTAAATTACCTGTAGGTACTGAGGTAAAACATACCGACTCTATCACTAAAGTATTAGAAGCTAGAGTGAATAAAGTATTAGGTACAGACAAGGGTAAAAAGAATCCAGTAGTAGAATCTGTGATTTCTAATATTGCCGTAGGTGCAGGTGATCCAATGACAGGAGACAGAAGTACAAGATCTGAACTAGGTCGTATTCAAGTGAACTTTGTGGAATACGAAAAAAGAGAGGGTGTCTCTACCATGCCTTATTTGGAAGCCGTGCGTAAAGAGATGAAAGGGATTCCGGGTGCAGAAATTACAGTAACACAAGAATCTAGTGGTCCGCCAACAGAGCCGCCAGTAAATATTGAAATTCAAGGCGACGACTTTGATAAATTAATCAAAACGGCCGTTGGATTGAAGAACTATTTGGATGCAGCACAGATTCCTGGAATCGAAGAATTAAAGATGGATGTGGATTTACAAAATCCAGAATTAACCTTAACGATTGACAGAGAGCGAGCTTTGATCGAAGGTGTATCTTCTGCACAAGTAGGGATGCAAATTCGTACTGCTTTGTTTGGTAAAGAAATTTCTAAAATCAAAGACGGTAAGGATGAGTATAAAATACAATTGCGTAACGAAGAGATGCAACGTAAAAATTTAGTAGACTTATTAAATATGCGTTTATCCTTCCGTGATATGGCAGCAGGTGGTATGGTTAAAAACATCCCAATCAGTTCCTTAGTAAAAGTAGAGCCTACAAGTACTTTAGGTAGTGTAAAAAGAAAGAATCAAAAAAGACAAATTCAATTGCGCTCTAACGTCTTAATGAATGAAGGTTATAATCCTACTGCAGTAAACGCGGTGATTGCACAATACATCGAAAACTACAAAGGCATTGCCGATGGCGTAACGGTGCAGCAAACAGGTGAGAACGAGCAACAATTAGAAACGGTCGCTTTCTTAGGAAAGGCGTTGATCATTGCTTTGATGTTGATCTTATTCACTTTAGTATTACAGTTTAACTCTATCTCTAAGTCGGTGATCATTTTAACAGAGATTTTATTTAGTATCATTGGAGTATTATTAGGCTTTGCTTTAACAGGTATGAAAGTATCTGGAATCATGACAGGTTTAGGTATTGTTGGATTAGCAGGTATCGTTGTTAAAAATGGTATCCTAGTAATTGAGTTCGCAGACGAATTAAGAAGTCGTGGTTATAAAACAAGAGAAGCGGTGATTCAAGCAGGTAAGACAAGAATTATCCCTGTATTGTTAACAGCACTTGCAGCGATACTTGGTTTCATTCCAATTGCAGTTGGTTTCAATATCAACTTTGTGACTCTATTCAGTGAATTGAATCCACATATTTTCTTTGGAGGGGACAACGTAGCCTTCTGGAAGCCATTGAGCTGGACCATTATTTTTGGATTGGCTTTCGCCTTCTTTATGACTTTATTTATTGTACCTGCTATGTATTTAATTGCAGAAAGATTACGTCGTCCAATGCGTCGTCAATTTGGTGGCAAATGGATTAGCATGTTGGGTATTCCTCCATTGACTTTCATCTTCATTCCATTGATGGTGATTAGTACTTGGATTCATAACAAACAAGTAAAAAGAAGAGCAGCTAAAAACAACGCCAACGGCGATAACATATTCAATGGTTCATGGTTTTAACCAGCCATCATTGAAATCTGGGTTTTTAAATTAAATTGTAACCCCTCGAAAATTTCGAGGGGTTTTTTATATAGGTATTGTAGCTTTGTAGGATTAAATAAAACTTTATGTCAGCACACGAAATAGACTATCAAATTTTTGGCGAAGAAATGCAATACGTTGCGGTAGAATTAGATCCTCAAGAAACAGCTATTGCAGAGCCAGGTGCATTTATGATGATGGAAGATGGCATTCAAATGGAAACCATTTTTGGAGACGGCACCCAACAAAATAGCAGCATATTAAATAAATTATTTCAAGCTGGAAAGCGTGCCTTAGTGGGTGAGAGCTTATTCATGACAGCGTATACCAATATGCAAGCTGGAAAGAAAAAAGTAAGTTTTGCTTCTCCTTATCCTGGAAAAATTATTCCTATGTTTTTGCCGAACTTGGGGGGCAAGGTCATTTGTCAGAAAGATGCTTTCTTATGTGCTGCAAAGGGCGTAAGTATTGGTATTGAATTTCAACGCAAATTAGGAACCGGCCTTTTTGGTGGTGAAGGTTTTATCATGGAAAAACTAGAAGGCGATGGCATGGCTTTCTTACATGCCTGTGGCCATGTGATTGAAAAAGATTTACAACCAGGCGAAATATTAAAAGTAGATACGGGTTGTATTGTTGGATTTACATCCAATGTGAATTATGATATTCAGTTTGTTGGCGGAATTAAAAATACCTTGTTTGGTGGTGAAGGCTTGTTCTTTGCAACCCTTACCGGGCCTGGTAAAGTATGGATACAAACCTTACCCATCAGCCGTTTAGCTGGTCGTATCCTGGCTTACGGAACCTATAAGCGCAAGGAAGAAGGAAGTCTTTTAGGAGGTATTGGAAATATATTAGATGGAGACGGTTGGAAATAATCGTTACAAAGAAATAATTCGTTTCAATGCAATAAAAAAGGGCGCATCGATGATGCGCCCTTTTTGTGCTATAGTATTGTTGGTTAAAATTTCAATTGATTGGACAAACGCTTCAATTCGATCTCTGCAATTTTTGCGCTGAACCTTAAACTCGTTAACCTAAAACCTGCAGTTTCAAAACTTTGTTGTGCTTGTTTTACATCCACGATAGTTGCTTGTCCTAATTTAAACTTCTCCATCACCAAGGCCAACAAAGCTTCAGACATTTCAAAGTTCTGCACTTCGATTGGTGTTTGCTTAATGCTGTTCTGATAATTTTGATAGGTCTTAAATAATTCTGTAGCCAAGTCTTGTACTGTATTGTCGTATTGTAATTTTGCACTCACCGTATTGATTTGTGCATTTTTATACGCCCTTTTGTTACTGCTACCAGCATAAATAGGGATACTTAAATTGAATCCTAAAAATGGACCATAGCTTTCGTTTAACAAGATAAATCCTGCTGCAGACTTGTTGCTATTATAGTTGTAACCAGTGTTTGCTCTTAGAGTAGGATAAGTAAGGGCTTTTGTTTCCTTTTCTAAAAACTGATTCACATTGATCAATTGTTGTGCAGATTGCAACAATGGATGGTCTTTCATTTTAGATTCAATATCTAATAAAGCCAATTGACCATCTACTTGTATGCTATCTGTAAAAGTATAATTTGAAGTTGCAGGCACCACCATGCTATTGTATAAGTCTGCTTTCACTTGTGCTAATACCACCAATTGATTTTGTTTTGCTTGCAACAATGCATTCAAGTCTAAATTAGATTGTAACAAATCTGCTTGATTCGCTACACCCACTTCCTGCCTTGTCTTTACAATGGCTACACGCTCTTCTGAAGCCTCGATTGATTTTTCAATGGTCTTTAAAAATGCTGCTTGACGAATTACATTATAGTATTGTTGCATCACTGTTGAACTAGTATTCAACATTTGAGTTTGTAATGCAGCGGCAGATTGTTTTTCGATACTTGCTAAACGTTCTTTAGTAGCTGCAACCCTGTAACCATTGAACAAAATCATAGTAGCGGTTAAGCCCCCATTTAAAGTGGTTCCATCTACCCCATTGCGCGTCGTGTTTCTAGAAGCGTCCGGAAAAGTTTGATTGATGGTAGTAAGGGTATTGTTATTGGTACCCGTAGCAGTTACCGTTGGTAAGCCACCTGCAACACCATAGTTATTATTGTTTTTTGCAATCGTTAAATTGTTTTCTACCAACTTAATATCGTAACTATTTTGAATCGCTATGGTAACCGCTTCTTTTAAACTCAATTTATTTTGGGCTACTAGTTTTTCTTGTGAAAAAGCAAATGCCAACAATAAAAGGATAAGACTATTTTTTTGCATACTATAAATTTAATCCAGCTTCGCTAAAATGAGGGGTTTATGGGTCATTTTTACATCAGCGGTGAATCGAAAGGTCTTAAAACTTATTGAACTAGGGTTCCAACAGAAGCTCCTTGTACAATCTTCATTAAATTACCCGGTTGGTTCATATCAAATACAATGATTGGTAATTTATTCTCCATACATAAAGTGAAAGCAGTCATATCCATAACTTTCAAGTTCTTAGCAATACAATCTTGGAAACTGATGGTTTCGAATTTTTTAGCAGTTGGATTTTTTTCTGGATCAGCATCATAGACACCATCTACTCTTGTACCTTTTAAGATCACATCTGCTTTCATTTCGATCGCTCTCAATGAACCTGCTGTATCAGTAGTGAAATAAGGATTACCTGTACCTGCACCAAAAATAACCACACGTCCTTTTTCTAAATGTCTTAATGCTTTTCTTCTGATATAAGGTTCAGCAACTTGCTCCATATTAATAGCAGATTGCAATCTAGTGTAGACGCCAATTTTTTCTAACATAGCTTGGATCGCCATCGCATTGATCACGGTGGCCAACATGCCCATATAATCTCCATGTGCACGCTCAATACCACTATCCGCCTCGTTCATTCCTCTGTAAATATTACCACCGCCAATCACAATCGCCACTTCAATACCCATGTCCACCAATTGCTTGATCTCATTCGCATATTGTTCTATAATTTTTGGGTTGAATGGATCTCCATTTCTTTCGTTTCCTAATAAGGCTTCTCCAGATAACTTTAACAAGATGCGTTTGTACTTTGGCTCCATAGTAGTTGAGATTTATACTTGCAAGATACAAATTTTGGATAAGGATTAAAAAGAAAAAGGGAGGTCAATGACCTCCCTTTTTGATATGCTTTGAATGAACTAACTTCTAGGAATCTGAACCATTTGGATCTTTTGAACCAAACAGTGTTGACTTGCAATTTATCCCAGCGCTACACGCTTAAACTCAGTTACTTTCATATCAGCGCCTACAGACTTGATATGCTCCGCTACTGTCTTTGAGCCATCCTTAACAAATGATTGTGCTAATAATGTATTCTCTTTAAAGAATGCTGCAATTTTACCTTCGGCAATTTTTGCAATCATTTCTTCTGGCTTACCTGCCATCTTTGGATCTTCCTTCATGGTATCAATGATGATCGCTCTTTCACGAGCTACAGTTTCAGCAGGTACTGATTCTGGATCTACTGCAACTGGATTCATCGCTGCAATTTGCATTGCAACATCCTTGCCTAATTCAGCAGCTTCAGCAGTCAATCCTACCAATACTCCCATTCTGTATGCACCATGAATATAAGAAGCCACGAAAGGAGCTTCTACTCTTTCGAATTTAGCTATAGCGATTTTTTCACCGATGGCAGCTAATTTATCGTTGATCATATCTGCCACAGTCGTTCCGTTGATAGATACGTTGTTTAATGCTTCAGCAGTCTTTACATCGTTCGCAACCGCAGCGTCTGCAATAGTTTGTGCAAATGCAACGAACTCAGCATTCTTAGAAACGAAATCTGTTTCACAAGAAATACAAACCACAAATCCTACTTTTTTATCTGCAGAAGTTTGTGCAATGATTACACCTTCTTTTGCTTCACGATCGCTACGCTTAGCGGCCACTTTTTGACCTTGCTTACGTAACCAGTCGATCGCTCCTTCAAAATCACCGTTAGTTTCTGTCAATGCTTTACGACAATCCATCATACCGGCACCGGTAGCTTGACGTAACTTATTAATATCTTGTGCTGTTATAGCGCTCATAAAATTATTTTTAAGGATAAAATTCTTTAAACTTTCAATTTAATGAATCAACGAATCATTAATTAATTGCTAATATTATTTTTGAAATAAATACAATTGGGTCATTGGTGTCTACTTTCATAGCAACCAATAACCCAATTGGGATAATATATTATTTTCTTACTGGACCACGGGAGCCAGTAGTAGTACGACGCTTAGGAGCACCTGGAGCAGATGGAGCTGCACCAGCACCACGCTTAGCTCTTCCGCCTTCAGCATTTGCTTCAGCTTCCATTCTCTTCGCTTTTGCTTCTAATTCGTTGTTACCTTCTTCTACTTCACCTTCGTCATCTTTAGAAGCTTGACGCTCAGCCAAACCTTCTGCGATTGCTGCAGTGATGTAGTTCGTAATGATTGCAATTGATTTTGTTGCATCGTCGTTTGCAGGAATAGAGAAATCTACTTTATTTGGATCACAGTTGGTATCAACCATACCAAATGTTTGAATTCCTAAACGCTTCGCTTCTGCTAATGCGATATGCTCATGACCGATGTCTACTAAGAATAAAGCTGCTGGTAAACGACCCAATTGAGCGATACCACCTAATACTTTTTCCATTTTATCTTTATCACGACCTAATGTCAAACGCTCTTTTTTAGTTAAGCTTTCAGCACTTCCGTCGTTCAACATCTTCTCGATGCTTTGCATTTTCTTAACGCTCTTACGAACGGTGTTGAAGTTAGTCAACATACCACCTAACCAACGCTCTGTAGCGTAAGGCATGTTTACTTTCTTAGCACATTCGCTAACGATTTCTTTTGCTTGCTTTTTTGTAGCTACAAACATGATCTTCTTACCACTCTTAGCGATTTGCTTTAAAGCGGCTGCAGTTTCTTGTAAGTGCTCTACAGTTTTGTTCAAGTCAATGATGTGAATACCTTTCTTTTCAGCGAAAATGTAAGGTAACATCTTTGGATTCCACTTCTTTTTAAGGTGACCAAAGTGTACGCCAGCTTCCAATAGTTGCTGTTGAAGTGAAGTATTATTTTCCATTTGTATAAATTGTAATAATGAATTAAAAATTTGTTGAAGAAAGTCTTTGGATTAACGCTTGCTAAATTGGAAGCTTCTACGTGCCTTCTTGTGACCGAACTTCTTACGTTCAACACTTCTTGGATCACGCTTCAATTGACCAGCCGCTTTTAACGTTGGACGAACTTCAGGATTCAA
>JBEDDG010000046.1:0-7935 GCA_041176305.1 Bacteroidota bacterium | reverse complement strand
ACTATTGGCAACCTTACTTGGTGCAACGGCCATGCCAATTTTCACCATCAATTGTCTAAATAATTCTCTGTCTTCTGCAGTATTGATGGCTGCTACATCCACACCAATCATTCTACAGTTATATTGTTCCCATATTCCTAATTCATCTGCCTCTTTACATAAGTTCAAAGCAGTCTGTCCGCCCATCGTTGGCAACACTGCGTCAATTTGATTCTCTTGTAAAATTTGTTCTAAACTCTCAATTGTTAAAGGCAATAAATACACTTTATCCGCCATCATTGGATCGGTCATGATGGTTGCAGGATTGCTATTGATTAAAATGACTTTGATGCCTTCCTCTCTTAAAGATCTTGCGGCTTGTGATCCGGAATAGTCAAATTCGCAGGCTTGTCCAATAATAATGGGTCCAGAACCTACTATTAATACCGATTTGATGGATGTGTCTCTAGGCATGTCTACAAAAATATAAATTGCGCAAATCTATTCATTTTTGCCCGCATTCGGGTCATATAGACCCAAACAATTTTCTCCTTTTAAATCCGTATCTTCACCACAATACAAAATCTTATGGCAGTTATTAAAGAAGGGGCCAAGGCACCTGCCTTCAAAGGCGTTGATCAACACGGAAAAACGGTTTCAGTAGCCGATTTTAAAGGGCAAAAATTGGTTTTATACTTCTATCCAAAAGACGATACACCAGGATGCACCGCGCAGGCTTGTAACTTGCGTGATAATTATAAGAAATTGATTAAGAAGGGGATAGCAATCCTAGGAGTGAGTGTGGATTCTGTAGCTTCTCACGTTAAATTCATCGAAAAATACGATTTACCGTTCTCTTTAGTGGCAGACGAAGACAAGAAAATCGTTGACAAATACAATCTTTGGGGCCAGAAGAAGTTCATGGGTAAGACCTATATGGGTACCACTAGAACTACTTTTTTAATCGATGAAGCCGGGATGGTTCAACATATTATTGAAAAACCTGATACAAAAGACCATACGGCTGAGATTTTGGCTATTTCTGGTTGGTAGATTTTATTTAAATAACACATACACGCCCCAGCTCATTATATAAGCAAGGCCTGTCATCAGGACAAATTGAATGGCGGGCCAATTCCAGGAGCCTGTTTCTCTTTTTACAATGGCTAATGTACTCATGCATTGCATGGCAAGTACATAAAAGACCATTAAGGAAAGTGCGGTAGCTAAACTATATACAGGTTTGCCATCTGGCCAAACAGAAGCCTTTAATTTTTCTCTTAAGCTACTATTATCATCTTCTTCTACACTATATAAAGTAGCCATGGTACCCACAAATACTTCGCGTGCAGCAAAAGAGGTAATTAAGGCAATGCCAATTTTCCAATCATAGCCTAATGGTTTAATCACTGGTTCAATTTGCTTGCCTAATAAACCTGCGTATGAATTAGCGAGTTTATCGGTATGGTATTGTTTTTCTAAAACACTTTGTGCTGCAGGATTGGCTTTTACAGCCATTGCATATTGTGTATCTAACTGCTCCATTTTTTTACCAGGGCCATAAGAACTTAAAAACCAAAGTAATAAACTAATTATAATGATTACTTTACCCGCATCCACTACAAATATTTTTGCTTTTTGAATCATCGTCATGCCCACATTGCCCCAGCGGGGTGCACGGTATACAGGTAATTCTAAAATAAAATAACTTTTCTCTTTGATCTTGATAAAAAACTTCAAAATAAAACTTGCAGCAAGGGCCATCACAATGCCTAATAAATAGAGGGCCATCATCACCAAGCCTTGTAAACTTAAAAAGCCAAAATACATTTTCTCATCTATCACTAATGAAATAAGAATGGTGTACACAGGCAACCTTGCACTACAACTCATGAACGGCGTCACAAGTATAGTGAGTAATCTTTCTTTTTTATTTTCAATATTTCTTGCACTCATAATGGCAGGCACTGCACATGCAAAACCACTGATCATGGGCATCACACTTTTGCCATTCAATCCTACTTTACGCATGAGCTTATCACTCAAGAAGCTTATTCTTGCCATATAACCCGTGTCTTCCAATAAGGTAATGAGCCCAAACAAGATCATAATCTGTGGTACAAATATCACGATGCCGCCAATACCTGCAACTAGGCCATTCACTAATAAGTCCTGCCACCATGCTTGAGGTAAGACTTGATTTAAGTAAGTGGTGATATTTGTGAAAATCCATTCAATGCCATCCATTGGGAAAGATGCCATCCAAAAAACGGATTGGAATAATAAAAATAAGACTGAAAATAAAATGAGGTAGCCACCTACACGATGTAAGAATATATTATCTAGTTGGTCTGTTCTTTTTTTCTTTGCAGTAGGGTCTGGTTCAGTCACCCATTTTTTCATCAGCTCTTGGATGCGTTGGTAACGTTGTAAGATTTCCTGCGCCTGCGTTTTTGTAGGATTAAAATCATTGGCAATTTCAATTTGCTCAATATTATCCTGCATTTCCTGCTCTAATGGAAAAGTCTCGTGGTGCATTAAATAATGTAGCGCAGCGTAATCGCTATGGGTAGGGTAGGTTTGCTTAAATGCATCAATCGCAGCTGGCGCAAGGTTTTTATTATCAATAAAACTTTCCTGATTTTTTGAACGCGGTGTTTCAATGATTTGCGCCAATGCTTTTTTTAATTCTCCTAACCCTTTATTTTTTCTTGCATCCACCGCCACTACTGGAATACCCAAATCGGATTGTAGTCCAGCGATGTCTATTTTAATTCCTTTTTTTTGTGCAAGGTCATTCATGGTGAGGGCTAACACCACAGGAATTTTTAGGTCAATGATTTGACTACAGAAAAGTAAATTTCTTTTTAAGTTACTCGCATCCGCTACTAGTAAAATTACATCTGTTTTTACTTCTTCATCTACGCCCATCAAGACTCTGTAAGCGACCCATTCGTCTTCTCTTTTTGGATAAAAACTATAAGTGCCCGGAAGGTCAATCAAAGTGCTTGAATGGGGACCAATTTGCAGGTCTCCGGTTTTCTTGTCTACCGTGACGCCAGGGAAATTGCCTACTTTCTGTTGTAAGCCGGTTAGGGCATTAAAAAGCGAACTTTTTCCACTGTTGGGATTCCCCACTAAGGCGATATGTATACCTGCTTTCACGATTGGTCGCAAAGCTAGCCATTAAGCCTAGCTACTACTTACGAAATTAGAAATTGAAACAAGCTTAAAAGCATGACTTTGGGCAGTTTTTAATCAAATTGCGAATTTAACTAAGCTCCATTGCTTAATTTTGAGGCTCAAACTCTATTTATGCGTTTTATAAGCAGTTTTCTTCTACTTTTTGTTTCTATCCTCGGACTTGCTCAAAAGCAAAATAAGTCCGATCGTCAACTCATCAAAAATTTACAATTACATGTTCAATATTTGGCAAGTGATGTACTAGAAGGTCGTCGTGCAGGTAGTGTTGGAGAACAAAAAGCAGTGGATTATATTATTGCGCAGTATGAAAGTATTGGCATGCAATCGATGGGAGAGACGGGCTACTTGCAAGCATTCCCCATCCATGAAGGCAAAAAATGGACGACAGCAGCCTATTTAAAAATCAATCAAAAATCGATGGAGTTTGGAGCAGATTTTTTTACGGTATCAACTGGGGGCAATGGTTTTTTTGCTGCCAATTCGACCCTTGCTTTAGAAGAAGCGAACCAGGTTTGGTTTAAAGATTTGCAAGAAGTGTTAGAAGAACAACAAAGCAATCCTCATTTTGATTTATCAGATTGGATCAAATTGACTGCGCTTGCCATGAAAGAAAAAAAGGCAAAAGCATTGTTCCTTTATAATAGTGGAAGTCTTGTAGATAATATTCAGTTCAATAAATTTGACACTTCTGCTGCTTTAGCGATTCCTGTCGTGTATATTACGAAAGAAGGCTTTAAAAAATTCTTTCATGATGCATTAGGTACGTTTGATATTGATGCAAATTTAGTGTTGGAGACCCCTGTTAGAACAGGTAAAAATGTAGTGGCATATATTGATAACAAAGCAGTGCATACAGTTATACTAGGCGCCCATTTAGATCATTTGGGCTACAATCAAGATAAAAATGCCTTAGACCTAAACGATGAAGTACGCAATGGTGCAGACGACAATGCCAGTGGTACTGCGGCTTTGATAGAATTGGCTAAATTCTTAAAAAACGCTTCCAATAATAATGACCCTGCTTATAGTAAAAATAATTATTTAATTATTCATTTCTCTGCCGAAGAATTGGGATTGATTGGTAGCAAATATTGGTTAGAAAATCCCACCCTTACAACGAGTTTTAACTACATGGTGAATATGGATATGGTGGGTAGGTATGATGCCACTAAAAAAATGAGCTTAGGTGGGTATGGCACTTCTAGTAAGTGGTCAGAGATTATTCAAAAAACACCTACTAATTTATTGTACACAATTGATAGTGCTGGCACAGGACCAAGTGATCATGCAAGCTTCTACAGAAAAGACATGCCTGTTTTGTTTATGTTCACAGGCAGTCACGCCGATTACCATAAAGCGACAGACGATTGGGAGAAGATTAATTATGTGGGTCAAAAAGACATTGTGCGTTTTGTTCAAAACATAGTTAAAACCACCAACAGTTATGGCAAGTTGGATTTCTTAAAAACACGTGAAGCGGCGATGGGGCGAAGTACTAAATTTACGGTGAGCTTAGGGGTGATGCCAGATTACGCGTATACAGGCACTGGGCTTAGGATTGAGGGCGCATCGGCAGGTAAATTAGGCGAAAAATTAGGTTTAAAAGCAGGGGATATTTTATTGCAAATGGGGGACTATAAATTCATTGACGTAATGAGTTATATGACCACCTTATCTAAGTTTAAAAAAGGAGACACCACTTTTTTAATTTACAAAAGAGGTACAGAAGAAATTAAAGTGGATATAAGTTTTTAAATTGCAGTTCATCATCCAATACAGAAAAGCTATTTTATATTGTGAGTGCTAAAATTATTTTAAATCAAGACGAGATCAACGAACAAGACTTTGAAGGGTCTCGTATTCTTGGTATTACAGCTCCAATTAAAAATTACCAGTTTTGTATTTTACTCAATCAATGCATGGGTTTTGAATTTCGATTTAACCCTGATCATGAAATTGCATTGAAGCGTAAAAATAGAACCTATTATTTTTCCATGTACGAAGGATATGAGCCCAATACCACCATTGGTCATTTTGTGTACCACAATCAATTTGATGGAGAGTATTTGTTGCCTGAATTAAAGCACATGGATTTTATCTGGTGGATTCGTGGCGAATGGATTGAAGACGAAAAAGTAAAAGATATTTTACACAGCATTCGTAACATCAAAGGCGTGCAGCTAGTCGCTGAATTAACACCTGACCAAATCAAAAATAAAGGGCATTTGATTTTTGAATAAGCTCAATTCAATTACAAAGCGGTGATCTTTTTTTATTAAAAGCCGCGCTCAACCTACGCGTTTACTTGAATTCTTTTTTCGGTAGCTTCTGTGCAAAACCCTATCGGTGTTGTGTTTGCAATGCCAGCCGCTTTTAAAATTGTTTGTACCTCTTCTAATGCATCAGGTGCTACTGCAATCAATAATCCGCCATTGGTTTGCGGATCGGGTAAAATTTGGAATGCTTCCATCACATTTACACCAGTGCCAAAAGCTACTTGCTGATTGTACGCGTTCCAGTTTCTGTAGGTCGCATCTGGAATTGCTTTTTGTGCCATGTATTTTCTTGCCGCATCTAAAATAGGTAATTGATTGTAGTTTATAGTTGTGCCTAATCCGCTTCCTTCCATCATCTCTATTAAATGTCCAAGGATACCAAATCCGGTTACATCGGTCATCGCATGTACACCTTTTATTTTTCCGAGTGCAGCACCCACTTTATTTAAGGTTGTTAATTGTTGCACTAATAATTCAAGGTCTGCCGCTTCAATCAATTCCTTTTTTTGTGCTGTTGCTAAAATGCCTACACCCAATGGTTTGGTCAATAATAAAATATCACCTGTTTTGGCGCTGTTGTTTCTTTTTAAATTTTCAATCGCCACCATACCATTGACCACCAATCCAAAAATGGGATCCTTGCTATCTATGCTATGTCCTCCTGCCATCACAATCCCCGCTTCTGCACAGACTGCTCTTGCACCTGCCATCACTTCCTGCGCCGCTGAAACCGGAATGGTGTCAATAGGCCAGCCCAATACAGCAAGCGCAAACAAAGGGTTTCCGCCCATTGCATACACATCACTGATGGCATTGGCTGCTGCAATTTGACCAAATTGAAATGGATCATCTACGATAGGTAAAAAGAAATCGGTGGTACTTATAAATGCATGCGTATCGTCAATTTGATACACTGCTGCATCATCTTTTGTATCATTCCCTACCAATAATTTTGGCGTTCTAATACCTACACTATGTTGTGCTAATATTTCTGAAAGTACTGCTGGGGCTATCTTACATCCACATCCTGCTCCTTTTGAATATTGTGTTAATGCTATTTTCATGATCTATTTTTTATTTTCTCCAAACTCAAATTTATTTTGAACTTAACTCGATGATATGTTGATCGAATTGTTGGATTGTTTTTTCATCGCCATTCATTTGCCATGATTGAATACTTTCATTCAATGACTTTGTTAAAGCTTCCTGCAAAGAAAGGATATCCCAATCGCGTCCAGTGATTTGTTTTAAGGAAACCGGGTTGGAGGCTGCTGGCGAAAATTGAGTTTGATTGATATTTATCCCTATCCCAACCACTGCCCAGGTCCATTCGGTGCCTCTAAGTATATTCTCAATCAAGATACCCCCTGCCTTTCTGTCACGCCAATAGAGATCATTTGGTCGCTTGATTTTGGTCTCCCCTTGACTAAATCCATCAAAAAAGGCTCGAATGCCAAGTGCAATGGCTGCTGAAAAGCCTATTTGATCGGTTGGTGACCAGTTTTTTGTGGAATCCAACTGTTTTAATTCCAAAATATAGGTACAAAGTAAGTTTTGGCCTTGGGTACTCTCCCAAACACGTCCATGTTGCCCTTTTCCATGGGTTTGAAAATCGGCACGAAAACAACTGCCAGACTTGGCCAATCCTTGCTTGATTTGGGCCATGGCATAAATATTGGTACTATCTATGGTAGACAGTTCTATAAGCGGTTCGCCTAATATGACAATTGGTGCGGCAGGTGACAAAGAATTGCTATTTTTGTAAAGTTAGTTTAGAAACAGGATTTAACACATTAAAAATAAGCGCATTGGAACAACTTTCTTCTTTAAATGACCGTAAAAAAAGTACGGTAACCAGACTCACTCGTAGCTCTAAAATTTTCAAAACAATCATTCAAGCAATTCTAGATAAAAAAGGGGAACATATCATTAGCCTGGATCTTAAAAAAGTGCATGAAGCAGCAGCAGATTTTTTCATTATTTGTGAAGCTGACAACACCACTCAATTAAAGGCGATCGCCGATTTTATTGATTATGAAGTAAAAAGCAAATGCGGAGAACTTCCTTACAAAACAGAAGGGAAGCAAGGTGGGCAATGGTTGCTCATTGATTACATCAATGTAGTGGTTCATATTATGCACCCTGAAGCACGTGGTTTTTACAAATTGGAGGAATTGTGGAGTGATGCAGACGCGAAATTACACGAAGATTAGTGGACGCATCAGGATTAATTTGACCTGGATTTCAACAAAAATCAATCCTACTTGTTTATATATAAAGCAGTAACAGCAATAATACTATGTCAGACTTAAAAAATAATAAAAAGAGAAATTCACCATTGGGTGACGGACCTAAGATGCCAAAATTCAATATCTATTGGATTTATGGTTTAATCGCTTTGTCCCTTTTCTCGGCACGTTTTTTTCAAATGTCTCCAGAATTAACCACCACCACAGAACAGGAGTTCAAGCAAGTC
>JBEDDG010000045.1:0-8142 GCA_041176305.1 Bacteroidota bacterium | reverse complement strand
CTTCTATAGGTCTGCAACTTTCCTATGCTGCAGTGATAGGCATCTATTTTTTTTATAAGCCGATCCTACAATGGGCACCTATGAATAATATACTTTTAAGGCTGGCCTGGAGCAACCTTGCCTTATCTGTTGCAGCACAATTAACAGCACTACCTATTATTTTATTTTATTTTCACAAAAGTTCAAGCCTTTCTATCCTTGGCAATTTTTTATTCGTGCCAGCGAGTAATTTATTACTCTATGGGTTGATGCTGTTTATGATACTGCCCAATTTATTTGGGATAACACAAACGATTGCAAATTGGATGCATTTGTATATTGAAAAGATGAATGGGTTGATCCATACCATGCACTTTGCTTTGCAAATAGAGGACCGCAACTTTAATATGGGATGGACTGGATTGATTTATTATTATTTTTGCCTTTTTTTAGGTTATTATTGGCTACAACAGAAAGCCCCAAATGCAATACCCATCTTACTTACAGGAACCTGTCTCTATAACCTATTAAAGTTATTCAGCATTTAGACGATTTTGTGGAAAATCCAAGACAGACAAAAAAGAAGAAGCTTGTACCTTTACATATGGAAAAGAAAATACAATCAGCGCTAATCTCTGTTTTTTACAAGGATGGCTTAGAACCCTTAGCTAGAACCCTACACCAACAACAAGTCACTATTTACTCAACTGGTGGTACCCAAAAGTTTTTAGAAGACTTAGGCATTCCATGTGTGGCTGTGGAGTCTGTTACAGGCTACCCTTCTATCTTAGGTGGTCGTGTAAAAACCTTACACCCTTCCGTATTTGGAGGGATTTTAGGAAGACGTTATGAAGCGCAAGACTTGAAAGAAATGGCTGAATTCAAAATTCCAGCGATTGACTTAGTGATTGTAGATTTATATCCATTTGAAGAAACCTTACGCAATACCACAGAAGAAAAAGCAATTATCGAAAAAATAGATATTGGTGGGCCATCCATGATCAGGGCGGCTGCAAAAAACTTTAGCGACTTAACGGTCCTTGCTGCTAAAGACGATTATGCACTATTAAATAAAATCTTGATAGACCAAAATGGTGCAACTAGTTTAGATCAAAGAAAAGCATTTGCTGCAAAAGCTTTTGAAGTAGTGATGCATTATGATATTGCCATTAGCAACTATTTTAATCCTACTGCAAGTAAAACTTTACGTTACGGCGAAAATCCACATCAAGTGGCCAATTTCCATGGCGACCTAGACGCGTGGTTTACACAACTTAACGGCAAAGAATTGTCTTATAATAATTTAGTGGACGTGGATGCTGCGATTGCCTTGATCCAAGATTTACCAATGACAAGCTTTGCCATTATAAAACACACCAATGTGTGTGGCGTAGCGCAAAGACCTAGTGTATTTGAAAGCTGGGAAGCTGCTTTAGCTGGCGACCCAGAAAGTGCTTTTGGTGGCGTATTGGTAACCAATGGTACTATTGACAAGGCAACAGCAGAAGCAATTCAAGAAATCTTTTTTGAAGTATTGATTGCACCCGCTTTTGATACAGAAGCCGTAACCCTTTTATCTGCTAAGAAAAATAGAATTTTATTGGCATCTAAGCCTGGCATGCATTTTCATCCAACTCAAAAAAAATCCATCTTAAACGGTAGTTTAGAACAAGGATTGGACACGGGTAATTATACCAATTGGGAAGAAGTTGGTGCAAGACCATGTAGTGAAAATGAAAAATCAGACTTATTATTCGGCAATATCATATGCAAGCATTTAAAGAGCAATGCCATTGCTTTGGTAAAAAATAAACAATTGGTTGGCAAAGGATGTGGTCAAACTTCTAGGATTGATGCATTAAGACAAGCGATTGAAAAAGCGAAACAATTTAATTTTGATCTAAAAGGAGCAAGCTTAGCATCAGATGCTTTTTTCCCTTTTGATGATTGCGTTAAAATTGCACAAGAAGCCGGCATTGAAGCCTTTATTCAACCTGGCGGATCGGTACGAGATAAAGATAGTGTAGCTTATTGTCAGGCAAATGGTCTAGCCATGGTGATGACAGGCTTAAGACATTTTAAACACTAGCATTACAAATGGCAAATCAAAACAAAGCCTACCTTGCCTTAACCGTCACGAGCGTTGTTTGGGGAACTACTTGGGTGGCCAGTAAAATGGGTATTTCCCATATGCCTGCTTTTGAATTAGCCAGCATTCGTCAATTTCTTGGCGGCTCTTTGTATGTGTTGTTCTTTTTGTTCAAAGGAGAGGCCTTGCCCACTAAAAAACAATTTCTTTGGTTACTGGGCATGTCTTTATTGATGTTTGTATCCTCCAATGGTATTGCAACTTATGGATTACAATTTATTACCAGCGGTTTGGCAGCCTTGATTGCCGCACTTTATCCATTGTCCGTTGTCTTAATAGAAAGGTATTATTATAAAGCGATTGTCATTACACCAAAGACATTGATAGGACTGTGTTTAGGTTTATTAGGTATTGGATTTATCTTTTATAAAGACAGCCTGAGTATCCATGGAAGTCATTATGTTTTAGGCGTGGCACTTTCTTTATTGGCCATGGTGACTTGGAGTATTGGATCCATTATCATTTCTAGAACAAAAGTCAAGATCAACGCCTACAATTCAATAGGTTGGCAGATGCTGATTAGTGCATTCATCATGGCAGGTATCACCCTTTTTAGTGGCGACTATGTGCCATTAACACAAATTCCTGCTATTTCTTGGGGCGTGATTTTTTATATGGTCATCGGTGGATCTGTATTTGCATTTATTTCTTTCATCTATAGTATGAAACACCTCAAGTCTTCTATCGCCTCTTTATATGCTTATATCAATCCTATTGTCGCTATTTGGGTAGGATCGATTTTATTAAAGGAGGAAATGACTTGGAATAATATCATAGGCACTTTATGCACCTTAGTTGGCGTATACTTAGTGAATAAAAGTCTTAAAGACCAGAAAGATCCAGTTGAAGCCGTATCAGATGCAGATGCAATGTAAAACAGCAAGACTTATTTTTTGTGCTGTTCTTTCCAAAGTTGATTGAAGGTTTTTGTCGGAAAATTCAATGGAGCTCTTTGCTTCGACCAACCTTTAAATATTTTGTTGACCACCCAATTTTTAATGGTAGCATTACCCTGATTCATTAATAGCCTGTTCAAAGAAGCTTGTTTCCATATTTTCCAAGCAAACGCCTCTGAGTAATTACTTTCGCCAGCTACAACAGAGGCTCTTCTATTTTCCAATAAAAGTTCATGTAGATTTATTTTAACCGGACAAACTGCAGTGCAATTGCCACATAAACTAGAAGCATAACTTAAGTGTTTATAATCGTGCATCCCTCTTAAATGAGGTGTAATGACACTACCAATAGGACCACTGTAGGTCGTTTCATAGGCATGCCCGCCAATATTTTTATAGATTGGACAAGCATTTAAACAAGCGCCGCATCGAATACAATAAAGCGCTTCTCTGCTTTTAGCATCTGCCAATAAATTGGTTCTGCCATTGTCCAACAGAATGACATACATCTCTTCTGGCCCATCCAGTTCACCTGCTTGTCTTGGGCCACTAATAATACTATTGTATACGGTTACTTGCTGACCCGTTCCAAAGGTGGACAACAATGGCCAAAATAAGCCAAGGTCAGTCACAGAAGGAATCACTTTTTCAATGCCTACAATAACAATATGTGTTTTAGGGAAAGCTGCCGAAAGTCTTGCATTTCCTTCGTTTTCTGTCAATGCAATACCACCTATATCTGATAAAATGAAATTGGCACCAGTAACCCCAATTTCCGCTTGAACATATTTCTCTCTTAAATTCTTTCTTGCCACCAAGGTCATTTCCTCAGGGGTCATATTTATATCCGTGCCTAATTTTTCTGAAAATAATTTGGCTACATCCTCTTTGCTTTTATGCATAGCTGGAGTGACAATATGATAAGGCGCTTCTCCATCTAGTTGCTGGATGTATTCCCCTAAATCAGTCTCTACAGATTCAACACCAATAGATTCTAAATAAGTATTCAAATGAATTTCTTCAGTCACCATGCTCTTACTCTTCACCAAAGTCTTGCATTCTTTTTCTTTACAAATCGAACCAATGAAATCAAGGGCTTGTTCACTATCTTCTGCCCAGAAAACTTTAGCACCTCTTTTAGTAATTTCTGTTTCGAATTGGGTGAGGTATAAATCCAAGTGCTCTACTGCTTCCCATTTTCTATTCTTAGCAAGTGACCTTACTTTTTCGAGATCAGTAAACTGCATTTTACCCTTAGGCACCACTGCATTGTACTTGCCAATATTAAAATTGATTTTATTTCTGTGCGCCTTGTCAACTGCCTTAGCACTACTTTTTTGATCAAATGAATCTGCGTAAATACTTTGCATCTTGATTTATTTTTGCGCTAAATGTTTGGCAGAAGCTTCAAGTGCTTCATAAAATTCACTGCCATACTTTCTAATGATTGATTCCTTTAAAAATACATAGGCTGGCACTTTCAACTTTTCCCCAAGACTACATGCAGCTTTACATAAATCTTCACGAGGTTCATAGTTCATATATTCAACAGCAGGATCCGCTTTACTTTGTTGAATTTTGATCGGAAAAAGGTGGCAGCTGATGGGTTTTTTCCAGGAAATTTTTCCATCATTATAGGCTTGTTCAAAAGCACACTTAATGACATTTTTTTCGTCCTTATAGCCATAAGCACAAATACCCCCATTGATCGTAGGTGTCACCCATCCAAATTCTCTATCGTATAAAAATTTTCCAACTGTTTCTACCTCTTTAATGCCTTGCTTGGTCATATAAGGCTTAACAATCTCGTAAAATTCTTTTACATATTCCTTTTCTTGATCATCCAATGGCGCACCTGCATCCCCGTCTTCACAACAACCACCCTTGCATTTTGTCAAGTCACAAACAAATTGCTCTTCTACTACTTGGTCACTCACTAAAACATGGTCGATAATAATCATAGAAAATATATTAAAACAAAGGTATTACTAAATCATTAAGATTTCCAACGAAAGCTACTTACAAGCTGTTTTAAATCCTGGTAAATAAAGTCAATAACTGGCGCTAAAGAATCCGCGTTGGGCGTTGTATCAAAATAGAGGGCTCCTCTTAAAAAATGTCGACTAGAATCAGTGATAAAAAATTGATAAGGGCTGGCCACATCCCCTCCTAAATGAAAAAAAATACCCTGACTTCCTTCTGGGTTTATAAACGCAGAATCCTCAATAAAATTGGCCTTATTAGCATGGTTATTCGCAAAATTAAAAGCGTCTCGAACTAAGACCTCTAATTGCCCCTTTTGAATTGGATTATAACTGACATAAAGGGTAGCATGTAAAGATGGAAACTTCAAATTCATCCATCCTGCTTGATGCTGATCCTTACCCATGTATACTACATGATTGTCAACCTCCGAATAAGCGGGGATATCAAAAGAGTAAGGCATGCCCACCACTCTATTTGAAAGATAATTTTTCTGAGGCAACTGTATTGCTGGGTAGCCAGTTGCCTTAGGCGTAAAATTAGAATTACAAGCCGTACATAAAAGGACCAACCATAAACAAACAGCAATTGAAAATTTATACATGCTCCGTATTACTTGAAGTGAATGGTGTAATAATAGCTTGTACTTTGTCAATTCTATTTTTCTTAATTTCTAAAGCGGTAAAACTAAATTGCTTGTATTTAACCACTTGTTGTACAGCGGGAAATTCGCCTGCCAATTCTAAAATCAATCCAGCCACCGTATCACTTTCACCTTTCACTTCATCAAAGAATATAGAAGGAAGGTCTATATAATTACAAAAATCAATAATAGCTGTTTTACCTTCCATGATATAATGAAATTCATCTATTTTTTTAATCATAGATTCTTCTTCATCAAACTCATCTTTAATATCACCAACAATTTCTTCTAAAATATCTTCTAATGTAATGATCCCGCTCGTACCCCCAAATTCATCTACTACAATAGCAAAGTGAATACGTTTAGATTGAAATTCTGTCAATAAATCTTCGATCATTTTTTGTTCATGGACAAACAGTGCAGGTCGAATTAATTGTTGCCATTCATAAGCAGCTTCTTCCTGTAAATGCGGAATGAGGTCCTTTGTATGAATCATACCCACAATGGTATCCAAGTCATCTTTGTATACCGGGAATCTGCTATAATTATGTTCTTTTACACTAGCCAATAATTCATTGTACGTAATTGTATCCTCTACGCCATATACGTCCAGCCTGGTTTTCATAATTTGACGGACCGAAATATTACCAAATTTGACAATCCCTTTTAAAATTTTCTTTTCATTGTCCAGTTGATTTGGAGAAGTAGTTAATTCAATTGCATGATCAAGCTCTTCCATACTATATGAATTGCCTGCATTTTTTTGAGCTAATTTGTTTTCAATAATATTAGTGTATTTAACCATTAACCCACTCATGCTAGAAAAAACAAAATAAACCAATTGTATAATACCTCCGAAATCTTGCGCAAATCGAATGTTGTTTTGAGTCGCCATCACTTTGGGCATGATTTCTCCAAAAAACAAAAGCAGTAATGTAACCGCAATGACTTTGATGATAAACTCTATGCCAGGCACCGGAATTTGATCAAAAATAAAAAGATCATCAATCAAAATATTTGACACCAAAATGATGCAAATATTAATAAAGCTATTAGCGATCAACATAGAAGTTAATAGCTTCTTAGGATTTTCCAATAAATCTACTATCCTTTTAAGAGGTTTGTGATTTTTCGTTTTTAAAACTTGAATGTCTTTGTAAGAAAGAGAAAAGAAAGCTACTTCTGATCCTGCTATTGCAAAAGATAAAAAAAGTAAAATAAAAAGGAGCAAAAGCAATCCTGCATCCTGCTGCATTTTTGAAATATCAAAATAAGTGGCTGCTAAAAATATAAACTTACTCGAGTGCGCTTCCATGATGGAAAGTTACTAAAAAATCATTAATGATCTTAGGGAAGGCATATTTTGAAAATTGCTTAGGCTTGACCCATAAAGCTTTTTGAAGCATTTTAGGCATGGTCTTGATTTCAATTGGTATAAATCTTGCCTCGATGGTTTGGTGTGTTAAAATTTGCTTGAAAATTTTTGGAGATGGATCTGCCCCAATAAAGGACCATTGCTTTTGAACTAAGGAGAATTGATTGGACAAAACCGTATCTAAATAAGCCAGTGAAAACGCAGGCATTCGGTCATTTTCCAATACATAAAATTGATACAGGCCATTCCAAACATCCCCTTCTCCTCTTTGCTGAAGCATCCAACGCCCTTGATAATTGAAACAAAGAAAATCAAAATACCTTTTCTTCTTTGTGATTCGCTTTAACTTAATGGGCAATTGATTCACCTGGTTTACATTGAAGGCCACACATTTTGAAGTTAAATTACATGCAACACAATCAGGTGCAGCAGGCTTACATACAGTTGCACCAAAGTCCATGATGGCTTGATTGTATATCCCTGGGGTTTTTTGCGCAAGGTTTTTGACAGCAAGCGCATTGAAAATAGCCAGCCCTTCTTTGGAATCTATGGGTGTAGCAATACCATAGAATCTAGAAAGAACTCTAAAAACATTGCCATCGACCACAGCATGAGGTAAATCAAAAGCAAAGGAAGCAATAGCTGCTGCTGTATAAGGCCCAATCCCTTTTAATGCTAGTAACTCGTTATAAGTTTTGGGAAACACCCCTTTATTGGTTTTTGTTAAATGCCTGGCAGTATGTAATAAGTTCCTACATCGGTTATAATAACCTAGGCCTTCCCATAATTTAAAGACTTTTTCGTCCTTTGCTTTTGCCAAATCCTGTATAGTTGGAAAAGCCTGGATAAACTTTTCGTAATAAGCACGACCTTGTTCTACCCTAGTTTGTTGCAGGATTACCTCACTCAGCCATATTTTATAAGGATCCAGCTCCCCCTTCCAAGGCATTTCGCGCTGGTTGGTCGATTTATTCCATAATAGGAGCTGCTGGGTAAAATAAGTGGCCATTAAACACAAAATTGCCTAAAATTAGCCATAACTTGGTTAGTTTAATCAGAAAATAAGGTACTTAAAGAATCCAAATGTTTCATATATATAAATGTTTAAATATATATG
>JBEDDG010000044.1:0-8268 GCA_041176305.1 Bacteroidota bacterium | reverse complement strand
GTTTTGGAGCAAGCACCACCGGGATTTTTGTTAAAGTGCTTTCATGTTTTGAGGTGCTAATCTGCATATTATAAAAAAAGTAATAGAATTTTTCATAATCTGCTCCAGCCCAGTTACCTGTGATAGATGCAAGCATCGTTGGGCCAAATGGATAGTTTTTAGTATTGATATTGTTATTTCTATAGATTGTCGCACTATCTGCACAACGTGCTATTAAGATATAATTACCTGCTTGGGTTAAATTGAAGTTGATTGCATAGACCCTTCCAGAATCACCTGCCACATAAGGGGTAGGTGTGCCAGAACCACCTGAACCAGTTGCAGGGGTGGGTGTAGGACTACTCGCCATTACATGAATGGTTGACTTCTGCGTTTGAGAGGGGTAATAAGAGTAAGAAGAATCTGTAAATGTACTCAACTGCCTCAACTCAAGTTCAATCTTACCTGCATAGCCAGTATACATTTTTACCGTTTCTAAAGTAATAGGCCCTTTGGTATTGATCCTCATAAATTCACCATAACTGCTACTCCAGTTATTGTATCCTCCTGAGTTACTTAGGCTTGTATTGTCTTTTGCACCAATAAAACCATTCCATCCTTTAGATACGTATACATTTTGTGCAGTGGTACTTGAAGTAATGACTGAGCCTACTGCGATAGGCTTACTTAAGTCAATATTATTATCATACCAGACATATTGCTCGTCACCAATAGGATTATTGATGAGTAATTGTGCATTATTATTACAAGAGGTAGCTGATCCAGTTAAAGCAGGGCTTGAATTAGCACTTATAACGGTTGCGCTAATGGTATTATTTGAAGGCTGTTGGTCGTTATTTAATGTGGCAGATGCAGTGATCGTATACTGCTGATTTAATTCAATAGGAATTGGTTTTTGGAAAGTAAACAACATGATTTCTGAACCATATAATCTTCCTGTAAATGTTTCAGTAATATTTAAAATTGTCGCATCACCTTTTTTCACAACTAGGCTTAATGGAATATTGCTCACTTTGTTCGCACCGTTGTTTGCTACTTTTACAGTTATATATTGAACTGCTTTTTCAGAAACACCTCCAACTGGGTTGGTAATTTCTAAGAGTTGAATATCATTGGTAGGATTCACCACTTTAAGTGTATAGTCTTGGGTTTCTCCTATCGCATAATTGCCACAAGCAGTAACGTCATTTGCTGAAGCAGCTTCTGCTACCACTACACGAAGTTTTGTAAATTGATTGATGATTAAATTACTTGCTAAGTTTAGAATGGCACTATAGTCTCCATTGGTTAAAGCAGGACTCGTGTGTACTAATTCGTTGGTGTCAAATACGCCATTGTTATTATAATCAATAAATACTTTAACAAATCGATTGTTATTGGTGGCGTCTGCACTATTTAATTTTAAAAAGAAAGTAAGAGAGCCATTCGATTCTCCATTGACAAATAGCGCGGTATTGTCTACATAATTATCAGCAGTTGTTTTTGCAAATTTGATATTATTCAATTGGATGCTATCAATTTTTGTACCGGCAGTACTTGTTGCCGCAGAAGTACAATAGGCAGTACCGCCAGCGCCACTGATGATCAAAGAATAAGGTTGTTGACCACGCTCTAAGCTCCCTTTATGATTAACAGTAACGGTATATATAGTGCCTACTAGGCTTGTATCTACTTCTACTTTTTCTACATTGTCCACACTATTGATGCCTTTGGTCGCTTGGTTGTCTGGACTCGAAGGATTTAATTTCCAACTATAAAATGTTTTACTGCCTTGTGTAATTTTTAAGTCTAAGTCATTTACTAATTTTGGGGTAGGATCATTTAATAAATCACTTGGATTCCCTTTCACGTCTGTCCAAACTAAAGTTGCTTTAACAGGCCTTGTCCCAGATGCGGTGATGGTATAGGTTTGACTTGCGCCATTTGCTAAATTATTTTCATACACGAAATGTGGACTATTGGCACTGTTATTATTGGTCAATGCAGTATTTAGTACTTGAGCAGCTTCGCTAATATTTAATAAGCCCCATCCAAATCTATAATCTGGTCCAGGGTAGAAGCCAGCTTCATTGGCAGTATGAATTGCTAATCCTTTTACTGTGGCTGATTTTAAAATTCTTGGTGCGCCATTGACTAAAAATCGATGACTTAATTCTTGCAGTAGCAATAAACTTCCAGCAGCACCTGGAGAAGCCATAGAGGTTCCATTTTGATAGCCATAACTCGAATCATTCGAAGCAAGGGTAGAATAGACGGAGACTCCTTGTGCAACTATGTCAGGTTTGATTCTTCCGTCGTCTGTTGGACCCCATGAGCTGAAATTACTCATTACTACATCTTCTTTTTTATTGTACTCGGCTGGGATGCCACTCACTGCACCTACTGTTAATATATTTTTTGCATTTTTATCTGATGAAATACTTCCATAAGAATCATTGCTACTTAATGTATCAGGACGATTGCCCGCATTGTACATACGACCACTTTGATTTCTTCTCCAATAGGGTTGACCAACAGCTGGTCCTGTACTAGTACGATTATTTCCTGCTGCGGCAACGATTAAATAATTGGGTGCATTGTAGGCGATGGAATCTTGAATAGAGGCATCGTAATCATATAAGCCAAAACGATAGTCTTCTTTTTCGTTCCATCGTCCATTGAATTCCCAACGAGACGAATCATTATTTTTATCCCAGCCTGTAACAATACCATAAGAGTGATTAGAAAACAATAATCCTTCTGCAGCTGCAGCAGACATTTCGGATAAATCATTGTTCCAGTCGTAGTCTAAAATCCCTTTTACATTATAAGCCATTCCTTTTGCCAATGGATTTAGGCCTTTACTCATCACTATGCCAGCTACATGGGTGCTATGATCTACTGTGTCTGTGGATTTGTCTTTTTGTGTAATTCTTCCAGCAAATTCTTTATGGGTTAATTTTGGACTTCCTTCATCCCATACCCCTAACTTATTCAACATCGTATTATCTGATCCGCTTAAGTTTAAATTAGAGGCAGCCCCTGGCCAAACTTTATTTGCACTAATGGTGATGGCTGCAACTGGATCTGCAAAACCTATATAATATTTAGGCCAGCCTTTAGCGTCAACCCCAATTAATTTTGCATTATTTTGATTACGAGAAGTATATCGAATTGGCCAATCATTTTGTTTAGCCACAAGTACTGCTTTTGAAAAATTTGCTCTTGCTTCTAATGCTAAATTAGTGGAAGTTTGCATTAATACAGCAGTCTTTGTTGCTTCCTGAGCATACAATAAATTAGAGGTAGTAGCCATCCATAAAAAAGATAAAATCAAGCATTTTTTCATTGTACTAAATTACAATCTATTCTTTGTAATTAACACAACCATTAGCCTTTAATCAACCTGGGCACAAAGCGGTCTAATTTTGTGTAACTTTAATAAATGAAACCCATCTCAAACTACCTCAATCCATGGTGCTTATTATTATTATTGGCACTGCCCTTGTTGATGGGTTTTTGTTTTAGATCTAATGGGATAAAGGGGCGCGTTTTTATTAAAAGTGAAGCCAGCATGCCATTAAAGGGTAAAATTACACAAAATGGAACCCCCTATGCTACCACTTTGTATGTCTATGAGACGGCTAAGACCAGTCAATTAATTGAGCAGGATGGTCCATGGGTAAAGGGGATTCAAGCTCGTTTGTTATATCATATTAAGACAAACCAATTAGGCCAATTTAAACGAGGGCTTCCTCCAGGTAAGTATACTTTACTTGTAAAGCATGCAAAGGGTTTGTATATTCCATATTTTTCGGGCATAGAGGAGGTAGCAATTATTGAAGTTAAAAAAGGCGTCTTTCAAGAAATTGACTTAAGGATAGCGGCACCGTCCCCATTTTGATTGTATCTTTGTAGACTGAACTATGAATGAGCAATCTTTGTTTGATCGATACGATAGATCCCCCCTACTAAAAAAAATAGTAGATGGCCTTGCTTTGTCTGTATCCGAAAAAAAACCATTCCAAGTTCATTTACAAAACTTAAACGGATCTGCTCCAGCATTTGTTTTAAAATATCTTTTCACCCATCCCCAAACTGACACATTCAACCACCTTATTGTGTTGGATGATGCCGAAGAAGCAGCCTACTTTTATAATTCATTAGAGAGCATTACGGGTGCAATGGATTTATTTTATTTTCCTTCTTCTTTTAAAACGGCACAAAATTTTAGTTTATTGAATCCTTCCCATGTGATGTTGAGGACAGAGGCATTGACTAAATTGTCGATGGGTGGAAATAAGAAAATAGTGGTAACCTATCCAGAAGCATTTTTTGAAAAAGTGATCCTGCCAAAGACCTTACAACAAAATATCATTCAAATTAAAACCAATGACACTTTAGGATTAGAGGCTTTGATGGAAAGTTTGGTACAGTATGGTTTTGATAGAACTGATTTTGTATATGAGCCTGGACAATTTGCACTAAGAGGAGGCATTTTAGATATTTATTCATTTGGCAATGAAAAGCCTTATAGGGTGGAGTTATTTGGAGAGGAAGTAGATAGTATTCGTTTGTTTGATCCCGAGACGCAACTAAGTGAAAGAAAATTATTGCAAGTCAATATCATTCCTAATGTGACCACTCAATTTGAGGACACAGAAAAAATTCCTTTAATGGATTTTGTTGCAGAAAATACCATTCTCTGGTTAAAGGACTGGGCGCTTATTCAACAAAGAGGCCTGGATCAAATGGAGGCGTTGGAAGCTTTTTTACAACATGCCCCTGTGGTTAAAGCGATGGAGGATTCGGACGTTCATAAAAAAAATACACAGGTAGATGATTTTGTGCCCGTAGCAACGGTGGCAGCGCAAATGAAGCAACATGCTATAATTGAATGGGGCCCCCAGGCTAATTTGACAGAAAAGAAACTTGCTTTTAGTACCCAGGTGCAACCTAGTTTTAATAGACAGTTTCAATACCTGATCGCTAATTTGCAGGATTTTGAAAAAAAGGGTTATGACGTATTCTTGTTTGCCGAACAAGCAAAACAACTTGAACGTTTGCATGCTATTTTCACAGATTTAAAAACAGAAATTCAGTTTACGCCGATTGTAAAAAACATACATGAAGGCTTTGTGGATCATGACCATAAAATGGTTTGTTATACAGACCATCAAATATTTCAACGATACCATAAGTACAAAGTAAAACAGGCTTATAGTAAGAATAAGGCCATAACATTGAGGACACTGAGCGATTTGCATCCAGGCGATTATGTAACCCATATAGACCATGGAGTAGGCGTATACAGTGGATTGCAGAAGATCGAAGTGAGTGGTATGATGCAAGAAGCGGTAAGGATCATTTATAAGGATAGCGATATTTTGTATGTGAATATTAATTCCTTACATAAGATTTCAAAATATACAGGGAAAGAAGGTACGCCACCTAAAGTGAATAAATTAGGTTCGGATGCTTGGGTAAAATTAAAAGACAAGACCAAGGCTAAGGTAAAAGCCATTGCATTTGATTTAATTAAATTGTATGCACAAAGAAAAGCGCAAACGGGTTTTGCTTTTACCCCTGATAATTATATGATGCATGAGTTAGAAGCATCGTTTATTTATGAGGATACGATTGACCAGGCCAAGGCCATAGCGGATGTGAAGAAAGACATGGAAGCAACTGCGCCGATGGATCGTTTGGTCTGTGGTGATGTAGGTTTTGGTAAAACAGAAGTGGCTATTCGTGCTGCATTCAAAGCGGCTATCGATGGCAAACAAGTGGCGGTATTGGTACCCACTACTATTTTAGCTTTCCAACATTATAAGACCTTTAAAGAAAGATTAAAAGATTTCCCACTGGAGATTGATTTTTTAAACCGTTTTAAATCTGCCGCGCAAAAGAAAGAGACCATTGCTAAAGTGAAAGAAGGGAAAATAGATATTTTGGTAGGCACGCATGGCATACTGGGCAAAGAAGTTAATTTTAAGGACTTAGGATTAATGGTGATTGACGAGGAACAGAAATTTGGTGTTGCGCATAAAGAAAAATTAAAAACTTTAAGAACAAGCGTAGACTGCTTAACCCTTACTGCTACACCGATTCCGAGAACCTTGCATTTTAGTTTAATGGGAGCAAGGGACTTAAGTATTATCAATACGCCGCCCGCAAATAGGCAGCCTATACATACCGAAGTGCAAGTGTTTCATGAGGATGTGATTAGAGAAACTATTTATTTTGAAACAGAAAGGGGAGGTCAGGTATTTTTCATTCACAATAGAGTACAAGGTTTAGCAGAAATGTGTGCCATGATTCAGAAATTGTGTCCTGATTTAAGTATTGGCTTTGCGCATGGACAATTAGAAGGGCATCAGTTAGAAGAAAAGATTTTTGATTTTATAGAACGCAGGTATGATGTGTTGGTTTGTACCAATATTGTGGAGAGTGGGGTGGATATTCCAAATGTCAATACCATCATTATCAATAATGCACATCAGTTTGGATTAAGTGATTTGCACCAGCTAAGAGGTAGAGTGGGTAGGAGTAATAAAAAAGCATTCTGTTATTTATTGGCACCGCCAATGAGTACATTGCCAGATGATTCAAGAAAGCGTTTACAAACATTAGAACAGTTTAGTGAGTTAGGCTCTGGCTTTCAAATTGCCATGCGTGATTTAGATATCCGTGGTGCAGGTAATTTACTAGGTGGAGAGCAAAGTGGTTTTATGGCAGAGATAGGGTTTGAAATGTACCAGAAAATTTTAGCAGAAGCGGTTCGTGAATTAAAACGTTCCGATTTTAAAGAATTATTTGAAGAGGAAATCAGTAAGCAAGATGATTTTGTAACGGATTGCACGATAGATACAGATTTGGAAATCATGATTCCTGATGGCTATGTAGAAAGTATAGGCGAAAGACTTTCCTTATATACCCGATTGGACCAATCAGAAGACGATGAGACATTAGAAGCTATGAAAGTAGAGTTGATAGACCGATTTGGTCCAATGCCTAAACAGGTTGCCTCCCTTTTTACGACCATTCAATCTAGGAGATTGGCTATTGCTTTGGGTTTTGAGAAAATGACATTGAAAGACGAAACTTTGAGGTGCTTCTTTATCAACAGGCCAGACTCGCCTTATTATGAAAGCGCCATTTTCAAAGGTTTGTTGAGCTTCACACAAACAGCTATGAACAATGCCCATTTTAAACAAGTGGGTAAGACCTTTATCTTAATCATTAAGGATATTAAGAGTATGGAGCATTGCTATGCTACCTTAACTAAGATTTACCAAGGAGTCGTGAAGTAAAGACAAAAAAAAGCCTACTCCAAAGAATAGGCTTTCAATCTTGTAGTTATAAACCTCTAAAAAAATCGAGGCACTCGTTTATGGGGTGCCTCGAAAAATCGTTAGAGAATTTTAAGTGACCCCTTAAATTTCATTAAGGGGTCACTTAAAATTAAAATCCTTTTTTAGCTACACCATCAGCGATTGCTTTTAAAGCATTTGTTTCGCTCATGATTGCTGCCATTTTATTTCCTTTACCGTCGTGACCGCCAGCCATATAACCGCCTTTTGCAGTTTTAGTAACTACAGCATCATGCATTGGTACGTTTTTTTCTTTTGTTTTCAAGCAATATGCTTTGATCATTTTTGAAGTGTCCATTTTGTATATATTTTAATTATTAAAATGCTTATTGAAAGTAGTTTATTTATTGATATCCAAGGTTTGAAATATTCGATTTTTTGTTAAATGTTTATAAATTCCCCTCAATGGAGGCCCTTAAACGTCAATTTTGGCATATTTCGCATGAGATTCAATGAATTCCCTTCTTGGAGCCACTTCGTCTCCCATTAACATACTGAAGATTCTATCTGCTTCTGCAGCGCTGTCAATGGTCACTTGTTTCAAGGTTCTTCTAGTTGGATCCATGGTGGTTTCCCATAATTGATCGGCGTTCATTTCACCCAGACCTTTATATCTTTGGATGGTCACCGAGCTATCATTTCCACCCCCTAATTTTTCTACTAGGCCTTTTCTTTGTTCTTCACTATAGGCATATTCTTGGTCCTTACCTTTCTTCACTAAATACAAAGGAGGTTGTGCAATATAGACATAACCATTTTGTACTAACTCCTTCATGTACCTAAATATGAATGTCAAAATCAATGTGGCGATATGCGATCCATCCACATCGGCATCGGTCATGATGATTAATTTATGGTAACGCAATTTTGCAATGTTCAATGCTTTTGGATCTTCTGGAGTACCCACTGTCACACC
>JBEDDG010000043.1:0-8449 GCA_041176305.1 Bacteroidota bacterium | reverse complement strand
GCGTTATGCAGATTTGATTATCAATCCAGAAGTGAAAGATACTTTTACAAAGCGTACTATATTAATGAATACGATCCGTCAGTTCTTAAACGATCGTGGTGCACTGGAAGTGGATACACCTGTTTTACAAGCCATCCCTGGTGGTGCAGCCGCTAGGCCCTTTGTGACGCATCATAATGCATTGGATGTGCCTTTTTATTTACGTATCGCCAACGAATTGTATTTAAAGCGTTTGATTGTAGGTGGATTTGATTGGGTGTATGAGTTTAGTAGAAACTTCCGCAACGAAGGCATGGACCGTACACATAATCCAGAGTTTACCGTATTAGAATGGTATACTGCGTACAAGGATTATTTCTGGATGATGGAAATCACTGAGCAGTTATTTGAAAAGATCGCTTTGACCTTGCATGGCACGACCGAATTAAAAGTGGGCGAAAAGACCATCAATTTCAAAGCACCTTTTAAGCGTATCAGCATCTTAGACGCGATCAAAGAAAATACGGGCATTGATATCAGCGGCATGGACGAAGCTGGATTAAGAGACGTATGTAAGCAATTAAAGATAGATGTGCCACCAACTATTGGAAAAGGCAAGTTAATAGACGAACTATTTGGAGCGACTTCAGAACATACTTATATCCAACCTACCTTTATCATTGACTATCCGGTAGAGATGAGTCCATTGACCAAGAAGCATAGAACTAAAGAAGGATTGGTAGAAAGATTTGAGTTAATGGTGAACGGAAAAGAATTAGCCAATGCTTATTCTGAGTTAAACGATCCATTAGAGCAACGCAAGCGTTTCGAAGATCAGTTGGCATTGATGGAAAGAGGCGATGATGAAGCGATGTTCATTGACCATGATTTCTTAAGAGCTTTGGAATATGGTATGCCACCTACCTCTGGTATTGGTATCGGTATCGATCGTTTGTGTATGATGATGTTGAATCAACCTTCTATACAAGATGTATTGTTCTTCCCGCAGATGCGTCCAGAGTCCAACCAGGAATAATTCAGCGATATAAATATAAAAGGGCCACTCAATTGAGTGGCCCTTTTTATTACGCTTCTTTTATTAACGAATTAATCTCTATACCCTCAAGGCACTCGTTTATGGGGTACCTTGAAAAAATCATTAGAGGTAATTATAGAGATTAATTATTTTCTATAATTAATCTCTATAATTTAAAGCAGGTTTGATATCACCTAATAGTGCTTTGTATTTATAGTCACCGATTGTTTTATTAAATTCTTCGGTTGCTTTTTTAATGAACTCAGGATTGCTCATTAAGTCAATAGCAGTTAAAGCCATTGTCTTACTTGCCACTAGCATACCTTTAGTACCAATCTCTGTACCACCAGATGACACTGCTTGCCAGCTATGTGCAGGCGTGCCTGGTACCCAAGTAGCAGCTCTAAGTCCAACAGTTGGTTTTGCATAACTCACATCACCCACATCGGTTGAACCACGTCCACCTTCGTCTACATAACTAATTGGTTTAATTGTTCCAGCAGTTTCAATGCCAGGAATCGTACCTAAAAAGCTTGGCTGCATTTTTTTAGCATACGCTTTTTCTTCTTCTGTATAAGTTACACCGCCCACTCTTTCTAGATTCGTTTGCATGAGTTCGGCCAATGTTCTGTTAATTAATAAATCGTGTGTGCCACCAATAATATCGTATTTCATAGTAGTGCCTGTTCCTAAAGCAGCACCTTCGGCAGCTTTCATCACTCTATCAAAAATTTCTACTACGTCTTTTCTTTTTGGATGACGTACATAATAATACACTTCTGCAAAATCTGGCACTACATTTGGTGCTTTACCACCACTCGTGATGACGTAGTGAATTCTTGTCTCTTGTGGAATATGTTCACGCATCATGTTCACCATATTGTTCATAGCTTCTACTGCATCTAATGCAGATCTGCCTTGTTCAGGTGCTCCAGCAGCGTGTGCAGAAATACCATAGAATTTAAATTTAGCAGATTTATTAGCTAATGCACTTGTCGTAGTTACCGCGTTTGCATCATCAGGATGCCAATGGATCACTGCATCTAAGTCATTGAATAAACCAGCGCGCACTAAAAATACTTTACCACTTCCACCTTCTTCTGCAGGGGTACCATAAACCTTGATCGTTCCTTTAAGTTTACCCGCAGCAATTAAATCTTTGATAGCGATCCCTGCAGAAACACTAGCTGTTCCAAATAAATGGTGTCCACAACCATGACCTGCATTACGGCCTTGTATTGGTGTTTTTTCTGTTAAGCCTGCAGTTTGAGATAAACCAGGCAATGCATCGTACTCGGCTAAAATTCCTATAGAAGGACTGCCCGAACCATAAGTTGCCACAAACGCAGTAGGAATGCCTGCTACACCTGTTTCAACAGTGAATCCAGCGTCTCTTAAATGTTGAATATGCAAAGCAGCACTTTTTACTTCTTTATAACCTACTTCTGCAAAATCCCAGATCTGTAATGCGGTTTTTTTATCTGCATCATAAGCGGAGTTCAATGCGTTTAATGCCGCTTCTTTGTTGGCATTGATCTGTGCGGTTGCCGGATCTACCTTCGCTTTTTTCTGCGCCCATGCACCAAACGATAAAAGCATCATGGCTCCAAGGAAAAGTTTTTTCATTGTGTTAATTTTAAAAATTATAAAAATAAGTCAGTGTATAAATGTCCACCTGGTACTACTGAATAATGCGCTAAGTCTGTCATGCCTTCTGCTGCAAGCACGGCTTCGTCAATAAAGGTTTGACCCGTATATACAAGTGGCTTTTTACTTACAATAGCATAAGCAGCGTCTGCAAGAATTGCAGGGGTACGGCTCATGTTGGCCAATGCTTCTCCACCTAATAAATTTCTGACTGCTGCGGTATCAATGGTCGTGCGAGGCCATAATGCGTTTACAGAAATTTGATCTTCTTTAAACTCTTCTGCCCACCCAAGGGTCATCATACTCATATTGTATTTGGTTATGGTATACGCCACATGTGGTCCTAACCATTTTGGTGCCAAGTTTATTGGAGGCGATAAAGTTAAAATATGTGCATGAGTAGATTTGATTAAATAAGGCAAGGCATGTTGTACGACTAAAAATGTGCCGCGCACATTGATGCTATGCATTAAGTCAAATCTTTTACTTGGCGTATGTGCTGTATCCGTTAACTGAATTGCAGAAGCATTGTTGATTAAAATATCAATGCCACCAAATTTTTCAACCATTTGTTGGATTGCGTTTGCAATTTGTGCCTCGTCTCTAATATCTACTTGCACTGCTAAGGCGCTCACCCCTAAGGCTTCTACTTCTGCTGCGGCAGAATATATCGTACCTCCTAAGCGAGGATCTTCCTCTACCGACTTCGCCGCAATCACAATATTGGCGCCAGCTGCAGCTAATTTAAGTGCAATGGCTTTGCCAATCCCCCTGCTACCTCCAGTAATGAAAACTGTTTTTCCGAGAAGTGTTTTGTCAGACATTTTATTTGAGTTTATTGAAATGAGGTATAAATTATTTTGAGATAAAAGCTTGAATTAAAGCAGCAGTTTCCGTGCAAGCTTGTTCTAAAATTTCGTTTTTAACGACTGCGTCAAATTGATCACTAAAACTAATTTCATATGCCGCCTTATCTAAACGCATTTGCATTTTTTCTGGTGTTTCTGTATTTCTGCTTTCCAATCTTTCTTTTAAAACATCAATTGATGGAGGTAAAATAAAAATGGACAAAGCCTGTTTGCCAAGCTTTGCCTGAATCGCAATCGCGCCTTTGACATCAATGTCTAAGACAGGTGTTTTACCCTGTGCCCAAATACGATCTAATTCAGTTTTTAAAGTACCATAGTATAATCCTTCATATACCATCTCATGTTCTAAAAAATCATCTTGTGCAATATGTGCTTTAAATGCTTCGGGACTTATAAAATGATAGTCCACCCCGTCTTGCTCTGCACCTCTGGGCGCCCTTGTGGTGGCAGAAACAGAGAAGGCTAATTCAGGATAATGACCCAACAAGAATCGAGTGATTGAAGTTTTACCGGCACCGGATGGTGCAGTAAGAATGATGACTTTTTTTTGCATAACGGACATGGGTCTAAATTAAGTAAATAGGTTGTATATTTAAAGGACTAAAAGGAAAAGTATGCAAAAACAATTTTTTACTTATTTAATGTTGATGTCCACCTTAGTAGCGGTGGCACAAAAACCAACAATAGATGCCGATGACAAACCTGCAGGCCATCATAGAGCCCTGAGTTTAGATCAAAAGACCGAAAAAATGGGCGAAGTAACCATTAAGGGACAAAAAGTACCTTATAAAGTAACTGCAAGTACACAACCGGTATGGAACGAGGAAGGAAAAGCGGTTGCTGGTTTGTTTTATGTGTACTATGAGCGCACCGATGTGACCAATAAAGAAACAAGACCATTGTTGATTTCATTCAATGGAGGTCCAGGTACAGCAAGTGTATGGATGCACTTGGGGTATACGGGTCCAAAGAAATTAAAAATAGATGATGAAGGCTATCCTATCCAACCCTATGGATTTGAAGACAATCCTCAATCTTTATTAGATGTAGCAGACATTGTATATGTAGATCCAGTGAATACAGGATTTTCTAGAATCATTGACAAAGCAACACCAGGCTCCAAGTTTTTTGGAGTGACTGCTGACATTACTTATTTAGCCGACTGGATCAATACATTTGTTGGAAGACAAAAAAGATGGGCTTCTCCTAAATTTTTAATTGGAGAAAGTTATGGTACCAATCGTGTGTCAGGATTGTCATTGGAATTACAAAACAGACATTGGATGTTTTTGAACGGTGTCATTTTAGTATCTCCTACAGACCTTGGTTTAAAAAGAGATGCAGTATCTAGTGCCGCTTTACGTATACCTTATATGGCAGCAACTGCATGGCATCATAAAAAATTAGCAACTGAATACCAATCCAAAGAATTAGAAAAATATTTACCAGAAGTAGAAGCTTTTACGATCAACGAATTGATGCCTGCTTTAGCACAAGGTGGCGCATTACCAGCAGACAAGCGCAAAGCAATGGTGAAAAAAGTAGCTAACTATATAGGTTTAAAAGAAACAGTAGTAGCAGAACAAAATATGGAAGTGCCATTTGATTATTTCTGGAAAGAGTTATTACGTGATCAAGGAAAAACAATTGGAAGATTGGACTCCAGGTATATTGGAATGGATAAAAAAGATGCAGGTCAAAAACCAGATTATAATGCAGAGTTATTGTCTTGGGAACATTCTTTCACGCCAGCAATTAACATGTACTTAAGAGATGAGTTGGGTTACAAGACCGATTTGAATTATTATATTTTTGGCCCAGTACAACCTTGGGACAATAGCAATAACAACACAGGAGATAACCTGCGTATGGCTATGATGGAAAACCCATATTTAAATTTATTGGTACAATCTGGGTATTATGATGGTGCTTGTGATTACTTTAATGCTAAGTACAATATGTGGCAGATGGATCCTGCAGGAAAAATTCAAGACAGAATGTTTTGGGAAGGCTACCGCAGTGGACATATGATGTACTTAAGAAAAGAAGATTTATCTACGAGCAATGACCACTTAAGGGTGTTTATTAAAAACAGTATACCAAAACTTGGCACACCTGCCAAGTTTTAATAGTTAGATTGTAAATAATAAGCGTCGTTTTTTCAAAATTACGACGCATATTATTTTATACCAGGAACACCTGCTAAGTTTTAAAAAGAGTGCGTATAAAATATAGCGAACTAATACTTTCGACAATGACGAATAAAAAAGACCACGCTTGCGTGGTCTTTTTTATTTATATAATTTTTATTAAAATCTCTTTTTGAAATTGCGGTTGTTATTGTTTCTTCCGCCACCGCCACCTGCATTTGGTCTGTTGCGGTTGTTTTGCCAACGTCCACCAGCTGGACGATACTCTTCGCGTTCAAAGTTTTGATTGCGGTGTTTGATATAAGGCGTGTTGCTAAATTCTAATTCACCACCTGTGATGGCGTTCAATTCGCTACGTATAGCATCGTCTTGCACTAGTTCTTTGTGCCAGTTGCTATAAGCTAATTTCATATAGTGCGCAATAGTGTGTGCAAATCCAGTCTTCTTTTCAGGATCCTGTTCTGCCATTGCCTTGTCTATCACCAATTCCAAGTTTTTACCTAAGTGCGCATATTTAATTTTGCGTTGTGGGTAAGGTAAAGGATCTGGTTTTTGCTTATAGGTTTCTTTGGTTGGGATGGGGTAAGGACTATCTACCTCTAATTTAAAACCACTCATAAAAAACAAGTGATCCCATAATTTATGCTTGTAGTCTTCGATATTCTTAAGCTGTGGGTTTAGGAAGCCCATCAACTCAATCACCACCTGTGCTTGTTCCTGTCTTTTAGCTTTGTCCTCAATGGTCAATAGATGATCCACCATCCTCTGAACGTGACGGCCATACTCTCTCATCCCCATGATGCTTCTTGCTGTATTGTACTCCATGTATATATTACTTCAACGAGTAACAAATGTAAGGTTTTTTACGGTTTGTTTTTTCTTTATCTTCGTACCATGGAGCAACTATTAAAGCAAATAGAAGACATTAAAAAGGAGATCATTGCAGCAGAAGCCACTAGTGCAGATGCTTTAGAGCAATTTAGAATTAAATACTTGGGTACCAAGGGTTTGGTAAAACAGATCATGGGAGAGATGAAAAATGTGCCCAACGAACAAAAGAAGGAATTTGGCCAAATATTGAATGCCTTTAAAATCGTTGCAGAAGAAAAATTTGAAGCTTTACAAGCTGGACTAGGAGATAGTGCAGCCACAGATACTGGTATGGACTTTAGTTTACCAGGTGATCCAACACCAGTGGGTACAAGACATCCATTGAATTTGGTGCGCAATCAAATGGTTTCCATTTTTAAGAGATTAGGATTTGCAGTGGCAGAAGGACCAGAGATCGAAGATGATTGGCACAATTTTGGTGCCATGAATTTACCAGAAGATCACCCTGCTAGAGACATGCAGGATACTTTTTATGTGGCAGAAAAAACCGAAGACCATGCCGCATGGTTGTTAAGAACGCATACTTCAAGTACACAAGCACGTGTGATGGAAACACAGAAGCCACCCATTCGTGTGATCTGTCCAGGACGTGTGTATAGAAACGAAACCATTTCTGCACGTGCGCATTGCTTCTTCCATCAGGTAGAGGGATTGTACATCGATGAAAATGTAAGCTTCGCGGATTTAAAACAAACCTTATATTTTTTCGTACAAGAGATGTTTGGTAAAGACGTGAAAGTGCGTTTCCGTCCAAGTTATTTTCCTTTCACAGAACCAAGTGCAGAGATGGATATCAGTTGTCAAATTTGCGCAGGCAAGGGATGTAATATTTGTAAGCATACCGGTTGGGTAGAAATTTTAGGTTCTGGTATGGTGCATCCAAAAGTGTTAGAAAATTTTGGCATCGATCCTGAAAAGTATACTGGCTTTGCGTTTGGTATGGGTGTAGAAAGAATTGCGCAATTGAAATACCAGGTAAACGATCTGCGTTTATATTCACAAAACGATATTCGATTCTTACAACAATTCAAAAGTGTGTAGGAACACTGTCAATGAATAAGGTGTTAAAATCTGTTTATTGATTCAATCATTTATGTTACATAACACCAAGGGTATTGTTTTACGCGTGACTAAATATGGAGACACAAGTGTCATAGCTTCTATTTACACAGAACTTTTTGGTTTACAACAATACATTGTTAAAGGTGTAAGAACAGTGAGTAAAAAAGGGGCAAGCAAAGGCGTGTTTTATCAACCTGGCGCCATTTTACAAATGGAAGCGTATCATTATCCAATGAAGAGTATGCAAATGATCAAGGACGTCAATTGGTCCTATGTCTATCAAAATGTATATTCAGATGTCTTACGCAATGCAGTGGCCACTTATATTGTAGAAATATTACAACAAACTTTAGAGCCAGAACCACACCCAGAATTGTTTTATTTAATAGAAGACACGTTGAAACAATTAGACAAAGGCGGCGCAGGCTTAGTGAGCAACCTCCCTATCTATTTTTTAATACACTTAAGTCAAACTTTGGGCTTTGGATTACAAGGAGAATACTCCAATGAAACACCCATCTTAGATGTGCATGAAGGTAATTTTGTTGCGAACAAACCACTGCACCCTTATTTTTTAGAAGGACTAGAAGCGCAAACTGCTTCTACTTTTTTAAGTCTGCAACTATACAATGAATTGGAAAACATTCATTTAAATGGTGCGCAAAGAAAAAAAATTCTAGAACTATTTCAGCTCTCTTTAAGTTGGCATTATAAAAAATTTAGTGAAATAAAATCACTGCCTATTTTGCAAGCAGTCTTGCATTAGTTATCTTGATAAATTAATATCAAATATTTAATAGATACTATATTTATCC
>JBEDDG010000042.1:0-8470 GCA_041176305.1 Bacteroidota bacterium | reverse complement strand
GTATTACCAGCGCGCTCACCTAATCCATTGATCGTACATTCAATTTGTCTTGCGCCACCTAACACGCCTGCTATAGAATTGGCAGTAGCTAAACCTAAATCGTTATGGCAATGACAAGACAAAACTGCTTTATGAATATTGGCTACATTGTTCCATAAATACGCCATCTTCTCTTGGTATTGATGTGGCAAACAATAACCTGTTGTGTCAGGAATATTTAATGTGGTTGCACCCGCTTTTACCACGGCTTCAATCACTTTTGCTAAAAATTCGTTGTCTGTTCTGCCTGCATCTTCTGCATAAAACTCCACATCGTCTGTAAAGTTTCTTGCCATCTTGACCGCTTGTACGGCACGTTCGATAATCGCCTCTCTTGTACTATTGAATTTGTATTTGATATGCAAATCGGAAGTGCCAATACCGGTGTGGATCCTAAAACGCTTAGCTGGCTTCAAAGCTTCTGCTGCCACTTCGATATCTTTTTGAACCGCCCTGGTTAATCCACATACCACGGTGTTTTTTAAAGTCTTTGCAATTTGGTGCACCGAATCAAAATCACCCGGGCTTGACACCGGAAATCCTGCTTCTAATATATCCACACCCAGCTCCTCGAGCTTTACTGCCAAGGCTAATTTCTCTTTGGTGTTTAATTTACAACCTGGAACCTGCTCCCCGTCTCTTAGGGTGGTGTCGAATATGTAGACTTTTTCGCTCATCTAATTGATTTTGAATATATTATAGATACAAAACGGGCCTGAAGCCCGTTTATTGTTCAAATTTATCGATTCCAACTGGGTGTTTTTGATCATTTTTATGCCTATTTTACAGTGTGTAAGCCCATAAATATTTGGATAATACATTGATTTTCAATAAATTGAAGTAAAATCAGCTACGATGCCCAACCTGAGTACGGATGCGCTATTTATTTTGTTAAAATCCCTGGAAAGGGCCGAAAAACGCAATTTCAAATTGTACGTTACCCGTAACTCTGCGTCCACCGACTTAAAGATCATCCAGCTTTTTGATGCCCTGGACAAAATGAAGGAGTATGACGAGGAAGAGCTGCTCCGTAAAAACGAGTCCATCCAGAAGCAACAGCTGTCCAACTTAAAGGCACATTTATACGATCAGCTTTTGGCAAGCCTACGCATTGTAAAGCAAAACGAGAATATCGACCTACAGATTCATGAGCAATTGGACCATGCCAAAATATTATACAATAAGGGCCTCTACCTGCAGAGTTTGCGTTTGCTAGAAAAGATCAAAACCTTGACCAAGCAAAACAACCAGGTTACCTATTTATTACAAGTCTTGTTTTTAGAAAAAAAAATTGAGTCGCTTCATATCACGCGAAGCATGCAAGACCGTGCAAAACAATTGAGTGAAGAAATTGACGAAGTAAATGATCGCCTCCAAATTATTGCGAAAGCCTCTAATCTTTCTTTGCAATTATACGGCTGGTATATTCAACATGGACATGCACGCAACGACGAAGATCGTTCCGTATTGGATACCATGATGCAAGATCCTGTACTTGAAACTATTAAAACAAGTTCAGGATTTTATGAAAAAATGTACCGCTACCAATGTAAGTGCTGGTATGGTTTTATCAATCAAGATTTTTTATTGCACTATCGATACAGTCAAAAGTGGGTAGACTTATATGATGCGAATGAAAACATGAAAGTGATTGAGACAGCGCAGTACATTAAAGCGCTACACAATTTAATTAGCGCTCATTTTGATTTAAGGAATACACAAAAATTTAAAGACACCATTGCTATTTTAGAAAGGTTTAGCGAAGAACCCATTGTGCTGAATAATAAAAACAATCAGATACAGTGCTTTGTATATCTGTATATCGCTAAAATTAACCAACACTTTTTAGAAGGTAGTTTTAGTGAGGGCTTGGACATGATTCCAAAAATGGAAGCACAATTAAAAGAGATTGAACCTTTTATTGATAGCCATCGTGTATTGGTGTTTTATTATAAAATTGCTTGCTTGTATTTTGGTGCAGGGGCATTTGATCAAACGATTGATTATTTAAATAAAATCATCCATTGGAAATTAAACCTACGTGACGACTTACAATGTTATGCGCGCTTATTGCACTTGATTGCGCATTTTGAATTAGGCAATATGGAAGTAGTTAATTACTTATCTAAATCTGTGTACCGCTTTATGGGTAAGATGGATAACCTAAGTACGGTAGAAGAAGTCTTGTTTAATTTCTTAAAGGTATCTATTCAAAAATATGGACGCAGTGGAGTAGAGGGAATGAATAAAGAAGACCTTAAACTCGCTTTCGAAGACTTATTAACCATTTTACGCCCACTAGAACAAAATAAATTAGAGAGTCGCGCCTTCATGTACTTAGATATCATCTCTTGGCTAGAAAGTCGAATAGAAAACAAAGACGTTCAAACCATCATCAAAGAGAAAAGCCAAATCAACTAATTCAAAGGTTTTTGTACTTACGAATCCTAGGATTCAAGGCTTAGTACAAGCCCTTACTTTATAATTTGATGGGTATTCAAATCAAATGCTTGTCCAGACAAAAGCATTTTAAATGGTTTAACTACTTTGCCCCAGGTCGCTTTCTGCATCGCCCAGTCTTTAGGATCATAGACCATGACATAGGAAGCACCCCATACTTTAAATTGATTTCCTTCCACTATGATAGCAGTGGACTCATCGATGGCAACCCCTAAATGTGTTGGATGATTTTCGATCACAGGGATTAAATCAAATTGTCTGTTTCTTACCAATACATGTTGATCGATGTCTACATTTTGTAAAAAAGAAAAAGCAGGTTGAAAGGTATAATTTTTAGTAAGGTCTTTTCTTGCATCTCCTCCCACTAGCATAGCACCCATAATAGTGGCACCTGCAGAAGTGCCCATGATCACACCACCTCTATCTAATAAGGCCAACATCTCTTGGTACAATTGAGTACCTGCATAGGCTTCTGCAATCAAGTCTTGATCACCGCCACCAAAAAAAATGCCTTTTGCTTTTCTTAGTAATTCGATATTTTTTGGATCATCGGCTTTGACTTTGTCCCTAGTATGAATCGTTGATACATTTGTAAATCCCCTTGAGGTAAATTTTACAAGGTGTCCGCCTTCTTGAATATATTTTTCATCCCTCGTGGCAGTAGGTATATAAACAACGGGCTGGTCTTTGCCACCGCAATCTTTTGCAAAGAATTCAAATAAAGAATCCTGCATGGTACCGCCTCCAACAATGATTAACTTGCCCTTATGGTTGAAATAGGGATTGGTAGATGCCGATTGAGCTTTCAATTGAAAAACAAATACACCAATAAAGCCTATTGTTATCAAAACATTTTTCATTTGAGAAGCATTAAGCGTACATGGTATCTATCTCTTTTTCAAAATTAGCAAGGACCTGTTTACGACGCACACTCAATTTAGGCGTCATTTCTCCTTTATCAATTGTTAATTCTCTAGGCAATAAAGTAAACTTCTTTACTTGCTCTACCTGATTGAACAATTGATTGTATTCTGCCACAATCGAATCGAAGGTAGCTAATACCATAGAGTTTTGTATGATCGCCTCGTTACTTGTGTATTCAATGCCATGTTGTTTTGCCCATTCTTTTAATTTTGCAAAACTTGGAACAATCAAGGCGCTTACAAATCTTTTATTGTCTCCTACCAAAACAATTTGCTCCACAAATGGACTTTCCTTCATTTTGTTTTCGATCGGTTGTGGTGCTACATATTTTCCGCCACTAGTTTTGAACAATTCCTTTTTACGATCTGTGATTTTTAAATACTTACCATCTTCAATCACCCCAATATCGCCTGTATGCAACCATCCGTCAATAATCGTTTCTGCAGTCAACTCTGGTAATTTATAATAACCCTTCATGACACTTGGACCAGCCACACAAATTTCTCCATCTGCTTCTAACTTTAATTGAACACCATCAATAGGTAAACCTACGGTGCCAAATTTTGTATCGCCAGGCGTTCTGAAATTAATACTGATGATAGGGCTGTTCTCTGTTGGACCATAGCCTTCATACACGGGTATTTGAGCCGCATTAAAAATGCGCAATAATTTAACTTGACATGCAGCACCACCCGTTACAATGAATTTTACATTGCCCCCTAAACCCTCTCTCCACTTGCTAAAGATGATTTTATTCGCAAGCTTTAATTGAAACTGATACCATGCTGAACCCGGTACAAGGTTATCATATTTTTCACCCAAGGCAACTGCCCAGAAAAATAATTTTCTCTTAAGTCCTGTCAATTCCTCCCCCTTCATCATGATTTTTTCGAATACTTTTTCCAATAATCTTGGAACAGTAGAGAAGCCGTCTGGTGAAATTTCTTTTAAGTTGTCTCCTATGGTATCCAATGATTCGGCATAATAAATACTCATACCACTATACATATAAATATAAGAAGCCACTTTTTCGAAGATATGATTCAATGGTAAAAAGCTCAATACCTTTTGCGTTGGCGCATCAGGGAAAGGAAAACTCTTTTTACCAGATTGTAAATTAAAATACACACTGTGGTGCGTTAACATCACCCCCTTTGGCGTACCTGTAGTACCTGAAGTATAAATAAAAGTAGCCACTTGTTCTACTGGAATTGTTTTCTTGATCACATCCACTTGTTGCAACAAATCCTGATCAGTCAAACACAGTTCGGTCCAATGTTTTGCGCCTGCAATGTGGTCAAATGTATAGACCTCTTTTAAACATGGCACTTTGTCTTTGATAGACATTACTTTATTGTATAATTCCTGATTGCTTGCAAACATGTATTTTACAGAAGCATCATTCAAGATAAAAGTCAATTCTAATGGATTGGTTGTAGGGTAAACGGGCACCCATATCACCCCAATTTGTTGTGTAGCCATATCTGCCATCAACCATTCAGGACGGTTGCTACTGATGATCGCAATCTTATCAGAACCCTCTGGTGTAAAGTCATTGCCAGATAAGCCAAGGCTTAATAAACCGGCACTTAAAGAGTTTACTGTTTTTGCAACTTCGGCAGTGGAATAAGTTCTCCAAGCGCCGTTTTCTTTTCCTGCTAACATAACGTCTTGAGGAAAATTATTTAACTGATGTTCAATACAATCAAAGAGTCTTTTTGATTCCATATAGCAAGCAAATTTGTCCAACAAAATACAAAAAAAACCAGTCAATCGACTGGTTTTAGATAGGAAATATCATTTTGGGAAACAAGAATTAATTCCATTCAAATTTTCCAACTAATTATTAGAATCGTAAATCAAATGGGTCAATAATCCATCTCTTAATTTTGGCTCAAACCAAGTACTTTTTGGAGGCATTACTTCTCCCGCATCTGCGATATTGAATAATTGATCAATCGTTACTGGATACAAACTAATTGCCAAAGCCATTTCTCCACTGTCTACTCTAGCTTCTAGCGCTTCCATCCCTCTTATGCCACCTACAAAATCAATTCTTTTGTCTACTCTTTGGTCTTTGATGCCTAATAATTTGTCTAAGATATTATTGGATAAAATCGTCACATCTAGAACACCGATAGGGTCTGCATCATTATAAGTACCTGGTTTTGCGGTCAATGCATACCATTGATGGTTCATATACAAGCCGAAACTGTGTAATGCTGCTGGTTTATACGCCGCATCCACTGTTTGAACATCAAATTCGTTGGATAAAGCAGCTAGGAAGGATGTTGTATCCAATCCATTCAAATCTTTAACCACTCTATTATAATCCATGATCGCTAACTGATTCGATGGAAACAAAGTCGTTAAAAAATAATCTGCTGGTGTATTTTCTTTACCAATCGCAATCCTCACTTTAGCTGCCGAGGCCGCTCTGTGATGTCCGTCTGCGATATAAGTGCAAGGCACTTCTGTTGCAAACAAATGCGTGATTTGGGCAATGGTATCCGTGTCGCTAACTGCCCATACGGTATGTTGTATGCCGTCATCTGCCGTAAAATCGTATACTGCATTCTTTGTCGTCTTCCATTTATCGATCAATGTATCAATGGCCTCCTGATTGCGGTAGGCTAAAAAGACATTACCTGTTTGCGCACCCGTGGTTTTGATATGATTGATTCTATCTTGTTCTTTTTCTGGTCGAGTGAACTCATGTTTTTTGATGATGCCATTTTCGTAATCATCTACACTACTTACACAAACCAATCCAGTTTGCGCACGACCGTCCATGATTAATTGATAGATATAATAACAAGGTTTAGATTCTTTAAACAACACATCTCTCTGCATGAATGCATTTAGATTCTCTAATGCAATATCATATACTTGTTGACTATGTAAGTCTACCGTTTCTGGTAAATCTATTTCACTCTTGGTGATATGTAAAAATGAATAAGCGTTTCCAACAGCTTCCACTTTTGCTTCTGCACTATTTAAAACATCGTAAGGTTTACTTGCTACTTGCTTCGCTAATTGTGGCTGCGGACGCAATGCTTCAAAGGGACTAATTTTTGCCATGAGGACAAATATCGTTCATTTTGTCGAATATATTCGAGTTGAATACAACTGATTCCTAAAAAAGAAAAAGTTTTTTTTAATTTATAATGGAATGGATTAAAAAGACTTGATTAAGTCGCAAAATGATGCTACACTTGACATAGGCAACGCATTGTACATGCTTACCCTTATACCTCCAACGGTTCTATATCCTTTTACACCAATCATTCCTTTTGCTTTACACAATGCTAAAAATTCAGCTTCTTTTGTTTGGTCTTTCAAAAAGAAAACTGCATTCATAATACTTCGATCTTCTTTTGCAATGGGGCAATAAAAATTTTCTGAAGCATCTATCGTGTCATATAATAATGTTGACTTGGCAATATTTCTTTTTTCCATCTCTACCAATCCGCCTTCTTTTTCGATCCACCTTAAGGTCAACAAACTCACATAAATAGAAAAAACAGGTGGTGTATTCATCAGTGAGCCCGCGTCAATATGTTTTTGATAATCTAAGATGGCAGGAATTTTTCGATTTGTTTTTCCTAGGATTGATTTTTTTACCACGACCATTGTCACCCCTGCAGCGCCCATATTTTTTTGTGCCCCAGCATAGATTAAATCAAATTGATGAAATGAAGTAGGCCTGCAAAAAATGTCCGAACTCATATCTCCAATCAAGGGTACATCGACCTGTGGGTATTGATGCCATTGGGTTCCCTCTACTGTATTGTTGGTCGTAATGTGTAAATAGGTTGTATTTGAAGGTAAATCAAGGGTTTTATTGATAGAGGTATGCTTTTCGGCACTTGTATCTGATACCACTTTTACTGGTCCAAACAATTGCGCTTCTTTCACTGCTTTATTGCCCCATACCCCATTGTCACAAATTGCTGCCAAGCCATTTTCATCTAACAAATTCATGGGCACTTGCATAAACTGCATCGTAGCACCTCCTTGTAAAAATAATACTTCGTATTCTTCACCTAAGCCCATTAATCTTTTTACGATTGCTTGTGCTTCTTTCACCACCGCAACAAAATGTTCTGTTCGATGTCCTATCTCTAAAATGGACAATCCTGTACCATTAAAATTATGGATGGCCGCCGCTGCTTGATCTAAAACTTCTTTAGGCAAAATAGCAGGACCAGAATTGAAATTGTGTAATTGCATAAAAATATTTAAAAAAGCAAAAGCTTACAACTGCTATAAAAATTATTAAATGTTCACCAATGACTCTTCGTCATCGGCGTCTTCCATCGTAGTGACTCCTCCAGAAACCACGTACTTCATAGCTTCTGAAGCATTGATACCTTTTGGTAATTTTTTAATTCTTGTTGGTGCAACAATATAAGTGATACCAGAAATGGCATAAGAATGAGGCACATACACCGTTACAAAATCAGCTAAACCAAAATGTGCACTATCTTTTTGTGTGATGAATCCAATCCTCCAAACATCTGTTGCATCTACATTTACTAAAACCGGTTCATCAAATTTTTTCTTATTCCCTGCAAAGGCTTCTAAAAAATCTTTCACAGAAGAATAGATAATTTTAATGCCTGGTGTTTTTTCCAAGACCTTATCAAAAACCGAAACCAATCTTTCTACAAAAAATAAAGAAGACAACCAGCCCACGATTAATACCAATGTAATGGCTACTAAAAATCCGAGACCAGTTACTTTTGGAATCTGTCCATTCACTTCGGCAAACTGAACTGGAAATAATGCATTCAATAGATTAGGTAAAAAATTATCTACCCAGTTAAACAAACTCACCACTACCCAAACGGTTACCCCAATTGGTGCCAAGACCACCACCCCCTGAAAGAAGAGTTGAGCCAGAAAGCCCAAAATCTGTTTTCTCCTTAATTTTTGCCTTAAACTGGGCATTTTTGATTGATTTAGCCTCAAATTTCACACAATTTTGCCATTTAACACAAATTAATAAATTATTCATCTTGGAAACTTTGAAAACCCGTAAAGT
>JBEDDG010000041.1:0-8722 GCA_041176305.1 Bacteroidota bacterium | reverse complement strand
ATTATTAACAGTATGAGAAAAAAATTGCTACTTGGTCTGCTATTGGCATGCTGCTCTATCGGAGTTGCAATTGCACAAAGTGTGACTATCACTGGTAAGGTGACAGGTGACAAAGGCGCTCCTTTAGCCGGTGTTACAGTACAAGAAAAAAATTCAAAAAATGTAACTGTTTCTGATGATGGCGGTGTATACCGTATTTCAGTTAAATCTGGTGCTACAATAGTTTTCACTAGTGTAGGGTACAAGAAAGCTGAGTTCACAGCAAATGGTGGCACTTTGAATGTAAGTTTAAAACAAGAAGATGCTTCTTTATCTGAAGTAGTCGTAACCTCTTTTGGACAAGCAAGTTCAAAAAAGCGTTTATCGTCTTCAGTAGTAGATGTTAAATCTGATCAATTGGCACAAAAATCTGAGCCAGATGTATTGCGTGCATTACAGGGTAAAGTTCCTGGTGTGAGCATTGTTGGTGGTGGTGGTGCCCCTGGTCAAAGTAGTAAAATCAATATTAGAGGTATTACTTCTTTCTCTGGTAACAACCAACCATTGATTGTGGTGGATGGTATTCCTTTTGATAACTCAGTAAACCAATCTGCAGGATTCGATGCGAATACTGTATTCTCTAACCGTTTATATGACGTTGACCCAAATAACATTGAGTCAATGACGATCTTAAAAGGTGCGAACGCAGCTGCATTGTATGGTTCTGGTGCACAAAATGGTGCGATCATTATCACAACAAAAACAGGTAATACAAAAAAATCAAGAGGTTTAGAAGTAACTTATAACTCTTCTTACGCTATTGAGCAAGTAAGTAACACACCAGAATACCAAGACATTTATGGTCAAGGTTCTAATGGTAACTACAATGGTGGTTTCATTGGTAACTGGGGTTCTCCTTTTGGAGCTTACAGAGATCAAGTAAACGGTGCATTAGGTTATGAGCGTTATACAACAACTCAATCTCCAATGGAAGTGCCACATCCTTTAACTTCATTGTCTTATACGATTCCACGTTATAGTGCTGCTTTCCCGGAATTAGTGGGTAAAATGGTCCCTTATAAAGCATATGATATCGTTGGTGGTTTCTTCAAACAAGGAACTGTAACTGAAAATAGCATCAACATCAACTCTTCTACTGGTAAAACTGGTATCAATGGAGGTTTCTCTAGAATGGATAACGTAGGTATCGTACCTAACTCAAAGACAGAGCGTACTTCATTAAGCTTTGGTGGTAACTCTACTTTAAACAATGGTTTAGTAGTAACAGGTAATGTTAACTACGTGAAGAACTTCCAAAATTCACCACAATCTGGTGCTTCTTATTTCGCTGACTACGGTCCTGGTGAAGGTTTTTCTTCTATCTATGCTCGTTTATACTATCTACCAAGAAACTATAACTTGAACGCTTATCCTTTTGAAACTCCAGAAGGAAACAACGTATTCTATAGAGCTTTGGATAACCCTTATTGGATTGCTAAGTACAATACATTTACTTCTGAAGTAAACCGTGTATTTGGTAACTTGTCTTTAAGCTATGATTTGAATTCTAAAATTAATTTGTTTGCTCGTGGTGGTATTAATACTTACACAGATCATCAAACTAACTATTTACGCCCAGGTGGTACATCACAACCTGTAGGTCGTTATCAAGAAGCGGATTTCACAAATGAGACTTTGAACTACACGTTCTTAGCTACTTATAAGACTGATATCAACAAAGATTTCGATGTGAAATGGGTTGTGGGTGCGGATTACTTACAAAAGTATAACCGTTACATGAAGAACACTGGTGTAGGTGTAATTGACCCTGCGATTCGTTCTTTAAAGAACACAGCTACAGTAACCAACGATTACAATGGTTTTGAAAAGAGCCGTAAAATGGGTCTTTTAACAGATTTACAATTAGGATTTAGAAATTACTTGTTCATGAACGTAACTGGTAGAAACGACTGGTCTTCTACATTACCTGCTAGTAACAGAAGTTATTTCTTCCCAAGTGTAGGTCTTGGTTTTGTATTCACAGAATTAGTGAAATTACCTGAGAACATTGTTAATTATGGTAAATTAAGAATATCTGGTGTGTCTGTTGCGGGTGATGCGTCTCCTTATCAACTACAAACTATCTATTCTGTTAACCCTATTGGTGCTGCTTATGCAAATGATGGTGGTACAAAATACAACTATGCTACATTAGGTAATCAAGTAAAGAATGCTTTCCTTAAGCCAGAAATTACTTCAGAGATTGAAGCAGGTTTAGAATTACGTATGTTTAGAAATAAAGTAAACGTTGATTTGACTGTGTTCAGAAAAAGAACGAAGGATCAAATCATCGCGGTATCTTCTCCAAGATCTACTGGTTTCGATTCTCGTGTAGTAAATGCGGGTGAAGTAGAAAACAAGGGTATTGAATTAGGTATTACAACTACAAATATTCAAACTACTGATTTCAGATGGAATTCTACTGTTAACTTTAACTTGATCCGTTCTATGGTATTAGATGCTGGTCCTACTGGCGAAATTTTCTTAGGTGGTTCTGGTTTCAGTAGCTTAGGAACAATCATCAGAAAGGGTGAGCCATTTGGTATGATCTTTGGTTCTAAAAATGCTAGAGCAGAAGATGGTTCTTTATTGATTGACAAGAATACTGGTTTACCATTCACAAATCCAGATTCTGAGATCATCGGAAATCCAAATCCTGATTTCACGCTTGGATTTATCAATAACTTCTCTTATAAAGGTTTCACTGTAAGTGCATTATTAGACTACCGTCATGGTGGAGATATGTATAGTGTAACTGCTGCCTCTCTATTATTACGTGGTCAATTGAACAACGAATATGCTACAGACAGAGAAGGGGTTCGTATCATCCCAGGTGTTTACGGAGATCCAGGAACTTATGCTGCAGTTAAAGATGCAAGTGGTGCACAAATCAAGAACACAACTCCAATGACTGCATTCGATTACCATTTCTCTGATGGATTTGGTGCGTATGGTGCGGACGAGACAAACGTGTATGATGTGACTACTATCAGATTACGTGAAGTAAGTTTAGGTTATGAAGTACCAAAAGATCTATTAAAGAAAACACCATTCGGAACTGCTAGACTTAGTTTAACAGGTCGTAACTTATGGTTTAAAGCACCTAACGTGTTAAAAGGATTGAATTTCGATCCAGAAGTACTTTCTAGTGTTTCTACATCTAACGTGCAAGGTTTTGATTTTGGTGCATCACCAACTACAAAACGATATGGTATTAACTTAACTGTAACCTTTTAAAATATAATAAGATGCGAATAAAATCCTATTTAATATTAAGCGCTATTACGCTGGGGATTACAGTCTCTAGTTGTAAAAAAGCTATGGATCTTGACATCAACGTCAATCCAAATAGCCCTGTTTCTGCGCCTCTAGACCTTTTATTAACCTCTGCTGAATTAACGACTCCTGGTATTTTTAACGGGATGAGTAATACAACATTAGGTTTTGTAGGGATCTTGGCGAACCAGGGTTCAGATGCCTTTGCTATCAACAACAGTTCTTACAATGGAACTTGGAACTCTTTCTACACTGGTGGTATGAAGGACTTACAAAGTATCTTAGACAGAACTGCTGGTGGTCAAAGTCCTCATTTTAGAGGTGCTGCTTTCACTTTGAAAGCATACTACTTCGGTCAATTCGTTGACCTATTTGGTGATGTACCTTTTGATGAAGCTTTCGGTGGCGATGCTTCAACTCCAATCAATGAACCAAAGTTTAGCAAAGACAAAGATATCTACGCTAAGTTGATCGCAATGACAGATTCAGCTGCTGCTGAGTTTGCAAAAACTAGCCCGATCGCTTTAAAAGGGGATATCCATTTTGCAAACAACATCACTCGTTGGAAGAAATTTGCAAATTCTGTAAAATTATCTTTGTTGATCAAAACAAGAAAAGTAGATGCTTCTGCTGATGCAAAAATTAAAGCAATTTTAGCGAGCACTGCAAACTACATTTCTGCAACAAATGGTACAGAAGACTTCTTATTTAAGTACAATAAAGTGGCTTCTCCTGAAGGACGTCACCCTTGGTTTACAGATGCTTATTTAGGTTCAAACAATTTCACTTATTTCTCTAAGCAATATATGCTTGAAATGTTAGAATTAGGTGACCCTCGTTTGCCTTACCAAATAAGAAGACAAACTGCAACAATTTTAGATCCAAATAACTCTACAGACAAAGGAACGATTCCTGTGTATGGTGCTTATATGGTATTAGATAATAGTACTTGGTCTAAGTTGACTGCAAGTGGTACTTTAACCAATACTGCAGCTGACTCAGCTTATTTAGCTGGATTCTTTGGACGTGTAAGAGGTGACCAAACTGGTGTGCCTGCAGACGTTGCTGTAAGAGCGGTACCTGGTGCTTACCCAGGTGGTGGCTTAGTAGACTATGCTAAAACTGCTGCTAAAGCTGACATCAAACCATTATTAGGTGGTTCTGGTGCTGGTAACGGTGTATTCCCAATGATCACTTTCAATATGATTCAATATTGGGATTTAGAGCAACAAATAGCTTCTGGTAATGTAACTGCTGCAACAAAAACTTTATTCGAAGCGGCTATTAGACAATCAATTGCTGATGTAGTTAGACATTCAAAAAGTTCTGACCCAACTGCAACTGACCCATCTACAACTGCTGTAACAACTTATGTAAATAAGTGGTTAGCAAGATATGATGCTGCAGTTTCTAATGACGCTAAGTTGAATGTAGTATTGAAGCAAGCATGGTTCTCTGGATTAGGTAATGGTAATGAATTGTACTCTACCTTTAGAAGAACAGGCATGCCTACTACAATAGATGAGCCAGCTTCTAGACAAAGACAATTTGCTTTAAGATTGCCTTATCCTTCAACTGAATTGAATTTGAATCCAAACGCGGCTAGTTATGGTTCTGTTATCTTTGATAGAGACCCTATTTTCTGGGATGTTGTTAAATTTAAATTCTAAACTTTTAAATTATTTAATATGAAATATATAAGAAATTTTTACATGTTTGCTCTTGCTGGCATTCTTCTTATGACTTCTTGTACAAAGGAAGAGCTTCTTCCTTTACCAGGATGGGAAGATGGTGTTACAGCAAATGGTACACTTGTAACTGGTTATAACTCCTTCAAGGTGGGCGATATGGATGCCTCTGAAGTAAGATTAGACATCAGTTGGAATAACTATGGTAAGAATGTTGTGATCAACAAAATCGAACCATATATTGCTTTCACTGAGACTTATTTCGATATCGCAAAAGAGTCTGACGTATCTGTTACACACTTAAGTTCATTTGGATTAAATGATCCAAGCTTAAACGTGGCAAATCCAGAAAATCGTAAAGTATACACTGTTAAGATTACTCCTGCAGTAGTATACAACTTATTCAAGTCAGCAACTCGTAAGTACAATGGTACAGCTGCAGTGAATGTGTTCGATAATCCTGAAAGAGCTGATCGTAAAGTTGCAAAAACTCGTTTTATCAAGTCTGATAATTTCACAGTAAGATGGAAATTATATGCACAAGATGGTAGAGTATTTGATTCTTGGTCTGCAAGTATCCAAAACGGAGAATTAGTAGGCGCAAATACAAAAGCAACATGGACTGTTAAGTAAATTACTTAATACTCAATATTTAAAAGGCCTCTCGTTTACGAGGGGCCTTTTTTATTAAAATATGGTTATCTTGAAGGATGCAAAATACACATAGGAAAATTGGTGTTTGGACAAGTACCTCACTGGTTGTAGGTAATATGATTGGCGCTGGAGTTTTTTTAATGCCTTCTGCACTAGCTAGTTTTGGTAGCATTAGTTTAATTGGGTGGATATTTTCGGCATTGGGTGCAATTGTGATCGCTAAAATTTTTGCTAACCTTAGTAAGCTGATTCCTGCATCTGATGGGGGGCCATATGCTTTTACAAAAGCAGGATTGGGCGATTTTGCAGGATTCTTAGTAGGCTGGGGGTATTTGATTTCGGTGTGGACGACTAACGCAGCTATTGCAGTTTCCTTTGTGAGTGCATTGAGTACTTTTTTCCCGATTTTAGGTCAAAATGCAAGCTTGTCTTTAGCGGTTGGATTAGGATGTCTATGGCTGCTTACTTGGGTAAATACATTAGGCGTATTTGCTTCTGGAAGGGTTCAATTAATTACTACAGTACTTAAGATTTTGCCACTTGTATTGGTTGGAATTGGTGGCTTATTCTTTTTAGATATACAAAACTTAGTTCCATTTAATATGAGCGGCACAAGTAGCTGGCAGGCCATAACGGCAACTACTACCTTGACATTTTTTGCTTTCTTGGGCATTGAGTGTGCTACCATCCCTTCCTCTAGTGTCGAAGATCCAGGACAAAATATTTCAAAAGCGACCATGCGTGGGGTTTGGATTGCTGCAGCTGTTTATTTGTTTAGTACTGCGGCTATTATGGGGATGATACCTGCAAATGAATTAAAAAATTCTATCACGCCATTTGCAGATGCAGCAGAAAAAATATATGGTCATGGTGCAAAATATTGGATCAGCGCTGGTGCTGCTATTGCTGCTTTTGGTGCGCTCAATGGGTTTATTTTAGTACAAGGACAAATGCCTTTTGCAATGGCAAAAGACAAATTATTTCCACAGTTTTTTGTGCGACAAAATAAAAAAGGGGTCCCAGTCAATGGTGTAGTGGTTTCGAGTATCATCATCACTATTTTGATGTTCATGAACAATTCAAAAAACTTAGCGAATCAGTTTAAGCTCTTAATTTTATTGTCTACCTTTTTTACTTTATTGCCTTATTTATTTACGACTGTTTCTTTTTTAATTGTTCGTGCAAGAACTGCAGTCGAATTTTCAAAAACAAAAACAACTGCCGCCTTACTTGTAAGCCTATTGGCTTTTGCTTTTTCTATGTGGATGATTATTGGTGCAGGACAAGAGATTGTCTACTGGGGCTTCATCATGTTAATGATGGGTGTTCCATTTTATGTTTACATGGTTTACAAGAAGTAACTTGCAATCGTTTTTTTAACCCAGCCCTTTGGGCGGCCTTCATAGATGCTTTTATTGCCAGCGAATAAATAAGCAACAACACATGCAATGGTAATATAGATAGCAAAATTTACACCGAATAATTCAATGCCTAAGAGGATTGAAGTAAGGACACATTGGGTGGCACCTGCAAATACAGCAACGAGTCCAAGGCCGGCTAATAAGCTTATAGGCAAGGGTAAAATCGCAATTAAAGCACTACCCAAAACTGCACCAATAAAAAATAAAGGGGTGACTTCGCCGCCTTTAAAACCTACACTTAAAGTAAAACTTGTCAGCAGTAGTTTAATTAAAAAATCTAAAGGCGCTTGCGGATGAATAAATGCATCAGCAATAACAGGTAACCCAAGTCCTGCCATTTTTTCTTGACCTGTACCTAAAACAAAAGCTACAATCAATACTCCACCAAGGGCAGCCCTTAAAAAAGGCAATTTTATTTGACCAGCTAATTTTGCAAACAAAACGCTTGATTGAATAAATAAAAAAGCAGCAAGTCCAAATAAAACGCCTGCGATACTCACCCATCCTAGGGTTACAAAATCAAAATTATTAAAAACCAAAATTTGATACTGTGTGTGATGGATACCCCAACGAATGCAAATGAAATCAGCAAGATAGGCCACCAACAAACTAGGAAAAATGAAATACCATTTTGTTTTTCGTAAACCAAAAAACTCAAATGCAAAAACGCTTGCTGCTAAAGGCGTTCCAAAAACACCTGCGAATCCTGCACTTACGCCAAGCGCAATAACAAGTCTTTGTGCTGTTTCATTTAACTTAAACCATCGATTGAATTGGCTTGCCAAGCTTGCCCCCATTTGAACGGCCGTCCCTTCTCTCCCTGCTGAGCCACCTCCTAGATGGGTTAATAAAGTACCAATTAACACGAGGGGTGTCAATAAGAGGGGCACTCTTTTTTTAACGACGTCATTACTTGTATCAAAATAAGCAACATGAATCAATTGATTGCCATTGGTAGTGCTTAATTTGGAATACATCCAAACAATGAAAATCCCAAAAACGGGTAAGGCATAGTTAAAAATGGGTTGATGCTTTCTAAATGTACCCACTAGGTCTAAAAGGGCTAAAAATAGCGCAGAGGCAGATCCAACGACAATACCAATGACTACCACAATGCATAACCATTGTACTGCTTGCTTCCATCGGAGTTTTTCATTAGCCATACCAGACGAAAATAACAAATACCCCTTAAAATTTGTCCTATTTTGACTTATTAGACGGTCTTGTGTAATTTTATGGTAAAATCTTCAACGAAGAGGGATTCATAAACGAATAGCTTATATATTCGCAGTATATGCCAAAAAAGTGGATAGGATATTTATTACTACTTGTATTGACAACCCAGGTTTTCCCTGTGGATGGTGTGCGCTTTTGGTCCAATTTGTTGCAATCTAATACACAAACAAGCGCGCCAATTTTGCTTGCCATGGAGGAAGAGGAAGTGGAGGAGATTCAGTTTAAATTAAAAAACGTAGACTCTAATCACTCTTTGTACTTCGAAAGTCAAGCAAGTTTACGTTCAAAACAGGCAGTACATGCCATTGTTTCAAAAATGGGCAAGGCGATTGATCGAAATCAGCCCATTCTGGTCCCGCCCCCTAATCAAAGGGCTTAATTACTTAAATTTACAGTGACTTTATAAGG
>JBEDDG010000040.1:0-8823 GCA_041176305.1 Bacteroidota bacterium | reverse complement strand
AAATTAAAGATCTGATAATCAGGGTATTTATTGACCATTAAACGCACTACATGCGATCCAATAAAACCTGCTCCACCGGTAATTAAAATGTTCTTTTTCATAGTCATTTCTGAGGGCCAAAGATATAAATATCAACATATATATTAGAAAGTAATTTGACCCTAAATGGCCTATCCATCCAAGATTCTTACTACATTTAAAACCTAAACCGACCTTATGCTACAAAAAGAAAGATACTACGCATTGGATGTTTTTAGAGGCGCTACCGTGGCCTTGATGATTTTAGTGAATAATCCAGGTTCATGGGGCCATATATTTAGTCCATTAGCACATGCTAGTTGGCATGGTTGCACCCCTACTGATTTAGTTTTTCCTTTCTTTTTATTTGCAGTAGGTAATGCGATGGCTTTTGTAATGCCAAAATTTGAACAAGGCAGTCCAATACAATTTTGGCAAAAAGTGATGAAAAGAACTGTGCTGATTTTTTTAATTGGCCTATTTTTAAATTGGAGCCCTTTTGTAAAATGGTCAGAAGGTGCATTGGTAGCAAAAACATGGGAAAACATCCGCATACTAGGTGTCTTACAAAGAATAGCGTTGGCTTATTTTTTCGCTTCAGTGATTGTATATTTTGGCAAATCTAAACTGGCATTTTATATTGGTGGACTGATCCTGATAGCTTATTGGATGATGACATTTTTATTGGGAAGCGCAGGACATCCTTATAGCTTATCTGGTTTCTTTGGCAACGCGATTGATCAAAGCATCCTAGGTGTCAACCATATTTATAAAGGCGAAGGCGTGCCTTTTGACCCAGAAGGATTAGTGAGCACGATACCCGCTATTGTTCAAGTGATTTTTGGATTTTTAGTAGGCGAATACATCCAAGCAAAAGGAAAGAGTTTCGAAATGCTAGCACAATTATTATTAGCAGGCGTGGTCTTAGTGTTAGCAGGCTATATCTGGGACTTTAGTTTTCCTATTAATAAAAAGATCTGGACCAGCAGTTATGTATTGTATACAACTGGTTTGGCCATTATCACTTTAAGTGTGCTGATTTATTTACTAGAGTTTAAAAACAGCAAAGGTAGATGGAGTCATTTTTTTGATGTTTTTGGCAAAAACCCATTATTCATATTTGTACTGAGTGGCTTCTTGCCAAGGGTATTGGCATTATTGAGGTGGGTAGACCATACCGATGAAAATGGTGCACCCGTTTACACATCTGCATTACCTTGGTTTTACCAACATGTATGTAAAAATATTTCGAGTGATTTACGTGTAGGCTCATTTGTATATGCCATCTGTTTCATTGCCTTTTTTGCAGTGCTTGCAAATATTTTAGACAAGAAAAAGATATACATCAAAGTATAAATTCAAAGTAAATATATTTCTAATTAATCAGGCCAATGTTTTAGATTTATTGGACCATTTAAGTTTTTGCTTCTTGTTAGTTAAAAAGTCCTGCTGCTTTTTCTAGACTTTCTGGCTTGCCCACATCTAGTAAGATGCCGTCACTATGGTCATAAAAATGAATGACATAATGTTGTGCTATTTGTAAATACGCATCAATTAAAGAGAATTTACCTTGTAAATTCAAAGCTTCAAAGAAATTAGCGTGTACAATTTGTATGCCGCTGAATGCCTTAGGAACAGCCATGGATGGGTCTTTCAAAGGATTAGCCCATCTTTCTTCATTCGTGCCATTATTCCTCCAACCGCATAAAGTACCTGAAGTATTAAAAATTAAATTTCTACTAGTTGTTCGATGGGTCACTGCTAAAGTCGCTACCATTTCACCTTCTGATTTTTCGTCAAAAGCTTGGTCAGCTTTCATCATTTGACCTAAATCCAAATCCGTTAAAATATCTGCATTCATCACCAACCACTTGGCTTCGTTTTCAAAATAATGCTTTGCTCTTAACAATCCACCACCGGTTTCAAGCACTTCATCCGACTCATCCGAAATATGTACCCTGGATCCCCATCCTCTATTTTTTTCAATGGCATCTATTATTTGATCCGCAAAATGATGTACATTCACCACCACTTCGTTGATCCCGTAACTTTGCAAGTATTCAATATTACGCTGCAATAAGGACTTGCCATTCACTATCGCCAAAGCCTTAGGATGATGATCTGTAAAGGGTTTTAATCTTGTCCCTAATCCTGCCGCCAAAATCATTGCCTTCATAAGAAATTATTTTACCCAATTGGTTTGATTGGTATGCGCTAAAACCACTTTTACTTTATACTTATTTTTTAAATGCCTTGCAGTTTGTTCTGCAGCAAATACACTTCTATGTTGACCACCAGTGCAACCAAAATTAATTTGTAGTGATTCAAAATCTCTAGACAAATAATTTTCGACAGTAATGTCAATTAAATCCCAAACACTATTTAAAAAAGTATTCATCTTGGTTTTTTGTTCCAAGAAATCTTGCACTGGCTTATCTAAGCCAGATAATTTTTTATACTCATCGAATCTGCCTGGATTTAAAATACCACGCATATCAAAAATAAATCCACCTCCATTTTCAGAAGCATCAGTAGGCAATCCTTTTTTATAACTAAAGCTATTAATCGTAATCACTAAAGGCGTTTGTTCCGTTGCCTGTGTTGGCGTAAAACGATTCAGGACTTCGTCACCCACCATCCATTTTAAAATGCTTGCAAATACTGGCGTGTCTTTATCCAAAGTATACACTTCTAAGAAGCTTCTTAAATTACGCAAACCCAATGGGATACTGGTTAAAAAGTGCGCCTTACGTTCAAACAAACCTCTAAAGCCATAAGCGCCTAATACTTGTAATAACCTCAATAAAACAAAACCATAATATTGCTTTTTGAACAAACCTGCGTCAATGTTTTGACCAAGCACTTTGCTTGCCTCTTCGATATAATCATTTAATAAGCGCTCCTTCCATTCATTAGACAATTCTGCTTTAGCTTGCCATAATAAAGAAGCAACATCATAAGGCATACCGCCTTTCATGCCCCCTTGAAAGTCTATAAAAAACACTTCCTCCCCTTTCACCATAATATTCCTGCTCTGAAAATCTCGGAACATGAAATAATTAAAATGACTATCCGATAATTGATCACTCAGCAATTCAAACTCGTCAATCAAGGCTTGCTTATCGTAAGGGTATTGTAAAGTATCTAAGAAATAATATTTGTAATACAATAAGTCCGTTAACACGGCATGCTTACCAAAAGTTTTAGAAGTAAGGCATTTGGAATAGTCCAATCCCTCATCTCCTTTTACTTGTAATTGCACCAAGGCTTTTAAGCTTTTCTGAAACAACTGGTACACCCTTTCTGTCTTGCCTTCTTTTTCCAGCACTTCTAATAAAGAAACAGCACCCACATCTTCCTGAATATAGATCTGTTGATCTGCACTTACAGCCAACACTTTGGGTACGGGTAAACCTTTGGCATGAAAATGTGTTGCGAAATAAATAAAGGTTTCGTTCTCCTTAATATTCAAGTTAAAAGTGGCGATATAAGATTCGACACCTTGTTTGATCCTAAAATAAACTCGATCCCCACCACTTTGTGGAATTTTTTCAATCGCATCCCAGGCCTTACCGGTTAGGGATTCATAAAGTTTTTTTATAGCTTCCTGCATTGCTTCCATGTGTTCAAAAAGGGGGGTTATTTAGCTCTAAAAGTAATTAATTATATCCTACCCTCCACAAAAACTGAAAAAAGTATTAAATTGATTCAAATTAACCCTCATGAAAATTAAATTCAAGTTATTGAAGCAGGTATTGACGCTGCTACTTTTTACATTTTGTTCATTGAATACAATGGCTCAAAATTCAAAAATCAACGGAACCGTAGTGGAAAGTAAAGGCAGTCCTCTAGAGGGGGTAACAGTGAAGGTTCAAGCAACCAATGCTTATACGACTTCTGACAAAACTGGCGCTTTCAGTATCAATGCCAAAGCAGGCGACTTACTTGAATTTAGTATTGTTGGATTTGAATCTAAGAAAGTGAAAGCAACAACAAGTACCTTAAATGTAGTACTTAGTGCCAGCACAACCGATCTTCAAGACGTGATCTTGGTAGGTAGTCGTGGTACAGGTCGCGCTAAATTAGAATCTCCTGTTCCAGTTGATGTCATTAAAATTTCAGAAGTAGCTGTGAACACTGCAAGAATGGATTTAACTTCTTCTTTAAATTATGCAGCACCTTCCTTTAACTATAACAAACAATCTGGCGCTGATGGTGCAGACCACGTGGATATTGGTACTTTAAGAGGATTAGGTCCAGACCAAACCTTGGTATTGATCAATGGTAAACGTAGACATAGCACAGCGCTTGTAGGCTTGTTTGGTACAAGAGGTCGTGGTAATTCTGGCGTAGACTTAAACGGTTTTTCTCAGGCTTCAGTAGATAGAATTGAAATATTAAGAGATGGCGCTTCTGCACAATATGGTTCTGATGCGATTGCAGGTGTCATGAACGTGGTGTTAAGAAAGAATACCAACGAGTGGAATGTAACTACTGGCTTAGCTGGTTATTATGATAAAAAATTCAACACCTACCAACACAAAGACAAAAACGATTATTTATATAGCAACCCTATTGATGGTGTAACTAGTGCCATCCAAGCAAATCGCGGATTTGATTTAGGTAAAAAAGGTGGCTTTATTAATTTGTCTTTTGATGTATTAGATCAAGGCAAAACTTTCCGTCAAGCAGCTAGTTCAGATATCGCAGATAAAGATGGCTTACCTACAAACACATGGAGACAAGGATTTGGAGACGGCTCCTTAACTTCTTACGGAACTATGATGAACTTAGAGTTGCCATTAGGCGACAATATTAAGTTCTATGCTTTTGGCGGATTCAATAACAAAAAATCAGACGCTTACGCTTATACAAGAAACTGGTCTGCAAGACCAACCCGTTTCCCAGTAAACAGTGACGGTTCTTTAAAGTTTGTGCCTGAAATTATGTTCCAATCAGGTTCTGGCGATACTAGCTTTAACCCAAGAATTCAAGCAAAGATTCAAGACATCTCTATGGTGACTGGATTTTCTAAAGAAACAAAAAATGGATGGAACTGGGATTTTAGTAACGCATTTGGATACAATGATTTCCATTATTATGGAGCAGGTACTTTCAATGCTTCTGATATTGGCAATATCACCAAGACTAATTTTGATGATGGTGGATTTAATTTCTTACAAAACACCACCAATTTTGATTTATCAAAGCAATTTGGAACAGTCAATAATGGTGGTCTTAAAGTAGCTTACGGTGCTGAGTTAAGGTATGAAGCATACCGTATCAATCGAGGCGAAGTGGCTTCTTATAAAGCGTATCCAAATACATTTGGCTTAGAACAAGCACCGGGCGCACAAGGCTTCCCTGGCTTTAGTCCAGAAGACGAAGTAGATGCCAACAGAATGGTGACAGGTATGTATGGCGACTTGGAATACACTCCTTCTGATGCTTTCTTATTGACTGGTGCAATTCGTTTTGAAAACTATTCTGACTTTGGTGCAGTAAGTACTTTTAAATCCTCTTTCCGATACAAAGTAACAGACAACTTCAATTTTAGAGGGTCATTCAGTACAGGTTACCGTGCTCCATCATTGCAACAAAAATATTTCAGCAATACTTTAACTTCTTTCTCTCAAGGCAATCTAGTTCAGTCTAGAGTTGCAAACAACAATGACCCTGTTACTAAGTTAGCAGGCATTCCTGCTTTAAAACAAGAGACTTCGAATAACATGAGTTTAGGTTTTTCTTGGAAACCAATGCAAGGTTTATCTGTGACTGTAGATGGTTATCAAATTAAAATGAAGGACCGTGTGGTATTGTCTGGTTTATTTAGCGCAAGCGATGAGACATTACCTACTGCTTTAACTGATAAATTAAATTCATTAGGTGTAGCGACTGCGCAGTTTTTTGCGAACGCTGTAAACACTACAAATACCGGTGTGGACGTCGTAGTAGAATACCAAAAGAAATTATCAGCATCTGAGAAATTGAAATTCTTATTAGTAGGCAATTTCCAAGACATCACTTTAGACGAAGTGCATGTACCAGACGCATTGAATACAAACGAATACAATGCCAACACTTTCTTTAATGATAGAGAGAAGTTTTTCTTAAAAGCTTCTGCACCTGCTTCTAAATTATCTTTTACTGCAGACTATACGAAGAAGAAAGTAAGCGTTGGTGCTAGAGTGACTTATTTTGGTAAGTTAACTTTAACTGGATTTGGTTACAACGGAGATGGTATCAATCCTGAAGTACCAACAGATGCAGATGAGAATGTATTTGTTCCAGAACACTTTAACTACAGCGGTAAATTCACAACAGATATTTACAGCAATATTCAATTGAGCAAGAAAGTAAACTTCATCTTTGGAGCAGACAATATCTTTAATGTACACCCAGACTTCGCAGTAAACCCACAAGCTAAATGGTGGGCAGGTGACAACGAAACTGGTGGACCTTGGGATGGTGTTCAAATGGGCTACAATGGTTTAAGACTATTTACCAAATTAGCTTTCAAGTTCTAAATCGTATCGTTTTATTGTAATAACTTTAAAGCCTCTCTATTTATTTAGAGAGGCTTTTTTATTTTACTAATGGTTCGTAATAAATAGGTTAATTCGTTACTCCTATTTATTATTCGTAAAAAATAGCTTTATTCGCAGCTCCTAAAAACGTCGCTGCTCATAAACTATTTATTTACTTAAAATATTTAGACAAAATACAACTACTATGAAAAAAATAATTATCTGTTGTGCAATGATCGCCTTAATAACATTAAATGCTTCGGCGCAAAATGGCATTGTTGTTTTTCAAACGGACTTTGGCACTAAGGATGGTGCTGTATCTGCGATGAAGGGTGTAGCAAGTTCGGTGGATCCTAGTTTGAAATTATATGATTTAACACAGGAGATTCCTGCCTACAATATTTGGGAAGCAGCCTACCGATTAGATCAAACTGTACCCTATTGGCCAGCAGGTACGGTCTTTGTTTCTGTAGTAGATCCTGGTGTTGGCACCGAAAGAAAATCGGTGGTCGCTAAAACTAAAACTGGACATTATATTGTCACTCCAGACAATGGCACATTGACTTTACTTGCAGCAAGCATAGGAATCGAATCCATACGTGAAATTGACGAAGCGGTGAATAGAAGAAAAAATTCTGGCGCTTCTTATACTTTTCATGGCAGAGATGTGTATGCCTACACAGCAGCAAGACTCGCCTCTAAAACGATTGCTTTTGAAGCGGTTGGTCAAGCATTGAATCCAACACCCTTTTTACTTCCTTATCAAAAAGCAAGTTTAACCAACGCTACATTAAAAGGCAATATCGATATCCTAGATATTCAATATGGTAATATCTGGACCAACATTGGACAAGAGCTATGGAAAAATTTTGTGGCAATACCTCATGCCAAAAATGTAATCCTCGTAAAAATATTCCACCAACAAAAATTAGTATACCAAGGCGCTATGCCTTTTGAAAATACTTTTGGTGGCGTAGCCGTAGGTCAACCACTCGCTTACTTAAATAGCTTAATGCAATTGTCTTTTGCACTCAATCAAGGTAGCATGGCAGATAAATACAAAATTGCTTCGGGCCCAGATTGGAATGTTGAAGTTACTTGGGGTGATTATTTAAACGGATGATAGTTGATTAGGATTGATTCATAAACTCCGCTAACAAACTATGAAAATGATGCGTGCCCTGTTCACGATGGGTCGCATACCTTCCGTAATGGTAAAAACGAGAGCGGATGCCTTGTTGTACATACTGTACCACTTCTTCATCTTCTTGTTCTACACTATCTAAGCCAGCACCTGCGCCTGTATCTAGTTTGCTGGCGTCATAGACAAAGCTTAGGAAAGTGACTTTGGTATTGCCTGCATCTATCGGTGTAACAATATTCAAAGACAAACCCCATGGATAAAAATTAAACATCATATTCGGGAAGACCCAAAAATAATAGGCTGCAATATTTTTTCCTGCATCTACATGCCCTGTTGGTAGTTCAAAACAATGCTCCGAAGATTTAGAAGCACCAATTTGTAAATTAGAATACTTGAAAATATCCGTCGTGTAATCTTTAAAATCTAAAAACGCGTTTAGTCCTGGATGCACAAATGGAATATGAAATCCCTCTAAATAATTTTCACAATACAGAGCCCAGTTCGCTTTAATATAATAATCACTCGTTCTACTTGGATCATGCACTAATTTGTCAATGGGCAAAAATCCAATACGCTCTTCCATCTCTTTAAAAAACAATTCAGGACCTAACCCTTTTTTAATTTGTGTAAATAACAATGGTCCCCATTGATACAAAGGCAAATCTGTTAAATGATTGTTCTCTGGAATAAAATTTTCTACTTCTTTAAACTCTGGCATGGAAATAAATTTTCCATCTAAATGAAAAGCCCTGCCATGGTATTTACAACGCAAATGTTTTAAGCCAGTGCAAGGTTCATACACCATCAAATTACCACGATGCGTACATACATTTGATAAACAGTGCACGTCCCCTGCTGCGTCCTTTGTAATCACTAAAGGCTCGTCGATATAATTTTCCAATAATCTAAATGGATGCGCATCCCCCGCTTTAGGTACCATGCCTGTATGCCCAATATATTGCCAGCTAGGTGCAAAAATTTGCTCCTTGGCTTTTTCCAAACAAGCCGGATCTAGGTAAAAGCTCGTATCGATGGTTTTTGCCCTCGCAATATTGGGGTCAATGAAGAATTTAGACATAGTGCTCTTATTTACATGCCCCCTAAGATACAAAATCAAGCAGTATAATCGATTGG
>JBEDDG010000039.1:0-9456 GCA_041176305.1 Bacteroidota bacterium | reverse complement strand
GGGACAGCTATTATAAGTTAGTTCTTGATTATTTTCTTAAGCCTAATTTCTCAATTAGTGCGCGGTAACCAGTAAGGTTATGTTTTTGTAAATAAACCAATAAACGCTTACGCTGACCCACTAATTGCATTAAACCTCTTTGAGTTGAATGGTCTTTGTGGTTGGTTTTTAAATGACCAGAAATGTGCGCGATGCGTTGTGTCAATAAAGCAATTTGACCTTCAATTGAACCAGTGTTTGTTGCTTTACCACCAAATTCAGCAAAAATGCTTGCTTTTTTCTCTGTTGTTAAGTTAGACATTGTAGAACTTCTTTTATTGTAGTTAACAATTAACTACGGTTTTGTTTTGTTTATTTCGGCTGCAAAGATAGGGATAAAACCGTTACTAAATCAATAGTTTAGTCAAATATTTCGACGTTTTTAGGGTATTTTGCCCTATTGAAAACGAATAACTTATCTTCTAAACTTGCTGTATAGTTGATTGAAACCACTTTTACGTCTGTAATATTGTTGCTTTTATCCAAAATGAGGGCGTTTGATAAGGCTGATTTCACCTTATCAATCACTAAAGTAACTTTTTGAAAGGCTTTTTTACGATCTATAGGGAACAATTCAATAGTTGCAGTGTTTGCATTTTGTGCTAATAACTTGAAATTGAAGTCTTTATCATAATTACCTGACAATAACTTTTGAGGACTTAAGGTTTGCTCGGTCTCTGCCAAACTTGACTTTGAAATGGTATTGATCCCGTCAAAATTGAAGATAGATACCCCATCACAAAGAATCTCTAATTTACCTTCATTTAAAAGGTATTTCTCCCCTTTCATCTTCAATTGGATACTCTTGGTACCTAGCGCCTTCCCTTTGTTATTTTTAGACACCAATTGGATTTTTACTAAGATGCCCTTTGAAGCCTTTACTTTAGCCCCTATTTTGTCTAGGATCGCCTTTGCATTGGGGTCTTTTTGGGCATGAACTTGCAAGGTAAAAATACTCAACAAACAAAGTAGGACTATTCTCATAATAGGTTTATAAAAGGCTTAGATAAAAAATACCATTTGCTTTTGCAAAAATAGACAATCCTTAGGGATTATGATAAGTTTTGCAAGAAATCATAGAGTTCAGCGTCAGATTTGTACAATACTTCTCTTGGCTTACTACCCTGACTTGGACCAACAATACCAGCGGATTCTAATTGATCCATCAGTCTTCCTGCTCTGTTGTAGCCCAATTTCATCCTTCTTTGTATAAAAGAGGTAGATCCAACCTGCGCACTTACAATCAATTTTGCAGCATCTTCGAATAAACTATCCCTTTCTCCCGCATCAAAACCTGAAGCTTCTAATTCTTTCTCGTCGATATATTCTGGTAATAAGAAAGCATCTGGATAGCCTTTTTGCTCTGCAATAAAATTACAAACCCTATCCACTTCTGGTGTATCCACAAAAGCACATTGTAATCTGGTAATCTCGCCATTGTAACTCACCAACATATCACCTTTACCAATTAACTGCTCTGCTCCACCCGCATCTAAAATGGTTCGGCTATCAATTTTACTGGACACTTTAAAGGCAATACGAGCAGGGAAATTGGCCTTGATTGTACCGGTGATAATATTCACTGATGGTCTTTGTGTTGCAATAATTAAGTGTATACCTACCGCACGTGCTAATTGCGCTAAACGAGCAATCGGCATTTCAACCTCCTTACCTGCAGTCATAATTAAGTCTGCAAATTCATCTACTACTAATACAATAAACGGAAGGTATTGATGTCCTTTCTCTGGATTTAATTTTCTGGAAGTAAACTTCTCATTGTATTCTTTAATATTTCGACAGCCTGCTTCTTTTAATAAATCATAACGATTGTCCATTTCGATACACAATGCGTTTAAGGTATTGATTACTTTTTTTGTATCCGTAATAATCGCATCTTCTTCTCCTGGTAATTTTGCAAGGAAGTGTTTTTCAATCACACGGTATAAACTCAATTCCACTTTTTTTGGATCAACCAATACGAACTTCAATTGAGAAGGATGTTTCTTATACAATAATGAAACTAAGATCGCATTCAAACCCACTGACTTTCCTTGACCAGTTGCTCCCGCCATCAATAAGTGTGGCATACTTGCCAAGTCCACAATGAAATTTTCGTTGTCAATTTTTTTACCAATTGCAATGGGTAAAGAATGTTGACTTGTTTGGAATTTTTCACTTGCAAGCAAAGTTTTCATACTTACAATAGACTTGCGAATATTAGGCACTTCAATACCAATGGTTCCTTTTCCAGGAATAGGTGCAATAATACGAATACCCAATGCTGCCAAACTTAAGGCAATATCGTCTTCTAAATTTTTGATTCTACTGATACGTACACCAGGTGCAGGTACAATTTCATACAAGGTAACTGTTGGTCCAACTGTAGCAGAAATACGTTGAATCGCAATATCGTAATTCTTTAAGGTCGCAATGATCTGATTTTTATACGTCTCTAATTCCTCTGGATCTTGAACAATTTTTTCGGAACCATGTGTCTCTAATAAATTGATATGAGGATACTTGTAATTTTTTAAATCTAATGTTGCATCGTATTTAGTTGCAAGACTTCCTACTGCGGCCACTACTGCTTCTTTAGGCACTTCTTTTATTTCGAGGTCGAGGTCTTCTAATAATTCATCATCAATGTCAAGGTCTTCTTCTTCCTCATCAGCTTCTTCGTCATCATCGGCTTCACCATCGGATGCTACCGCATCCTCTTCTTCCTCCTCAATCGTTAACGGAGTTTTTTTTTCTGGATCTTCTTCTAAAGATAATTCGTCAATAAATAATTTGGGGCCTAGTTCGCCAAGTTGCGCTTCATCCTCTTCTGCCTCTGGCATAATAACAGAAATACCTGAAGTATTTTCTTTTAAAATATTTCCCGTAGCAGCAGCTTGAACTGGCTCAGGGTTATTCAAATCCCATTCCTGCTTTACAGCCTCTTCTGTGTCTTCACTTACAAAGGCAGCCTCTTCGACTTTTTTCTTTGGAATAAGGAAGTCAAAATTTGGTACATTAAAGCTTGGATTAAATCTCCATATAAAATAACTAAAGCCTGCAATCAATAATAAGGCGCCCGTTCCAAATCGACCTACCCATTTAATCATCCAGTTGCTACTATATTCCCCTAAAGCTCCCCCCCAGGAAAAAACCGTATTGGGTGTAACGAAAGCAAAACAGGTACTCAATACTAATAAGCCCACTAATACATACCTAAGGTTACGCCATAAACTAAAAATAGGCTTGGTAAAAAATAAGTTCACCCCTAATACAAAAAAGAAAGTGCAAAATAAATAGGCTGCAACACCAAAACCATTGAACATGAATTGGTAGGCCACAAATGCTCCTATGTACCCTAATAAATTATTTGCTTTTACATCCTGTGTAGAAAACAATTGTGTTCTCCATAACTGAACCATATCTTGGTCTTCTTGCCAAGTAAATAAATAGGAAGTAAATGCAACAAAAAAGAATAAACTGATTAATAATGAAGTCGCCCCTAAAATTTTCATGGTGCGTTCATCTTTCACCACTTCAGATACGACTACATCTGCTTCTTTGTCCGGATTTAAAACCGGTGTATTTCCTTTGGGATTTGTTTTGCTTTTAAGCGTATTTGCCATGGGGACAAATATAAAAAGAAATTGGCTACATATTCACTTTATTCATCCACACTACCCTTGCCCAACTTACCCAGCCCAGCATAAAACTTAGGCCGCCTATAGGAGTGATTGGCCCAAGTACCATGGCCCATTTTGATTGAATCAAGGACAATAAAGCCAAGCCGTAAATGGACCCTGAAAATAAGAAGCAGCCTACAATGAAAAAATGTGCCGCAAATCCTATGCCTTTTACAATATTGTCATTTGCTGCATTTTGTTGACTATATAAAGCTAAAAGGATCAGCGCAATAGCATGTATCAATTGATATCGAACCCCTGTTTCAAAACTTTGAAGTTTATCCGGACTAAGTATTGTTTTTAAAGCATGCGCTCCAAAGGCACCAAAGATAACTGCAACTAGGGCAAAAGCTATTCCCCAAAGTAAAATTTTACGCTGCATGTTTTTGAATTAACTTTTTAAGACCTGCTTCATTGATTTGTTCTGCACTTAAACGATAGTCTGCTTGCTTATAAAACGGATGACGCTCTACCAATTTTTGCTCCAAAAAAGCAGCGAGTTCATGATCTGAAAGATGGGCAATTAATGGTCTAGTTGCTTTTGTAGACGACAATCTTTGTACAAGCACTTCAACAGATTCGTCCAACCAAATAACCACGCCTTCTTTTTTCATGAAATCCATGTTTTCCTGAAAACAAGCTGTGCCGCCACCTGTAGCTACAACATACTTTTTTTTCTCTTTAAACCATTTTAGAATTTTTGTTTCTACTTTTCTAAAATATGCTTCGCCGTCTTCGGAAAAAATTTCTGAGATGGTTTTTTCTTCGTTCATTTCGATCAACGCATCTAAGTCATACCCCACCGACTTATTCCATTTTGCCAATTGTTTTAACCAATGCGACTTACCTGCGCCCATCATCCCAATTAAAAATATACGCTCCGCTGCCATAATTTATTTAAATGCATTAAATCCAGTCACATCCATACCTGTAATCAATAAATGAATATCATGTGTTCCTTCATAAGTGATGACGCTCTCTAAGTTCATCATATGACGCATTACAGAGTACTCCCCTGTAATACCCATACCTCCTAACATCTGTCTTGCGTCTCTTGCAATATTTGTTGCAATTTCACAACTGTTTCTTTTTGCCATACTGATTTGAGCTGCAGTCGCACGGCCTTCATTCATCAATACGCCTAATCTCCAAACTAACAATTGTGCTTTGGTGATTTCAGTAACCATTTCAGCCAATTTCTTTTGCTGCAATTGGAATCCACCGATAGGCTTTCCAAATTGGATTCTTTCTTTACTATACCTTAAAGCAGTATCATAACAATCCATCGCGGCACCAATAGTGCCCCAAGCAATACCAAATCTAGCTTTGCTTAAGCAACCTAATGGTCCTTTTAATCCTTTGATATTAGGTAAAATATTTTCTTTAGGTACTTTCACATTGTCAAAAACCAATTCACCCGTAGCACTTGCACGCAAACTCCATTTGCCATGTGTTGTTGGAGTTGTAAATCCTTCCATGCCTCTTTCCACTATCAATCCAATAATTTCTCCAGCTTCATTTTTGGCCCATACGACAGCAACCTGTGCAAAAGGGGCATTACTGATCCACATCTTTGCGCCATTTAAAATTACATGGTCTCCTGCATCTTTGATATTGGTTAACATGCCAGAAGGATTCGATCCATGATCTGGTTCAGTTAATCCAAAACAACCTAACCACTCACCAGAAGCTAATTTGGGTAAATATTTTTGTTTTTGCGCTTCGTTACCATAAGCATAAATAGGAAACATCACTAAAGAACCTTGCACACTAGCTGTACTTCTTACACCGCTATCTCCTCTTTCCAATTCTTGCATCATCAATCCATAACTAATATAGTCCAATCCTCCACCGCCATACTCAGTAGGTACAGTTGGTCCAAAACAACCAAGGTCGCCTAATTGCTTGATGATTTGTGTAGGAAACTCAGCTTTCTGAGCATACTCTTCTATTATAGGTGAAATTTCTGTTTTAACATAGGTCCTTACAGCATCTCTTACCATTAAATTTTCTTCTGACATCAATTCGTCTAATTGATAGTAATCGGGTGACTCAAACAAATCTGCTCTTACTGCCATGATGGGTAAATTTAAATTATAATGATTAGGGTATAAAGGTAATAGAAAGCGCTTAAAAAACTATATTTACAAGGCATTAATTCGCACCAATTTGATATGAAAAAAGTCATAACCCATTTAAGTTTCTATGTATTGCTTGCCATTTTATTGGGCATATTTTTAGGTGTTTATTTTCCAAAACAAGCGATTCAATTAGAACCATTGGCAAAGGGCTTCATTCAAGTCATTAAAATATTTACTTACCCCATTATTTTTTTAACTGTAACACTTGGTATTGCGAGTATGGGCGATTTAAAAAAAGTGGGCAGGATAGGCTTGGTATCATTGGTTTATTTTGAAATTGTAAGTACCCTTTCATTAGCCTTAGGGGTGCTAGTTGCCTTGTGGATTCAACCAGGCAATATCGATAAATCAGGCTTGCAAATGCAAGACCCTACAAAGTATACCAAGGCTACCCAATTTGACCTTTGGGGCATTATAGCAAGCAATACCAATTTGCAAATATTACTACTCGCCATTGTGACCGGATTTATGTTGAACTATTTACCTAAAAGAGCTACTTATATTCATCAGATTGGAAGGTTGACACATTTTGTTTTTCTTGGCTTAAAATGGGTGATGTACTTTGCGCCCCTTGGTGCTTTAGGCGGCATGGCTTTTGCAATTGGTAAATATGGATTGGCCACTTTATTTCCCTTGGCTAAATTAATGGTCACGATGTATGTAACGATGGCCTTATTTGTATTTGTAATTCTTGGACTCATTTTACGTTATTATAATTTATCCATCTTAAAGTTGCTTAAAAATATAAAGGAAGAATTATTGATTGTATTTGCCACTTCTTCTTCAGAACCTGCTATGCCCTCTTTGATGAATAAATTAGAGAAAATGGGTTGTTCTAAATCGGTGGTTGGCTTAGTGGTACCCACTGGTTATTCATTTAATTTAGACGGTACTTCTATTTATTTATCCATGGCCGTAATTTTTATTGCGCAATTGTACAATGTACAATTAAGTACTGCTGAAATTGTGACCATGTTATTGATCTTAATGCTGACTTCTAAAGGTGCCGCTGGTGTTACAGGAAGTGGCTTTATTGTACTTGCGTCTACCCTCGCCACTATGCAAAAAATTCCTATGGAAGGACTTGCTTTTTTATTAGGGGTAGATAAATTTATGAGTGAGGCCAGGGCCATCACCAATATTATTGGAAATAGTGCAGCCACGATTGTGATTGCAAAAACAGAAGGAGAATCGATAAAAGTTTGATTAATACCTACAAGGCAAGTAATGCCTTCATTTCATCTGCATATCCTTTTGCCGCGATGGCTGCATCCGCTGCAAAGTCAGCGCCACTACTTGCAAAAATAACGGCCCTACTAGCGTTGATTAATAAACCAACAGCATCATTCTTGCCATATTTTGTCACATCCGCTAAGCTACCTCCTTGGGCACCCACACCAGGCACTAATAAAAAATGAGCTGGAATAATTTTACGGATAGACTCAAGGTCATTTGCTTTAGTGGCACCCACTACAAACATCAATTGTTCAGGACTGCCCCAGCTTGCTACTTGTTCTAAAACTGATTCATATAAAAATTGACCGTTTGCTAATTTTTGTTGCTCAAAGTTTTGACTGCCTGGATTAGAGGTTAATCCAAGGACAATGGTCCACTTATTCGTATAAGCTAAAAATGGATCGATGCTATCTTTCCCCATATAAGGCGCTACTGTAATAGCATCAAAAGGTAGGGTTTCAAAAAAAGTTTTAGCGTATTGAGCCGATGTATTTCCTATATCGCCTCTTTTTGCATCTGCAATGGTGAAATGCGTGTTGGGAATATGCGCCAAGGTCGCTTCCATCGCTTCCCATCCTGCAATTCCTTGTGCTTCGTAAAAAGCAGTATTGATTTTATAACTTACACAATACGGTGCTGTTGCATCAATAATGGCTTTATTAAAAGCAATGACCCCCGCTTTGTTTTTAGGTAACCCTGCAGGTAATTTTTCAATATCCGTATCCAATCCAACACATAAGTAAGATTGCTTTGTTTTGATCTGGTCTACTAGAAATTGTTGCGTCATGTTTTTTTATATTTTATGGAAGGATGGTTAAGGCTTTTTATTTTTTTACAAAAACTTGGTAGCCCCATGCAGCCATTTGAAGTGTTTGAATTCCTGCTTGTTTTTGTTTAGAAAACAATTCTTCAAATGTGGTTTGTGCAGCAATACCTTCCAACTTAACTGACAGTGGTTGATTCGATAAATTCAATACCACCACCACTTGATCCTTACCATTGGTTCTTTCATAAGCCATCACCTGCTCTGGTAAATTCACCTTCAATCTTTTGAAACTTGCATTTTCAGCAAAAGCAGCATTTGACTTACGTAACTTTAAAAGCGTGGTATAAAATTGTGCACGCTCGTATTTTTTAAATTCGATACTGTCTTTTTCAAAAAATGCAAGAGGCCTTAAAACAGGCTCTTCTTGACCGCTATAGATCAAAGGCATTGTGCGATTATAGGTTTGTGTGAATACAGCAAATGGTGCATGTATCGCGCCAGGCATGGTTGCATAGTCAGCCTTGTTCCAAGAGTTTTCATCATGGTTACTTGTAAAATACAATCTATGCGCCCCTTTGATAAAATCTGTTTCAATTTTTTGCAACACTGTATCTAATGTCAATAGGTTCTTTTTGCCTGCTGCAATGTCATTTAATACATGAAACTCTGTCCATGTATAAGTCGCATCAAATCCAGTCTCATGCAATTTTGCATCATCTGCCTCTGCCAATAAATAGATATTTCTAATAGCTTTCAAAGCTGGAATACATTTGTTCCAAAAACTATAGGGCACACCCCAAGCTACATCCACTCTAAATCCATCAATCTTAGTAGCATGCAACCAATACTTCATGGTGTTAATCATACTATCCTGCATCACTTCATTTTTAAAATTCAACTCTCTGGTATCAGACCAGTCTGCAGTATAAGTTGGTTTTCCAGTTGAATCTTTTTCATAAAAATCTGGATACTTTGTTAACCAAGGATGATCTGCTCCAGAATGATTTGGCACATAATCAATTAACACCTTCATCCCTAATGCATGCGCTTGATCAACTACTTGATTAAAATCAGCAAGGGTTCCAAATTCCGGATTCACATCTGTATAACTAGCTACAGCATAGTAAGAACCCAAAGTACCTTTTCTACCAAATTTTGAAATTGGTTGAATAGGCATGAACCAGATCGTTTGTACGCCCATTTTTTGCAATCTTGGCAAATGGGCTGCAAATGCTTTAAAAGTACCTTCTTTAGTGTACTGGCGAATATTCACCTCATAGATATTGCCCTGTTCCATAAAGGCGGGGTGTTTTTGTTGTCCAATACTTGATACACCAATCAATAATCCAACTAATAAGAGTAAATTTTTCATGCATTCGATTTATGGTTCAAAAATACTACCTAATGATGTAACTTTGGCTATGCAACTACAAAAATTAAAATACCTTATACTAGCCCTATTATTTTGGCATTGTAGCCCATCAGATCAGTATGAAATAGCTGACAACCCGCTAGACGGGGGCAGGTATTTTATTGAAAATTCGATGCAAGGCAATTTTAAAAAAGCCAAATTCTATGTATTGGAGGACCAAGA
>JBEDDG010000038.1:0-9882 GCA_041176305.1 Bacteroidota bacterium | reverse complement strand
CAGATAGACACTTTCGTGGAGTACATATGATTTAGTACGAAAGATTTTTCAAACCATAATCTGTTAATAATCAGTAATTTTAAACCTAAATCGATCTATTTTGGAAAAAATTAGCTGCTATTACAACGGACAAATAAGTGCATTTAACCAAACCGGTATGTCCCTAAATGATTTATTGATTCAAAGAGGATATGGCATTTTTGATTATTTAAGAGTGGTGGACAATCAACCCCTATTTGTAGCAGACCATTTAGAAAGATTGCAACAATCTGCCGCTTTCATGCATATGGAATTGCCCCATTCCAAAGAAGCGATTTTAAAAATCGTTCTAGAATTAGTGGCAAAAAACAATATGCCCTATTCTGGTTTAAAACTGATTGTATCTGGTGGGGATAGTTCAGATGGGTATACTTTGGAAAAACCTAATTTGACAATTGTACAACAACCCTTACCTGTTCCTTCGAATCAATTTTCGGTAAGTCCTTTTGTGTTGATGAGTCACCCTTTTCAACGCCAATTACCTCAGGTAAAAACAACGGATTATTTAATGGCTATCTATTTACAACCAAAGTTAAAAGCTTTTGGTGGCCATGATATTTTATATACCAATGATGGCATGTTAAGAGAATGTCCAAGGTCAAATTTCTTCTTGATCTCCGAAGACGGGCATATTGTTACCCCAAAGGATGACATCTTAAAAGGGATTACAAGAAAAAATATTTTAGCAGCAGCTATTGAAAATGGTATTCAAGTAGAAGAAAGGCCTATTGCCTTAGCAGAAATCAAAACTGCAAGAGGTGCTTTTATAGCAAGTTCTACCAAACGTATTATCCCTGTAAGCAAAATAGACGAATCCGTGATTGCCACAGATTCGCCTATTTTAGAAAAGGTCTTCAACTTATTAGTGCAAAAGGAAAAATCCTATACACAAAAAGCAAAGTAGTTTAGCAATCATTCAATTACCAATCTACTTTAATCATTTATTTTAATTGCTTTCTTAAAGCTTCTAATTTAGCTACATACAAACTTCTTCCGTGTGTACCTAAAACGATTTCATGATCTCTTGGATGAATCTCTAAGTCATGAACAGGAACACTCGCAGGTAATCCTTTTGTCCATGCCATAGAACTATTTCCGCCATCCAGACTCACATACAAACCTCCGTCTGTACCTACATACAATACCTTATCTGAAACAAGGTCTTCTTTGATCACATTCACTGGTTCCATTGGTAAGTCTTTCATGATCTGCTTCCATGTTGTCCCAAAATCATCACTTTGATATACGTAAGCATTAAAATGGTCATTGCGGTAGCCATTCAAGGTTACATACACTCTTGAAACATTGTATTTACTTGCCACTACTCTACTTACATATAATCCTTTTGGTAATTTTTGGTTAATCAATGTAAAGGTATTTCCTCCATCTTTAGAAACTTGAACATTACCATCATCTGAACCTACATAGATTAAACCAAAACGAATTGGACTTTCACTCATAGTCGTTAAAGTACCAAAAGGCACATCCCCTTGAACTGGATCTGTGGTTAGGTCTGTACTTAATGTCACTAAACTATCTCCTTTGCTCATAGAGCGGTGGAACTTATTAGATCCAAAATAAAATACATCTTGATTGTGTCTGCTTAATAAAATAGGTGTTTGCCAGTTATAACGAACAGCAGGCTCACCCAAGTCTCTCATTGGACGAACTGTTTTTCTTTCCTTTGTTGCCAAATTTTGTCTGCTATAAAAACCAAATTGAGAGCCACTGTAAACTGTTTTATTATCTCTCCAGTCTACTTGAACTTGCATTCCATCTCCACCACCAATCATTGTATAAGGATGATGGCCGCTATCATACCAATCATAATTTTCTTTTGTACTACTAGATCCAAACCAAGTACCATTGTCTTGCAAGCCACCATATACATTGTATGGCTTCGCCATGTCAACGGTAATATTATAAAACTGTCCAACAGCTGGCGTATTTGCTTTAAACCAATGGGCACCATTATCATAAGTGATATTACATCCGCCATCGTTACCAATAATCATATGGCTATCACGTTCTCCGTTCATCCATACAAAATGGTGGTCAGCATGTACATTCTCTTTACCAATTTCTTTAAAGGATTTACCGCCATCTGTACTTAATAAAACCCCTACACCTGTAATAGCAATTTTATCTGGATTGCTTGGACTTACAAATACTTTACCAAAATAATACCCATAAGTACTATATAAGTCAATCGGCTTAGCATGTGTCTTAACCCAACTTACGCCTGCGTTATCAGAACGATACACTTGTGCACCATAAATAGGTGTTTCAAATAAAGCTGTATTGGCATCGTATAAATAATCCCAGATACAATTTGGATTTAATTTGCCTGACTTTACATCTTGCTTCAAGTTTTCAGCATTGTATTTTGAAGGAAGTCCATTACGTGGTGACTTTAAAAACGCATTTAATTTTCGGTCATCTAAAGCAATAAATTGATCTACCGTCAAGGCTTTAAAATCTCTTAATACATACCTAGAAGTATCCGCAGCTTTTTTCATTGCTGTATCCGGCTGATGAAAATTATTATCTACAATCGCATAAACAATAGATGGATTCTTAGGATACACCGCTAAACCAATTCTACCTACACCCTCTCCAGCTGGAAAGCCACTTGTAGGTGTTGAAAGTAGTGTCCAATGGTCGCCACCATCTGTACTTTTATAGATGCCAGATGTTTTACCAGCTTCTTCAAAATTAGAAGCAGATCTTGTTCTATACCACATTGCTGCATATAAAACTTGTTCGTTACTTGGATCCATATCTACATCAATAGCACCGGTATTGGCATCAATTGCTAAAGTTTGATTCCATGTTTTTCCAGCATCTGTTGTCTTATAAATTCCGCGCTCTTTATTTTCAGAATATAAATGTCCTAATACAGCTACCCAAGCCGTGTTAGGATCCTTTGAAGACAATTGAATTTTACCAATATGATGACTCTCTGGTAAACCAAGCCAATCCCAAGTCTTCCCATTATTTGAAGAACGATATACACCAAGACCAGCATAAGTTGAACGACTGCTATTGACTTCTCCTGTACCTACCCAAATATGTCTTGTCTGCCAATTCACGGCAATATCACCAATTGTAAGGATGTCTACAGAATCAAAAATAGGCGCAAAACTTTGCCCATTATTTTGCGTATGCCATAAGCCTCCAGAAGCATAAGCCACATAAAACTCAGTAGGGTCTTTTGGATTCACTTCGATGTCCACCACACGGCCACTCATAATTGAAGGACCAATGTTTCTAAAACCAGCTTCATTCAGTGTTGAGCGACTTAACAACTGCTTACGCTGTTCTATTAGTTTCAAACGTTCCGTAGCAGTAGTTGGTTTTATTTGTGCTTGCACCAGGACAGCAGCACTTAAAGCCAAAATGGTAAATAATCTTTTCATGTAGACAAATTTTATTAAGGTTTTGAAGTTAAGACTTTTTCAAAAGCAAAAATTAAAATTTTGATATGAGACATTGTCTTCATAACCAATCTGTTGTGTGAATCAATTTTTGATGTATTTTTAAATATGCATATCCTCCTAGTCAACAATACAAGCATCCCCGTTCGAACTTATGGTGGAACGGAAAGGGTCATTTGGTGGTTAGGTAAACAATTGGTTCAAATGGGCCATCAAGTTTCTTATTTAGTTGCTCCAGGTTCCCATTGTGCATTTGCTACCAATGTAAAAGTGCTGGATCATTCAATTCCTTTTAATCAACAAGTGCCAGCTGAGGTGGATGTAGTGCATTTGAATTGCAAAGTCAATGAGACGCCAAAAATTCCTTACCTATTTACTTTACATGGTAACACCAACGATCAAAAGCCTTTAGACATCAACACCGTTTTTGTTTCTAAAAATCACGCAGCAAGATATGGTAGTAATGCTTATGTGCATAATGGCATTGATCCAACTGACTACGGAGATCCAGGTTTAAATCAACCTAGAAATTATTTTCATTTTTTAGGCGATGCAGCATGGCGCGTGAAAAATGTAAGAGGCGCTATCAAAATTGCACAAAAAGCACAGGTAAAATTAAGGGTAATTGGCGGTAATCGATTTAATGTTAACCAGGGCATCCGTCTTACTTTTGATCCAAGGATTCGTTTTGACGGCATGCAAGGTGGCTTAGCAAAAAACAATTTATTAAAAGGTTCTAAAGGGTTGATCTTCCCTGTACTATGGAACGAACCATTTGGCTTATCCATCGTTGAAAGCATCTATTTTGGTTGTCCAGCATTTGGGACGCCTTATGGATCTTTACAAGAAATCATTCAGCCAGAAGTGGGCTTTGTAAGTAACTCCATTTCTGCATTAGTGGATGCGGTTAAAAATGCAGATCAATTTGATAAAAAGAAATGCCATGAGTATGTGATGGCCAATTTTACCAGTACCCAAATGGCAAACCATTATTTGGCAAAATATGAGCAGGTTTTAAATGGTCATATTTTGAATGATTCCGCACCCCAGCTAACCACCATTCAAAAGGATAAATTCCTCCCTTTTCTGCCCTAATATAAGTAACTTCGCAGTACAAAATTTGTCCTTGCATGCCTCTTACCAATCAGTATAAAGACCTAAGATTCGAAGCCCTATTTAACTCCGCTTCTATGGGTATTATCGTGGTCAATGGTCAAGGCGAAATTGTGATGTCTAACCCATTTGCCAACAAATTATTTGGGTACGAGGAGACCGAAATAGTCAATGAAAAGCTAGAAAAACTTATCCCTCAAAGATACCACCATGCACATGTAAAGAATAGAGATGGCTTCATTGAAAAGCCTCAAGCAAGATCCATGGGGCTTGGTATGACACTTTGTGCTTTAAGAAAAGATGGTACTGAATTTCCAGTTGAAATTAGTTTAGGGCATTTTGAAACATCAGAATCTAAATATGTAATCGCATTCATTTCTGATATCACCAAAAGAATTGCATCTGAAATAGAGATTAAAAATTTGAACGCAAGTCTGGAAGAAAAAGTAGCCACCAGGACTAAAGAGTTACAAATAACATTACAAGAGCTTCAGGCCTCCAAAGAAAGCTTAACTAAATCATTAGAAAAAGAAAAAGAGGTCAATGACCTTAAATCTAGATTTGTATCCATGGCCTCTCATGAATTTAGGACACCTCTAAGTACTATTTTATCATCCATCTCTTTATTAGCTAAATACGAGACTACAGAAGATCAGCCTAAAAGGGATAAACATATAGATCGCATTAAGTCCTCTGTCAAAACATTAACCGATATTTTAAATGAGTTTTTGTCTTTAGGCAAAATTGAAGAAGGAAAACTCGAAGTCACATTTGACACATTTGAAATTAACCAATTTATAGAAGCCATCTTCAATGAAATGCAAGTATTGCTTAAGCCGGGTCAATCTCTAATGCACCATCATCAAACCGTTCTACAATGTTATTCAGATGCGGGTTTATTAAAAAATGTAATGATCAACCTGATCTCCAATGCGATTAAATTTTCACCAGAGCATAAAGCAATCATTGTTGAAACAAGTATAGCTAATGGATTTTTAGAGATAAAAGTAAAGGACCAAGGGATGGGTATTCCTAAAGGGGATCAAATTCATTTATTTGAGCGCTTCTTTAGGGCAACGAATGTAACTAATATACAAGGTACAGGGCTTGGATTACACATCGTTGGCAGGTATATAGAATTATTAAATGGAAAAATTAGTTACCAAAGTGACTTAGATCATGGAAGTATATTTTGCGTAGCATTACCCTATAGAGAGAAGCCTTAAAAGAAAAGCATTATGGAAAAGATATTATTGATTGAAGACAATGAAGCCTTAAGAGAGAATACGGCAGAAATTTTAACCCTTGCTCAATTCGAAGTCATCACTGCTGAAAATGGCAAGATAGGCATTGAATTAGCCAGAGCACATATGCCCTCTTTAATCATTTGCGATATCATGATGCCAGTATTGGACGGCTATGGGGTGTATCAGATTTTATGTAAAGCACCTGAATTACAACAAATCCCTTTTATATTCCTGAGTGCAAAAAGTGAGAGAACTGATTTAAGAAAAGGAATGGAAATGGGTGCAGATGATTATATCACAAAGCCTTTTACAGATGCTGAATTAATCAACGCAATACACACAAGACTCGAAAAAGCTAAAAGAAACCAAATTTTACAAGTCAAAGGAATTGAAGGATGGTATCAAATTTTATCTGATCTTGGTACAAAGGACGAAATGCACCATGCTTTAGAACAACACGATATTTTAGAATTTAAGAAAAAGCAAATTATTTACGCAGAGGGCCAACATCCAAATAAATTATACTATATAGAATCAGGAAAAGTCAAAGTCTATAAGACAAGTGAATCCGGAAAAGAATTTATTACTAGTCTATTGTCAGCTGGTGATTTTTTTGGCCATATCTCCCTTTTGGAGAATAAAACATATGTTGAGTTTGCTGAAACATTGGAGGAGTCTAAAATCAGGGTCATACCTAAGAAAGAATTTGAAGACCTTTTAACACAACACCAAGAAATTGCTTTAAAAGTGATAAAACTTTTAGCAAACAATATTGCAGAAAAAGAAGACCAATTAGTTGCCTTAGCCTACCACAGTCTGAGAAAAAGAGTGGCAGACGCTTTATTAACATTAAAAAAGAAATACAATCAAGAAGACAATTCCTTGTTTTCGATTGCTATTTCTAGAGAAGACCTGGCCAATATCGCAGGTACCGCCACAGAAAGTTTAATTCGAACATTAAGCGATTTTAAATCAGAGAAACTAATTGAAATTAAAGAAGGTAAGATTACAATTTTAGAGGAGGTGAAACTAGCACATTTATGTAACTAATTATCTAAAGCTGCTACAATATCAAGCTTTTGATCAATCACTTGTTTCCAGGTTAAGAATTCATTCTCTAAATAATTCAATTGTTGTTTTTGTTTTTTGACTTCAACTATATCAACCAGTTTTCTACCCTTTAATTTTTGAATGTCCTTTTTTAATAAAAGTAAAGCGGTTTCCCTATTCAATATTTGCTGTTGCATTTCCTCCGCCCATTCTATCCATGAAGCCTCTTCAAAAATATCTAAATAATGGGTGATTTTTTGTTTGACAAAAGCCTGCTCTTCTTGGATAAAATCCAATGTTCGCTGTAGCGACTCCAACTCTTTTATGAATATTTCTTTTTTCATAAAAGAGTTAATTATGGCAACTTGCTGTGCCGTATCCATCCAATATTGGACTGATGTATGGAATACCTAAATTCAAGCCTCTTAATATTAATAATACGCCCATACTCGTTAAAATAAAAGGGAGTGCTTTTTGTATACGCTGGCGAAATGCAAGCCCGAGCAGTTGCCCACCAAAAGCAGCTAATAATAAGGCAGGCATAGTTCCAATTCCAAATAAAACCATGAATAAACCACTCTGAACAACGGATTGGCTCGCCCAAGAAGAGGCTAAAGCCAAATAGATCATACCGCAAGGCAACAATCCATTTAATAAGCCAATCCATAAAAATGAAAATGCCCCTCTCTTCTTAAATAAGTAACCCAGCGCTTTGACTATTTTTTGATTCAACCAGTCAAATTTCAAGAACTGCTTACTCCTATTTGGGTGTAGGTAAAAAACCCATACAACATAAATCAACATTATTAATCCTAATACAACACTAAGATGTTGTTGCACATTGTAAAAGGGAATCTGCTTCCCAAAAATACCAACCAGTAAACCTAATGCACCATAAGTTGTTAGTTTGCCCAAATGGTATAAAGTGGTCGCCAATACTTTTTGAAAAGGTTTCATATGGGCAATAGGAAGCGCCATCACTAAGGGTCCACACATTCCTATGCAATGGACACTTCCTAGTAAACCCATGAAAAACCCAATCTCCAAAAAGTTACTATTGAACATCTTTATAAATAAATTTTTTGTTCATAATAATACGCTACCCCAGATTTTATTAAATCTAGTTTTAGCATATAACTACCCTTTTTCTTTTCGCCCTTCTTAAATACAGCAAACCCCTCCATTGTTTCAAAATGATACAGAACATCTTGCTGTTTATCCGCCGCGAAATAGAGTTGTAGCTTCCCTTTTACATTTACCCCTTTAAAAGCAGCTGGCAGCCTGACAAAAAGTGAATCATTTGTTTGATCTATTTGCAAACTTCCCCCAACCTTATTGGCACGGTCAGCTGCATCAATCACCTCCTGGTATTTTAGTTCAGCAGCGTAATAGTCTTTTTCAACCAGGTCATAAGTTTGTTGAGTAGATTGATACACCATGAACAAAATAGCCACCACAAATGCGCTGTAAATAAAAAATATTGAATGGCCCCAGTTTAATTTTTTCATATTTATTTGCTTAAAGTGATGGTGCTAAAAAGATAGCTGATACCGTTTCTATTCTGCGGCCTTTTTCATATAATCCTATCTTCAATTCCGTTTTTCTTTTTTTAATGGTTGAACTTTTTAAAATGACAAAAAAGCTTGTTTGATAATAAGATTCCTTGGGCACATCTACTTGGTTAATCATTTTAATTTCACCGGTGGTATTTTCTAGCTTAAGATCTATATGAATGATTTTTCTAGTCTTATTAGCCAATTTGATATTGTACAAGTTGCTAATTTTACCATCAGGTAGTTTTTGATACATTTGCCCTGGTGTTCTTAGCACCCTTGCACTTACATCATCCCTAGTGATCAACAAGACCGCTAAAAAAGAAAGCAAAAGTAGAAGCACTCCGGTATAAAGTTTTAGTCTCCAGGAATAAGTGGTCTTTTCTTTTTTAGCAATATTATTTTCAGATGCATATCGAATAAGCCCTTTAGGCTTTTCTATATGTTCCATAATTTCATCACAAGCATCAATACAGGCTGTACAGTTGACACATTCTAATTGTGTGCCATTTCGAATATCAATACCTGTTGGACAAACACGCACACATGCACTACAATTAATACAATCTCCTTTGTCTACTGATGCGTCATTTAATTTACCTCTTGGCTCACCTCTAACATAATCATAGGCTACGACAATAGAATTTCTATCCAATAGCACCCCTTGTAAACGACCATAAGGGCAAACAATCAAACATACCTGTTCTCTAAACCAATAATAAACAAAGAAAAAAATTAACGTAAAAATGATCAATGAACTAAACACACCAAAATGTACAAAAGCCCCTTCTTGAATCATCAATCCAACCCTATCAATGCCAATAATATACCCTAAAAAGAAATTAGCAATTAAAAAAGAAACTAAAAAGAAAGCAATAATTTTGGTAACACGTTTTCTTATCTTTTCCGCATTCCAGGGCATTGCTTTTAACTTTCTTTGCTGATGCGCATCCCCTTCAATCCAATATTCAATTTTTCTGAATACCATCTCCATGAAGATTGTTTGAGGACAAGCCCAACCACAAAACAACCTACCAAATGCCACTGTAAATAGAATAACAAAGACTAAGAAGGTCAATAAACCAATGGCGAAAATAAAAAAATCTTGGGGCCAAAAAACTTGACCAAAAAAGATAAACTTTCGCTCAAGTACATTGAATAAAAACATAGGCTCCCCTTCGATTTTGATAAAAGGAAGGGTAAAGAATAAGACCAAATAAAAATAGCTAAAATAAGACCTTAGATTATATAATTTTCCAAATGGTTTTTGAGGAAAAATATAGTTTCTTTTGCCTTCTTTATTTATGGTACCTACTGAATCACGAAAATCTTGATCCAATAATTCTTTTTTTAAGTTAGCAACTCTTTCGTTATCTATTGAATTAATATCGTTTGGATGTTTATTCATTATTTTGTTGGGGCAACTGTTCCTTTAGTTGAATC
>JBEDDG010000037.1:0-10523 GCA_041176305.1 Bacteroidota bacterium | reverse complement strand
CCACCCATTGTTGCCATGCAAAAAAGTAATACAATTGTTGTGGTAACCATCTTGCAACATTGATTGAATTAGCAGAGGTTAATTTATACACTGCATTTAAATCCGCATCCATAAATGCTTCCTTCACCATCGCTTGACAATCGTCAAAACTTCCATCTACTTCTAAAGCTGTAATATTTTGACCACAAGTGGTTAACTGCAATTCCTGTATTGGACTGACTTTTCCTTTGGGATATAATATAATGACTTGTACCCCTTCTACACCCAAGAACCCATTGGCTACTGCGCCACCCGTATCTCCTGAAGTGGCAACGAGTACTGTGTTAATTTTAATAGGGGCCTGTTCAATACCAATTGTTGAATTATTGATTGCCTTACTTGAACTAGATTGATTTATTTTTTCTGCTTTTGCAAAATAACCCAAACACCTACTCATGAACCTTGCACCCACATCCTTAAAAGCCAAGGTAGGCCCATGAAATAATTCAAGGGCTTTGATAGCAGGTGTGATGGTCACTAATGGGAAATCGAAATCAATCGTCTCTTTACAAATTTGTTGCAAACTTACGTCATCAATAGTACCTGCAACATAAGGACGCATGACTTCGAATGCCAAGGTCGCCTTATCTAATGTTTTGAATCTTTCTATTTGCGCTTGGGTAAACTGTGGTATAGTCGTTGGAAAATACAATCCCTTATCTGGCGCCTGTCCAGTGATAGCTGCAGTTTTAAAACTGACATTCGGTGATTGTTTTCCTAAACTATAATATTCCATTTTCTATACTATTAAAATTGAATGTTTTTTCTATTTCAACACCCGCTCCGTTGATCGAAGTAACATAAGTATGATGTGGCAATCCAATACGGGTGTATAATTTTTTCATTTCTTGTTCTACTGCCAAAGCCGTAGACTGTTCTTTACTCAAGAAAAAGATGGATGGTCCTGATCCTGAAATCCCTCCACCTAAAGCACCTGCAGCTTTACAAGCTGTTTTCAATTCATCAAATCCAGGTATTAAAATTGAACGAACTGGTTCAATGATGACATCCTCCAAGGATCTCCCGATTAAACCATAATCGCCCTTCATTAATCCAGCAACCAAGCCTGCAATATTCCCCCATTGCTTGATGGCGTCTTTTAATTGTACATTTTGCTTTAAAATACTGCGTGCATCAGAGGTTTTTACTTCGATCTGCGGATGCACAATCGTCACATGTAAAGTAGGTGAGGGTAGGGCGATTACTTCCAATGGAAAAATGCTTCTTACCAAAGTCACGCCACCAAAAATACAAGGTGCAATATTATCTGCATGCTTTACACCCGATGCAACTTTTTCACCATGCATTGCAAAACGCACTAAGTCGTCCTTGCTAAATAAATTACCTAATAAATAATTTGCGCCTACTACGGCCCCTGCAGCACTTGCTGCACTGGAACCTACCCCTGAGCCCGGCTTAATGAGTTTATTAATTTTTACTTCGAAGGCTAATTGTCCAACGGGTATAGTTGCTTTTGAATTTCCTAATCCTATTTGTTCTTCGTATGCTTCAATCAATGCGATCAAAGCAGCACCCGCTACATTTTTTTCTGGATCGGTGGGTAAATTATAATCGTCAATATTGATGATCTTAATGGCAGAAGCAATTGTATTGATTGAAGTCACCCCTTCGATAGTTTGTGGGCGCGCCACTAAGCGCATCTCCATTTCATCATATGGATTGTTCACAGCAAAGCCCAAAATGTCAAATCCGCAAACCATATTAGCTACAGTTGCTGGTGCTTTGATTTTGATCCATTGATTTAATTCCACCATGATAAATGATTTTTAAACTCTTGCTGCTCTAATGATATCTGCAAATACACCCGATGCAGTTACATCCGCTCCCGCACCTGCACCCTTGATCACCAATGGCAATTCAGGATAACGCTCAGAATAAAACAAGACTAAATTATCCTTGCCATATAAATGATAAAAGTCTGAGCTTGGTTGAATATGTTGTAACCCTACTTTAGCTTGACCTTTTCCATTTTCATCTCTTTCGAACTTAGCCACAAATTTTAACTTACAGCCCTCGGCCGCTGCAGCATCATATAGTTTTTTGAAATGTGCTTCCTGCTTTTCCATCTCTGCATAAAAATCATCCACTGAACCATTAAAACAAGCAGCTGGTAAAAATGCCTCGTTCGCAATATCTTCCATCTCTATTTTATGTCCTGCTTCACGCGCCAAGATCATTACTTTACGCATTACATCGGTTCCTCCTAAATCCAATCTTGGATCTGGTTCTGTATACCCCTCGTCCTGCGCTTGTTTCACCACCTTTGCAAAAGAAGTAGTACCATCGTAATTATTAAACACAAAATTTAAAGTACCTGACAACACGGCTTCAATCTTATTGATTTTATCTCCACTTCGGATTAAATCATTTAAGGTACCTATAATCGGTAAACTTGCACCCACATTCGTTTCAAATAAGAAGGCAGCACTATAAGTTCTTGCCAATGATTTCAGTTTTGCATAATGCGCATAAGGCGATGAACAGGCTATTTTATTACATGCCACCACCGATACGGCCTTACTCAATAATTGCGCATAAGTGTCTGCAACAGTGGCGTGTGCAGTGACATCTACAAAAATAGAGTTACGTAAATTATTTTCTTGAATAGCAGCTACATAGTCTGTGATTGTTCCAGTTGGTGCTGCTGCCAATTGGTCTCTCCAATTAGTTAAATCAATTCCATCTACATGGATCAATTGCTTTTTACTATTGGCAATACCTACAATATTGATTTGTAATCTTAGGTTGGCTTGTAAATAAGGAACCTGCTTTTTAATTTGTTCTATCAGCTTGCCTCCTACATTTCCTGCACCCGCAATGTACACGTTCACTTGTCTATAAGTGGTTTCAAAAAACTCTTCGTGCAATACATTGATTGCCTTACGCACATCCTGGGATGCAATCACTGCAGTAATATTTTTTTCCGAAGAACCTTGTGCTATAGCACGCACATTGATGCCATTGCGTCCTAATACACCAAACATTTTTCCACTCACGCCCGGATGGTTGCGCATTTGCTCACCCACTAAAGCAATGATGGATAAATCTTTTTCGATGATCAACGGTTCTACCACCTGTGTATTAATCTCTTGTTCAAATTCTGCATCCACGGCAATCTTCGCAAGATGCGTATCCTGCACATTCACTCCTACACATATAGAATGCTCCGATGAACTTTGCGTAATTAATATAACATTGATCTGTTTTTTTGCTAAGGCATCAAACAATCTTTTTGAGAAACCCGGAATACCCACCATGCCAGCACCTTCTAAGCTCAACAAACAAATATCTTTTATGCTAGAGATGCCGCGGATAAAATTATCATCCTTAGGGGATTCGTTTTCAATCAATGTACCCTGGTGTGCTGGCTCAAATGTATTCTTGATCCACACAGGGATATGCGCCTGCATCACTGGTTGAATGGTCGGCGGATAAATAATTTTTGCACCAAAATGGGATAACTCCATTGCTTCCTGGTAGGATATCTTTGGAATCTCTTTTGCATTTTGTACCATCCTTGGATCCGCAGTCATCATCCCGCTGACGTCTGTCCAAATTTCTAAGACAGCCGCATTTAAGGCCGCTGCATAAATGGCACCAGTATAATCTGAGCCACCTCTTCCTAAAGTAGTGGTATTGCCTTCTGCATCTGACGCGATAAAACCTGGCGCCATATACAAAGCATGTTTGTTAGAGGGTGTTGCAAAATAGGCTTGAATCGTTTTATTCGTCAACTCCTTGTCTACAACAGCATTAAAATATTTACTATTGGTTTTGATCATGGACCTTGAATCCAACCATACTTGGTCTACACCTTCTGCTTCAAAAGCTGCCGCAATTATTTTTGAAGATAAAATTTCTCCGTAACTGATCAATCGATCTTGCATGCGCATTGTCAGTTCTCTAAGCATAAATAAACCATCACAATTGGATTCAATTTCATTGATCAATTGCTTTACCATACTCAATGTCCCTGACTGTTGTTGAATAGGCAATAAGGCACGTACGGCGTCTAAATGTTTTTGTTCTAAATTTTGAATGATTGTTTTATAAGCCTCATTGCCTTGTGCAGCACTTTGTGCTAGCATAATCAACTGATCCGTCACACCACTCATTGCAGATACCACCACAATCGTTGGTGTTGTTTTTACACGCTCTTTTACAATGGCAATCACTTGTGAGATGGCTTCTGGTGTACCTACTGAACTTCCTCCAAACTTTAAAACCTGCATAATTATTAATTTTCCAACACGACTAAATTAAATAGCCGTATATATTGTCGTCTTTATTGATTTCGTTGTAATTGATCTGATACTTTTTCATATTATCAATCAATGCTGTATAATCGTTCTTGGACTTTAATTCCAAGCCTACTAATGCAGGGCCCGATTCTTTATTGTGTTTTTGTATATACTCAAACCTTGTGATATCATCATTGTCTCCTAAAACCTTATTCACAAATTCTTTTAAAGCGCCTGGTCTCTGTGCAAAGCGAATTAGGAAATAATATTTCAAACCTTCATAAATTAAGGAACGTTCTTTTATCTCTTGCATTCTTGCTATATCATTGTTTCCGCCACTCACAATGCACAAAATATTCTTTCCTTTAATCTGTTCAGCGTAGTCGTCTAAAACTGCTACCGACATGGCACCTGCTGGCTCTACTACAATCGCTTCTTCGTTGTACATATCTAATATTGTAGTACATATCTTTCCTTCTGGAACCAAATGCATATCGTCTAAAACATTTTTACATATATTAAAAGTGACATCGCCCACTCTTTTTACAGAAGCACCATCTACAAACTTATCTATCTTCTCTAACTCTACAGGATGACCCTCCTTTAAAGCAGCCAACATACTTGGCGCACCCTCTGGTTCTAAGCCAATAATTTTTGTATGCGGTGATTTTAATTTAAAATAAGAGCCCACACCTGCACTTAATCCACCACCACCAATTGGTAAAAATAAATAGTCGATAGGTTCTTGTGTAAACTGTGGTAAGTCTTCTAAAATTTCTACCCCCACCGTTGCTTGTCCTGAAATAATATCTGCATGGTCAAATGGTGGAATAAAAGTCATACCATGTTCTATCGTATACGCTTTTGCTGCCACCGCTGTATCATCAAATGTATCGCCCACTAATTTCACTTCTACAAAATCTTCACCAAACATTTTTGTTTGTGATACTTTTTGCTGTGGAGATGGGATAGGCATAAAGACCACGCCTTTTACACCTAATTTTTTACAGCTATAGGCAAATCCTTGTGCATGATTACCTGCACTTGCGCAGACTACACCTTTAGACAACTGCTCAGCAGAAAGTTGACGCATCATATTGTACGCGCCTCTTAATTTATAAGAACGTACAATTTGTAAATCTTCTCTTTTCAAATAAACCCTGCACTGATATTTTCGAGATAGGTTTGCATTATACTGCAACGGGGTATGTGTTACCACCGATTTTAGTCTTTGCATTGCACCTTCAATATCGAGTGCAGGATCTACAACAAATTTTGCTTCGCTCATTGACTTATACTTTCACAGTTACTATTTCCCTGGCTGGTTCTCTGGACGTAAACTTCTTACAGTTCTGCCAGCTTGCCACATCTCACTGTTATGTAATTCAGCTAATTCTACTTCTAATTTCTCGCGGTAATCTGCCTTACTATTTAAATCAATAGAACGTGCAGATTCTTTTCCAGTAGCTACGCTATCATACAAATCAGTGAATACTGGTAAAGTCGCATCGCGGAATTTTTTCCACCAATCCAAAGCACCTCTTTGTGCAGTAGTAGAACAGTTGGCATACATCCAGTCCATTCCATTTTCTGCCACCAGTGGCATCAAAGATTGTGTTAACTCCTCTACTGTTTCATTGAATGACTCAGAAGGGCTATGTCCGTTCTTGCGTAATACCTCGTATTGTGCTGCAAATATACCTTGAATTGCGCCCATTAATGTACCTCTCTCCCCAGTTAAATCTGAATAAACCTCTTTTTTAAAGTTGGTTTCAAATAAATAACCCGATCCTACAGCAATACCTAGAGAAATTACCCTGTCATGTGCCTTGCCTGTAGCGTCTTGGAAGATCGCATAGCTTGAATTTAGACCACGACCCTGTAAGAACATTCTTCTTAATGAAGTACCTGATCCCTTTGGTGCAACCAAGATAACATCCACGTCTGCTGGAGGTACAATACCTGTTTGCTCGTTGAATGTGATACCGAATCCATGAGAGAAATACAAGGCTTTACCTGGCGTTAAATGTTTTTTTACAGTTGGCCACATTGCAATTTGCGCAGCGTCACTTAATAAATAACAAATAATGGTTCCTTTCTCTAATGCTTCTTCTATTTCAAATAAGGTTTGCCCTGGAACAAATCCATCCGCAATTGCCTTGTCCCATGATTTTGAATTTTTTCTTTGGCCAACAATAACATTAATGCCATTTTCTTTTTGGTTCAATGCTTGACCTGGACCTTGAACGCCATATCCGATAACAGCGACTACTTCGTTTTTTAATACTTCCTGTGCTTTTGCTAATGGGAACTCTTCTCTAGTTACCACATTTTCTTCGGTACCTCCGAAATTTAATTTTGCCATGATTTGTTTAGTTTATGAATTGAAATATTTGTTTGTTAATTACGCTGATTGATTTTTTAAAAAATTCTTTAGATTTTTTAGTATCTACATGGTGAATACGGCTTCTCTTTTTCCTAAGTATTCATTTTCAATGAGCTCGTCTCCTGGTTCTCTTTTTTCAAAGTCTTTTAATTTTTCGTGGAAGCCTGCACTCTCTTTAATAATTGCTACGCGCGCGCTTCTTACAAATTCCACCAAACCAAATGGTGCCAAAGCTTCCATTAATTTATTAGTTTCTTCTCTATGTCCTGTTGTTTCAAATACGATAAAGTCTTTTCTGATGGCTACTGCTCTTGCGCCAAACTCTCTCAATAATCTTTCTACTTTTACCTTTTCTGTAATCTCGTCGGACAATACTTTATATAAGGCTAATTCCTGCCAAACAATTTGGTCGTTGGTATTATAATAGGCTTTTAACACTTCTACTTGTTTTTCGATCTGTCTTACCACTTTAAGTACCACATCTTTTGTTTCCATCACCACGATTGTAAATCGGTGTATGCCTGGTACTTCGGATGGAGAAGTATTTAAACTCTCTACATTTATTTTTCTTCTCGAAAAAATAATGGCAATACGATTCAACAAACCCACTTGGTTTTCGGTATACACCGTAATCGTAAATTCTTGTTTTTCGTTTTCCATAATTTTTTACTTTAATCTGATTTCTGAGACCGAACAGCCCTGAGGTACCATTGGGAATACATTATTTTCTTTACCCACCATCACTTCTAAAACATAAGATCCTTTATGAGCCAACATCTTCGCTACTGCATCAGCTAGTTGATCACGTTTGGTTACTTTAGCTGCGGCAATCCTGTAGGAATTAGCCAGCATCACATAGTCCGGGCTTTCAATGTCAACAAAGCTATAACGCTTATCCATAAACAATTGCTGCCATTGACGCACCATACCCAAGAACTCATTATTTAAAATCATCACTTTCACATCGATCCCTGTTTGCATGATGGTACCAAATTCTTGCAAAGTCATTTGGATACCGCCATCTCCAATCACTGCAATCACCGTTCTGTCTTGTGCACCAAACTTGGCACCTATGGCTGCTGGTAAACCAAAGCCCATGGTACCCAATCCACCAGAAGTCACATTGCTTCTTGTTTGATTGAACTTTGCATACCTACAAGTCACCATTTGATGCTGTCCTACATCTGTCACCATCACTGCGTCACCTTTTGTGATTTCATTCACTGTGCGGATCACTTCTGCCATCGTCATTTGCTCTGTAGTAGGATACATTTCTTCTTGGATACATTGTTCATATTCCTCTTTGGCATATCCAGCAAAAACATTCAACCACTCGCTTCTATCTTTTTGTTCGATACCCATCGTTAACAAGGGTAGGGTCTCTTTACAATCGCCCCATACACCCACATGGGCTAATACATTTTTATCGATCTCTGATGGATCAATATCTAAATGAATAATCTTTGCTTGCTTCGCATACTTATCTAACCTTCCTGTTACGCGATCATCAAAGCGCATGCCCACTGCCACAAGTACATCACATTCATTGGTTAATACATTCGGTCCGTAGTTGCCATGCATGCCAAGCATACCCACATTCTGTGGATGATCCGTTGGCAAGGCACTCAACCCTAAGATAGTCCATGCCGCAGGCATCCCTGACTTTTCTATAAATTTTTGAAATTCTTTTTCTGCTTTTCCTAAAATCACACCTTGTCCAAAAATCACCAATGGCTTTTTTGCTTCATTGATCAGCTTTACTGCTTCATCAATATATTGTTTTCTGATAATTGGTTTTGGACGATAAGATCTTACATGATTGCACACTGTATACCCTTCATAATCGAAGGATTGAAATTGTGCGTTCTTTGAAATATCCACTAGTACCGGACCGGGTCTTCCGCTTCTTGCCAAATAAAATGCTTTCGCTAATACATTAGGGATTTCAGTGGCATCAGTAATTTGATAATTCCATTTAGTCACCGGCATGGTGATATTAATAATATCTGTTTCCTGAAAAGCATCGGTGCCTAATAAATGTGCAAATACTTGACCCGTGATACAAACCAAAGGCGTACTATCTATCATTGCATCCGCTAATCCTGTTACTAAGTTGGTTGCGCCAGGACCACTTGTTGCAAACACCACACCTACTTTACCTGAGGTTCTTGCATAACCTTGTCCAGCATGTATTCCACCTTGTTCATGTCGTACTAAAATATGCTGTAACTTTTCTTTATAGTCATACAAAGCATCATAGATAGGCATGATGGCACCACCTGGATAACCAAAGATGGTATCCACGCCTTCTGCAATACACGCTTCTAATACTGCCTGTGATCCCGTAAGTTGTTTTGTTTCCATAAAACCCTTTTTTTAAAATTCATTTTATCTAAACGCGACGAGCTTTACTAAACCATCACTAAAAAAATGAATTCTTAATTCATTTTTTTAGTGCTCATCCGTTACACATCCTTCACTTGCATCCTTTACTGACCTTGCATATTTAAACAAGACACCCTGTGTTGCTTTTAAAGCAGGTTGTACATATGCCGCCCTTCTTGTTGCAATAGTTGCCTCATCTACTTTTAATGTCATGGTGCGCTTTGGCACATTTAATTCAATGATGTCATTGTCTTGCACCAAACCAATCAAGCCACCTTTATACGCTTCTGGTGTGATATGTCCTACTACAAAACCATGCGTACCTCCACTGAATCTTCCGTCTGTAATTAAAGCAACTGATTTTCCTAAGCCTGCTCCAATAATGGCAGAAGTGGGCTTTAACATCTCTGGCATGCCTGGTGCACCAACTGGTCCCACATTCTTAATCACCACTACATCACCTTCTTTTATTTTACCCGAGTTAATGCCTTCGATCAATGCATGCTCACCATCAAATACACGCGCAGGACCTTCAAACATATCGCCTTCTTTTCCTGAGATCTTGGCGACACTACCACCAGTGGCTAAGTTGCCGTATAAAATTTGTAAGTGACCTGTTGCCTTCACTGGATTTTCTTTTGGAAGAATAATTTTCTGTTGATCGAAATCTAAATCTGGTGCAGCAGCTAAATTTTCTGCGATTGTTTTTCCAGTAACAGTCATACAATCTCCATGCAACCATCCTTGCGCCAACATATACTTCATCACCGCTGGCACACCACCATATTGATGTAAGTCCTGCATTAAATATTTTCCAGATGGTTTAAAATCTGCAAGTACAGGAATCTTGTCACTAATCATTTGAAAATCGTCCTGTGTAAATACGACGCCTACACTCTTCGCCATTGCAATCATATGCAATACTGCATTGGTGCTTCCACCCAAGACCATGATGACTGCAACCGCATTTTCAAATGCTTTGCGCGTCATGATATCTCTTGGCTTAATATCTTTTTCTAATAATAAACGAATGGCTTTTCCAGCATCCTTACATTCCTGTTGTTTCTCTTCGCTCAATGCTGGATTAGAAGAAGAGTAGGGCAAGCTCATGCCCAATGCTTCGATAGCAGAAGCCATGGTGTTTGCTGTATACATACCACCACAAGCACCTGCGCCTGGACAAGCATGTTGTACGATCCCTTTAAAATCTGCTTCGTCTAATTGTCCTGCCATTTTTTGTCCTAAAGCTTCAAACGCAGAGACAATATTTAGATCCTGTCCTTTATAATGTCCTGGCGCAATCGTACCGCCATAAATCATAATTGAAGGGCGATTTAACCTGCCCATCGCTATAATAGAGCCTGGCATATTTTTATCGCAACCCGGCACTGCAATCAATCCATCATAATATTGTGCACCACAAACCGTTTCAATACTGTCTGCAATCACAT
>JBEDDG010000036.1:0-10948 GCA_041176305.1 Bacteroidota bacterium | reverse complement strand
AAATTAATCATGCCATGCTTGGATCCAATCTCAAAAATGACAACAACTTAGTTGAAAGTAAAGTTTCAAATGAGCAAGATGCGAATGCATTACAATTAGAAATTGCATCGAGTACCCCTTTAGAACTTAAAGGAAAAATACAACTTGAATATTTGAATGAACAATTTGAGGGACGCTTTATAGCCACCCCCGAGCTCATTAAATTAAAAACGATTCATCCATATCAAGGGATGGTGGCCGCGGTAGCGTTGGAACCAGATAACAAAAATCTATTTTTACAACAAAATGGAGGTTTCAGTGCTGCAGGTCAACAACATTTGTATTTTTTAGTGTTCGATATTTTTCACTTGTACAATTTATTTCGTTTAAAGCCTCAAGCCTTATTAGGTTTGTACCAGCAAGCTTTAGCAATTTTAAAATCAAAAGGAGCTACTATTGAATTTGGGCATATCGATCCTAGGTCTGCTATTGGCTTGGAACTGGCTGCTTGGCTGCATGAACAAGCGAAACAGCAATTTAAACATAGCTATTGCTCCCCCAAAGGATTGCTTTATAGTTTTCAAAATTTGCTAAAACTGTATCCCGAGTATTTTTTAGCAGAGTAAGATTTAACAACTGATATAATCGTCCCCCTGTTCAAATATGTTTTTTAAAAGGACTTTGGCTCTAGCCACTTCTTTGTCATTGCCGACTCTAAAGGTATCGGCTAAAGCTAAAAGATCGTAAAGCATTGGATCCATTTTTACCGCTTCGATTACTTTCGGATAAAGTGGTTCTACCAGCAGGCCCCTGGTTTCCATTTTAGGATCGGGCCAAACCAAGCTGTTTTCATTGGGGAAATCATCATTCAGGATAGGTGCCGATGCGGCTGTCGGGATGCCTTTAGCTAAAGTGCCCGCTTGTGTAGGGAAAATATACTTGAGACCATATACCAGCAGGCCAAATAAGGCTGACTTTTGAACCGTTTTTTTATCCATACCCAATAAACCCGCATAGACAGATCGGTTTAAAGATTCTGATATTTCAGATTGACTGATGAATAATTGCTTAGAAAGGTCTTTATTCAGCCATTCTTCCTCCCCTAAAGAAAAAATTTTAAGGAGTACTACGATGTCTTGAGGACGGATGCCTTTATGGGTTTTCATGCTATAAAATTAGGATTTTCCCAATAAATTTACAAATCGCGAATTAAGAAATTATTTATTTGTATATTAAACCTGCTGTGTAAACTTACTGGCAATTGTGATAAATCGGGCCATTTCCAATCATTCATCCATAATTAGCAACAATAATCAACATTTTCTGTTAATATTGAATACGTTATGATAGGATTTCAATTTACCCCCTTTAAGGCCGGTGACAACAAAAAGACCATGTTCGAGCAGATGCTAGACCTGTTCACCGAGCTATTGAATTATACCAATGGGGATGCCACGGAGGCATTAGACTGGCTCAACCAATTAGACCGAAAACATAAGTTCACCAATGACGACTATGGCATGGGTGACTTTATCGAAGATCTTAAAGAAAACGGCTATTTAAAAGAAAATGGTCCTGACGGCAGTTTTAAAATTACTTCCAAGACGGAGCAAACGATTCGTAAAAAGAGCTTAGAGGACATTTTTGGTAAACTTAAAAAAGGGACCAAAGGAAATCATCAAACCAACAAAACTGGACCAAGTGCCGAATTAAGTCCCGACACAAGAGCCTATCAGTTTGGAGACAATATTGATCAAGTGGATTTTACGCAGAGTATTCGCAATGCGCAAATCAACCATGGGGTAGAAAATTTTACCATGCATGAAAATGACTTGCTCATTAGAGAGAGTGATTTTAAAACACAAACATCTACGGTCTTAATGATCGACATTTCACATTCTATGATTTTATATGGTGAAGATAGAATTACGCCCGCAAAAAAAGTAGCAATGGCTTTATGTGAATTGATTACCACAAAGTACCCCAAGGACACGATTGATATTGTGGTGTTTGGAAACGATGCATGGAGTATCGAGATCAAAGACCTTCCTTATTTACAAGTTGGTCCATACCATACCAATACTGTGGCAGGTCTAGAACTCGCTATGGATTTATTACGTCGTCGTAAGAATCCCAATAAACAAATTTTTATGATCACCGACGGCAAGCCTACTTGCTTGAAAATTGGCTCAAAATATTATAAGAATAGCTTTGGACTAGACCGAAAAGTCGTGAACCGTTGTTTAAATTTGGCAGCACAGTGTAAAAAATTAAAAATACCCATTACCACTTTCATGATCGCTGCAGATCCTTATTTACAAAAGTTTGTAGAAGAGTTTACGGAGATGAATCATGGCAAAGCTTTCTTTGCCTCTTTAGACAAACTGGGCAGTTTTATATTTAATGATTTTGAAAGTGGCAAAAGAAAAACAGTTTATTAAAAAAACAGATAAAAAAAACAAAGTGACAAATAAAAAAGAAACAGCAGCAAAAAAAGAACTTACTAAAGCGACTAGTATAGAAAAAATCAACACGCTAGGAAAGTTGATTAAATCAGGTTATCAATCTAAATCCATCAAGGAGGAGGTTAGAGACAATTTAATTCAATGTTTACAAAACAAAGAAAATCCATTTACAGGTATTCTTGGATATGAGGATACCGTTATACCAGATACAGAAAGAGCTTTATTGAGTAGGCACAATATTTTGTTTTTAGGTTTAAGAGGACAGGCAAAAACTAGGATGGCACGTCAGATGACGGACTTGCTAGATGAATATATACCTGTAATCATGGGTAGTGAAGTGAATGATGATCCCTTACATCCTTTAAGTAAATATGCAAAAGATTTAATTGCTGAACAGGGTGATGATACGCCGATCCAATGGCTGCATAGGTCTGAGCGTTATGGCGAAAAACTAGCCACTCCAGATGTAAGTGTGGCAGATTTAATTGGAGACATTGATCCTATTAAAGCGGCAAATTTAAAATTGAGTTTCTCTGACGAGAAAGTGATTCACTATGGCATTATACCAAGAAGCAATCGTTGCATATTTGTAATCAATGAGCTGCCAGATTTACAAGCAAGAATTCAGGTTTCTTTATTCAATATTTTACAAGAAGGAGACATTCAAATACGTGGTTTTAAATTACGCATGCCTTTGGATATCTTATTTGTGTTTACAGCGAATCCCGAAGACTATACCAATAGAGGTAGTATTGTTACGCCATTAAAAGACAGAATCGAAAGTCAGATATTAACCCACTATCCAAAAACACTGGAGACTTCATTGGCGATTACAGAACAAGAGGCGGATATATTAGAAGTACAAAAGCAAAGGGTGGATATTAGTGATTTGATCAAGCGTTTGATTGAACAGGTTTCATTTGAAGCAAGGTCCAATGAATTTGTAGATAAAAAAAGTGGCGTGAGTGCTCGTTTAACTATTGCTGCTTTTGAAAACGCAATCAGTGCTGCGGAAAGAAGAGCGATTATACACAACGAAAAACATACTCATGTTTGGATCAGTGATTTAATGGGTATCATCCCTTCTATCACCGGTAAAATTGAATTGGTGTATGAAGGTGAACAAGAGGGACCATATGAAGTGGCTTTGAATTTATTGAATAAAGCAATCCGTTCTCAATTTATTGAGTACTTCCCCAATCCAGAATTACTGAAGAAGAAAAAGATGGTTAATAAAAAAGGGGAAGAAAAAGCATTGGATAATCCTTATAAAGCCATCACAGCTTGGTTTGACGGAGGGAATCATTTAAACCTATTGATGGACATGAAAGATGCAGACAAAGTGATTGCATTGTATAAGGTGGATGGTCTATATGCTTTAGTACAAAAATTCTATCCACAGTCCAATGAAAAACAATCGGCTTTATTAATGGAATTTGTCTTGCACGGTCTTGCTGCGTTTTCTTTAATCAATAAAAAAATGATTGATGGAAAAATTGAATTCAATGATTTAATGAGCAGTATGATGAACCTGGGAAGTTTTGGATTGGAGGAAGATGATTACAATGAATCAGATTATCAATAAAACATGGACGATGCGTAAAACTATTTTCAGCCTAATAGCGTCTTTCTTTTTAAGTTGTCCTGCTTTGTTGGCACAACCTTTCCAACAAGAGATACTTCAATTTAAAAAATCGGACAGTATTGTGATGCCTCCAAAGGGTCAAATTGTATTTGCAGGCAGTTCTTCTTTTACAAAATGGAAAGACGTGGCTATGTATTTTCCAGGGTATCCAATTATCAATAGGGGTTTTGGGGGTGCCAGTTTGGTTGACCTCATCCGTTATGCAGAAGAAGCGATTATCCAATACCAACCAAGACAGGTTTTTATTTATTGTGGCGAAAATGATATGGCGGATGTGGATACGGTGAGTCCAGCTATTGTTTTAACGAGGTTTATAACCTTACATCGATTATTGGTCAAGCAACTTCCAACAAACACCAAACTTGTTTTTGTTTCAATCAAGCCTAGTATTGCTAGATGGCGTTTGGAAAATAAATTCAAAGAAGCCAATCAATTGATTAGAGATTTTATTGCCACGCAAAAAAATACACAATTCTTAGATTTGCACAATGCCATGCTAGACGAAAAAGGCCTGCCGCAACAAGATATATTTATTGCTGATAATTTACACTTTAACGCCAAAGGGTATCAAATTTGGCAAAAGGCATTTGCTCCATATTTGAGCAGTAAGTAGCCTAGTTGATTTCCTTTAAAAAAAGGACAACGTCATTGATCGACCTTAATTTGGCTTTTTTAGCCGATGCCGCTTTTTGTAATAAACTTGGATGCGCATTGATCACTGAAGCATAGCTGATCTCTGTAATGGGCGCTAAAATTCCCTTAGTAGCAATGCCATACAGGGTATTCACTTTAAAATATTGTTCAGTTTTTCCTTTTAAAGGGTCATAGTTTTCTGTGAAAACAAATTTCTCCAACCTGCTTACTATTTGAAAGGTCCCTTTATTATGTACTTCGTAAAACAGCATTTGATTCTTTTTACTAGGGTCCGCAAATGCTTCATAAATTCTTACCACCTGTGTTGTGTCTTTTGCATTTAATAGAGCAACACTGGTAACAGATCCTTCCACAGGTGCTAATTCCGCTCCCTTCTCATCTATATAATGTAGTTCTCCAGTATAGCCATTGAGTTTCATTTTCTCTACATAGACTTTGCCGCCCCCATTTAAATATAAATAAGCTTTCTGCCAACTGTCTTGTAAAAAAGGACTGCCCTTTACGTCTGTTAAGGAAGTACCAGTTTTATTTGTATAGTCTGTATTTAAAATTCTAGTAGCCATATTGTTTTGACCACCGCTTTGACTATATGCAAATTGAACCAAAAGGACCAATCCAGCAATGAGACTTCTTTTTTTGAGGGTATGAAAGAATATTGTGCGCATTTAAAAAATGTATTAATTCAATTCTAAGGTAATTCTAATTTCTCAGTATTACAAGGCAAGCGCTCTATTTTGAAGGATCTAGCTTTATTTTTGTAAAGACCTGTAAATGGGGTAATGCAAGTACGGCAATGCCAATGAATAATAAAGGTAACACTTCTTGAATGCGCCAAGTTTCCAATGAAAAGTAAATAAACAGGACAATGCCCGACCAAGCGGTTAATGCATAGGGCAAAGCCTTAGATAATAAGGATTTCCAACCAGCAATATTATTTTGCATTCCAAACTCTTGTCTTATTTTATCAAAAGATAAAATAGAATGCCATAGCCCAAAATAAAAACTAAAGCACAACCACAAAGGCAAAATCATATTTAAGATCGTTAAGCAACCTATTTGCATAACTGCGAAAAAAAACTGTTTACTATCCGAAAAGAAATATCGATGTGTAAAAAACAAAATAATATGAAGTAGCACTAAGCTCGTTTTTGAAATTGGTAAGACAATTTTTGCAATATCAATATAAGCGGCTGCCTGCATTTTTGATTGGCCCAATAAAACAAAAACATCTATAGCAGTATGGATATTTTTGCTCAATAAAAAAAGTATCCAACTCAAGCCTAGTAAGCTATACACGATTTTATGAATGCCTGTATAGCTTTTGCCTAGCCAATCTATTTCTCCAAAATGGTAGGAAGTAAGTCCAATAAAAATTAAAATTGCGATAGTGGGTAAAAAATACCAAACCAACGCATAAGCCACCATATTCAAAATATATTTTGCTAAGAAAAAATATTTATGCTTTTTAGTTTCGGTATGGTTGATTTTTTGATCAATATAAAAATCAAGTGCTCCATGTGGAATGCCTAAAACAAATAAAGTAATAAACAGTACCACCAATTGTTGTTGGAGTGAAAGAGGAAAATAGGCATGGATCAATGCCATGATAAAGCCGATCAATATTAAAACCTGTCTAAGTTTTATCTGCATAAATAGTTGGGGCATAAAAAAAGGGCGAGTTAATTAACTCGCCCTTTAAAGGTAATGAATTAAGCAGCTTTTCTGCTCAATGCATATATTACAAGGCCGAATCCGATTTTATTTACAGCATCACCGATGTTATAAACGATATCCATATTCAAGCCAATATTAGCAAATCCTGCATACCACTGACCATCAGCTGTGCCGATTAAATATCCAAGAGGATAAATAGCCCAACCAACTAAAATGAACCAGCCTAATGCTTTGTTAGCAGAAGCAACTGCTGTTCCAGCACTTGTCGCTAATTTCTTAACATCACCCAACCAAACTTCATAAACAATGTAGAAGTAAGCAAGCGCACTCACTGTACCCCATACGGTAGCATTGCCTAATCCAGCCTCACCCATGTAACCTGTTACCAACATTACAACTGAAGCTAAGATCATTTTCCATAATAAATTGGTTGTACCGCCTGCTTTCTTTGTGATCAAGTAAAACTCAACACACATTAATGGCACAGTCAATAACCAGTCTACATAACGGAAGAAGGTTGGAGAATCTTGTGTCTCAGCATAATAGCTACGCATGTAGTAATAGTGAACAGCAGCAATAAAAGTGATCAAACCCGATACTAATACCGAGGTACGCCACTCTTGACTTGTGTTGTTCAATTCAAAAAAGAAGAATACTGATGCGGCCATCATAGCCATTGTGCCTACAAAGAAGGTAAACGAAACGTAGTCCGTTTTTGCAATCACTGTAGTTGCGTCTAATAGAAATAAAGAATCCATATTGTGGAGATTTGGTGAACTTGGTTAAACAATCGTTAGTAATAACATCAATTTAAAATAATTGTTTGTTAATAGGTGCTTGAAAATGTTAAAACTTCACCTTGATCAACTCCGTGTTGAATCATCGACTTTTGCTAATCATCAGTTTTTCAACTCTTTAAGTATTTTCATTTTGTTTAAGTTTTCTCACACATAATTTTTTTTTCGATGATAGTGTGTTGATCCATAGCTAATTAGAAATAATTTTAACATTTGACTAAAAAAATTTAAAATATTTTTTCATTTTAATTTTATCTCATAAAAAATGTATTTTCATAGGACCAATCTTTCAATTATGAAAAAATACATCGCAACCCTTTTACTATCAAGTCTTTGTGTCTTTCAAGGACAGGCACAGCAAACACAAAAACCCCCTTTACATGGTAAAAATTGGGTGGCCATCACAGGTAAGCCCTTGGCAGCAACAGCGGGCTCAATGATCTTTCAAAAAGGTGGTAACGCAGTGGACGCCTCATGTGCTATGCTTGCAGCTACTTGTACCATGTGGGATGTATTGAGTTGGGGTGGTGAAACACAAGCATTGATCTATAATCCAAATACCAAAAAAGTGATTGCAATTAGTGCCATGGGCTTTGCGCCTACTGGTGCGACGCCTGCCTTTTTTAAAGGCAAAGGGTATAGCTATCCTCCAGAGTATGGTCCACTGGCTGCTACTACGCCAGGTACACCTGGTGGTATATGTTTGATGTTAGCAAACTATGGAACAATGAGTTTAAAAGAAGTGCTTGCGCCAGCGATGAACTTAGCAGCAGGCTATCCCATAGATGCACAAACTGCAAATAGTATGGAGCGTGGTAAAGCGTTGATTAAAACATGGCCGTATAGTAAAAAAGTATTTTTACCACATTTAGGCCAGAAGCGTGAGGCACCAGAAGCAGGTGAAATTTTTGTTCAAAAAGATTTGTTGAACACTTTACAAAAAATGGTGGATGCAGAACAAGACGCTTTAAAAAAAGGGAAGTCTCGTAAGGAAGCTATCTGGGCAGCCTACGATCGTTTTTATAAAGGTGATATCGCAGATGAATTTGTGCGCGGAGCGCAAGAGCAAGGCGGATTGATTACTAAAGAAGATTTAAAAAACTGGAAGCCAACAGAAGAAGCGCCAACAATGGTCAACTATAAAGGTATTGATGTCTACAAGTTACAGTCTTGGACACAAGGCCCTTCTTTATTACAAGCTTTGAATATTGTAGAAAATTTTGACCTTAAAAAAATGGGTTATAATTCTGCAGATTATATCCATACGCTTTATCAAGCGATGAATTTAAGTTTTGCAGATCGTGATTTTTATTATGGAGATCCTAAGTTCTCTACCAATCAACCAATGGAAGGTTTGTTGAGTAAAGCCTATGCAAAACAAAGAGCCAGTGAAATTAATATGGCTATGAACAATCCAACTGCTGGTCCAGGTGATCCATATCCATTTGAAGGAAAAACTAATCCTTACCTTCATTTAATTAAAGCAAAGGGCTTTCAACCAGTCGTAGATACAGGAAAAGCAAAAACAAATTTTGCACCTGCGCATGATGTAAGAACTATCGCAGCTTTAGGCGCGCAAGAACAATTACCAATGGATGCTGCGTATATGGATCGTTTATGGAGAGGCACCACAACGGTAGAAGCAGCAGATGCAGCAGGTTGGGTGGTGTCAATTACACCAAGTGGTGGCTGGTTGCCTGCTACCATCGCTGGTAATACTGGTGTAGGAATGAGTCAACGTATGCAAAGTTTTGTATTAGATTCTGCAGAAAATCCATTTAATGTGGTGGCACCAGGCAAGAGACCAAGGGTTACTTTAACACCAAGTATTGCGATGAAAGACGGCAAACCATTTATGGCTTTTGGTGTGCAAGGTGGAGATACACAAGACCAAAACTTATTACAGTTCTTTTTAAATATCGTAGAGTTTGGCATGACAGTGCAAGAAGCAACAGAAGCGGCTAATATTAATACCAATCAACTTTGGCTTTCACTAGGAGGAAACAAAGCGGCAGACAGAAAACCAAGAGCAGGCAGTTTACTATTGCATGATAATGTTTCTGAGTGGGTAAGAAAAGATTTAAGAGGCAGAGGCTATAATTTAAGCTTTGATGATCGAACCAGTGGACCAATTAATGCCATCTTATTTGATTGGAAGCATGGTTCTATGTGGGGAGGCAGTTCAAACCATGGAGAAGATTATGGTATTGCCTGGTAATTGAATGAAGAAAAACAAAATTTAAAAATTATTCGTTAAATATTTTATCATGAGTCAAAATAGAAGAAATTTTTTAAGCAAAGCTTTTTTATCCGCAGGTGCTTTAGGACTTGGGAGTTCCGTTTTTGCAAAAAACAATCATGCTGATTTTACTTTGCCTAAATCAATCCTTGATTTAACGCCAATGAAGGAAGGGGTTGTGCCAATTACGGTGGAAGAGCGCAAACAAAGAATTGCAAAAGCGCAATCGATCATGGCGAAGGAAAAAATAGACGCTATCTTTTTAGAAGGTACTGCATCTTGTTTTTATTTTACGGGGATGCGTTGGGGACAAAGTGAAAGAACTTTTGGTGTGGTGATACCTGCAAAAGGGGCCATTGCCTATGTATGTCCAAAGTTTGAAGAGGACAGAGCGATGGAAATTTTAAATCCAGTTTTTGGTAGTGAAGTAAGGTGTTGGGAAGAACACGAAAACCCTTATGCTTTGATCTTTTCAATTGTAAAGGACAGAGGCTATACACATAAAAGAATCGGTATGGAAGAACGTGTTCGTTTTTTCATTGCAGATGGGGTGAAAAAAGTAGCAACAGGTTTTGAAATAGTAGACGCCACACCAGTGACCGCTGGTTGTAGGATGTACAAGACTAAAGCAGAAATTGCTTTGATGCAATATTCAAGTGATATCACTATCAAAGCGTATCAAGCTGCCTTTGCAACGATTCGTCCAGGCATGTCACAGTCAGAATTTAGTGGTAATATTAGCGCTGCTTTTAGAAAGCTTGGTTACAGCGGGGGCGCTTCTGTTCAAGTTGGAAAATATTCAGCTTTACCACACGGTAGTAGCACCCCACAAACGATACAAGAAGGCGATATTGTAATGGTGGATGGCGGAACCAGTGTAGAAGGTTATGCTTCTGATATCACTAGAACGATTGTAGTTGGTAAACCAACACAAAGACAGACGGATGTTTGGAATATAGAATTAGAAGCACAAAATGCAGCATTTGCCGCGATCAAAATTGGTGCACCCTGCGAAGTTGTAGATGCTGCTGCAAGAGCTGTGATTGAAAAATCAGGATTTCAAAGCAATTATAAATTACCTGGACTACCTCACAGAACAGGTCATGGCATTGGCTTAGAAGGGCATGAGTGGACTAACTTTGTAAAAGGCAATACCACGCCAATGGCAGTGGGCATGTGCTTTAGCAATGAGCCAACCATTTCTATTCCAGGCGAATTTGGTATTCGTTTAGAAGACTGTTTGTACATCGCAGAAGATGGACCACATTATTTTTCGAAACAAAGTATTTCAATCGAACAACCCTTCGGATAGCATATTGTTATTGTAGGGCTGATCCCAAAATAAAAAGAATAAAAAAGGAGCTACAAATTGTAGCTCCTTTTTTTATAGTCAATTCTAATTGCTCTAAAATACTATTTATACAATTGATTGAATAACATTTTATACGTGCCATGTGTTTGTCCTCTGAAAGTAATTTCAGGGCCATAGACAAAT
>JBEDDG010000035.1:0-11202 GCA_041176305.1 Bacteroidota bacterium | reverse complement strand
TTTCCCAAGGAAGTAGCCAATCTACTTGCTCCCACCCAATTGTAATTGGTTGACAAATTATAACTTGCTAATATCCAATCTGTCAATGGTAACTTACTAGTAGGCAAGTCATAGCGCATCGTAACACTTTGATTGTACAAAGTATTTCTTCCTCCTCTCAATAACATCCTTGTTAAAGAATCCTTTTTCTCTTTGGTGTCTATACGGCCATCTGGTTCATCAATTCTAGAATTAAGGTTTGCAACGACATCAATATTGATTGCTTTTGTTAAAGGCCAACGTAAATTAAAAATACGTCCCATGGTAAAGTACTTATCAAAAGTAGTTTCCGCTTTTTCAGTCGTTCCATCAAATGCATTTACTACTCTTGGCGTGTACTCCCCAAACTGACGATCAAAAACTGTCCTATAACTAATCAAACTTGGGGCTGGAGAAAAATTAAAATCCTTGATTAAAGAAAGCCAAGGAGATTTAGTCTTAATCCATTTAGAAAAAGGCTGGTAAGATTTTGCGTTATTATTAAACGTATAGCCTATTGCTCCTCTTTGTTTCACCACTTGGTTCAATTCAATAACTGGACTAGTTTGTTGCAATTGTGAATAAGAATAACTAAAATCCAAATTACTCAAACTCAACATCGTATTGTTTTTACCAGGCAGGAATCTAACATTGGTAAAGTTTAAAGTCTTGATGGTTGTCTGGTCAATAGAGGCATTTTTAATAGAGTCTCTTTTGTAGGCATCTGTTGTCTTATTCAATTTGTCTTGATACAAGACATCTTTATCAAATGGATCAAATTCGGGATTCTCCTGTGTTTTATTCAAACCAGCAAAAACTGGTAAAGATAGCTTAGCTTGTTTTGGCAATAATTTACCAGCATCTATATTAGTAGCAATATCCAATTGCGAAAAACCTGTTTTTGAACGTTCATTCATTTTTTGTTCAATACTACCAAATCCAGAAGTTCTATTATTCACTGACACCGCCATCGTACCTAAATCTGCTAATACTAGATCCATTCTACCCAATGCAGCCCAAGCACTACGTTCATCTAAATCAGAAAGTCTTAATTCATTTACCCAAACCTCTGCATCAATTTCATCTTGACTAGAAGTGTTTTCGAAAGCAATTAAGATACCACGCACTTCCCCCAAGTTTGGATTACCTTTTACAGAGTACACATGATTATTGGCTTGGGTTTGACTATACTTACTACTAAAGTTCAAGCCTGGTTGATTGTCTCTATCAATTTTGAGTTGAACTAAATCGGTCAAATTTAAATCCATCTCATTTTCAAGTGGCCAAACAAGTCTTGCATCCTGTATATCATATTTGCCACTTTTTGTTGGCGTTAATGGTATACGTACCTCGTAATAGTTGTTTTGAAAATCCTGTCCAATTCTTAAAATAGCTGTTACCAATCCCTTCTCCACCGAATTTGGGAATCGTTTATTTTCGGCATGCAAGAACATAGATAATTTACCATATCGACGTATATCTATATTCATTGTTTTAAAGACGCCTCTTGGTGTGACATTCTTTTTAAGCCTAGTCAACTGAACACTCAAAGCCTGTTCGTTTTGTAATAAATTCACCCCGTTGTTACTCAATAATTGTACACGCTCAATACCAGGAGGAACTAAATAATTCACAGGGGTCCTACTTCCATTTTCCTCTAAGCTAACGGCAATCGTATTCACCGTAGTTGGATTACTTTGTGGAATTAATTTATAATCATCCGTACTGTCAATTTCATAAGTAAACTGCCTCCATTGATTACGTACTAAATCTAATTTAGCAAATCGTAAAGTAATAGAATCTTCAAAACCAGTTAAATACATCCTTAAAAAACGAATGGATTTATAATCACGAATACCCCCAATTCTTTTTGCATCAGGAGATCTAATAGGCACTCTAAACAAATACCAATTCTCAGTTGATTTAGATCCGTCTGCCAATGTCACAGTTACTTGTTTTGTATCTGTCACATATTTTGCTTTGGTTCCAATCTGTCCATTTTGTAGTTCAATTTCGTATTCAAAATAAGCCTCCGTTTCATTTAAGGTATTGTCTCTGTTTAAATCTTCATTATCAGGCAATAAAGTAGCTGCACTGCTAAATTGACTATTACCCGCCAAAGCAGAGTTGCCTTGAGGGTTATTAAAATATTTATACCTATTCAAAATATTCGCACCTGCTGCATCATAACTCGCATCACGATACCACACATAGTTGTCCGCAGAAGGATCTTTGGTAAACTGTTGCGCCACAATGGTGTTACCTACTTGATTAATCTGATTGATCAAATAAGCTTTTTTAATCCTTTCCTCCTCGTCCCCTAAGCCATCCAATCCAACGTCTTGGAATTTTCTATCTTCCGGATTATTACTAAATGCATTGGTTACCTGGATAGGATTCACCGGCACCCTACCCCAAGTAGAGCTATCATAAGTGGCTGGGATAGTTGGCGTTGGCATACCGTTTTCATAAAAACGTCTACCATCCTTCAAGATATCCTCACTCACATTACCTAAGTTCAAATATAATTTACCATTTGTAGCTGTTGTTTTATTAAATGGATCCTGCACCCAAAATTCTACATATTCAATAATACCTGTTTCAAAATCAGTTTGATCTAATGAACGCATGATGCCACCCCATTTATCATGAGGATTTTTTACACGACCATTTGCATCTAAATCTTTGAAATTATAATTGTAAGGACCTCTTTCTTTTGGATAATAACTTAAGTCAAATGTAGGCAATTGAACGTCTGTAATATTGGTTGTCTTTTGTGGAAATAACTCATTGGTAAATACCTGGCGAATTCTTGGATCACTTAAAGCCGATACATTATTGGCCAGTGGATTATTTGAACTATTTCGATCTTGCAAATTAGGTTCAATGGTATACCAAGCCAATCTAGCTCTGTTTTTATTATAATCCACAGAGTCCGCTAAAGCACCCTCTGGAAAACGATCCATTGGTGTAGAAGCAAGCGTCCATGCATTGAAAGGAAATCTTAAATCAATATTGGTTCTTGTCGCTTCAAAATCATCTAAATAAATCAACCCTGAAGCACCTTTACCAATTTGTTGCGCATGTCCTGGTTGCAATAAGGCAGCTTCACCATAAGCGATGATAGATGATTTTGCCTTTGTACTATAGAAAGGAAGTTTATCTAATAACCTTGTTAAACCAGGTAAATCTTTTTTGTAATTAAAATCAAAACCATACATCGAGTTTTTAATCGGGTCCGAACCAAAATTGGTTTTAGTAAAAAATGGACGTTCATTTAATCTTGAAGAAGATAAACCAAAACTAAAATCTTTACTCGCTATATAATCAATTCGTAAGGCCCTAAATCCGCGCTCCTGAAATCCAAATCCTAAATTATTTTCATAAGAAACATCCACAGGAATATTAGAACTCAAAATGCCCGGATTGATAATTCTTACTGTACCAGAACCATAGTCCACCATGTAATCAAATCCTTCTTTCAAAATCTGCCCACCCGCTCTAACACTCACAGAGCCTTGTGGCACATTAAAGGCATTTAAACTAATCTCTGACCCACCTGAACTTCCTTTCACCTGTCCTTCCATCACAAATCGATTCAGGTTGGCATAGGTTTGTGCCTCTGCTTTAATGTTACGGTATAATTGTGAATAGATGTATTTTTTAGAAATGTTCGAATCCAATCCTGCAAATGCAATGTCTTGTAAGTCTTTACCAAAAGGCTCTAACAATGGGAAAACGATTCTTCCCATATTGGATAAAACGGTATAGCCTTCTACATAATCAAATACCCCATCTGGTTGTGGGTCATTACGATTATTCAATCTATCCAATTGTAATATTTTGATCAAGGACTTGCCTTCATAAGCTTTATTCGTTTTAGGCAGGTATCTTTTTAAACCAGCACTTGGTTCCTCATATAAAAGGTTCAACTGAAAATCTTGTTGCTGAATGGCACCAAATAAATCTAAGGAATACACGTTCTTCATCATCAAATCCCAGATAGGCAAATCTGTTCTTTGCGTTGTCGCTTTCAATAATTTTAAATATAAAATTTCTTGTACTCCATTTTTAGGATTCAGTGCAACGCCTTCAGAAAATTCACCCACTTGGTATACCTTGCCATTATAGGTGTACTGAAAAGCAACCGCTAATACTTCGTCCGCTTGTAAAGGAATGTTTAAAGATAAAAAACCAACTTGACCGTTAAAGAAGTATTCATTTTCTGTCAACTTTCTTGCAAATGTGCGTTCATAGTCTTCTGCCGATCTTAAATTGGCGCCAGCTAAAACGCTTGATACGCCAGAAGGCACCCTCGCATTAGGATTGCCAATGATGGTTGAATACAAACTATTGGCATTGTTATCTGGGAAAGGATTATTTGCATTACGCTCGTATTGCTTTCTTTCATTTCTTAATACAGGCTCACCAATATCTGTTAAACCAACTACATCTCTTGCATTGGTTGTTTGGCCACTTCGATTGGTTACCCAAACTTCGATTCTTTTAATTTGCACTTGAGAATTAATCACCGGCAAAGTACTCATTGCCTTATTGTAATTATTTCTAAAATATTGTGCTAATAAAAAGTGCCTATTTTCTTCGTAGTCATCTAATCTTTTCTGAAAACGTTGTGTCGATGATCCACCTTGCAAGGCCATGGACTGGCGTTGTGATTTTTGATTGGCGATAGCACCCGTCACAAATAACTTGCCAAATTGCAATTGTGTTTTGACACCAAACAAATTTTGAGTACTCGGTATTAAAGTACTTCTAGAAACATAATTGATATTACCCGCTTCAACATATTTAATTACTTCATCCTTCTTACCTTTGTAGTTTAATTTTATCTGGTTGTCGAAACCAAGATTAGATAAAGAGTTTAAATTGATGGGAAACCTTAACTTATCACCAATACTTGCATTCATGCTGAAATTAGTATTGGCATCAAAATCAAATCCACCATTCTTTCGAGCACGTTCTGGCAAAGTGGGGTTCTTTACATTTTGTCCTTGATAACCGGCTCTGATATTAATTTCTCCAACAGGTTTAATGTCTATTTTAAGATCCGATCCTGTCTTTCCAAATAAGCGGTCAAAATAACTATCAAATACTTTTGTTTTTGGTCTGGTAATTTTTCGATTCAAGACACCCAAAGAATTGGCTCTTTGCATAAAATAGGCCTGTTCGTCCTTGCGTGTTTTAAGTTTCCAAAATTCATCAAAACTTAAAGTAGACGGAAAGCGATTGTACCCTGTACCTAATTTCTCCGTGATATAATATTGCTTAGTGGTAGGATCATAATCCACTCTACGTTTTAGCAAACTAGAATCCCTGATGTCAAATGGATTAACGCTAGGTTGAGATAAAAAATCTGCACGTCTATCTGCTATCGGATAACGCAACTTACCCACCAAAGTATCTGCTACTTTTTTAACCACTGTATCTTTAAAAGGAGGCTTCAACAGGCTTGTATCCTGTGCATGACCCGCATGCTTCATAAGAAGAAAACCAGGCAACAAGATAATGGCGTGAAAAAATCTCAAGAATATGGCTTTAAAAATGATCGATTAGCAATTTTTGAGGGCTTGCTTGATTAAAATCTCCAAAGAGACCTCTGCCCCTTCTGATTGTATCGCTTTATCAATTGCTTTTTCAGCAACTGCTTTTTGTATCCCTAAAGACACTAAAGCCTGCACGGCGTCTTGATGGGGTGTGGATTTACTAAAGGTGGTGCCACCCGCCATTTGCATCGGTAATTTAGATAGCTTGTCTTTTAATTCTAAGACCAAACGCTCTGCGGACTTTTTCCCAATGCCTTTTATTTGTTCTAATTGTCTTGCATCTCCTTGCACAATAGCACGTATTATCTCGTCTGGACGCATGCCAGATAACATCATTCGAGCGGTACTTGCGCCTACACCAGAAACACTTATTAATTGTAAGAATAATTCTTTTTCATCTTGTCCGAAAAATCCAAACAAGACCTGCGAATTTTCAGTAATATGTAAATAGGTATGTAATAATCCCTTCTCTTTACCAGCGATAGATTCGTAGGTGTTTAAACTTATATTGACTTCATAGCCTACCCCTGCAACATCCACAATGAGTTTGGCCGGGGTGAGTTGAACAAAGTTACCTTGTAAAAATGCAATCATAGTCTCTCAAAAATAACACTTAAGCAATGAAAAATGGGTATTTGGGGCAATTCTTAGGCATTTTTTAAGATATTTGTAGCCCAAACAAACGTACAAACTATGGCCCAAAAGCTGAAAGCAGCAATCACATCGGTTGGTGGATATGTCCCAGAGACCAAATTGACCAATTTTGACCTAGAAAAACTAGTAGATACCAACGACGAATGGATCAGAACTAGAACAGGTATTTCTGAGCGCAGGATCCTTAGAGAACCAGGCAAAGCGAGTTCGGATATGGCCGTAAAAGCCATCGAAGAAATTCTAAGAAAGAAGCAACTTGACCCTTTAGATATAGATTGTATTATTTGTGCTACCGTGACACCAGATATGGTCTTCCCTGCTACAGCAAATATTATTGGAGATAAAATTGGCGCAAAAAATGCGTTTGGGTTTGACCTTGGTGCAGCATGTAGTGGCTTCCTTTTTGCTTTAACAACTGGGGCTAGTTTTGTAGAATCTGGCAGGTATAAAAAAGTAATTGTTGTCGGAGTAGATAAAATGAGTTCTATCATCGACTATACGGACAGAGCTACTTGTATCATTTTTGGCGACGGTGCCGGTGCAGTTTTATTAGAACCAAGTGCAGATGATGATGGATACCAAGATGCTATTTTAAAAAGTGATGGTATTGGTAGAGAATACTTACATATTAAAGCAGGCGGAAGTTTAAAACCAGCATCTGTTGAAACGGTGATGGCAAGAGAGCATTATGCTTTCCAAGATGGGCAACCCGTTTTTAAATTTGCTGTTACAGGTATGGCAGATGTAAGTGCAGAACTACTTGAAAAACATCAGTTAACTGGCGAAGATATTGCCTGGTTGGTGCCACATCAAGCCAATTTAAGGATCATTGACGCAACAGCAAATCGTGTAGGTTTACCTAAAGAAAAAGTCATGATCAATATTCAAAAATATGGCAACACGACAGCAGCTACCATCCCATTGTGTTTATGGGAATGGGAATCTCAACTTAAAAAAGGAGACAATTTAATCTTGGCTGCTTTTGGAGGTGGATTTACCTGGGGTGCTGCTTGGGTAAAATGGGCCTATTAATCGTATATTTAAGAAGCTAAAACATTCATTTAAAAAACCGCATTATGAGCAAAAAGAAATTCAAAGGCATCAGTACATTAACACTTCATACTGCTGGTCATGATAATGATAATTTTTCCCATACTACTCCTATCTACGCCACATCTACCTTCACCTTTGGTTCTGCCGAAGAAGGTATGGAAAGATTCAAGGGCGATGATAAAACAAAATTGTATACAAGATGGGGCAACCCCACTTTCACTGCAGCAGAAGAAACGATTGCTGCATTAGAAGCGCATGGACTTAGTGACGAAAAAGGAAATCCTTTGGAACTTAAGGCCTTATTGCATGCTAGCGGACAAGCTGCCATGACCACTCTATTTTTTAGCAACCTAAGTGCAGGTGATACTTTAATATCTCATTATTCTTTATACGGTGGATCACAAGAGCTGATGCAAAAAGTATTGGCAGAAGCGGGTGTGAAAATTATATTAATTGACATCCACGATGAGCAAGTTTTAATTGATACCATTAAAGCCAACCCAACGACTAAGTTGATTCATTTGGAAACGCCTGCGAATCCAACCTTACAATGTGTAGACATTCAATCCATTTGCAAAATTGCAAAAGCATATGGCATCAAAGTATCTGTGGATAATACTGTAGCAACACCCTATTTGCAACAACCATTTGCTTTAGGTGCAGATTTTGTATTTCACTCTGCCACTAAATTTTTAAATGGACATGGCAGTGCTTTACATGGTGTTTTATTAGGAAAAGATTTGGAATTCATGCGTACCAAAGCTTGGAAATGGCATGCGTTAATGGGTGGCAATAGTAACGCTTTTGACGCCTACTTATTGATACAAGGATTAAAGACTTTAGAGGTAAGAATGGAAAGACATTGTAGCAATACCGCTAAAGTAGCGCAGTTCTTAGCAGCACATCCTGCTATTGCACATGTGAACTATACGGGCCTAACAACGCATCCGCACCACGAGATTGCAAAAAAGCAAATGAAGCAACATGCACCATTAATTAGTTTTGAATTAAAAGGGGGCATCGAAGCTGGCAAAAAATTTATCAATGCTGTTGAAGTTTGTACACGTGCCGTTTCATTGGGTACGGTAGATACTTTAGTCTCTCACCCAGCAAGCATGACCCATATGTCTATACCAAAAGAAGAGCGTTTAAAATATGGTATTACTGATGGTTTAATTAGGATGAGTGTGGGTATTGAAAATATAGAAGACCTTGAAGCAGACTTAGCACAAGCACTTGCAAAAGCATCTAACTAAAAACTTCAACTCTTAGGGTAGCTCAATTTAATAAACGATTTAATTTTCTTTTATGGATATAGTGATTCGAAAAGCAGTTCGAAAAGATTGCGCACGAATGATGGAATTGATCCAAGAACTTGCTACTTACGAAAAAGCACCCGACGAAGTGACCGTTACTTTAAACCATTTTGAAGAAAGTGGTTTTGGCGCTAATCCAGTATGGTGGGCCTTTGTAGCAGAAGCCAAAGGTGTGGTGATTGGGATGGCTTTATACTATGTTAGGTATTCTACATGGAAGGGTCAAAGAATGTACTTAGAAGATATATTAGTGACCGAAGATATGCGTGGACAAAAAATTGGCAGTCTTTTATTTGATGCACTTATTAAAGAAGCAAAAGAAAAAGGATTCAATGGAATGAACTGGCAGGTACTAGACTGGAACGATCCTGCTATTAATTTTTACAAGAAATACAATGCGAATTTTGATCCTGAATGGGTCAACTGCTCCATTGTATTTTAAGCATCCCCTTAATCAAATAAAGTACGCATTAATTCCTGCTTGCGTTTTCCAAAAGATTTAGAGAAGGTTAATTCAAAACTATTGGACTTGATTCCAGCAGCTGCTAAACCATTGTTGTAGATATCATAGCTCAAGCCAAAGATATAATTGTCCATCATAAAATTTACAGAAGGTGTAATGGCGTCTTGATGGCGATAAAAACAACCTAAGTACAAACGACGATCGTGATCATATTCAACCCTAATTGGCAAAGAAACACTCCCTCCTACTACATATGTATTTTCTTTATTCCTATTGCTAAATGCCCCATGTATTAAATAGGTATAGTCTTCATTAAAATATTTTTCAAGGTTCACAAATAGCGCTGCGCGCATCCCTGGCGCTTCGTTGTATGGTGAATTGGTCACATCAGGCTTGGAATAGAAGAACCCGTTGGCACTCAATTGTAGATAAGTATCGTTGGAATGCTTGGTATAAAGCAAGCCTGTATTAGCTGTGACACGACCTGAGTTAGATAAAAACCCCTCAATAGAGGGATTTTCAATTAAACCATTATCTGGATTGTACATTAAACCAAACTTCAACTTTGATTGATCCAAGGTAGTTTGAGCATACGTTACTCCTAAGCCAATGGCTAAATTTGAAAACTCAGCGCCGTCTAAAAATAAATGATAGGCCGTATTAACAGTGATATAGTTAGTATTGATCAACCCATCCATTAATTGCTCCGACATGATTTGAGCACCAATACCCAAATAGTTAGCTTGATCCTGTGCTTTTCGATTGTACTTTCTATCCCAACCCACTACTATATTACGACCATAGTTAGAACCGCCAATAGATTGACTCCTAAAATTTGATTGAATACGTTGATCATAAATACCATTCCCCACCGAAGCAGGACTTAAAAATTGTGCTGAAGCAAAGGGTTGTGACAATACAAAATCCTGCGCTTTTGATACCTGCATCAAACCAAGAAAAAGAAACGATATGTAGATTTTAATTTTCAATATTACTTTAATAAATAAATAGGCGTAGTTTCTACTACTTGCTGGCCATCTTTATTTAGTTTAACTAGTTTAACAAAATATACCCCCATATCCTGCATCACCTCTTTGTATCTCCCATCCCAACCTGCAGTTAAATTAGTGGTACTAAACATTAATTTTCCATTTCTATTATAAATATCAAACGATCTAAATGCAGCTTTACCTAAAAGATTTGAAGAGGCAATTTTAAATACATCATTATTCCCATCTCCATTAGGTGTAAATGCATTTGGTAAAACTAAAACGATATCTTCTGATTCAATGGTGATCTCATAATCCGCACTATTGTCAACACAATTATTTGCATCTTTCACTTCGTACTTTATATTCACCTTCCCCTCTTTTAATGCCTCAAAAACAGCATTATCTTGACCTATTATTCTATAATTCAAGGTAGCAGTAGGCTGCCAAGTATAACTATAAGGACTGGTTCCACTCGTTGCGGATGCAGTCAAATTCAATGATTTATTTACAATGACTTTATTGCCGTTAGCAACAATTGGGGCAGCAACTGGTAAAGGATAAAATGAAATACTCTTATTAGATGACAAGCTCTCACACAAAGTATTTTTATTTATAATTTTAACTGCATAATTTCCAGGAGTATTAGTAGTTAAACTTGCAACAGAACCAGGAGCGGCAACTCCAGATGGCACAGTCCATGAATAAGTATAATCAGCTACTCCCCCAACTGAAGGAGTTACAGTAATACTAGCAGGACTGCCAACACAGACAGCATTACTAATGAGCGAAAAAACTGGGATAGGATTTATAGCAACTACGACCGGCGACACTTTGACACAACTCTCTGCTGATGTTCCTTTAATATAATAAGTGCCTGATACAGCAACAGCACTCGGTGTAGTCAACGCAGTTGTAGCTGCAGCATTCGTATAATAAGTAAACGTGGTGCTTAATGTAGATCCTATTGTAACGGATGTTGCTGTTAAATCAACTGTATTTGGTGCACAGACCACGGATGGATTTGTAATTGTTAATGTTGGTAATGGATTTACTGTGATTGTAACAGGCTCAACTTTTGTACACGACTCAGCCGATGTTCCTTTAATATAATATGTGCCTGATGCAGCAACAGCACTCGGTGT
>JBEDDG010000034.1:0-11264 GCA_041176305.1 Bacteroidota bacterium | reverse complement strand
ACACTGACTACGATGCCAAACACCACATTGATCACATAGCTGATGAATTTTTCACAATCTGCACGTGCCTTGGTTAAGATAGATAAGGTTTCTCCACTTCTTTGGTCTTCGAAAGCCTGGTAAGGCAATTGCATAGAGTGCTTTAAGCCATCTGTAAATAAAGCAGCACCAAATTTTTGAATGATCACATTTACAGTGTAGTCTTGAAAAGCCTTGGCAATCCTGCTGACCATTGCGGTACCGACTAATAGCAATAACATATTGCCTACGCCTTGTAAGAACATCGCTTGGGTTCTTGGGTTGCCTGCAGCGTCGGTGAAAGGATTTTTTGCAAAACCGTCAATCAATTTTCCAAAGATCATTGGATCAAATAAAGAAAAGGTTTGGTTGATGGCTGCAAGGATAAATGCTAAAAAAACTAAGCCTTTGAAAGGCTTAATGTATTGAATAAGTATTTTCATATTATTAGGAAGCTTTGTCTTCGTTAAAAAGGAGGTTGTAGCGTGCGATACAGTCAAGTACTTCTTCTGTACCTAATTTCTTTTCGGCACTGGTCACAAATCCTTCTGGTAAATAAGGAAAAGTAGCTTTTAAATGTTCAAAAAAAGCTTCTACATTGCGTTTTACAACACCTGGTTTCTCTTTGTCCGATTTGGTGAATATAAGTGTATAAGGAATTTGCCATTGAAACAATTGTTCAATAAATTCAAGATCAATTTTTTGAGGACTATGTCTAGAATCAATCAATACAAATACACGATTGAGGTTAGGGCGCTTTCGTAAATAATTTTCAATCATTTGTTCCCATCTTCTGCGACTACTTTGAGACACTTTTGCATAACCATAGCCTGGTAAATCCACGATATACCATTTTTCTTGTCGTCCTTTAACCACTTCGTTGCTAATGATTTCAAAATGGTTGATCAATTGGGTTTTTCCTGGTGCAGAAGAGGTTTTTGCCAATCCTTTTTGACCACAGATTGCATTGATGATGGATGATTTTCCAACATTACTTCGTCCAATAAAAGCATACTCTGGCGCTTCTAATTTAGGGCATTGATCATAGTTAGGACTAGATATTAAATAAGTGGCTTTGTGTATTTTCATTGTTTAGTTTAAGGACGATTGCGCCAAGCTTTTGATGTGATTTAGATTAATACTTTACCCGTCATTTCTTTAGGAATAGGTAAATCCATCATCGTTAAGATAGTGGGTGCAAGATCGCCTAATTTACCCGCTTGTATAGGGCCTTTCCAAGTTTTGTCAATAATAAAAAAGGGCACTAAATTCAATGAATGGGCGGTATTAGGACTGCCATCTTCATTCATCATAAAATCCGCATTGCCATGGTCTGCAGTTAAAAAGATGGTATAGCCATTATTCAAACCTGCAGTGACTACTTTTTCGACACAGGCATCTACAGTTTCAACTGCTTTAACGACTGCACTAAACACACCGGTGTGACCAACCATGTCGGCATTGGCGTAATTCAAGCAAATGAAATCAGGGTTGCCTGCATTGATTTCGGGCAATATTTTATCTGTGAGTTCGAAGGCGCTCATTTCGGGCTGTAAATCATAGGTAGCGACTTTTGGAGAAGCTGCCATAATTCTTGTTTCTCCTTCAAAAGGTTGTTCTCTTCCTCCGCTAAAAAAGAAAGTAACGTGTGGGTATTTTTCTGTCTCAGCAATTCGGATTTGTTTTTTATGATGTGTGGCTAACACTTCACCTAAAGTGTTTTCTAAATTGTCATTTTCAAAAACCACATGCACGTTGTTGAAGGTTTCATCATACTTTGTCATAGTGGTATAATGTAACTGAAGGGCATGCATGCCTAGCTCCGGAAAATCTTTTTGAGTCAACACTTCTGTAATCTCTCTACAACGGTCTGTCCTGAAATTAAAACAGATCACTGCATCGCCTGATTGAATGCGCGCGATGGGTTGTCCATTTTCAGTAAGCACGGTGGGCAATATAAATTCGTCCGTCGTATCTTTTGCATAGTTTTCTTGAATCGCTTCAATCGCACTCGTTGCAGTATTTCCAACACCTTGCACCATTGCATTGTAGGCGAGTTGAACTCTTTCCCAACGCTTGTCACGGTCCATTGCATAATACCTTCCACTTAGGGTCGCAATTTTACCTACCGATTGTTTTAAATGTGTTTCAAGGGATTCAATATAACATTGTCCACTTTTTGGATCCGTATCTCTACCATCTGTGAATGCATGAATAAATACATTTGTCAATCCTTCGGATTTACATAAATCACATAAAGCCTTTAAGTGTTGTGTATGGGCGTGTACACCACCATCACTTACTAAACCCATTAAATGAAGTGGTTTGTTATTTTCTTTTGCATAACGAATGGAAGCAAGTAGGGTGGGATGGCTTGCAAACTCACCTGTTTTGATGGCTACATTGATTCTTTGTAATTCTTGGTAAACGATTCTGCCTGCACCTAAATTTAAATGACCTACTTCGCTATTGCCCATCTGTCCTTCTGGCAAACCCACTTCTTCTCCGCAAGTCACCAAAGTACTATTAGGATAAGTTTTATAGAGTTGGGTTACAAAGGGCACATTTGCATGTTGAATTGCATCTGCTTTAGCAATTTGACCCAGTCCCCATCCATCCATGATCACTAATATTACTTTTTTTGACATATTCTTTAAGTTTTTAAACCGTTGAGTATAATTTCTTTATTTTTATACCTCAAAGTTTCAAAATACTAGGCACATTACAAAACCTTATCCTACTATAATAGTCTAAAATGAAGTTAATCTCAAAAATACTTATGGTATTGGCCCTTTTGCACTGTGGCACTGCTGTTCAGGCGCAAAATGAAACGGATTTGTTAGTGCAACATTTGCAAACAGGGAACTTTAATGCCTTAAAGAGCTTTTGGGGGAATCAGGTGGAGTCGAGTATTTTAGATCAGGTTTCTAATCAGCCCTTGAATGCACAACAAGCAAATGAAACCTTACAAGCTTTTTTCAATCAAAAGAACATTGTTGGTTTTGATAAAAGTGCCGAAAGAAAATTAGGAAACACTTTATACCTTACTGGTAAATTGTTATCCAGTCAACAAAAATATAATTTGACCTTATTGCTTCAAACCACCAAGACTGGTTTTGTGATTGTAAGCATGCGGGTAAACTAGTTTTTATAAGATGTCGAAGAAGCCAAAAAACACCCTCAATAGTTTTGCTAGTATTCCTTTGGTGTACAGCACCGATCCCAATTTCAAACTACCTGAAGAACAAGAGGAGCAGGAAACTTTATTACCAGCTGAGCAATTGCTTAAGGTTATATTAGAAACCAAGCATCGTGCAGGCAAGACGGTCACCATCGTTTTCGGATTCCAAGGCAATGAGGCTGATTTAGAAGCATTAGGAAAAGCACTAAAAAATTATTGTGGCACAGGCGGGTCTGTTAAAGACGGAGAAATAATTATTCAAGGAGACCACCGTCAAAAGGTTTTCCAATACCTGAAACAAAAAGGATACGCGAAAGCAAAGCTTTAAAAATGCACTTCTAAATTCAATCTTTCTTTAAGTTGTTGCACCAATGGATATTGTTTAGCAATATGTTCAAATTTCTGTTTGCTATTCAATTTCAAATGCAAAGGCACATCTTCTTTTTCACCTGCATCTACAAGGATACTGAATTGAATGGCCCTGTTTTGAAAACGTTCCCAAATGGTTTCCATCAAACTCATTCTTTCTTGTTCAACAAATTTTTGAGCCGTTAAGGCTGGAACTGTAATTGTGAAATGGGTTGGGTCTTCTATTTGAAGCGTAGCGATTCTAAAAGTGCCCGCCACAGAGTGTTTTAAGTCTTGCTCCATTTTATTTGCATAGTCGTTCCAACAAGCTTGAAGGGTTTCGATATTCAAGGAAATGGCTTCTTTTACTTCTTCAATATTGTATTCGCTTCCGTATTTCTGTTGCAATACAGCCAATAAACTTTTCTTCCCTCCTGAATTAGGAGCTACAGCTGCTGCAGTAGGAGGTACAACTGCTGGTGCTGGAGCAGCTGCCGGGGCAGTTATTGGCGCAGCAGCTTTTGTTGTTGCAGCTGGGGTTTCAATGATTAGTTTAGCCTCCGCGTTGACAACGATATTGCTTAATGGGATAATCTTTTTTGTACGAATTGGGTAATGACTATCAACTAGTTTTTTTTTTACTAGCTGGCCGTCTTCCATACTTAATTCAATTGCTTGTTGTAGAAAATTGAGTTTGATCAATGCCAATTCAACGTGCAATCTTTTATTACGGGCCATTTTAAATTGAATCTCCGCTTCATTTAAAATATTCAATGCACTCACTAAATAAGGAGTGCCAATTTTTGCTGCGGTTTCAACATATTGTGTTCTCCAGCCTTCTATAGATTCAAGTAAATGCGCACTGGCTTTGTCTTTACAAACAAGGATGTTTCTGATGAAAGCAGCCATGCCGTATAAAACCGTATCGCCTTCAAAACCTTTTTGATTGATTTCATCGTACAATAACATTGCACTGGTTAGGTCCTGTTCTGTTAAGTGCGATAATAATTTAAAGAAGTACCCTTCGTCTAAAATATTTAAATGCTCTAAAGTGTTCTCGTAGGTCAATGCCCCATTGGAGAAGCTCACAATTTTATCTAAGATACTCAAAGCGTCTCTCATACAACCTTCACTCTTTTGAGCAATCAATTGTAAAGCGTTTCTCTCTGCCTTGATATGTTCTTTCTCAACAATCTCTTCTAAATGTTTTACGGTATCTTCTGGAACAATCCTTTTAAAGTCAAATATTTGACATCTACTTAAGATAGTAGGTAGGATTTTATGTTTCTCGGTAGTCGCAAGAATAAAAATGGCGTAGGGTGGTGGCTCTTCTAATGTTTTAAGAAATGCATTGAAGGCACTGGCACTTAACATGTGGACCTCATCTACAATATACACTTTGTATTTACCGGCCTGAGGGGCAAAACGAACCTGTTCCACCAAGGACCTGATATCATCTACAGAGTTATTGCTTGCCGCATCTAATTCATGGATATTTAAACTTGCTCCTTTTTCAAAGGACACACAACTTTCACAAGTATTACATGCTTCTCCTTCTTTAGTAATATTGGTACAATTGATCGTTTTTGCAAGGATACGCGCACAAGTCGTTTTACCCACCCCTCTTGGTCCACAAAACAAAAATGCATGTGCCAGGTGTTGGTTTAAGATCGCATTCTTTAAAGTAGTAGTAATATGGGCTTGACCCACTACTGTATTAAAGTTTTGAGGACGATACTTTCTTGCTGATACGATAAAATTCTCCATACTTGAGCTGCAATATACTGCATCAAAAGGTAATTTTCTGAGCTAGGGAACAAATCTTATCCCCCAATTCTAAAAACCTTAGCTGGCTTCATTTGGGCGTTGGTATTCCATTAAGGGATGGCGCTCAAAAGGGTGTTTTTGGGGATCAAAAATATGCCTCCAAGTGACCATGCGCCTGCTTGGACTCGCCCCTAAACTTTTATAGATATTCACCATTTTAGGATTCCAATCGGCAGCCCATCCCATTTCATATTCTTCGTATATTCCAATTTTATTGAGCAGGATGGAACTTGAATAAATTAAATAACTATCAATGCCTAAGGATTGGAATTTTGGCACCACGCCAAAAGCCAAACCAGTTAACCTTGAATTCTTTTTCATCCACTTCATCCAGACTAAATGAAGTTTTTGTTTCCATCCAAGATGGCCATTAAAATGTTTGAAATATTGGTTCACATCTGGTATGTTAATGAACATCGCAATAGGGTCTTCTTTATAGTAAGCAAACCAAATTACACGTTCGTCCATGACTGGTTTTAAAGTCTTAAACAATTTCATGATTTGATCATGGGTAATCGCTTTGGCTTCTCCATGTTGCGCCCATGCTGCATTGTAAATGGTTACAAAATCATGCGCAAATTTATCCAGCTGATTTTTGTTAAGATGTTTAGCGGAGTATTCAGGTTTTGCTTTGAATTTTTCGTAACGCTCTTTGAATCTTTCTGGTAATCCAGTGGAGATCAAAATGCGGTAATAGTATTGGTTGTAAAAGTTTTCAAAACCGTAATTGGAAAATAAGGCCTCATAGTAGCTTGGGTTAAAAGACATACCATACATGGGTTCCCTGTCATCTCCTTCCACCATTAAGCCCCACCATTTATCTCGGTCTCCAAAATTGATTGGTCCATCCATTGCTTCCATACCTTCTGCTTGTAACCAATTTTTTGCAGTATCAAATAATAAATTTGCCACCGCTTGATCATTGATGGCATCAAAATAACCTACACATCCAGTGGGATAATCCGTGCCTTTGTTCTTGTATTTGGAATAATGAAATGCTGCAATACGTCCTAGGGTCTTGCCTCCTGCATCTTGCACAATCCATCTTTTAGCGGCACCGTCTTTGAACAATTTATTTTTGGCAGGATCAAAGGTGGCCAACACTTCGTTATCGAGTGGTCGAATATAATGGGGATTCTCTTTGTTGACCATCGCATTGATTTCAACAAATTCTTTATCTAACTGGGGCGTATTGACTTCAAGCACTTTCATGCCTGCAAATTAGAAATTTTTTAAGACACTTAGGGCAAAAATACCAGCCGTCTCAGTTCTGAGTCGGGTAGGGCCAAGATCGATTGGTTTAAAATCTTTTGCAATGGCTGCTTCAATTTCAGTAGGAGAAAAATCACCTTCTGGTCCAATTAATAAAATAAGGTCCTGGCCTGGCACAATTGTTTTAATGGACTGCTTTATGGTAGGTTCACAATGGGCAATCCACTTTTGTGCAGCAGCTGCTTGGTCTAGGAATTGGGTTAATTCAGTTGGGGCAGCTAATATAGGTAACCAAGTTTGTTGACTTTGAATCATGGCAGATTGAATGATTTGTTGCATTCTTTCTGTTTTGAATCTTTCATGGATAGTTCGCTCGCAAAGGAGGGGGATGATATGCGTTACACCCATTTCGGTTGCTTTTTCAAAAAGCCATTCAAGACGAACTGCATTTTTTAATAAAGAAATACCAAGCTGTAATTGTTGTGTTGGTCGAGGTGTTTGGATTGCCTCTGTAATTTGTACAATAGCATTTTTTTTATGCGCCACTTGAATGAGTGCATGAAATAATCCGCCTATGCCATTTGTGATATCGATACGATCACCTTCTTGCATTCTTAATACTTGAATACAATGTTTGCTTGAGGCTTCACTCAATGTAAACTGTGTATGGCCAGCACTAATATGGGGTTCGTAAAAGTAGGGAACAGACATACAGTTCGATTAGAAAGGTTGATCATCGTTTAAGCCATCATCAAATTCTCCGCCATTCATCTTGCTACCTTGAATAAAGAACCTGCCTCCGTCTTGTGCATCTCCTCCGCCTAGGTTGCTTGAAATAGGCTTGTAATTACTACCTAGTCCAGGGATACCACTATCGCCATCCCACTCTTCAAATTTTTGTACATCTAATCTTGCCCTTAATTTCACTAAGTCTAATGAACCATTTCTGTGCTTCGCAATCCTGATATGCGTTTCGCCCATGGTACTTTCGCCCATTTCGTTGCTCATTACTTCGTAATATTCTGGTCTATAAATGAACATAACCATATCCGCATCTTGTTCAATCGCACCCGATTCACGTAAGTCACTCAACTGAGGCATCTTACTTTCTTTTCTGGTTTCCACCGCACGACTTAACTGAGACAAGGCAATGATCGGTACATTCAATTCTTTTGCCAATGCTTTTAAACTTCGAGAGATATTACTAATCTCTTGCTCTCTATTTGAATTTCTATCACCAGAGCCACTCATTAACTGTAAGTAGTCAATGATGATAATTTTTACATCATGTTTGTTAACGAGTCTTCTTGCCTTTGCTCTGAATTCAAAAATATTTAATGCTGCCGTATCGTCAATATAAATAGGGGCAGACTCAAGTCTGTTGATCCCTTTTGTATGCAATTGCTGGTATTCGTAATCTTCTAATTTTCCTCTTGAGATTTTTTCCATTTTAATTTCACTCTCCGCACTTAAAATACGTTGCACCAATTGAGACGCGCTCATCTCCAAACTAAAGAAGCCTACACCTTGTGGTTTGGTTGGATGCAATGCTGCATTTCTTGCAAGGTTCAAGGCAAAAGCGGTTTTACCCACAGATGGACGTGCCGCCAAGATGATTAAATCCGTAGGCTGCCATCCAAAAGTAATTCTATCCAAAGAAGCGAATCCACTTGGTACACCAGAGATCTCGTCTTTCTTGGTTCTTAATTCATCAATACGAGTGATCGACTCTGCCAATGCATTACCAATGTCCACGAAATTTTTCTTTAAGTAGTTATTGGTGATGTTGAACATTTTAGTTTCACTCTCATCCAATAAGTCAAATACATCGGTACTGTCTTCGTATGAATTGGTGATGATTTCACCACTGATCCTGATTAATTCTCTTTGTATAAATTTCTGTAAAACAATTTTAGAGTGTGCATCTATATTGGCTGTTGACACCACCACATTGGTCAATTTTGAAATGTAATAAGCACCACCCACTTGATCCAAGTACTCGCGCATTTTTAATTCTTCCACCACTGTCAACATATCAATCGGCATGTTCTTTTGTTGTAAGCTCTGCATCGATTGAAAAATCATTTGATGTGCTTCTACATAAAAACATTCTGGCTTCAATATTTCTGTGACCGTATCAAAGGCACTTTTCTCTAAAAGAATACCACCTAGGATCGCCTCTTCTAATTCTCTTGCTTGTGGCGGAATTTTCCCATACATCATGGCGCTCACATCTACTGAGCTTGTTTTTTTTCTCGTCGTCGATCTAGTATTGAGGTTTGGGAGGGCCATAAAATTGTTGCTTTTCTTACTGCGAAAATCCCTTCAAAATTCGGCATCCCGAAATTTAATTATTCAATTGGCTTATCCACAACTGGTTTTAGTCGGGTTTGCACATAAAAATCAGAGTTATTAACGGGTTATGCAGGGAGATTTAAACATAAAATTGTACTTTTGAACCATACCTTAAAGTAGCATCATGACCATCAGTTATCGCTGGCTATCTGAATATTTACCAGCACCCATTCCCAAAGAAGAATTATCTACTATATTGACCTCTATAGGACTAGAAGTGGAGTCCATGGAACTATATGAAAATTTCAAAGGAGGCCTACAAGGCTTATTGGTTGGAGAAGTGCTTGAAACAGCGCAACATCCCAATGCAGATAAATTGAAATTGACCAAAGTGGCTGTAGGTGGCGAACGTCCATTGAATATTGTTTGTGGTGCGTCGAATGTAGCGGTGGGCCAAAAAGTAGTCGTTGCTCAAGTTGGTACAACGATCTATCCTAAAGGGGGTGCACCCATTACCATGAAATTGGCAAAAATAAGAGGAGCAGAAAGTGAGGGGATGATTTGTGCAGAAGATGAAATTGGCTTAAGCGATGACCATGCAGGTATTATGGTCCTTGATCCTGCTACACCAGTAGGTAAGCCAGTGGCTGAATTATATGACTATTACCAAGATTGGATTTATGAAATTGGCTTGACGCCAAATAGGATGGATGCAATGAGTCATTATGGCGTGGCAAAAGATGTATGTGCTTATTTAACTTACCACCAAACCCATTCGGTACCAGTGAGCCCATTCAATCAATTGCCTACTATCGATGCAGCTGTGGCGCCTTATGAAGTTGTGATTGAAAATCCGGAAGCTTGTGCAAGGTATAGTGGCATTGTGATAGAAGGCGTAAAAGTGGGTCCGTCTCCGGCATGGTTAAAAAATAAATTACAAGCGATAGGTGTTCGATCTATCAATAACATTGTAGACATCACCAATTATATTTTACATGAAACGGGCCAGCCCTTACATGCATTTGATGCAGCAAAAATTCAGGGTAAAAAAGTGGTGGTGAAAAAATGTCCTCAAGACAGTTTATTTGTCACTTTAGATGAAAAAGAAAGAAAATTAACTGCACAGGATTTAATGATTTGTGATAGTGAAAAACCAATGTGTATTGCAGGTGTTTTTGGTGGATTGAATAGCGGTGTGAGTACATCAACGACTTCGATATTTTTAGAAAGTGCTTGGTTCGAGAATGTACATATTCGTAAAACATCCGTCCACCATGGATTAAGGACAGATGCAGCAACTCGTTTCGAAAAAGGAGTAGACATTGCAGGCACGGTTAAAGTGTTGGAAAAAGCTGCAGCAATGATGCAAGAAATTGCAGGAGGTAAATGTAGTAAGGTGGTAGATGTCTATCCAAGTCCTGCGGAACAAGTGAAAGTGACTATGACTTTTGCGTACTTAAAAAAATTAAGTGGCAAGCAATATGAGGCAGACAAGGCAGTGGGCATTTTAACAAGTTTAGGATTTACTGTTTTGCATCAAGACGTCGACAGTATTCAAGTAGCAGTGCCTTATAATAAGCCTGACATCAGTATTCCAGCAGATTTAGTAGAAGAGATTTTGCGTATAGATGGCTTGGATAATATTGAGATTCCAACAGCGATTACCATTAGTCCATCGATTGATTTATTAGAATCGAAGGAGCAGTTCAAAAATAAAATTGCCAACTATTTAGTGGGTCGTGGGTACACAGAAATTTTAACAAATTCCATTACCAATAGTAAGTATTATACCGAAGCGCAGTTGGAAACAACAGTCAAGATGTTGAATAGTTTAAGTGCCGATTTAGATGTGATGCGTCCTGCCATGTTGGAAACAGGATTGGAAACCATTGCCTACAATAACAATCGAAAGAACGAATCCATTTCATTTTTTGAAATGGGTAAGGTCTATGCTAAAACAGCTGCAGGTAAATACCAAGAACAAGAAATTTTATCCATCTACCTTTCTGGCAAACAAGTGCAGGATAGTTGGAGGGCAAAAGCAGCGGAACAAGATTTCTTTGTCTTAAAAGGACTTGCTGCTGCATTGTGCGAATTATTAGGATTGAAAAAAATCAACTTTAACCCTATTGGCAATGGTCAATTTGAAGTCATTGCTGGCAAAACGGTTTTGGGGACCATCGAACAGGTGGGTGCAAAAAAACTAGGTCAATTTGATATCAAGCAATCTGTTGTGTATTTGCAATTTGATCTTACTACCTTATTACATGCCCACGAGGCAGTGGTGGTTAAATACCAAGAAGTGTCTAAGTTCCCTTCTGTAGAACGTGACCTAGCCTTAGTGATAGACCAATCCATAGCGTATCATGCGATTGAACAAGCT
>JBEDDG010000033.1:0-11655 GCA_041176305.1 Bacteroidota bacterium | reverse complement strand
CAAATAAACTGCCTCCGCCTGGGCCAATAAAACCATCATAGAAGCCAATGATTAAACAAATCAACACGCCTTTCAGCATTGGAAATTTGATTTGTTCTTTTTGCAATACTTGTCCAAAGTCTTTTTTTGTAAATGTATAAATAGCCATGGCCAATAAAACAAAAAAGATAACAGGCTTCATGAATTGATTACTCATTTTTGTAAGTAGTAAAGAACCTGAAAAGGCAGCAGTAAAGGCAATGCTTGTATATAGAAGGATGCGAAGGATGGGGATTTTTACTTTTTGTAAATATTGGTAGGTGGCAAAGAAAGTGCCAAAAAAGGAGGGGACTTTAAGTGTGCCAATCACAGTTGACACTGCTTGAGCAGGCATTAAAATTAAACCTGCAGGCACTTGAATTAATCCGCCTCCACCAACAACAGCATCTACATAACCTGCTAAAAATGCAATCAAGCAGAGCAGTATAATTGTACTAATGTCCATCTTTAATTTTTGAAGGCCAAGTGTTGATCACAATCCCTGAGATGATGATCACGCCACTTATGATTTGAAAAATGGTGAATTGCTCTTTAAGTATAAACAAAGCTTCAATAGAACTTAAAAAGGGAATTAAAGTGCCAAATAAGGCTGTTTTTGCGGCACCTAATCGATGGATAGCCATATTCCACAATAAATAAGCAATCGTTGAATTGCCTATGCCTATGTATAAAACTACAATCAATAATTCCTTGCTAAATTGGACAGGTTGAACATAGGCCATTTCATACATTGCAAATGGGCATAGGAGTAAAGTGCCGATAGCAAACAACACTAATAAAAAACTATTGTTAGAAATACCAACCGGTTTTTTTCTCACAAATACATTGTAAGTGCCAAAACAACAGCCCGCCCCAATCATCCATAAATCACCAGTGGCAAATCTAAAATGCAAAAGGGTATTGATATCACCTTTACTCAATAACACAATAATCCCCACAATACCCAAACCAATTCCAGCTATACTTTTCCAATGTAATTTTTCATGTACCACCCAGGCAGCTAGTAAAGTAGCAACAATAGGATGAATAATTGATCCATACAAGGCCATATTGATAGCAGTGGTAGAATGACCTGCTTGATAGATCATTGTATTGTAGACGGCTACGCCTACGAGGGCCATCCAAAAAAAGTAACTAAAGTGTTGGGTGAAAATATGTTTTTCCTTTTTAAAATTTTTGTAAGCAAAGGGTAACATTGTCAATGTAGCAATGGTCCATCTATAAAAAGCCAAACTAATAGGACCTGCAAGCTGGATAGAATACCTGGAAGCAATAAAGTTGCCTGACCAAATAACACATGCAATGATGGCTAAAAGGGTACCAATTTGGACTTGTTTGTTGTAATGTCTTTTCAAAAATTATATTTTCAGTTTCACAATATCAGCTACACGATTACTTTTAAAATTTTAATTTGAATTAGTGGTGAGCAAATGCGGTCGTATAATCTCCTTTAATTCTTTCGATTGGAGGGTTATAATAACCAAATTTTAAATCAGGGAATTCTTCTCTGATCAAGTCCATCATTTGTTTCACACCCATAATTTCACCAGGTTCCGTCACGCCAATTTTACCTAAATACCAATCTGGATCAATATTAAAATTACGCCATTGGATCATTTTTAATCCAGTCTCTTTAATTAATTTTCTTAGTGCTTCATATTCAGCCACGGTATCGGTCATACCAGGAAAAACAAAATAGTTGATACTAGTCCATTTGCCTGCTGCAGACATCACTTTAATACTTTCAACAATATCTTCGAAGGTGTAATTATTTGGTCGATAATAGGCATTGTAAATTTCTGGTCTTGCAGAGTTGGTGCTTACACGCAAACTATCCAATCCAACCTCCGCTAAAGCAGCTACTGCTTTTGGATTTGAACCGTTAGAATTAATATTGATACTTCCTTTGTTTGTGTGTTTTCTGATTTCAATGATCGCTTCTTTAATCGTCTCCCACATTAACAATGGTTCTCCTTCACATCCTTGCCCAAAGCTAACAATTGGGAAAGGGGCAGACATCAAATGCGGCACGGTATATTCAACGACTTCTGCAGCAGTGGGTTTAAAAGAAAGACGTTCTTGGTTAGAAACAATTTCCTCTTCAATGGGTTGAAAAGAAATACAACCAATGCAATTGGCATTACATGCGGGGGAAATGGGGATAGGGCATTCCCATCGCCCCATGGCAAAATTTCTTGCTGCAGGGCAATGGTAGGTCATGCAACAATTTTGCATCAAATGTTTTACCAATCTGTTTTCGCTATAGGTTTTTAATAAATGATCCGCCCCTAATTCAATAGTAGGTTGATCATACCCTTCACAATCCTGACGGATATCTTGTTCAATTCTTACTGCCGGCACATAATTCACGCCATCTAGCCAGCCCACCGCAGTATAGCAAAATAAAGGCAATAAGGGTGCATCTGGCAGTGATTCATAGGCAGCAATATACAGCCCTGTGTGTGCAGGAGGAATAAATGCGGCAACAGCCCAGCCTTTTTCGCACAAACGCATGTCGCCTGTTTCTACATCTATACCAATGCCTCTTCTGCCAGGTAATTCATATAAACTACCGCCTTCTGGCAGGGGTATCCAATCTTCGTCAGGGATAGGATAGGCGTCCCAGCCTGCTCTACCAACGACATAAAGGGTTTCGTCTTCAAAGATATTTCCTTCGCCGTCTGAGTATAATAAATAAGGGGAATCTGTTAATGCCATAATTAGTTTGTTTTAGCTAGCTGTTCTGCACAAAAAGCATTGAATTCGTTTTTGATCGTTTCGGTCACAGGTTCATTGATCTGTTTTTGGATCAATTTATTGTTCTTAAAATCAACGGTAATATAATCGTCTTTAATTAACATATTATTGATTTCAGCCCATGGATAAAACTTTTTAGGGAAAGTGTTGATTAAGATTCCAGCAGGGTCTACGGCGATTTCATAGGGGAACTTTACTTGGCGCTCAAATAATGCAGCGATCAAGAAGATACCCGATATGAGCAAAGCATTTGGAAGTAAAAACCAACCCCAGGAAGCAAATAATAAGCCTAATCGATAATAGGGTACGCCTCCTTTGATGCCTTGGTATACACAAAAAATCCACCAACTAGCCACCGAAGTCATGATCGCAATCAGTAAAAAGGGCTTTGGGTAGAGTCCAGCATATAAAGCATAGGAAAGCGCCATTAAGGTGATCAATAACATGAATTGGCTAATTCTGTCCACGTTCTTGAAATCGGGGCTTTTACATACAATGATATAGTCAAAAAGGCGCATGGTGAATGTTTATGAGATGCGTAAATTTTGATGCAATTTAAGGCCATTTGGTTAACTTTGCGGTATGAAGAAAACACATCTTATTTTATTGGTCTTAATTGCAGCCGCGATTGTAGTGTTAATAAGCTATACAGGCGATTTAAGTAGTTACGAAACAGTGGCTTCAGCAAAGCAAAAAGAGGGTAAATATGTGAATTTGATCGTAAAAATGGACAAATCTGTTCCTGTGCAGTACGATCCAGTAAAAGACCCTAATTTATTAAAATTTAATGTGGAAGATAGTTTAGGCGGTAAAATTGCGGTAGTCTATCGCAATGCGATGCCTACGGATATGGAAAAGTCAGAGCGTTTGGTCTTAAAAGGTCGTGTTCAAGGCGATGCTTTTGAATGCAGTTCTATTGTCATGAAATGTCCTTCCAAGTACAAGGACAATCCAGATGCAATGAAAGAGCAACCGGTAACTATTACCAACTAATCAAAATTACAACATGCAGCCAACTCAGTTTATTGGGGAGAATTTATTACCTGGTCAGGTAGGTTATTTTTTATCGGTACTTTCTTTTGTAGCTTCTTTAGTAGCTACTTTTTCTTTTGCAAAAGCATTTTATGCTAAAGAATTAATCGTTGAATCAAGTTGGAAGAAATTAGCCAGAACAGCATTTGTGATCGAGGCCTTTACAGTGATAGGTAGCTTTTTGGTTTTATTTTATGTGATCTACAATCATTTGTTTGAATATAAATACGCCTATACACATAGCGATAAGAATTTGCCTTTTGAATATTTGTTGAGTTGTTTCTGGGAAGGTCAAGAAGGAAGCTTTTTGCTTTGGAGTTTCTGGCATGCAATCCTTGGTTTGATTTTGATTAAGAAAGCCAAAGCTTATGAGGCTGGAGTGATGATGGTAATTAGTTTTGCGCAATTGATGTTGGCTACCATGGTCATTGGTTTATTTGTATTTGATATAAAGATTGGATCTAGTCCATTTATTTTATTAAGACAAGAAATGACTTGGCCAATTTTAGCCAGACCAGATTACTTACAATTGTTAAAAGACGGTACAGGCTTAAATACTTTATTACAGAACTACTGGATGGTCATACATCCTCCAATCCTTTTCTTAGGGTTTGCAACAACCATTGTTCCTTTTGCATATGCAGTGGCAGGGATGTTAAAAAAAGAACATGATTGGGTTAAGCCTGCTTTGCCTTGGGCTAATTTTTCGGCTGGGGTATTAGGGCTTGGTATTATGATGGGTGCTGCTTGGGCTTATGAAAGTTTAACCTTTGGTGGATATTGGGCTTGGGATCCTGTAGAAAATGCTTCTTTAGTACCTTGGTTGACTTTAGTGGCTGGGATTCATACAGCGATGATTTATAACAAAACAGGGGCAAGTTTAAAAGCTACTTATTTGTTTATTGGTATCAGTTTCTTGTTAATCGTTTATTCTACTTTTTTAACAAGAAGTGGAGTTTTGGGAGATACTTCAGTACATGCATTTACGGATTTAGGTATGAATGGACAATTGTTATTTTTCTTATTCATTTTTGTAATTCCGTTCTTTGTCTTGTATATTATTCGTTACAATTCAATGCAAGAGCCTTTGAAAGAAGATGCCATTGATAGTAGAGAATTTTGGATGTTAATTGGTTCTTTAGTGCTTGTCTTAGCAGCAATGGTGATTATTTTAAAAACATCCACGCCTGTATTTAATAAAATATTTGGCACACAAATCGCACCACCAGAAGATCCAGAATTTGCACATAATCAAGTTCAAATATTTGTCGCAATTATTATTGGTTGCTTAACAGCAATTGGGCAGTTCTTGAAATTCAAGACGACGCCGATGGCTTATTTTAAAAAGCAATTGGTATGGCCATTAGTGATTACGACGGTTATCAGTACCCTTATTTTTGTTTTTGTTGGCGTTGCCTATGACAAGAAAGGCGCAGGCTTCTTAGGCGCTATCTATATAGCCATCTTCGCTTCTATCTTTGCAATCGTTGGTAATGTGAGCTATTGGTCGGTGGTGTTAAAAGGTAAATTAAAAGCTGCAAGTGCTTCCGTTGGACATATTGGTTTTGGATTAGTGCTTGCAGGTATATTTATTTCCTCGGCGAATAAAACAACTTTAAGTTATAATACCACAGGAATAAGCCCTTTAAGAGTGGATTCTACCCAGAAGAATAGTCCAGTGGGTGATCCAAGGGAGAACCTCACTTTATTTGAAACGATTGAAACGGATATGGGTAAGTATAATGTGACTTACTTAAGAGATACTTTTGACGATTTAGGTAAAAGGTATTTCGAATTGGGTTTCAAAGAAAAGAAAACAGGGGAAACATTTATGTTGTATCCTGATGTCTTAAAGAACAACAAAGGCATGGAAGGGTTTTCTGCAAATCCAGCAGCTAAACATTATTTGCACAAAGATATTTTTGTGTATGTGACTTCTTTCCAAGACCATACAGAAGAAGACACCACCCGATTTACGCCGAACCAAATTGCGGTAGGAGATTCTATTTTTTATAGCAATGGTTATATCAAATTAGAAAAAGTAAATGTGAATCCTCCTGGAGATAGACCCGCTGGTGTGAACGAATTAAGATTGCAGTTGAATGTAGTGTCTAAGGAAGGATTAAAATATGAAGCTGAGCCAGGAATTTTATTAGAAGGGTTGAATTTAACTTCAAAAGTAGATACGGTAAAAGCGCAAAACTTAGTACTTAGTTTTAACAAAGTGATTGATCAAGAAAAAGGCATTTTAGAAATCGGGGTAAAGGAATCAACAGCTTTGACCAATTTGATTACTTTGAAAGTCTATGAATTCCCTTGGATCAATCTATTATGGCTAGGAGTGATTGTAACGACCATCGGATTTATGATGGGTGCTTATTATCGTTTCAAGAAATAGGGTTACTTTTTGTATTTTAGGGTATCAAATGATATGAGAATCGCTTATTTCATATGCTTCTTTTTATTGACAACTAGTTTGTCCAAGCAAGTATTTGCTCAAACTAGCCAATATGATACCGTTAGGGTAGAAGCTTTTATTACGCCCGAAGGGGACACTATTCCTCAATCTTGGCTACCCACTGTCCTTGTTTCAGCTGTCCAAACTAGGGCATTACGTAATTATTGGAACAATTGGACAAGATTGCGTAATGCAGTGTATGTGACCTATCCTTATGCGATTTCAGCTAGCAAAGTCATACGATCTGTCAATGCCCAGTTGGCCAATGTGACGGATGAAAAGCAAAGGAAGCAGATTATAAAATCCAGAGAGAAAGAATTAAAAAGAGATTTTGCAGACAAAGTAACCAATTTGTCTGTTTACCAAGGCAAAGTGTTGATGAAGCTTATCAACAGAGAAACGGGAAATAACTGTTATCAGTTAATCAAGGAATACAAAGGAGGCTTGAATGCAGGCATTTGGCAAACCGTTGCATTTGTTTTTGGGAGTAGTTTAAAGCAGCCCTATCACCCCAAAGGGGACGATGTTGAAATTGAAAAATTAGTACTAGAAGTACAAAAAATATATGGCGCCAAGGGCTAGTTAGCCTGTCTAAATTGAGGTAGGTTTTTGGGGCAGGTTTTTGTACCTTTACCCGAATAGAAAAGATCTTATGAGCGACGAAAAAAGTTTAAATTTTATTGAAGAAATTATTTCCCAAGACCTAGCTACTGGGAAGCATAAAAGTATATTAACTAGATTCCCACCAGAACCTAACGGATATTTACATATAGGACATGCCAAAAGCATCTGTTTAAATTTTGGATTAGCTGAAACATTTGGAGGCGCAACGAATTTAAGGTTCGATGACACCAACCCGGTGACAGAAGATACAGAATATGTAGAAAGCATTAAAGCCGATTTAAAATGGTTAGGATTCAATTGGATTAAAGAATGTTATGCATCAGATTATTTTGATCAATTGTATGCATTTGCGGTGCAATTGATTGAGAAAGGATTAGCCTATGTAGACGATAGTACTGCAGAAGAAATAGCACAACAAAAAGGAACACCTACTGTGCCTGGTACAGGCAATGCTTTTAGAAATAGAAGTATTCAGGAAAATTTGGAATTATTCGCTGCAATGAAAGCAGGAAAATTCAATGATGGCGAAAAAGTGTTGCGCGCAAAAATAGATTTAGCAAGTCCCAATATGCATATGCGTGACCCGCTTTTGTATCGAATTAAAAAAGCACACCACCATCGTACGGGGGACCAATGGTGTATTTATCCAATGTATGATTTTGCACATGGACAAAGTGATTCCATCGAAAATATTACCCATTCTGTTTGTACATTGGAATTTATACCGCATCGTGCTTTGTACGATTGGTGTATTGAGCAATTAGGCATTTTCCCTTCTCATCAATATGAGTTTGCACGTTTAAATATGACCTATACTGTCATGAGTAAACGTAAATTATTACAGTTGGTGCAAGAAGGCCATGTTCAAAGCTGGGATGACCCAAGAATGCCTACCATCAGTGGTATGCGCAGAAGAGGGTATACGGCAGAGAGTATCAGAGATTTTTGTGATCGTATTGGTATTGCTAAAAGAGAAAATATCATTGATTTTAGTTTGCTTGAATTTTGTGTACGTGAACATTTAAATAAAATTGCACAAAGAAGAATGGTTGTAACTGATCCAATTAAATTGGTTATTACAAACTACGAGCAAGAAGAAGAATTATTACACTCAGAAAATAATCCAGAAGATCCAAATGGAGGAACAAGACCTGTTCCTTTCAGTAAAGAATTATGGATTCAAGCAGACGATTTTATGGAAGAGCCTACAAAAAAATATTTCAGATTAGGACCAGGCTTATCCGTTCGTTTAAAGAGTGCCTACATTATTGAATGTGAAAGTTTTGACAAAGATTCCAATGGTAAGGTGACTACAGTGTATGCTAAATATTTCCCTAATTCTAAATCAGGTGCAGACACTTCTGGTATACATGTGAAAGGTACTTTGCATTGGGTGAGTGCTAAACATGCTATCCCTGTAGAATTGAATGAATATGATCGCTTGTTCAATGTGGAAGATCCTAGTAGTGCAGAAGGGGATTTTAAATCTTATATCAATCCTCATTCATTGAATAGAGTGACTACTGCTTGGGGTGAACCTGCTTTATTGAATGATGCTTTAGAAGATCGTTTTCAATTTTTAAGAAAAGGTTATTTCTATCAAGATACAACTAGTAACAAAGATAAATTGGTTTTCAACCGTACAGTGACCCTTAAAGATACCTGGGCGAAAGAGCAAAAAAAATAATTAAATAGCGCGCTACTATGGTACTGAACTTGGAACAATTTAAAAGCCATTGGGCAACAACTTTTCCAGGAAGGGCTATCCATGCAACACATTTTTTAATTGCCGTGAGTGGAGGGGTGGATAGTATTGTTTTAGCTGCGATCATGCATCAGATTGGCGCCAGCTGTTCGATTGCACATGCTAATTTTCAATTAAGAGGGGAAGAAAGTAATAGAGATGAAGCTTTTGTAACAGCATTCGCTGCACAATTGAAGATGCCGCTACTTACAAAGCGTTTTGATACTTTAAAATTTGCTGATCAATATAAAATGGGTATACAGCAAGCAGCAAGAGAAATACGCTATGCATGGTTTGAATCTTTAGTAAAAGACTTGAATACAACCGTAAATGCTAAAGTAGTCTTGTTGACAGCACATCATGCAGATGACCAAGTTGAAACCGTGTTGATGCAATTTTTTAGAGGCACTGGATTGAATGGACTTACTGGTATACCAGCAATTAGAACCCATCAACAAGATGGAGCTGCAACAGATCATATAGACATCATTAGACCTTTATTGCCTTATACAAAAGCAAGTATTAAAGATTTTGCAAAAATCAATGGGCTAGATTATGTAGAAGATAGTTCTAATGAAAAGAATGATTATACAAGAAATTTTATCCGCAATCAGTTGATTCCACAAATGGAGACCATTTATCCCAATGTGAGTAAGCAAGTATTGGATACGATTGCTAGATTGCAAGAAGCAGATACAATTGTTAATGCTACAATAGCCGCCTATTGGAAAAAGAATATCAGTTTTCCTAAAGGCATCCCCACTATTGATTTGGCTAAATGGAATAGCCTAAAAGGGAATGCCACTTATATTTGGGGTTTGGTTCAAGCTTATGGTTTTAAAGCTACTCAAATTGCTGAGGTGCATAAAATTGCCATAGCCAATAAAGGTGCTTATATCGCATCTGCTACACATAAATTGATCAAATGGGAGAACTCCATTCAGCTGGTGCCTATTCAAGAAGCTAAAGTGTATGAGTTGATTGAAAAAGAACAAACCTTGTTAGATACCCATTTTGGAAAATTTCAATTCGAATGGATTGAAACAATGGAAGGACTTAAAGTGGATACAAGTGTTCATATTGCTTATTTAGATGCAGCAATTTTAGGTTGGCCTTTGTTAAATAGGTCTTGGGTATCAACAGATTATTTTTATCCCCTGGGCATGCGCAAGAAAAAAAAGCTCAATCATTTTTTAGGAAGCTTAAAGTTAAGTCCAGCAATCAAAGCTAGAACAACTTTGATTTGTTCCGAGAACAGGATTGCGTGGGTCGTAGGTCAACGTATTGATGACCGTTTTAAAATTACCCCAAAGACCAAAGCTGTTGTAAAAATTACATTCCTAAGTAAAGCCTAATCTGTTCTATAAAGCTAGCAACCACATTGAACTGTGCGATGAAATAAGCTGCTACAATTAAAAATACGACGCCGTATAAAGAGCCCCATAAATGTGCACTATGATTGATCCCTCCTTGTCCTTGTTTGGATAAATAAGCAGTGATGCCTAAATAGATTGGGCCAAATATAAATCCAGGGATAATAGGAGGAATAATAAAAAATCCAATTTGAATAGTAGGCATTAAAAAAATACCTGCAAAAACAATCGCTGATATGGCACCCGAAGCACCTAAACTATTGTAATTGTATCGATCTTTTTGTTCAAGGTAAGTTGGGATCAAACAAACAAACAAGGCAGATAAATAGAGGAATAAGTATAAGACCTTGCCATTGTTGCCAAATAGCATATTAAAATATTGCTCTACATAATCTCCAAACATGTAAAAGGAGAACATATTAAATGCAAGGTGCATAAAATCGGCATGGATAAACCCTGAACTAATAAAACGGTACCATTCATTATGCCTACTTACGGTATGGGGATGGAAAATAAATTTATCCATCAACTCCGCATTATAAAATGCGATAACAGAAATAAGGACAGTAGCGATAGTAAGGTATAAAGTGATACTCATTATTCGTGGTGGTATTTTTCGTTGGCTAAGATACTACATGCGCGGTAGATTTGCTCTACTAGGATCAATCGAACCAACATATGCGGGAAAACGAGTTCAGAAATGCTCCAGGTAAAATTGGCTCTTTGCTGTATGGTTTCATCCACGCCATAAGCGCCACCTATAAGGAAAATAATTTTTTGCGCACTTTGATTGGCCTTTTGTTGGATCAATTTTGCTAATCCTGGGGAACTTAACATTTTACCTTTCTCATCTAATAAAATCAACACATCTGTTGGCGTAATCGCTTTAAGGATACTTGCAGCTTCAGCTTTTTTGATCTGAGTTGGTTCCGTTAATTTAGAGGGGGCAATCAATTGCCAGTCGATAGGGTAGTAATGTCCAATTCTTTTAGTGAATTGTTCCACGCCTTCTTTAATATAGGCTTCGTTGGCTTTGCCAACGGAGTAGATGGAGATTTTCAATGCATTCAATTTAGGTTTAAAATTAGTAGAATTTGAGTAAAACGCATTGCATTGTTGCTGCGCATCATCCTCTTCGCAGTTGCCTTACTCAGAGGATTGCTCCCTTTGGTCGCATCCTCTTCGCAGTTGCCTTACTCAGAGGATTGCTCCCTTTGGTCGCATCCTTTTCGCAGTTGCCTTACTCAAGAGGATTGCTCCCTTTGGTCGCATCCTCTTCGCAGTTGCCTTACTCAAGAGGATTGCTCCCTTTGGTCGCATCCTTTTCGCAGTTGCCTTACTCAAGAGGATTGCTCCCTTTGGTCGCATCCTGTTCGCAGTTGCCTTACTCAAAGCCCTTTAAAAACATCAGTGCCTGATGTTTTTGCTTTTGCATTCTCGTCACCGCATTAAAGCGAGCTTTATGCGATTCCTTGAATGCAAAAGCCCACGCTGTTCGCGCGGGCTTTGTGACCCCGTCAGGATTCAAACCTGAAACCTTTTGATCCGTAGTCAAATACTCTATTCAGTTGAGCTACGGGGCCATTCCACTTACTAACCCAGGTCAATAAGGGGTGCAAATATACCTC
>JBEDDG010000032.1:0-12949 GCA_041176305.1 Bacteroidota bacterium | reverse complement strand
GCCATTGAATAAATTTTTGTGGTATCATCGATCGTGCCATCTATGTCATTGACACCATAGCTCAAAGTCAATTGTGCTACTTGTCTTCCTAACATTGGCCAATACGCTTTTACATGCGGGAAATTATCTAAGTATAGTCTAGAGATCGCATACATTTTTAAATCTTCTAGCATCGTAGATTCTGGAACCTCATTCATTTCATTGTCTTTGTTTCGAAACTTCAATGGAATAAATGTATTGAACCCTTTTGTTTGGTCTTGTAGTTGTCTTAATCGTTCCATATGGTCTACACGGTGTTCATACTTTTCGATATGACCATATAATAAAGTGGCATTACTATGCATGCCTAATTCATGCGCGGTTTGGTGAATTGCTAACCAACCATTCGCATCTACTTTGTCCTCACAAATAATGGTACGAACATCTGGATGAAAAATTTCTGCGCCACCACCAGGTAAAGAATCTAGTCCAGCTTCATGTGCAAGACGCATCCCTTCTTGAATGGTAACTTTTGCTTTGCGGAACATGTAATCTAATTCTACAGGAGTGAATGCTTTGATATGTAATTCAGGACGATGTGCTTTAATAGCGCGCATCAAATCCAAGAAAAAAGATAAAGTTAATTTAGGATGTACACCGCCCACAATATGTACTTCAGTGACAGGTTTTCCATCGTATGAACGAACGATATCCATCATCTGGTCAATCGTCAATTCCCAGCCTTCTTCTTTGTGGGCATATAATTTTGAGTAAGAACAAAACTTACAAGAGAATACACAAACATTGGTAGGCTCAATATGAAAATTGCGGTTAAAATAGGTACGATCACCATGCAATTCATTGCGCTTCCAATTGGCTAAAGCACCCACATAGGGTAGGGATGCTTTTTCAAATAGCGCCACACCATCTTCAAAACTTATACGTTTGTTTTGGATAATTTTTTGTCCAATCGTTTTTAAAACTTCATCTGATTGAGCTTCTACGATCACCTGTATTTGAGCCTGTTTCATACGCTGAAAATTAGGACACAAAGTTAGTCATTATCGTTAGATAACACTATTCTGTTTAAGGGCAAATTTAAATTTTAACCTATTAAAATACCTGCGATACTTGCAGAAAGATAAGACGCCAATGTACCTGCTAATAGTGCTTTTAAGCCCAGTTCAGCAAGGTCTTTACGACGAGATGGTGCTAATTCACCAATACCGCCAATTAACATTCCAACACTACTGAAATTAGCGAAACCACAAATTGCAATACTTACAATCAATAAGCCTTTTTCTGTTACAATTGGGATCACTTTACTAGTCAAACTCTTAAACGCAACAAATTCATTGATGGTTAATTTTTGACCTAAAAGGGTAGCAGCACTTTGGACATCTACACTAGGTATACCCATTGCCCAAGCCATTGGATAAAATAGTTTGCTAAAAATATAGTTTAAGCTTAAATCTAAATGGGCACTAAAAAGGTGACCAATCTTTAATAAACTCCAATCTACTAAGGCGATTAATGCGATAAATCCAATTAACATTGCAATCACATTCATGGCAATTTTAAAACCATCTCCAGCACCATGTGTAATTGCATCAATGGTATTGCTATATTGACTCTTTACTTCTAAAGTTACTTTACCCATCGTTTGAGAAGCCTCAGTTTCTGGGAAAAGAATCTTTGCAATCACTAAAGCACCAGGAGCAGCCATCAAACTGGCTGTAATTAATTTAGGGGCCAAATCCATACCAGCTTGAGCACCCATATTTGCATATACCACTAATATACCACCAGCAATACAAGCTAAGCTTCCACTCATACTTGCTAAAATTTCACTTTTTGTCATAGTTGGTAGGTAAGGACGGATCATCACCTGCGCTTCTACCTGTCCCACAAAAGCACTAGCTACATTACTCAATGCTTCAGCGCCACTTACCCTCATGATAAAGTTCATGGCTTTGGCGATCATGGAAATGATTCTTTGCATGATTCCAAAATGGTAAAATAAAGCAACTAAAACACATACTAGAATAATGGTCGCAGTCACATTGAATGCAAATACAAATCCACCATTGGTAAAATCAGTTACCCCAGCAGGACCCATTGCAGCAACTCCACCATATACAAATGACGCACCTTGACGTGCAAATTCTTCTATCTTACCCATGCCTTTTCCTAATATTTGAAAAAAGCTTGTGATGGCAGGTATTTTCAAGATCAAAATGCCAATGGTTAACTGAAGCGCTAATCCACTTAATACTAATCGATAATTGATGCGCTTTTTATTATTGGAGAACAAAAAAGCAATCATTAAAATCAAAACGATGCCTATTAAGCCTTGAAATCTTGCCATGGGTTAAATTTAGGGTAGAAAGGTAATTAATTTATTGTTATTTTCTAGGGTTCAATGGTATAAAAAATCCCGCAAATTGCGGGATTTAATTAGGTATATCGAGTTGGGTGCAAAACACCTTACTTTGATTACTCGGCTTATAAATGCGCTTGTATCTTCTTCTCTAATACTGCTTTTGGTACAGCGCCAATTTGTTTGTCAACTACTTCGCCACCTTTTACAAAAAGGATCGCAGGAATTGAAGTGATGCCAAAATTCATACTTAAAGTAGGATTAACATCCACATTTACTTTACCAATATTTACTTTGCCTTCGTATTGAACCGCTAATTCTTCGATAACTGGTCCGATGGCACGACATGGTCCACACCATTCTGCCCAAAAATCGATCACACTTAATTTATCGCTTTCAATCACTGTTTGTTGAAAGTTCGCGTCTGTAAATTCTAATGCCATAGTTGTATGTTTAAATTTTTCTTGTTCTTAATTACTTAGTACAAAATTAGCTCCAAACTTTAATATCTGCCATCTTGACTTTTCCACCTTTGAGAGGGGTTGAATGGGGACAATTACTTAGGCAATTAGTTATTTAGCTTCACCTGTACGTTCCATTCAGGGTTTTTGTCTAGGAATTCAACGAATTCATCATTCACCATGAATCCTTTGTCAATGGTCAATAAGCTTGCAACAATTTGTTCTCTTGGTTCGACAAAAGTTATTTTAAGAGCTGTCCTGCCTGGATTGGCTTTTACATTTTGTTCTAAAAACTGAATGGCTTCTGCTTTTAAGTTGGCAGGATGCAAACTCAATTCCACTGTTCTTGTTTGGAGTTGTTTTACAGTCTCCAATAAAGACATGGTTTGAAGTTTGAATTCAAAATTATTAGGTTGGTTGAACCTGTTCCTGAAGGAACCATTGATACAAACTTTTTGTCCCACTTCTAAATAGTTCTGGAATTTTACATAATCCTCACTCCATAAGATAAAATCAGTTTTGCCTGTAAAATCTTCGATTGCAAAAGAGCCAAAATTCTTACCTGTTTTAGTGATACGGTGTTGTACTTCGGTTACTAAACCAGCTAATTTGAAGTTCTTGCCTAAGTTATTAGGGAAATTGATCAAATTATCTTTGACTTCATTGAACTCATTGATAGGAGAAAATGCATAATGTTTTAACTCAAAATTAAAATGGTCTAAAGGATGCCCACTCATGAACATACCCGTAATATCTTTTTCATGATCCAACTTCTCTGTCAAAGTCCATTCTTCGCAGGTGGCCAATTTTGGAATAGGCACTTGCATGGCAGAAGGCAGGTCACCGAATAGGGTATTAGCAGTTCCCGTATTCATGGATTGAATGGCTTGCGCATAGCCAATCAATTTTTCCATACCATTGGTTCGATCGCCGTCACCTGTATGAAAATATTGTGCACGATGGTATTCTGGGAAGCAATCAAATGTGCCAGAATACGCTAAACTTTCTAGTGATTTTTTATTCACGGCCCTTGATAATACACGTTTGATAAAATCAATCATGGTTTCAAAATGCCCTGCTTTATTACGCTCTAAAATAATGGCATCAATGGCTGCTTCACCAACTCCTTTTAAGCCACCTAGACCAAATCGAATTTCTCCATTTTTATTTACAGAGAATCCTTGTAAGGATTCATTGATATCTGGCCCTAATACTTTAATGCCCATTCTTTTACACTCTTCCATAAAGAAGGTGATTTTGTCAATACTACCTGCATGATTTAAGACAGCAGACATATATTCACCAGGATAATGTGCTTTTAAATAAGCAGTTTGATAGGCTACATAAGCGTAACAAGTTGAGTGCGATTTGTTAAAGGCGTATTGTGCAAAGGCTTCCCAGTCGGTCCAAATTTTATCCAACGCTTTTTCTGGATGACCATTTTTCATGGCACCTTCTACAAATTGTGCCTTCATTTTATCCAGTACTGACTTTTGTTTTTTACCCATTGCTTTACGCAATACATCGGCATCACCTTTTGTAAAGCCTCCAATTTTTTGACTCAAAAGCATTACCTGCTCTTGGTATACCGTAATACCATAAGTGTCGGACAATATCTCTTCCATGATAGGTAAGTCATATTGTATCGCTTCACGACCATGTTTACGTTCAATAAAGTTGGGGATATACGCAATTGGACCTGGTCGGTACAAGGCGTTCATCGCAATTAAGTCGGCAAATTTGTCTGGCTTTAATTCACGTAAATATTTTTGCATGCCCACGCTTTCAAACTGAAAAGTAGCATTGGTTTCGCCGCGTTGGTATAAATGAAAAGTAGCTTCGTCGTCCAATGGAATAGTATCCAAATCAATAGTGACACCATGATTTTGTTTGATCAATTGCAAAGCCGTTTTCAAGATGGAGAGGGTTTTTAAACCCAAGAAGTCCATTTTAATTACACCTGCTTCTTCAATGACAGACCCTTCGATTTGGGTCACCCATAAATCAGAATCTTTCGCAGTAGCCACCGGCATGATCTCTGTTAAATCGCTAGGTGCAATGATGATACCTGCTGCGTGTATACCCGTATTTCGAATGGAACCTTCTAATCTTTCTGCTTCATGTAACACTGCGGCCCTTAAATCGTTGCCCCCATAGATTTCTCTTAGTTTCTTAATGTTATCTATATCATCGGACTGATAGCCTTCTTTTTCGGCCAACGATTTTTCACCTTCCTTTGCCGTAATAGGAGCATGTAAGCATCTGTTTAATTCGGTGCCTGGTTTATCTGGAACAAGTTTGGCTAATAAGTTGGATTCAGATAAAGGGAGATCCATCACACGTGCCACATCCTTGATACTACTTTTAGCCGCCATCGTACCATAGGTAATAATTTGTGCTACCTGTTCCTTGCCATATTTTTCTACCACATAATCAATCACTTTCTGACGGCCTTCATCATCGAAGTCCGTATCAATATCGGGCATGCTCTTACGATCCGGATTTAAGAAACGCTCAAAAAGTAATTGGTATTTAATGGGGTCTATATTGGTGATACCAATACAATAGGCAACTACTGAACCTGCTGCAGATCCACGACCTGGACCAACAAATACATCCATCTCACGGCCTGCTTTAATAAAGTCACTTACAATTAAGAAGTAACCTGCAAAACCCATTGTTTGGATGGTGAACAATTCAAAGTCAATACGTTCTTGTATCTCTGTAGTAATGGCATCGTATCTTTTATGTGCACCTTCCCATGTAATATGTTTTAAGAACTCCCACTGGTTCATGTTGGCGTCCTTGTGAATCTGAAAACTTTTTGGAATGGGGAAAGCGGGTAGGAGGATATCCTTCTTTAAATTTAAGACTTCCACTTTATCTACAATCGCATTGGTATTATCAATTGACTCAGGGATGTCGCTGAATAACTCAATCATTTCGGATTGTGTCTTAAAATAGAACTCGTTATTAGGGAACTTGAATCTTCTATTTTTTATTTGAAGCTCATCATTTACGAAATCATCAAACCCAGGAGTAGACTGTTTTTCGCCTGTATTAATACACAAAAGAATATCATGCGCATTGGCGTCATCTTCGTTGATATAATGGCTGTCATTCGTGGCAATCACATCTACCTTATGTTTTTTTGAAAACTTTAGTAGGGTATTGTTGATGATTTCTTGTTCTGGAATTTGATGTCTTTGGATTTCGATATAAAAATCTTCACCAAATAAATCCAACCACCATTTGAATTCTTTTTCTGCAGCTTCTTCTCCGTCTCTTAAAATGGCTTGAGGCACATGCGCTCCAATACAACAGGTGGTGGCAATGATGCCTTCATGGTATTTTTCAATAAGTTCTTTATCAATTCTTGGATACTTACTATACATCCCTTCAATATAGCCAAGAGAAGTTAGCTTGATTAGGTTTTGATAGCCCACCGCATTCTTGGCTAAAAGCACTTGGTGAAAACGATCATCCTTATGTTCTTTTGTAAATTGTTTGATATGCCTGTCCTTCACCACATAAAATTCACAACCAACAATGGGTTTCACTGTGGGGGCTAAAATGTCTTTTCCATTGGTATCTTTCCCAACGACTTTAGTATTCTTCCATGCTTGACTAACGAAATTGAATGCTCCAAACATATTTCCGTGGTCGGTGATAGCCAAAGCAGGCATTTCGTCTTTGATTGCTTTTTTATAGAGACCATCAATAGAGGCTGCTCCATCTAGTAACGAATATTGGGTGTGGACGTGTAAATGTGAAAATTTGGGCATCTGGGCTATCGGGATAAGGAGCAAATATCGTAAAAAAGCAGGGCTTTGACGGGCTTAATTTTCCACAAAAAAGGGTTAAAATAACGTCAATTGAACCAATTTTAAGCATCTTGGCTTATCTTGCCATTGATGCAAAAAAGTACCATCTATATATTGATTGTAGGCCTTACTACGTCTTTATTGACAAGCTGTTCGAGTTTAACCAAGTTTACTCAGAAGGTTCAAACCAAAACCACTCAATGGAAGACGGCACCCAAAAGAAATTTGCCAGCGATGGTAGCAGTTCCTCAAGCAGATAATGATAATATTGAGTTTTTAGATAATATATCAGTTAAACCAGGTAGAGTCTATCTTAAAAAAGCATCTGATGCTATTGAGTCTGAACCGATCTTGGTTTCCAATCAACGTTCGGATAGAATGCCAGATAATTTAACCGATGTAGAGAAAGCCAATTGGTTGCAATTAAAGTATTCTATTCAAATGGATATAGCAGTAGAAGAAATAAGTAATATTCCACTCTTACAAAAAATTGATGAGTGGTGGGGTACACCCTATGCTTTAGGTGGATCCAGTAAAAGAGGGGTGGATTGTTCTTATTTTACTTTGGATGTAATGAACGCTATTTATAATACCAGTCTTAAAAGAACAGCTGCAGAACAATATGAGCAAAGTGAAAAAATAGATTGGTCAGATTTAAAAGAAGGAGATTTGATCTTCTTTAAAACAGACGGTAGCCGCTCTATTTCACATGTGGGTATTTACATGACCAATAATAAGTTTGCACATGCATCCACCAGTCAAGGGGTTACTATTAGTGATTTATCGGAGCCTTATTGGCAAAAACGTTTGTACAGCTTAGGTAGGGTTTTGAAAAAATAAATTGAATTTATTGTTGGGCGGACTCCTTATTTAACCTCCTCTAATTTTATATAGTATTGCTTTTCGATGGTTTGTACAAAATCATTTAAGTTAAAATTTGCTGCTTGAATCAAACGTTCTTGTGGTTGATAATCCATCGGCATAAAGCTGTAATTTTTCCCCGCATATTCAACATGTAAGGGTAGGTTAAACCCAGGCACACAATTTTTCCATTCGTACCTAAATATTTTTTCTTTTTCGTTGTAATGATAGCTTAATACTGGAATTTGAACAGTTCTTAAATACTGGTCAAATACTTTTTGAAAGCCAAAATTAGCACCAAGTGAAATGTAATTTTCTACTTGCTCAGTCGTAACTGTTTGATGGTAGAATTGCTGATTCAGACCAATCAAAATACTTCTGAATAGACTATCATTGTTAATGGCATGACGGATGGTGTGTAATAAAGCGGATCCTTTTGCATACATATCACCACTGCCTTCTTGATTAACGCCATAGGTGCCAATGACCGGAATATCATTTTGGATATTTTTACGAATACCATAATTGTATTCATTGCCCGCTTTTTTACCATAAAAATATTCAGTGAATAAGGTTTCAGAATAATTGGTAAAACCTTCGTGCACCCACATGTCCGCTATGTCTTTGGTGGTAATATTGTTGGCAAACCACTCGTGTCCACTTTCGTGCACAATAATAAAATCCCATTTCAAGCCCCAGCCAGAACCAGACAAATCTCTTCCTAAATAACCATTTTTAAATTGATTTCCATAGGCAATCGCAGATTGATGTTCCATGCCTAAGTGAGGACTTTGTACCATTTGAAATCCGTCTTCATAGAAAGGATATGGGCCAAACCAATATTCAAATGCTTCTAACATTTTAGGTACTTGTTTGAACTGTTCTACTGCTTTTGCAGAGTCTGCTCTTAATACCCAATAGCTTATATCTAAATTCCCTTTTAAGCCTTTATATTTTTCTTTCCAACCCACATAATCTCCAATGTAGGGGATGATATTGTAATTGTTAATTGGATTGGTGACTTCCCAAGAAAAACGATTGAAGGCTTTATCTGAAGACCATTTTTGTTCAGGTATTTTTCGGCCATTCCCAATTGCAATGAGGTTTTTCTCTTTTGGAACTTGTATAGAAAGTATGGCGCCTTCCTCTGGTTCATCAGATTGGTGGTCTTTGCAAGGATACCAAACAGAAGCACCTAATCCTTGACAAGCGACAGACATCCAAGGTTGTCCATTGCTGTCTTTTTTCCAGATCCATCCACCATCCCAAGGGGGTCTTATGGCTTCTTTAGGTACGCCATGGTAAAAAAGGGTTAAACCAAACTCCTGACCTTTTGGTATTACTTGCTCTAATTGTGCCAGCGCAATATGATTGGATCTTGTAAATTTTAATTTAATCGGCCTTAAGCTGTCATTTATATTATTCCAAATAAAAACACTATCCAACAGTAGGGGTGCTTGTAAATCTATTTGTATATGTTTGGAAGGTTTCACTGCCAAAGCTTTCCAACTGACCACACCGGTGATGGATTTAGTTTCGTAATGAGGGGTTACGTCGATGACATATTTCTTGATATCAAACCAATCTCTATTTTCATTTAAACTGCCCCTTAAAACATCCGACTCATTGACCAAGGGCTGCGCATAATGTTTACCCGATAAAATGGAAATTATTAAAACGAAAAGGACTTTTTTCATATCAAAAAATTAGGGATTCAAAGTATTGAATCCCTAAGATAAAATATAATACTCAAATTGGCTAAGTCAATTAACTGTTTGTCAATTTAACTTTTGGTGTAGGTACTATTCTTCGTCTTTTTTTAACTTATCCTTAAATACTTTTTCAAATTTCTCCAATTTAGGACCAATCACATAACGACAATAACCTTGATTGGTATTGTTGTTATAATAATTCTGATGGTAGGATTCCGCGGAATAAAACTTTGAGAACGCTGTTACTTCGGTGATGATAGGTTTATCCCAAGCTTTGCTAGCATCTAATTCTTTAATATATTTTAATGCAAGTTCCTTTTGATAGTCATTATGATAAAAGACAGCAGAGCGATATTGAGGGCCAACGTCATTGCCTTGTTGGTTGGGTGTGGTTGGGTCATGTGTTTTCCAGAAAACAGATAAGATATCGTCCAAACTAATTTTAGTCGTATCATAAACGATTTGACAAACTTCCGCATGTCCAGTAGTCTTGTCACAAACCTGCTCATAAGTTGGGTTCTCGACATGTCCACCACTATAGCCACTGGTAACTTTCACCACACCCTCTAAACGTTGATAAACGGCTTCGGTACACCAAAAGCAGCCTGATCCTAAAGTGATTGTTTGTGTATTTTCCATATTGATTTTTTGCTGTTTTACTTGTTTTTTAGGGGATTGAGCACATGCGTAGAAGGATATAACGCTGCACATAAGAAGGGCACACTGTTTGATTGTTTTCATAAAAAGGGATTACTTGATATTACAACAAATCATAGCTCAATTTGTTCTAAGGGTATTAATGTTTATTTAAGTAAATTTGTGCCCATTAGCCCATGCGAGTATATCCAGAAAATGCCCTATCTCAATTAGAATTTGACAAGATCAAGACGATTTTGTTGAATTACTGTCAATCCACCATAGGAAAGGAGCAGGTGGAAGCGATGCGCATTCATACCCATTTAAAGTATATCCAAACGGCTTTAAAGCAAACACAGGAATACCAGTTCATAAAACAAGCCAATCAGTATTTTCCAAGTGACTTCATTATAGATATCAGGAAGGATGTCAAGCTTTTAGGTATCCCTGGGGCTCAATTAACTGGAGAACAATGGTTATTGGTCCGTAGGTTGGTGGACCATATGGGTCAAATTTTCAAATGGTTTGATGCAGAACGTAAAGCGGCGTATAGCCATTTATATGAAGTGATTGAAGCAAGTTATTTTGAAAAAACGATTATAGAGTCAATAGATGAGGTCATAGATGATAGGGGCCTGGTAAAAGACAATGCCTCGGAAGCGCTTGCAAAAATCCGTGCCCAATTGTATAAAAAACGTCAGGAATTAAGAAGGATTTTCGAAAAAGTATTGGGCAGACTAGCTAAGTCAGGTTATACTGCTGATATCGACGAGAGCTTTAGTAATGGACGACGTGTGGTGGCTGTTTTTTCTGAATATAAAAGACAAGTCAAGGGTTTCTTACATGGTGAAAGTGATAGCCGCAAAACAGCTTTCATTGAACCAGAGGAAACCATTGAGTTAAACAACGAGTTATTTAGTTTAGAGCAGGATGAAACCAAGGAAGTGCAGAGAGTATTAAGACATTTGACTGCTCAATTAGCGCCCTACTCAAGTTTATTATTAGGTTACTTGCAAATGGTGGGTGAATATGATTTTATCAAAGCCAAGGCCTTATTGGCAATTGATATGAATGCGCATTTGCCAGTAGTAGAAAACAAAGCGACCTCTCATTTAATACAAGCCTTTCATCCTTTATTGTACATGTACAATAAAGTGTCTGGTAAAAAGACCATCCCGGTAAATTTGGAATTGGATGATGAAGCAAGGATCTTAATTATCAGTGGACCCAATGCGGGAGGTAAGACGGTCTCTATGAAAACATTGGGATTGAACCAAGTCATGTTGCAGTCGGGTTTATTGGTACCAGTGCATCCAGATTCTCAAATGGGCATTTACAAACAATTATTTATTCAATTAGGGGATACACAGAATTTGGCATTTGAATTAAGTACTTATAGCAGTCACTTGACGCATATGAAGTATTTTATTGAAAATGCCAATGGAAAGACTTTGTTTTTTATAGATGAACTAGGTAGTGGATCCGATCCACATTTAGGTGGTGCATTTGCCGAAGTAATTTTAGAAGAATTATCGCATAAACATGCACAAGGCATTGTGACGACCCATTACTTGAACTTGAAAGTAATGGCCAATCATAATAAAGGGATTGTGAATGGTGCCATGCAATTTGATGAAGTGAAATTAGAGCCCTTGTACCAATTGGTGATTGGTAAGCCAGGTAGTTCCTACACTTTTGCGATTGCAGAAAGAATTGGATTGCCAACCCATTTAATTAATCGAGCTAGAAAATTGGTGGATACCCATCATTTTGAGTTGGATAAATTATTGAATAGAACTGAACAGGATTTACAATTGGTTCAAAAAGAGCGTAAGGAATTACATAAGCTCATCAAAGAGAATGATGCACTTAAGCTTGAAATGAATAAGACCTTAGATAAAGAAAAACATCTACAACAAATTGCACTGTTAAGAGAACAAAATAGTGTGGCTGAATCTAAGTTTACCTACTTGAAAGAGATGGAGCGAAATTTGAAGCAGATTGCTTTGGATTATAAAAAATCTGACAAGAAGGAAGAAGTCATGAAGACTTTGTACAATTTGCTCTTTAAAAAGAACGAGGCCATTGTGATCAATAAATTGGCTAAAAAAGTAGACAAACAATATAAAGAAGTCGCAGGACCAATTGAAATAGGAGCTACCGTAAAGTTGAAGAAGAATTACCAAGTGGGCGAAGTGATTGGATTTAAAGGAAAACGCGCGATTGTGAAAGTGGGGCAGTTGCCTATGAATATTGACGTGGAGGATTTATTAGTCATTGAAAAAATTGACGAACAAATGATTGCACAAGCAGAAAAAGAGCTTAAACATCTTAAACAGATTAAACAGAAAAAATAATGATACTAGATGAACTAACTCAATTGAATAAATATGTATCTGTGCATCCTCTATTCGCTGCTGCATTTGACTATATTTTAAATACGAATTTTGATGGTATGCCTGTGGGTAAAAAAGAAGTGGATGGTCAAAATATCATGGCCATCATTTCCGACGAAGATGCAGTAAGCATGTTAGATTCATGTGCTAATTTTGAATGTCATAATACCTATATTGATATTCAAGTTTGTTTTAATGGGGTAGAGACGGTGGGTTGGAAATCTCGCAGCTCTTGTGTTGAGCCAAGAGATACTTACAGTAAAGAAAAAGATGTCTTATTTTTTGAAGATGCACCGGATCATTTTTTCAAATTACATCCTGGTCAGTTTGGTATTTATTTTCCAGACGATGTGCATGCACCCATGATAGGAGAAGGGAGGATTAGGAAATTAATTATGAAAGTGAAAGTAGATTAATTAGATAATTCTAGAAACTAAACTGTTTATAGAATATGAAATGTTTTTAATTCAGTGTCGTCCAATTTAAAAGAGTAAGTACCTTTTTTTAAATCTCCTACAAATAAACAGGTACGTTGTGTAAATCCTGTTATTTTACCTTGTTGTAAAACGTTGCCTTTACTGCAAATAATTTGATAAGATTTGTTATCCCTGTTATGACTAGAAAACTGTATTTCTAGTATGCTGTCTTTCACATTTTCAGTAATTGTAAACATGCGATTTAAGCGCTGTTTGGTGATTGT
>JBEDDG010000031.1:0-13645 GCA_041176305.1 Bacteroidota bacterium | reverse complement strand
TTAATTGAGATTTATATGTTTCTAATAGATGTTTAAAATCTTGTAATGTTTCGTCCACTGATTTCTTAGAACTTCCGCCAGCAGCATTTGCATGACCTCCGCCTTCAAAATGTGTTCTTGCAAATATATTGACATCGAAGTTACCTTTGCTCCTAAAACTCCATTTTCTTTCCTCTTCCCTATCAATCACAATGGCGGCAAACTTTATCCCATGGATAGACAATAGGTAATTCACTAGGCCTTCCGTATCCCCGGTCTTTAGTTCAAATTTATAAATGTCTGTTTTTGGAATCGCCATCACTGCCGTCTTGTATTCAGGGAAAACATGCATTCTATTTAAAAAAGCATTGCCCATAAACTTCAATCTACTTTCTGAGGATTGATCGTAGATGTTTTCATGGATCTTTGAATGTTGTAAACCCAATTCTTTTAAATGTGCTACAATTTTATGCACCGAGGCAGTGGTAGATGGGAACCTAAATGAGCCTGTATCTGTCATTAAGCCAGTATACAATGCGGTTGCCGTATCCAAATTGATCAAATTACCGTGGCCTGATTGTACGATAAAATCATAGATCATCTCACAGGTTGAACTCATTTTTACATCGCTGATGCCATATCCAAAACTTGGGGTATCTGGTTGTTGATGATGGTCAATTAAAATTTTCACCCCATTTGCTGCTCTAATCACCGGCTCCATATGTTTGGTTCGATGTAAGATGTTAAAATCTAAGCAAAAAATATAATCAGCTGCTTCAACCAGTTGAGTCGCTTTTGATCTATTATTTTCAAAATCAATCACTTCTTCGATACCTGGCATCCAATCCAAAAAAGGGGCCCAATTAGTGGGCGAAACTACTGTAACCTCATGCCCTAATTGGATTAAAAAATGATAAAGTGCTAGACTTGAACCCATTGCGTCTCCGTCTGGCTTTTGATGTGCCGTGATGACCGCTTTAAATGGGGTTTGTAAAAAAGGATAAAATTGATCAATTGATTGCATAAGTGCACAAATTTAATATAAATCAGATGTTTTTCAGTAATTTTGCGGCCTCAATTAGAAACATTATAAAAAATACATATGAGCAACAGAACATTTACAATGATTAAACCAGATGCAACTTCAAAAGGGTATACTGGAGCTATTCTAGATCAAATTATTAAAGCTGGATTTTCAGTGAAAGCAATGAAGTGGATCCACTTATCTCCTGCTCAAGCTGGTACTTTCTATGAAATTCATAAGGAGCGACCTTTCTACCAAGAATTAGTAGATTTTATGAGTAGTGGGCCAATTGTTGCTGCTATTTTAGAAAAAGACAATGCAGTAGCTGATTTTAGAACTTTAATTGGTGCAACGAATCCTGCTCAAGCAGAAGAAGGTACTATTCGTAAGAAGTTCGCAGCATCTATTGGTGAGAATGCGGTACACGGAAGTGATAGTGATGAAAATGCAGCAATTGAAGGAAACTTTTTCTTCTCAGGATTAGAAAGATTCTAGCATTTTTATAGCCCTTATAATTTAGGGTGTAAATAAATCGAGGTCACCGTTTATGGGTGACCTCGAAAAAATCATTAGACTAAAATAAATTAGCCCTTATAATTTAGGGTGTAAATAAATCGAGGTCACCGTTTATGGGTGACCTCGAAAAAATCATTAGACTAAAATAAATTAGCCCTTATCTTTTTTAAGGGCTAATTTATTTCTTGGCGCCTCTAGTTTTAGGTTTACCGTATTTTTTTTGCATCGTTTCTTTATAATTCTTACGCACATTTACTTTTTGATTCTTAGCCGATTTCTCGTGAAAAGCTGGCCCAACATCTTCTTTTTTAGGCAATTTCACTTGAATAATCTTCATTCTAACTTTTGGAATTTCATCTTCAGTTAAAACGGTAGATATTTCAAGTTCTGCAGGCAATACTTCCATAGGGATTGCTTGCTTCATCAATGCTTCAATAGCTAATTTTTCTTTGTTTTCTTTATCTGTCACAAAAGTGATTGCAATCCCCTTTTTATCTGCACGACCTGTTCGTCCAATTCTATGTATATAATTTTCTGGAACATCTGGTGTGTCGAAATTGATGACATGTGTCACCTCCGCAACGTCAATACCACGGGCCATTACATCAGTTGCAATAATATATTTGAAAACACCAGCTTTAAATTGATTCACCGTATTGAAACGATAATTTTGTTCTTTATTGGAATGTATCACACCAACGATATCAGGAAATTTTTCAATCAATTGATCGTAAAGTTGATCTGCTAAACTTTTTGTGGCAGCAAAAATCAACACTTTAGTCATGCTTTCATCTGAGCTCAAAAGTTGGTACAATAAATTCACTTTTGTGTTGAAATTTGGCACATGGTAACCTACCTGAATGATATTTTCGAGTGGTGTTCCTGTTGGTGCTGCTTCTACCCTTACCGGTTCTTTAAAATAGTCATTCATTAATTTCTCTACATCCTCTGTAATGGTTGCAGAAAATAAAAGATTTTGTCTTTTTGCTGGGACTAATTCTAAAATATTTGTGATTTGTTTTCTGAATCCTAAATTCAACATTTCATCCATCTCATCTATCACCACTTTTTTGATATGCTTTGTTTTGATGGCGCCGTTCATGATTAAATCGAATAATCGACCAGGAGTGGCAACCAATACATCTACCCCTTTTTCTACTTCTAATTGTTGGGTATTGATATTCACTCCACCAAAGACACCCACCGTAATCACACTCATGTAAGGTGTTAACTTTTTAACAGCCTCAACCACTTGAACCACTAATTCTCTTGTAGGGACAATGATGAGAATCTGTGGGTCTTTATTTTTGTCAAATTTCCATTGTCTTAAACAAGGCAATAGATAAGCAAAAGTTTTACCTGTACCTGTTTGTGCAATGCCACATACATCCCTACCGGACATTACAATTGGGTAAACACGATGTTGAATTGTGGTTGGATGGGTATACCCGAGGTCTTCTAAAGCCCTAGCTAAGGGGGTATTTATGTTTAATTGGTCAAAAGTCATGAAAACGAAGGTAATCCATATTTACTTGCAAATTCAAGCAAGCTCAGTTTGTTCATCTTTAAAACAAACCAGCCCCAACATGGTTGAGGCTGTGTTTTCTTTTTTGGTCGGGTGAACAGGATTTGAACCTGCGACCACACGCCCCCCAGACGTGTACGCTACCGGACTGCGCTACCACCCGATGATCAAAACATTGGTTTTTTTGGGCGCAAATATACCCTTTAATCAAGAAAAACGGAGTATATTGCACGAAATTCATTGACTCGATGACAATTCTCCTCAGGCAAGTCAAAATTGCTGATCAGCAATCGCCATTCAATGGCCAAGTAAAAGATATCCTGCTTCAAGACGCAGTGTTGGTTTCCATTCAAGATCATTTTAACGGAACAGCAGACCAAATTATTGATATACCCGGCACTATTGTAAGTACAGGTTGGGTAGATCCATTTACACATTTTTGCGACCCTGGTTACGAACATAGAGAAACATTGCAGTCAGGAGCAGCGGCAGCACAAGCTGGTGGTTACACTACTGTTTTTGTGGTTCCTAATACACAACCTATTATTGACAATAAGACACAAGTCAATTATATCGTTCAACAGAATCAACAATTACCGATTCATGTGCTACCAATTGGCGCTTTGTCTAAAAAAATAGAAGGAAAAGATTTAGCAGAAATGATTGATATGCACCAAGCTGGTGCGGTTGCATCTAGCGATGGATTATATCCGGTTCAATCTACTTTACTATTCTTAAAAGCTTTACAATATGTGAAAACTTTTGATGGTGTTGTGATTCAAATGCCAATTGATAAAAGTCTCGGAAGTTTAGGGCTCATGAACGAAGGCATTACTTCCACTCAACTTGGTTTACCTGGTATACCTGCTATTGCAGAAGAGTTAATGATAGCACGCGATATTGAATTATTAAAATACACCAATTCAAAATTACATATCACAGGCGTAAGTACAGCGAAAGGGATGGCGCTAATAGAAGCAGGTAAAAAAGCAGGCTTAGCATTAACCTGCAGCGTTACACCTTATCATTTATTTTTTAATGAAACCGATTTAAGCACTTACGATTCCCTTTTAAAAGTGTATCCACCATTAAGAACCAAGGAAGATCAAGCAGCCTTGTTGAATGCGATTGAAAAAGGAATAGTAGATTGCATCAGTGCACATCATCAACCACAAGACTGGGACGGCAAAACGATCGAATTTGAATATGCCAAAGCTGGGATAGCTTCTATTGAAACTAGTTTTGCTACCATAAATCATCTTTTGCCAAATCTAAAGGAGGATGCTTTAGCTAATTTATTCTCTAATCATGCCAGAAAAATATTCAATTTACCCGCTCAATCTATTCAAGAAGGAGCATCTATTGAATTAACATTGTTCAATCGTCAAGATCAAATAAGCTATACTAAAGCTGGTTCTAAAAGTAAATCAGCAAATAGCCCCTTCTTGAATAAATCACTTAAAGGAAAAGTGATTGGTACTTTTTGTAAAGGCCAATTACATTTAAATAAATAATAACACAACTATTAAATCATAACAGACATCATGGAAAAACAAATTACATCTCATATCGTAAAAGGAGCCATCTTAGGCGGATTCACCATTTTATTTAGCATCATCGTTTATGTATTTAATTTATATGCAATTCAGTGGTTAAGCTGGGTAAGTTATGCAGTGATTATGGGTGGTATCATTTATGGCAATATTGTGTATGCCAATCAAAACAATAACAACGTAAGTTTTGGTAATATTTTTGCACATGGTTTTAAAACAACTGCCGTATTGATTGTTATTTCTGTTGTGTATACTTTATTATCGCTAAAAGTACTTTTCCCAGATATGATAGATAAGATTATTGATATGTCAAGAATTGAAATGGAAAAAAATCCACAAATGACAGATGAAATCATTGAGCAAGCAATGACAATGACTAGAAAATTCTTTATTCCATTTGCAATAGGTGGCGTTTTAATTGGTACTGGTATTATGGGTGCATTAGCTTCATTGATAGGTGCTGGTGTAGCTAAAAAAAATCCAGTTGATCCTTTTAAACAAGACACCGCTCAATAATTTACTATGCAGATTTCTGTTGTCATCCCTTTATTCAATGAAGCTGAATCTTTGCCAGAGTTAATGGCTTGGATTGTCCGTGTGATGGAGGCAAATTCATTTACATATGAAGTCATCATGATTGATGATGGTAGTGACGATGGCAGTTGGAAAGTGATCACGCAATTAAGAAATCAATACCCTTCTTTAAAAGGAATCAAGTTTCAACGTAATTATGGAAAATCTGCTGCCTTGAATGAAGGCTTTAAAGCGGCACAAGGACAAATGGTCATGACCATGGATGCAGATTTACAAGATAGTCCAGATGAAATTCCAGAATTCTATAAAATGATCCATGAAGATGGTTTTCATTTAGTAAGTGGCTGGAAGAAAAAACGTTTTGACAACACTTTTACTAAAAATATTCCTTCTAAATTATACAATGCAGTTGCTAGTAAAAGCTCAGGTATATATTTACACGATTTTAATTGTGGTATCAAAGCATACCAATTAAAAGTGGTAAAAAGTATTGAAGTTTTTGGAGAAATGCATCGTTATATTCCAATCCTTGCTAAATGGGCAGGTTTTAAAAGAATTGGTGAAAAAGTAGTACAACACCAAGCAAGAAAATATGGCCATACTAAGTTTGGCTGGGAAAGATTTGTAAATGGTTTTCTAGATTTATTGACTATACAATTCTTATCTAAATTTGGTAAGAAACCAATGCAATTTTTTGGATTGATAGGTACCCTATTCTTTTTTGTAGGATTTATCTCTTTCGGTAACATAGTGATTGGTAAATTCATGGATCCTGTAACCAGTGTAACCAATAAACCAGCTTTCTATATTGCTTTAACAGCGATGCTAATTGGTACTCAATTATTTTTGGCTGGATTTATTGCTGAAATCATGAACAGAAATGCTGCAGATAGGAATACTTATTTAATTGAGGAGAAACAAGGATGGTAGATCAATTGATCATTATGGGGCCAGCTTGGCCTTTAAGAGGCAATCTAGCTGCTTTTGATGAAAAGTTAGCCTCCGTTTTTATAGCAGAAGGCATACCTACCCGTATCAGTACATTTTCTTTACAGTATCCTGGTTTTTTATTTCCAGGAACGACCCAATATAGCTCAGACCCAGCACCATCCAATTTATCCATTGAGGTTGCCATCAATTCAATTAATCCTTTGAATTGGATTAAAGTTGGTTTACGCATCAAGAAAGAAAAACCATCTTTAATCATAGTTCGATATTGGATCCCTTTCATGGGGCCTTGTTTAGGTACCATTTTAAGGATTGCAAAATTGAATAAACATACTAAAGTGATTGCGATTGTGGACAATATGATACCACATGAAAAGAGAATTGGTGACAAATTATTTACAAAATATTTTGTAGGCGGTGTAGATGGTTTTTTAACCATGAGCCAAAAAGTACAAAAGGATGTGCAAAAGTTTACCAATAAACCCACCTGTATAGCCCCCCATCCCATTTATGATCATTTTGGTTCAACCATTCCTTTAGCAGAAGCCAGAAAAGGGTTGAATTTAACTACCACTGATAAAGTCATTTTATTCTTTGGCTTTGTAAGGGCCTACAAAGGATTGGATTTATTGATAGCAGCAATGGCCGATCCTGCCATTAAAGCGGCAGGCATTCGATTAATTATTGCAGGTGAATTTTATGAAGCCCCAGCTCCTTATTTGGATCAAATAGAAAGTTTAGGCCTTGCTGATCGCATCACTATTTTCAATCAATACATTGGAGAAAAAGAAGTAACTAACTATGTATCTGCAGCAGATTTCATTATACAACCCTATAAAAATGCTACGCAAAGTGGTGTCACACCAATGGCCTATCATTTTTTAAAACCGATGTTGGTAACCAATGTAGGTGGCCTAGCAGATACGGTGCCACATGATAAAGTTGGATTAGTTGTTGAACCCAATCCAGCATCTATTGCTGCTGGGATTCTCCAATTATATGAACGTGGAACAAGTCATTTTTTACCCCATTTAATAGAAGAAAAGAAAAAATATAGTTGGGAACAAATGTGTCAATCTTTTTTAACTTTATACCAACAGTTATAATACAATACAATGTCAACACAACAAATACATTCCATCATTGAAGGTTCAATAGCAGTGAAACAAGCTGTTTTAAAGAACGAAACCTTAGTATTGGAAATAGAAAAAATAGTACACGCCATTACACATGCCTTTAAACAAGGCAATGCTGTTTATTTTGCGGGTAATGGCGGTAGCGCTGCAGATGCACAACATTTAGCTGCAGAATTTTCTGGTCGTTTTTACAAAGACAGAAAAGCTTTGCCATCTGATGCATTACATTGCAATAGTTCATATTTAACAGCGGTTGCAAATGATTATAGCTATGATGTTATCTATGCAAGATTATTAGAAGGCCTAGCAAAGCCAGGTGATGTTTTGGTAGGTATTAGCACTTCTGGTAATTCTGGGAATATCATCAAAGCATTTGAAATGGCTAAAACAATTGGTGTAGTCACTGTTGGTTTTACGGGTACTACAGGTGGTAAAATGAAAGATTTAAGTGATTTTTTAATCAATATTCCTTCTTCTACTACACCTAGAATACAAGAAGCACATATATTAGTAGGTCATATTATTTGTGAATTGGTAGAAGAAAATATATTTGGCAAATAAATGATACAGGATTTACATATCGATAGTGAATGGACATTATTTCTAGATAGAGATGGGGTCATCAACGAGGAGAAAAAAGAGGATTATATTAGAAATTGGGCTGAATTTAAATTCTATCCTGAGAGTTTATTGGCCCTACCCCTATTGGCTCAAAAATTCAGTAGAATTATCATCACCACCAATCAAAAAGGTATAGGTAAAGGCTTAATGACAGAGTTGGATTTAACCGATATACATGCGCATATGACCGCTGAAATTTTAAAGGTGGGCGGCCGAATTGATGCGATCTATTATTGCGCAGATTTAGATAACCATTCCCCTAATAGAAAACCACAACCAGGTATGGCTTTTCAAGCTAAAGAGCAATACCCAATGATTGATTTGAGCAAGTCTATCATGGTGGGCAATAGAATGTCAGATATGGAATTTGGACGTAATGCCGGCATGTATACTGTCTACCTTGCTACCACGCATCCAGAAGCAGTTTATCCAGATACAAAAATAGATGACCGTTTTGATCATCTATTTCAGTTTGCAAAAACTTTAAAATAAAAGGTTAATCCAATTTTAAAACGGCTAAAAATGCTTCTTGTGGAATCTCTACGTTTCCAATTTGACGCATTCTCTTTTTACCTTCTTTTTGCTTTTCTAATAATTTTCTTTTACGACTAATATCACCACCATAACATTTGGCAGTAACATCTTTACGCATGGCAGATATGTTTTCTCTAGCTACTACTTTAGAACCAATAGCTGCTTGAATCGCAATTTGGAATTGTTGTTTGGTTAGTAAATCTTTTAACTTCTCACACAATTTACGTCCAAACTCGGCCGATTTACCACGATGGATTAATGCACTTAAAGCATCTACTTTTTCATTATTTAGTAAAATATCCATTTTGACAATATCCGCTTCTCTAAATCCAATTTGTGTATAATCAAAAGAAGCATAGCCTCTTGTTCCACTCTTTAACTTATCATAGAAATCAAATACAATCTCCGTTAAAGGCATTTCAAATATCAACTCTACGCGTGTGGGTGTTAAATAACTTTGGTGCATTAACATGCCCCTCTTACCTAAACATAATGTAATAATATTGCCAATATAGTCTGGTGTAGTAATTATCTGTGCTCTAATAAATGGTTCTTCTATGTAATCAATTTTTACAGGGTCTGGCATCTCTGTTGGATTGTTTACAATAATTTTTTCCTTTCGGGTGGTATAGGCAATAAAACTTACGTTGGGTACTGTGGTAATCACTGTTTGATTGAATTCACGCTCCAAACGCTCCTGTATAATTTCCATATGCAATAAACCAAGGAATCCGCAACGGAATCCAAAGCCTAATGCTTGAGATGTTTCTAATTCAAAAGTTAATGAAGCATCGTTCAATTGTAATTTATCCATGCAATCTCGCAACTCTTCAAACTCATCTGTATTCACTGGATAGATTCCTGCAAATACCATCGGCTTTACTTCCTCAAAACCATTGATCATTGCCCCTGGATTGTTAGCAAGGGTGATGGTATCACCTACTTTAACTTCTTTAGCATTTTTAATACCTGTAATAATATAACCTACATCTCCAGCCCTCACTTCAGCTTTTGGTGTCATGGCTAATTTTAATACACCCACTTCGTCCGCTATATAGTCTTTGCCTGAGGCTACAAATTGTATTTTATCATTCTTCTTTAAAACACCATTCATAATACGGTAGTAAACTATAATACCCCTGAAGCTGTTAAATACACTGTCAAAAATCAATGCTTGCAAGGGTGCTTCTGGATCTCCAACTGGTGCTGGTATACGCTCACAAACAGCTTGTAATATCTCTTCGATGCCAATACCACTTCTACCACTCGCTAATAAAATATCTTCCTGCTTACAACCAATTAAATCAATAATTTGATCGGTTACTTCTGGGATTTTAGCACCGTCCATATCAATTTTATTAATCACCGGAATGATCTCTAAATTGTTGTCTAATGCTAAATATAAATTGGAAATAGTTTGTGCTTGTATACCTTGTGATGCATCCACCAATAACAAAGCGCCTTCACAAGCAGCAAGTGCACGGCTTACTTCATAACTAAAGTCAACGTGTCCTGGAGTATCAATTAAATTTAAGGTATACGTCTCTCCTTTATGAATGTAATTAATTTGAATCGCGTGACTCTTAATGGTAATGCCTTTCTCACGCTCCAAATCCATATCATCCAATACCTGATTCATCATTTCACGTTCAGTAATGGTCTTGGTATGTTCTAATAAACGATCTGCCAAGGTACTTTTACCGTGATCAATATGGGCGATGATACAAAAATTTCTTATGTGCTTCATGTAATAATTAAGGTTCTGAGTATTTTATTTAAGTGCATTGATGATAGCTGCAAATTCAGTTGCAATCAAGGAGGCACCACCTACTAGTCCACCATCTACATCTGGTTGTGAAAATATTTCTTTTGCATTAGCAGCTTTTACACTACCACCATATAAAATAGATATTTGATCTGCTATTGATTGTCCATATTTTGTAGCAAATACAGCTCTAACATAAGCATGAATTTCTTGTGCTTGTTCACTTGTGGCAGTTTTGCCAGTACCAATTGCCCAAATAGGTTCATAGGCAATCACTACTTTCGTAATTTGATCTGCTGAAAGATGAAATAAGGAATTTTTTAATTGCGCTTCTACAAAACTATTTTGTGTGCCGGCTTCTCTAATTGCTAAAGGTTCTCCACAACAAAAAATGGGCGTACTTCCAATAGCTAAAACAGCATCTGTTTTTTCTGCTAAAAATGCATCTGACTCGCCAAAATATTCACGTCTTTCAGAATGGCCTAAGACAATATGTTGAACACCTACAGAAGCATACATTGATGCAGCAATTTCACCTGTATAAGCACCATTGGATTTTGAATGACAGTTTTGAGCAGCAACAAATACATTATGCTTGCCTGCTAATTTTTGAACTGCTAAAGGAATATAGATTGCTGGAACTGCAAAAATAGCTGCTTGATGTGCTGACAATGAATGGTCGGTTACTACTAATTGATCTAATAAATCTGAAGCTTCTTTATGGCTTAAATTCATTTTCCAGTTGGCTGCTGCTATTTGTTTTCTCATGGTATTTAAATTGAAGGCTCAAAGGTAACAAAAAATAAGCGCTATTCCATATGAAACAAGGCAGTTAAGAGGGTCTTTTCGGCTTCCGTAAGTTGGAATCCTTTCATTTTTTTCCAGTTATGGATATCCTCTAATGCCTTCTCTAAAAGGTACCCTTTTGTAGTACCCCATGTGAAATTGGGGATCATCTTTGGAAGCAAGCCATTCCCATAAATATTAGCCGAAACACCAATATAAGAGCCTGTATTGATACTGGATTGTATTGCAAAACGCGTATAATCTCCCACCAACATACCCATTTTATTACCAACAGTATCCCAAGATTTTAAATGTTGATTCCAGATTTGAATAGGGCCAGCTGTATTTTTTACATTGCTATTACAAGTTCCAGCTCCAAGATTACACCATTGACCAATGATACTATCTCCAAGATACCCTTCATGTGCTTTATTGGAATAACCCATCAGTATACTATTTTTAATTTCTCCACCTACCGTACAATAGGGTCCAATACTGGTTGCTCCATAAATACTGGTATTCATTTTAACTACAGCCTTTTCACCAGCTACAAATGGGCCCCTGATCGCTGTCCCTTCCATTAAAATTGCATTTTTCCCAATGTAAATAGGTCCATCCTTGGCATTTAAACTTACTCCTGTTAATTCCGCACCTTCCTCAATAAAAATATTAGATGGCGCTATCAAAAGATTGGAGGCATCTACCGAAGCCGACTTTCTATTCAAAGAAAGGATTGAAAAATCTTCCTTAATAAAACGGGCATTTAATTGTAATAAATGCAGCGCATTGGAGATACAATCTGCCACTACAGTTTTCTTAATGGATGGATCCCCCAATAAAATTTTTCCAAGACTTCTTTCCTTTGATCTTGAAGCAATCCATTGTCCAGACTCGTTCATTAAATTTTCACCAATTTTCAATGCTTTAATCGACTCAACAAGCTGATGATTGGGCATACAAGTTGCATTAATAAAAACAACTTCATCTTCATGAGTCAAGAAAGTAGAGGGATATAAATTTTGTAAATAAGCGGCTGTGTAGACCTCAGATGAACTATCTAAATAGACTTCCCATCTATCCTTTAAAGTCATTATCCCTACCCTAATTTCGGTCAAACTTCTTGTTAAACTAAATGGGTAAAATTGGTCTCTATGAGCTAGATCCACCAAGACAAATTGCATAAGGGATATTTTAAGGACAAAAATACACTAAACTCTAAAGACAATTGGATAAGTTCCTAACGCATGTTAATTTAATGCTTATTTTTGTACTCTAATAATAACACTATGCAATTAGGTTACTTTAATTATCCGCTCCCTATAAATGAGCCTGTTTTAAGTTATGCACCTGGTACGCCAGAGCGCAAGTCATTGAAAGAAGCTATCGCTGCACTTAAGAAAAAAACCTTGGATATTCCAATGTATATCAATGGAAAAGCAGTTCGTACCGGAAAAACAACGACCATTCATCCACCTCATGAAACAAAGCATGTACTTGGTCAATTTCATATAGGCACTAAAGTACACGTAGAAAAAGCAATAGATGCTGCTTTGAAAGTGCGCGAAAACTGGTCTTTGATGACCTGGGAATCTAGAGCACATATCTTTTTAAAAGCAGCCGATTTATTAGCTACTAAATATAGATTTGAAATGAATGCTTCGACCATGTTAGGTCAAAGTAAAAATGCCTACCAAGCTGAAATTGATGCAGCCTGTGAATTAATTGATTTTTTAAGATTCAATGTGCATTTTTTAAGTCAAATATATCAGCAACAACCAATCTCTTCTCCTGGCATGCATAACAGAATGGAATGGCGTGGTTTAGAAGGATTTGTTTTAGCCATTACACCTTTTAATTTTACAGCGATTGGTGGCAATTTGCCTGCTTCAGCAGCCATGTGTGGCAATGTGGTGGTATGGAAACCAGCAAACACACAAATCTATTCTGCACAATTGTTCATGCGTATTTTAAAAGAAGCTGGTTTGCCAGACGGTGTAATCAATATCGTATATACAGATGGGCCAACTGTAGGTGAAATTTGTTTCAAACATCCTGATTTCGCAGGGGTGCATTTTACAGGTTCTACAGGTGTATTCAATCATATGTGGAAGCAAATTGGTGAAAACATTCCAAGGTATAAATCTTATCCAAGAATTGTTGGTGAAACTGGTGGTAAAGACTTTGTAATGGTACATCCAAGTGCAGATGTGGATACAGTAGTAACTGCATTAGCTAGAGGTGCTTTTGAATACCAAGGTCAAAAATGTTCAGCTGCTTCTAGAGCTTATATACCTAGTAATTTAGCAGTTGCAGTGAAAGCAAAATTGGTAAAAGCAGTGCAAACAATGAAAGTAGGTACGGTGGAAGATTTTAGCAATTTTGTGAATGCGGTAATTGATGAAAAATCATTCAATAATATTTCAAAATACATTGCTGCAGTTAAAAAAGATAAACAAGCAAAAATCCTTGTTGGAGGAAATCTTGACAAATCTAAAGGCTGGTTTGTTGAGCCAACGGTGATTGATACAAAGAATCCAAAATCCTTAACGATGTGCGAAGAGATCTTTGGCCCTGTTTTGACACTTTATACTTATCCAGCAAATCAGTTTGAAAAAACATTGAAATTGTTAGATAGTACTTCGAAATATGCTTTAACAGGTTCAATTATTTCTCAAGATAGAGCTTCTATTGAATTGGCTACCAATGTTTTACGTCATTCAGCAG
>JBEDDG010000030.1:0-13778 GCA_041176305.1 Bacteroidota bacterium | reverse complement strand
GGATGATAAGACCTACCCTTATATCGTCATTAAAAATGAAGCTTTCCCTAGGGTCTTCCTAACAAGACGTAAATTAAAAGACGGCGCCACTTATATAGGCCCCTTCACCCATGTCTATGCAGTTAGAGAATTAATCAATCATATTCAAGAAACGATTCCGCTAAGAACCTGTACCCTACCCCTTACACCAAAAAATATTCAGCAAGGCCGATTTAAGGTTTGTCTAGAATACCACTTGGGTAACTGTAAAGGGCCTTGTCAAGGATATCAAACAACAGAAGACTACGCCACCTCCATAGATCAAGTAAAACATTTGCTGAAAGGCAATGTAAAACCACTGGTTCAAAATTTAAAAGAAAAGATGCAGGCGGAAGCGGCAGCATTGGCATTTGAAAAAGCCAATGAAACCAAAAGAAAAATTGAAGAATTAGAGCGTTACCAAACTAAGTCTGAAATTTTAACCAAACAGCAGGAAGCCATGGATGTATTTAGCATCGCCATGGAAGAAGACCAGGCTTATGTCAATTACCTGATGCTTCAAGAAGGTCGAATTGTGCAAACCCATATGCTCCCTTTAAGTATTCCTTTAGAAGAATCTAAAGAAACCGTACTAGCCTTTGCGATTCATTATTTTAGAAGCCAACTCGAATCGGAAGCAAAAGAAATCATCGTACCTATCGAACCCACAGAAAAAGTACAAGGCGTTAAATACACGGTGCCTAAATTGGGTGAGAAATTACAATTACTTGCCTTGTCTCAAAAAAATGTTGACTATGCATTAAAAGATTGGAAACACAAACAAGCATTGGTGAAAGTAAGTGAAACAGCACCTTTGAACGAAGTCTTAGTTGAATTAAAAAACCTACTCTCTTTACCTGCAGTTCCCAATCATATTGAATGTTTTGATAACTCCAATTTTCAAGGCTCCTTTCCAGTCTCTGCGATGGTGTGTTTTAAAAATGGCCAACCTAGTAAGTCAGACTACAGAAAGTTCAATATTAAAACAGTAGTGGGCATCAATGATTTCGCCAGTATGCATGAAACCGTTTTAAGGCGCTACAGTTCGGTCTTACAAAAAAAGCAGCCTCTGCCTCAGCTCATTATTATTGATGGTGGTAAAGGCCAATTGAATGCCGCTTTAGATGCCTTAAAGGAACTGGGTATTCAGGATAAAGTCACTACAGTAGGTTTAGCAAAAAATATAGAGGAATTATTTTTCCCGGGGGATAGTAGTTCTATTCTATTGAACTGGAACAGTGCTGCCCATAATTTAGTGCGCAATATTAGAGACGAAGTACACCGTTTTGGTATCACCTTCCACAGAGCCCAAAGGTCTAAAGGCGCATTGGTGAACAGCTTAGACGATATCGAAGGGATTGGACCAAAAACAAAAGAGACCTTATTGAGTTATTTTAAATCGGTGAGCAAAATAAAAAGCGCCAACCCCAGCATATTAACTGAACTGATTGGCGCTGCAAAAACTAAAATATTATTAGCTGCTTTTGAAAAGGATTAATAGACCCAACGATCCTGTTCGAAATCAAATATTTTTTGCTTAATCTTTTCTCCTTCTTGTAAGCGTTTGATTGGATCCTTAAATAAAGCATTCAACATCTTATCATTGTAATTGTCTAAAGTAGATTTAACTACATAGCCATTGAAATAGCGGCTTTCAAATAATTCCTCCCAAGTAATACGGCTAGAGATGTTTCTAGGGTTATATACTTCGGCTTTAGCAAGGCTCGTTCTTAGCTCTGGATAATAGACCCAAAACAAAGGACGCTTTACAACCTTATTGCCAATTTGTATCGCTGCAATGGGTGCAATACCAATGATACGGCTATACATTCTACTTGTTTTACTATCAAAAATCCATTGTTCTTTTAACCTAAATGTATAAATAGAATCTGGATTAGGTGCAAGGTTCGTGTTGTAGATAATGCTTGTATCATACACATTTGGATCCAATACATTTTGAACCAACTGCGTATCTAAACTACCTTTTAAAGAAGCGTTCACTTCATCCAAAGTCAATGGCGTTGTAAAACGATCATCTACTGTAGAGAAAGGCACTACGCCATCTTTTTCAATTGCACGTAATAAAACAGCAAAGAAACGTTGGTCTCCATTTTCGTCATAAGACTGGTACATAAAAGTGCGATTGATCTTCTCTCTTGCATCAATTTCTTCCCAAACAAATTCACTGAACAAAGCATCTTCTTCTCTTAAATTCTCATAAGGCAATGGCAGTCTTTCTTTTACGCCTTTTCTAGAATTGGTTTCAGAAAAGAAAGCATATCCATTTCTTAAGCTTCTTTTATTGTTCGCATTAAATCCACCTACCACAGTCGTGTCAATATTTTTAGATGGTTTAACATCTGAAACAGTTGGCGCTGCCACTACTGGATTGCTGACCACTTGCTTGGTTACAGGCTTTGTAACCACAGTATCTTTTACAGGCGTCGCTTTCTTTTTTGATCCGTAAGAAAACTGCGCATGTGCAGACATGGTCATCACCAAAGAGGCTAAAACCATGCAGCTTGTTTTCATTGTTATTTTCATAAAAATATTATTGTAAAATAAAGGTGATGGTTTGGTCTAATTTTCTTGAACCGCCGCCTGGCTCCGCTACTTTAATTTCACCAATCGTAACGGTGGTACCTGCTTGACATTTTCTAATCAATTGTGTAGCACCTCCAGAAAATGCTGGACCATTCACTTCTGCAAAATCTGGTTCGTCAAATCCTTTTCCAGTAGCAATCACAATGAATGAAAGGACATTGAATCTCACACCTTCAAAGACAAAGTCTCTTAAGTCTGCAATCACGCCACCTTGTGCCCTGAACTTAGCCGCCGGCATATTACCACCAGCGCTTCCACCTACAATCGCAATTGGGTCTGGAATTCGTTTAACAGGAATCGCTAATTTTTGTGTTTGCTTGCCATCGTTCACATTCACAACGGCTGTTCCTGTTTGTGCGCAAGTCACTATATATTGTCCAGAACCTATTTTTCTAATATTTGCTCCTGCGCCTTCTACAGTTACATTGATTTTTTCGCCACCGCCACCACCAGTGATGCTCAATGGATTTTCCAAACCTTTGTAGAAGACCCTTGTTTTATCTGTTGAAACAACTAAACCAGAAGGCGTACCTACTGTAAATTTCACATCCTTCTCTACCACCGCAGTCTCCCCATTTGGTTTTAAGAAAGAAATACGAACACGCTTTGTTTGTACACCTGGCGTTGATCCTGCTACAGACTTATAGACTGCTGAACCATCAGCTGTAACGGGCACTACCACCCCATCAATAGAGATGGTTGGTTTTGCTGCACTACTAAAAGCACCTACACCTGCTGTAATCACTAATTCTTCGCCAGACATTAAGTACTGAGAATTAGAAGCAGCAAATGCATTAAACTGATCATATACTAATTCTACCTGTCCAATTTCTTTATGACAATACTCCACCACTTGTGCTTCTGTATTGCGGATATCATTTTGAAATTTTGTCAAAATCGTAATAGCAGCAATGGTTGGTGTCATGTTAAAATAAGCATAAGACCAATCGTTCTTTGCAGCAATGTTATTTGAAGTAGGGATAGATAAATCCAAAGAAACAGTTGGCATCACTTCTTTCTCAATCGCTGGATCAATCGCTCCTAAATCTTGTTTGAACTGTTTGAGTTTATTAAATAATTCTTCTCCTCTCGAAATGCCCGATCTTTTATTTAAGAACAACCTAGTTGTTGCATCTAAATCATCTTCTTTAAAAGATTCTTTCCCGTCTTTTATTTTAAGGCCAGCCTCTTCCTTTAACGCCAATTTCAAAGATTCAATGTAGGCGTACATTTCGTCTGCCATTCCTTTTACCTTATTAGCTCTAGGCGCCCATATAGCCGCTTTCTCTGCTGTCTTTGGGTCATTTAACTTTGAAGCTAAAGAGGTATATATATCTTGGTTCTTCTTTTGAATAATCACGTTGGCATTCATCAAACTCTGATCAATTGTCTTGAATGCATTTAAAATTTCGCTAGATACATTCAATGCCAAGAGCGCAGTCAACACCAAGTACATGATGTTAATCATTTTCTGCCTTGGTTCTTTAGGTAACGACATTTACGCTATATTTTATTAAGTGAATTAAATTAATTTGAATCAAAAAGCTATCCAGCTTATTTACCTTGCATTGCACTAATCATTCTGCTATACACTTGATTCAATTGCGTTAAATTATCAGCCAACTGTGTCATTTGCTCTTTTGTTCTTGCAGCTTCATGCACTGTAGAACTCATTGAAGTTGACATCTCTTTTAAACTACCATAGAAATGGTTCATTTCCTCCATCGTCTTACCCATTGATAAAAACTGATTGTTCAAATTCTTTAAGCCTTCTGTTGAACTATTGATTGTACCTAAATTGTTGGATACCTCTTGTACTGTTTTTTGTACGCTATTTAATGCATGAACCAATTCAGTGGCATCTACTTTTCCACCGCCTACTGCACCTGTTGGATGATCCACTGGAGGAGGAGGCAAAAATGCATAAATAACAAATATACCTGCTTCCGTCGTCAAGCCTACAATCAATGCCCAGTCTGCCCAAGACAGGTGGATGATTTTAGCCAAAGCACCAATGATAACTACAGCAGCACCTAAAGAGATGACTACGTTTACGATCTTATTTGTTTTTTCTGAAATTGTTTTTGCCATTAGGAAAGATTATAAAAATTAAAAAGTTTGTTGATAGGTTGGTTTTGACCCTTAATTAATCCTAGGTGCCATAGATAATACACATCTAAATCCAATATAAGATTTAGCAGTATCTTGGTATTCGTAATTTCTTGAACTTACTTGACAGTTGTACGCAATGTCTTTCCAAGAGCCTCCTCTGATGACTTTTCGCTTCATCAAAATTGGATCTCCCTCTTTTGCATTGTATTGAACATCTGGGCTAAAATCTCCAAAAAAGTTATAGCTACCTTCATAAAACACAGAACTAGTCCACTCTGCCACATTCCCCGCCATATCAAATAATTTGAAATCGTTTTCTGTATAAGATTTTACTTTAGTAGTATAGATATTATCATTCTTTGCATCGCCTCCAAAATAATCCCCTCTACCTGGTTTAAAGTTCGCTAACAAACGGCCTTCTTTTGTTTTAGTATATGGAGAGCCCCAAGGATACATCGCATTGGATTTTGAATTACCACGTGCTGCATATTCCCATTCCGCTTCTGTCGGTAACCTGTAAATACCATCTACCTTTTGATCCGATCTACCTGGCTTACCTGCATAGTAGTCACTATTATTGGTTCTCCAATGCGTAAAGGCTACTGCTTGTTTCCAAGTCACCCCTACCACCGGATACTCATTGTAGGCCGGATGGCTAAAATACAATCTCGTCAATGGCTCATTGTAAGAATAAGAGAAATCACGCATCCAAACCAAAGTGTCTGGGTATACTTGTTGATTCACCGTGATTAAATAATCACCCAAAGATTGTTCTAATCCTTTTGAAGCTTTCGCTGCAGCTTTTAAATCCACAAAAGAATATTTATAGACTAATTTATTTGGATCGATTTCTATTCTACCTTGGATACGGTTGTCTGGACTTAATAAAAGTTCATTTAATTTTTCAAGTACCGCTCTGCTATTTTGATTGATCCTTGCTGCTCTAGCCCAATCCACACGAATCGTATCTTCTGTTTGGTTGATACCTCCACCATAGATCGCCAAGTACTTCAATGAATCCGCTACATATTTTACAAATCTTCTGTATTGCTCGTTCGTGACTTCTGTTTTATCCATGAAGAAACTTTGTACAGAAACTAATTTTTTCCTGTTCACCATCGAAAGGTCCATTTGCTCATCACTCGCTCCCATGTAAAATGACCCACTTGGGATAGACACTGTATTTGGATCCAAGCGCTTGTTTTTACTGTTTTGCTTGTCCTTTTTTGGTGGGGCAAATGCGATCACAGCAAGCGACAGCACTAACATACCTAAGGCTGCAATGGGAAAATTGATCTTTCTATTTTTTAAAAATGGTATCATATTGATTTAGAACGATTTTTTTTACAAAAAATTACATTTTTAGGTGAAAAATCAGCCTTTTATTTTTGGCTAAGACTAACCTAAAAACCTTGAGTTTCACTTGATTTGAGTGGTGCAAATTAACACATAAGATGTTAGATATTTGCTAAAATCAGGTCCACGCTGGATAAAGCAGGCGAACAGGTCTTGTTTTTACACATAAAATATTGATTATCAATATTTAATTTGCGATTCAGTAAAGGGATCTCCTCCTTTTGTACGGTGCTATTTAAGCGGATCGTATGGGGTAAAAATGGCTTAAGTAGTGCAGGAATATGCTCCTGCACCGTTGGCCCCATCCCCACAAGCTCAACGGGTCCTTCGGACAGCATAAAGAACGTTTGGGCCCAATACCCAAATGAACCAGGATATTGAATAAGGTTTCTATGGATCGAAGCAATCATGTTTTCGGCTTGTTTAACCCATTTTGGTTGCTCAAAAACATGCCCTAAATAAACTAAACTTTGGCAAATTAAAGCGTTGCCACTAGGCTGAGCGCCATCATAGCTTTCCTTTTTTCTAAGGATGATGTCTTGTTGATACGCCGCGGTATAATAAAAATACAATCCTTCTTCGTCAATAAAATGGATTTGTGTATAGTCCATCCATTTTTTAGCTTTCATCAAATAGTCACTCTCTCCAGTCACTTCTTGCAATTGAATATAGGCTTGAATCAAATTCGCATAGTCATCTAAAAAAGCTGGGGTTTTGGGTACCCCATTGACCGCACTGTGAAAAGCATACCCTTCAGTGGCATGGAATAAATGGGCTTCTAGCCAATCCATACATTGTATTGCAGCTTGCTTATACGACTCGTTACCGGTGGCTGCATATATTTTACATAAACCCACCACCAACAAAGCATTCCAGCCTAAAATAACTTTATGGTCTAAGGAAGGACGAATACGTTGAGCGCGTAGGTTAAATAATTTTTCTTTCTCTTTTAAAAATGCGGACGACCATCCTGTTTCAAGATCAGATTGTGTCCACAAAATATTGGTGTGTTCCCAATTGCCCTTTTCTTGAATTTGATAATAGTTACAAAACGATTCAAATAGCGCAGGGTCAATTATGGCTTTTAATTCGGCATAAGACCAGGTATAAAATTTCCCTTCAACTCCTTCTGAGTCTGCATCTAAAGCTGCATAATATCCACCCGCTCCATTGTATAACTCTCTTTGTAAAAAAGCAAAACTTGCTTCTATCACTTTTGTATAAATATCCTTCTGGGTAATCTGATACGCTTCTGCCAATACCCCCAATAACAAGGCATTGTCGTACAACATTTTTTCAAAATGTGGCGCCTGCCACATCGCATCAACACTATACCTGGCAAAGCCGCCGCCTAAATGATCATAGATGCCCCCTTGTATCATTTTATCTATCGATCTTAAGGCGTGCACGATAGAAGCTTGGTCCTTATTTTGAAAATAATTTCTGAATAAAATTTGAATCGAAAAGGTTTGAGGAAATTTTGGTGCAGCACCAAACCCACCCCATTGGGTATCGGCATTGTGCAAAATTCTTTGCGCGATCAATTGAAAATCTTCCTTAGAAGCAAGTGCTTTAATATCACCTACATTGGCTGATTGACTTTGTTGCGCTTTGATATTGGTTTGCAATAAATGTTGTGTCAAATGAGTGGCTTGCTCAATTAACTTATCTCGATTGTTTTCAAATGCTTGTTGTACGCCTTTTAATACCTCCAACCAAGAAGCCCTATTTTGCATCGCAATAGGCGGGAAATAAGTGCCGCCGTAAAAAGGTTGCCCATTGGGTAAGAGAAAAATATTCAAAGGCCATCCACCGGCACCCGTCATAGCTTGTAGCGCATCCATATAAATATGATCAATATCGGGACGCTCTTCACGATCTACTTTCACATTGATAAAATGGGTGTTCATATAATTCGCCACCGCTTCGTCTTCAAAACTCTCCCGTTCCATCACATGACACCAATGACAGGCCGCATAACCTATGCTTAATAAAATAGGTTTATCTTCTGTTGTTGCAATTGTAAATAAGTCGTCGGACCAAGGCCTCCATTGCACCGGATTATGGGCATGTTGTAATAAATAAGGACTGGTTTCCTGAATTAAGGAATTGGTAAATTTTTTATTGACACTCATAAGAGTGCAATTTAGATTATTTCTTTTTAGAAGCTTGTGCTAAAAAAAGATCAAGGCCAGCAAACATACTAGACACTTGTGGGCTAGGTACTTTAATATGTAGATTCAACCCGGCATCTTCAATGGCTTTACAAGTATTAGAACCAAAAGCAGCTAAGCATGTTCCATTTTGTTTAAAGTCGGGTTGATTGTCGTATAAACTCTTTAAACCACTTGGTGTAAAAAGACAAATTACATCAAATTGATGCTCTTTCAAGAGTGGTTTAATGTCACTGCTTACAGAACGGTACATATAAGCCAGGTCGAAAGTGCAACCATGGTCTTTCAACCAATTTACAATTTCATTGTCCTGCTGGTTTTCACTGCACACATATAAAAATTGTTCGTTGGCTTTATGCTTATTTAAAACATCAAATAATTTCTTGTTGGTTCCATCGGCACCAAAAAATACTTTTCTTTTTCGGTACATTATAAATTTTTGCAAATACAAAGCAACCGATTCAGTGATACAGAAATATTTTGTGTCTTGGCTAATATTCACCTTTAATTCATCGCAGGTTCTAAAGAAGTGGTCGATGGCGTTTTTACTGGTAAAAATAACTGCGGTATAAGCAGCTACATCGATCTTGGTTTTTCTAAATTCTTTGGCACCAATCGGTTCTAATTCAATAAATGGCTTAAAGAATAAAGTAACATTGTACTTTCTTTCTAAATCAAAGTAAGGAGATTTTTCACTTTCAGGTCTTGCTTGTGAAATCAGAATTTTTTTAATGGTCTTAGTTGCAGTTGCTTTTTTGTCTCCACTCATTTCTTTTGCCATTTTACACATTCTACTTTAATAAGTACCTCCAAAATATTGAACTATTATTTTGTATAAAATCAATAGTGGCAGTATTTCGAAAGCACAAAGGTAAAGAAAAAAATGAAAGGAAGAGATATGTAATTTATTCCTAACAGATGTTAATGAAAAGAGGTACCTGTATAGGATCAATAAAACCATCAAAAACCCTGCCCCTGCAATCGCAAATGGGTGTAAATAAGGCTTTGCAAAAGCCAGGATAAGCACAAAAGGGATCAATAGTATACCCAATACTTTATTGATCATAAAGACCACAAAGATATAGGTCTGTACCAGGTCCTTGGTGTTAAATATATAACCTGCAATTGTTAAACAAATGTATTTGCCGATATATAAAACCAAGAAAAACATACACATGTACAAATACCCCTCCCAAAAATTAATAGGGAGTAAATGATTGCTAAAAATGATCAGGGTTGCCATTAAAGAAAAGCTCATTACAAAACTCAAGTTCAAGATCAATGAAGCCATGCTGTTTTGCAAAAGTTGTTCTCTATGTTGCATCATTCTTAAAGAGGACTGACTAAACTGACTAAATAGTTTAGGAATATATTGCGGGAAAATATTAATTACAAACCCGTATAAAAAAAGTAATGCAACCAATGCATAAAAAAGAATGTCTTTATCAGGCACCGCATATTTCTGTTCTATTTTATACAATACATCCCCCGCATTGGCAAGGGTTGTTTTTTGATTGTACAATTGATACGCATTCTTTTTTTGCGCATAATAATTTCGATACAATTGAATAATATTAAAACTACTGTCTCTTGGATCTCTTGGAATGGATTGTAAATACCACGCATCTGTTTGAATAAAAGTCTTTGGAATAATTGGCGTGTATTTTAACCAAAGCGTATCTTTTAAAGGTAAGGTGTCTTGTAATAAGGTACTCGTATCCAAGGTTTTATTAGCCGTATCTTTTATCCCTACTTGCTTTACAGAAGCGAAGCTGGACAATATAAAAAGTCCAATAAGCAGGAAAAGGATTTTGTTGAAATGGGCTAACATCGGTTGCAAAAATAAGTATAGTAAGGCAGAATTAAAGAACAATGCCTAGCTTTGTTGGTAATTCATCCTATGGCAGGCATCTATCTTCATATTCCATTTTGCAAAAAAGCTTGTCATTATTGCAATTTTCATTTTTCAACACAGACAAAGCATATTGATGCTTTTGTAACTGCAGTACTAAAAGAAATTGATCTTCAAAAAGGGTATTTGAATGAGCCAGTTCAAACCATCTATTTTGGAGGAGGTACCCCCTCTTTACTGGAGCCAAGTCAATTAAAACAAATTCTAGAAGCCCTTTACACCCATTTTGAGATCGCCCCTGCCATTGAATGCACCCTCGAAGCCAATCCGGATGATATCGATGCAACACAATTGACTGAATGGAAAAATATGGGAATCAATCGGTTAAGTATTGGCATACAAAGTTTTCAAGCACCTGCCCTCAATTGGATGAATCGCGCACATACTATCGAACAATCCCATGCAGCGATTGAACTCGCTCATGCAGCGGGCTTTGAAAATATCAGTATTGATTTAATTTATGGCACACCCAGTTTAAGCGATGCTGAATTAATGGCAGATTTGGACTGGATTGAAAAATATAAAATCAAACATGTGTCTTGTTATGCTTTAACAGTGGAAGATAAAACAGCTTTAAAAAAAATGATCGCGCAAGCGCTAATTGAAGCGGTTGATCCAGAAAAACAAGCTAGGCATTTTGAGGTCCTAACGGAAAAACTTCAATCCATGGGCATGGAGCATTATGAAATTTCTAATTTTGCACAGCCTGGACATAGGAGTCAACACAATAGTAACTATTGGTCTGGCATCCAGTATCTAGGACTTGGTCCTTCTGCACATTCTTTTAATCAAATTTCTAGACAATGGAATATTGCCAACAACGCATTGTACATTCAAAGTGCTACAATGGGTGCTTTGAATTTTGAGATTGAATATTTAACAGAAGCCAATCGATACAACGAATACATGATGACCCAATTAAGACGTCTGGAAGGATTTGATCTTGACTTTGTCAAAACACATTTCGGCAACTCCTATTTTGAACATACTTTACAGGTGATGAATACAATGCGCACAAAGCATTATTTTATGCAAGTGGGAAATAGGTTTGCATTAACCAAAGAGGCTAAATTTTTAGCGGATGGAATCGCCTCTGACTTCTTTATACTAACAATGGCTCAATAGACTTAAAAGTCTCTGTCGGATCTGCACCCTGCCAAAGTATTTGGTAAACAGCATCCATGATAGGCAATTCTAATTGTAAGCTTTCGTTCATCGTATGAATACATTTGCTGGCATTATAACCCTCTGCAACCATATTCAATTCCAATTCGGCCGCTCTTACAGAATACCCTTTACCAATCATATTGCCAAAGGTTCTATTTCGACTATGCAATGAATAGCAGGTCACCAAAAGATCGCCTAAATAAACCGATGCATTATGGTTACTATTTGAACAAGCTGCACCTTGTTGATCTTTTATTTTACACAATAATAATTGCATTTCGTTGGCACAATTGGCAATGAAAACACTCAAAAAATTATCACCATATTCAAGACCATGTGCAATCCCTGCACCAAGGGCATAAATATTTTTAGCCACCCCCGCATACTGAACGCCTAACACATCCTGATTGACAATAGTATTGATATATTCAGATTTAAAATAAGCCGCAATAGCAGCGGTTGCTGATGCATCCACCCCAGAAAAAGTCAAATAAGACAATTGCTCTGCAGCTACTTCTTCCGCATGGCTTGGACCCAGTAAAGTAAAGTATTGCGTAATAGGCAAATTGAATTTTTCAGCTAGATATTGATTTAATAAAATATTATGCTTTGGCAAAACGCCTTTAACGGCAGAGATAATAATTTTTCCTTTCAGGTCATCTGCATCCAAACCTGCTAAAGTAGATTCGATATGGATAGAGGGCACAGCAATGATTAAAATATCCGCTTGGGCCACCACCCATTGAATGTCCGTTGAAAAACTAAGCTGTTGTACATTGGCTTGTTGCCTTACCCACCAAGTAATAGGATGGCCATTGTCTGTCACAATTTTTGCAATCGCTGTAGCCCAACTTCCACTACCAATGAGTCCAATTTGCTTGTTTTCCATGCTACAAACATAAGAAATTCATAAAAAAAGGGGTGCATTTTTTAAATGCACCCCTTTTTAAACTTATTCAGCAGCTATCAACTTATTTCTTCTCTTCAAATAACTTCTCTTTAGTCACTACTTTCACTAAAGATCCTTCTTTCAAAGTCTTACTTACAATACTATAAGGTCCAGTGATTACTTGATCTCCTACTTTTAAACCCGCTACTTCGATAAAGTTTAAATCTTGAATATCTGTTTTCACTTTCACCATTTTCACTTTATTGTCTTTTTGTAAGACAAATACAACCTCATTCAACTCCTGCTCTTTTGCAGGCTCTTTATCAGCTGCATTTGCAGTGGTGTTAGATACTTTAGTATCCTTGCCTTGACCATCATTGTCTCTTGTAGTCACTGCATTCAATGGCACAGAAATGACATTTACTTTAGACTTGGTTTGAATGTCTGCACTTGCAGTCATACCTGGTCTGAAAGGGAAAATTGCATTCTCTTTGATTAAGTCTGCATAGCTCTCTGTCAACAAACGGATATGTACTTTATAGTTCGCTACTTCTGCAGCAGAACTAATACCAGAGGCAGCAGCTGTAATTGGATTCGCAATCTTGTATACAATTCCTTTGAACTTTCTATTGTTATAAGCATCTACTTCTACCAATGCTGTATCCCCAATCTTTACTTTGGTAATATCATTCTCACCCACATCTACTCTTACTTCGATGCTTTTCATATCGGCTACGCGCATCATTTCTGTACCAGCCATTTGTGCCGTACCTACTACACGCTCTCCTTTTTTCACGTTCATTAAACTAATGATACCATCCATAGGAGAAACGATTGTTGTTCTAGCTAAGTCTTTTTCTGCTCTAGCCAATTGCGCTCTCACGCCTTGTACTTGCGCTTCGCCACTTTTGATAGCTTCTTTTGCTCCATTATAGCTAGATTCTGCAGAACGAAAAGTTTGTTCTACTTGCTCAAACTCCGCTCTAGAAACAATCTTATCTGCAAATAATTTTTTGTAACGCTCATAAGCAGCTTTACTACTTTCAAACCCATTCTTTAAACCACTCAAGCTTGCTTTTACATTTTCGTATTGTGCTTTAACTTGGTTTACAGAGGCAGTAACTTGGTCTCTTTGAGAGGAATAGATGTCTGCGTAGATTTTAGCTAACACCTGACCCTTGGTCACTTTAGCGCCTTCTTCTACAAACAAATTCACAATCTCTCCAGAGATATCTGGACTTACTTTCACTTCGATTTCTGGATACACTTTACCACTTGCATTCACAGATTCTGTGATGGTTCTTAATTGTACTTTTTCAACAGTTACTTCCAGCCCTTCTTCTTTGCCAATTACACCCGCTTTTTTTAGGCCAACTAACAAACCAACAAGGACAACAAAACCGACAATGCTCCAAATGATTTTCTTATTCATTTTATTTATTTTTACGATGCTTTGAATGGATTAAAGAGAAAGTGCTTCTCCTTTATAAAACTCAAGTAATTTAATTCTAAATACATACTCATATTGAGCAGCCTTATAATTTAC
>JBEDDG010000029.1:0-13948 GCA_041176305.1 Bacteroidota bacterium | reverse complement strand
ATACATTATTAATAGTAGCACATCCAAATCCTGCTAGTTTCAACAAAAATGGGATTGTAGAAACAATTATTGAAACATTAAAAGAAAAAAAACACGAAGTTGTAGTACGCGATTTATATGATTTGAATTTTAACCCGGTTTTATCAGGGTCGGATTTTGCCGCATTCGCTTCTGGTTCGCTTCCAGCAGATATAGAAACTGAACGTAATTATATTACTTGGGCAAATAATATTGTCCTTGTTTATCCTGTTTGGTGGATTGGCAGGCCTGCCATTATGCAAGGATATTTTGACCGCATTTTAGGTTTTAATTTCGCTTTCACTGTAGATGAAAATGGAGCTCGAGGCCTTTTAAAAACTGATAAGGCAATTGTAATCAACACTCTAGGTACACCTGAATTCGTTTATGATGGTTGGCCAGCTAGTAAAGACTTGGTGAGCAGGCCAATTGTAGAGGGTGTGCTTGGATATTGTGGAATAAAGAATGTAAAACAATTAAGTTTTTTTGGAATTGCTGGTTCAACAGAAGAGCAAAGAGTGAAAATCTTAAGTGAAATAAAATCTGAAATTGCTAATCTATAGTAAATTAATTTAACTAAAAGCAGTCAAAATATTTTGGCTGCTTTTATATTTTAAAATTCATATTAAAGAAAGTGAGAATTTTTAGAGAAATGTTTCAAGCATTGGTCGCATAGCTAATATGGAAACTGCAATTAAATTGACTAAAAGTGTTAAATTTTTAATTTAAATTCAAATTGAATTAAATATGAAACTTGAAGATAAAGGACAAATATTACCAGCGCCCGTTTTAAGCAAATACCCTCAAATGGTAAGTGAAGAAATTCAAAAATGGAGCAATATCATTTCAGCTACACATTGGGATTTAAACGATAGAACAAAGGTGGATGGTGCAGATTTTTACGTGGGCGAAAAAGAATTAGGACATATTCATTTGGATGGATGGGTTCATTTAGCTACAAACAAAGAATTGTCGCAAGTGATGCTAAAAAATAAACTTGCTATAAAATTTCCTTATGCACAAAATTGGGTAATGTTTTCTATCTCAAATAAACAAAGTGTAAAAAATGCAATACTACTCTTTAAATTAAATTACAGGAGGCTCAATGGAGAGCCTATTGATGCTTTAATATCAAATTTTAAAATATAATTGTCTAGAAATTTTAACTATAATTTTTTTGATCGTTTCAATCTTTATTATCATAAAATATTTTTAACTTTCGTCTTTAAGGGGGCAAAACAAGATAAGCCATATAATTTTCCTCTGCGTGAGGAAAACACCCCCTCAAATCGGTTAAAATCTGTTGATTTCGGTTTTGTCAAAACATAACTAACTAAAAATCAAAAACTTACGTTAAATCGTGAGTTATTTGTTGTTTTTGCGTGAGGTTTTTATCATTTCTTATCAAAAACACGAACCTTTAATGCTTATATTTTTCTAAAACTTGAGTAGTAGCTAACCAGTTTTGTATAGTCACCTAATACTTGATGATGCCATTTCAAATAGGATTTAAGGGGGTCGTTAAAACTAATTTCCTTCTTGATACTAGCACCTTCTTTGTAATGAGAAAATCCTTTGCTCAAATCGTTCATGAAAGTTTTAGTTTTTACAGCTCTGTTTGGAAATAGAATGTATGCATCTGCGTTGAAATTAAAATTTTCTGGGATTAGAAATACGAAATCAATATATTATGAGTACTTTAGTAATTGTAATAATTACATATACTATGCTCATTGGTGTCTTAAAAGAAACAAAAGACTTTGAAAAAAGGGTTGCAATGACCCCTGATATTGTTAAACAGCTCGTTAAAAAGGGATATTCTATTCAAGTCGAGTCGGGAGCAGGAGATGCATCTTCTTTTACAGATCAAGATTATTTAAATTCCGGTGCGCAGGTTGTTTCTAACAAAGATGTCTTTAGTGCGAAGATTTTTTTGAAAGTAAATATTTTTACGCTTGATGAAATAAAACAAATACAACCAGAAAGTATTTGTATCTCCTTCATGTATGCTTATACACAGCCTTTAATTTTGAAGGCTTTTATGGAGAAAAAAATAAGCACTTTTGCCATGGATGCTGTTCCCAGAATTTCAAGAGCGCAAAAAATGGACGCCTTGAGTTCTCAGGCAAATTTAGCAGGCTACAAAGCCGTAATATTAGGGGCCAATGCGTTAACAAAAATATTTCCATTGATGATGACCGCGGCTGGAACAATTACACCAGTTAAAGTATTGATATTTGGTGCTGGAGTAGCGGGCTTACAAGCTATTGCAACAGCAAAACGTTTAGGCGCCATAGTGGAAGTAAGTGATGTTAGGCCTGAAACAAAAGAACAGGTGGAATCATTGGGTGGGCGTTTTTTAAATGTCGAAGGATCGGATGTGGTGAAAGTAGAGGGTGGATATGCTAGTGAAATCTCAGCTGAATTTTTAGCGAAACAAAAAAAGCTGATTGAGGATAAAATTAAAGACGCAGATTTAGTGATAACCACTGCACTTGTAATAGGCAAAAAAGCACCAATTTTGATTACAGAAGAGATGGTACAGTCTATGAAAATCGGGGCTGTTATTGTTGATTTGGCCGTAGAATCTGGAGGAAATTGTAGTTTGTCTGAATTTAGCAAAACGGTCGTAAAAAATGGCGTGACCATTATTGGCGAAGCTAATTTACCTTCATTATTATCTACCAACTCAAGTCAATTATATGCGACTAATATTAGTGCCTTATTGCTTCATTTATCCAATAACGAAACTTTTCATTGGGATATGGAAGAAGAAATTACCTCAGGTGCTTTAATTACGCATCAAGGTAATTTAGTACATGCCTTTACTAAACAAATCGTAAATTTTTAAAAAGATATCTTTTATGAATATAGAATCATTAATTATTTTACTCTACGTACTTATACTGGCAAGTTACCTAGGGTTTGAATTAATAACGAAAGTCCCCCCTACATTGCACACGCCGTTAATGTCAGGCTCTAATGCTATTTCAGGAATTACCATAGTAGGTGCTTTATTGGCTTGTAATGAACTAGGGTATACCACATTTAGTAAATGGCTAGGTATGATTGCCTTAGTACTTGCTGTAATTAATGTGGTGGGTGGATACGCAGTAACAGATAGGATGTTAAAAATGTTTAAGAAAAAATAATGATTCTAATTCAACTCTTATATCTAATTGCATCTGTATTATTTATCATTGGTATCAAAATGATGAATAAAACCAAAGAAGCGCGCGCAGGTAATTTAGTATCATCTGTCGGGATGCTTATTGCTATAATAGCAACATTATGGCAGATTAATATAGTATCTTTTGCGGAAATAATTGTTTGTATGGCGATAGGATCAGCTATCGGTTTGTATTATGCAAACAAAGTTCAGATGACCAAAATTCCAGAAATGGTTAGTTTATTTAATGGTTTTGGGGGGATGGCATCAATGGCTGTAGCTATCTCTGATTTTTGGCTAAAATCAAATGTAACTATGGTACAAATGGATATCATCATAACCATTAGTATTATTTTGAGCGTTTTTATTGGTGCAATTACCTTTACCGGATCAATGGTTGCATTTTTGAAGCTAAATGGAAGAATAACTGGCAACCCTATTACCTTTAAAGGGCAGCATTTAATTAATTTAATTTTATTGCTTTTTTTCATCAGTGCCTCCATTTTAGCACTAGTTAATCAGTTAGATATATCCATAATAATTATTTTAACTGTTATTTCATTATTGCTTGGTGTATTAATAGTCTTACCCATTGGAGGAGCAGATATGCCTGTTGTAATCTCCTTACTCAATTCTTATTCAGGCATGGCAGCTTGTGCTACAGGCTTTATATTGAATAATAATGTATTAATTGTGGCGGGCTCCTTGGTAGGTGCGTCTGGAATTATACTTACGCAGATAATGTGTAAGGCTATGAATCGTTCATTGATTAATGTTTTACTAGGAGGATTTGGACAGACTATTACTAAATTAGAAGCCGATGGCCCAGAAATCATCGTAAAAGAAGTAGGAGTAGAAGAAGCTGCGATGTTATTTGATGGGGCATCTTCTGTGATTGTTGTTCCAGGATATGGTATGGCCGTTGCACAGGCGCAGCACATAATTCGTGAACTATATGAACTTTGTGAGAAGAGGAATATAGACTTCAAATTTGCCATTCATCCTGTTGCAGGTAGAATGCCAGGACATATGAATGTATTATTGGCTGAGGCCAATATAGCCTATGATAAACTTATTGAAATGGATCAGATCAATGATGATTTTTCAAATACAGATCTAGTTTTTGTAGTAGGTGCGAATGATGTGGTTAATCCTGCAGCACAGACCAATCCAAAGAGTCCTATTTATGGAATGCCTATTTTAAATGCAAGTAAAGCGAGAACAGTTATTGTAAGTAAAAGAAGCATGGGAAAAGGTTATGCGGGAGTAGAAAATGAATTATTTGGATACCCTAATTGCTTAATGTTATTTGGAGATGCAAAACAGACAATTACAAAATTAGTGATGGAGTTAAAAGAACTTTAGTGTTTTTTAAATCTACCTAAAACATAATTGATTATAAATTAACGCGTTCACTTTCTCAATAAATCTTCATAATTCTGAGGCTTTGTATCAACCATCGTCATGAGCTAGCTCTTGTAAGCTAGCGAGTATTAAAAAAGCCAACTGAGCGCGCAGCTTTTGTTGATAGGGTTTGGATAAAAGCTTGTTTTCGTATACACTCGATAAGTTTAAAAGCACTAAAAATTATTAAAATACAAAGACCGAAAAAAAATAATCTTATTTTTGGTACATGGATACAATTGAGATAGTCAACTACGAATCTGCTTACAAGGATGTTTTTAGGGATTTAAATGTGGAATGGATTTCAACCTACTTTAAAATGGAACCGGCTGATTACAAAGCCCTAGAAAATGCGGATAGTTATATTTTGAAAAATGGAGGTCATATACTAGTCGCTTTATTAAACAATGAACCAATAGGCGTTTGCGCATTAATTAAAATGGATGATCCAATATATGATTTTGAACTGGCAAAAATGGCAGTAGCCCCAAAAGCACAAGGAAAAAAAATTGGTTGGTTAATCGGAGAAGCAGTAAAAGAAAAAGCAAGGTCAGTAGGTGCAAAAACACTTTATTTAGAGAGTAATACCATTTTAACACCTGCCATAAGTTTATATCGAAAATTAGGATTTATCGAAGTTTTTGGACGCACTTCACCTTATGAACGTTGCAATATTCAAATGGCACTTACTTTATAAAGGAACCGTTTTCTGATTTTGATAATGTCCAACTTCCTTCTTCTATCTCCGCCTCCAATTCTCCTAGATCCCAACCACAATAGCCAATAAAAAGTTGAATTTCTTCTTGATTGACATTCATAGTGTTGATGGCTTTGATCACTTGCTCCATATTGCCACCCAAATAAAGACTATCCATAATTTGTTTGCCTCCATCGATAAGATCCGGTCGCTTATGCAATACAAAGAGGTGTGCTCTATCAACGGGGCCGCCATCCATCAGTGGATAGGGTTTACTATAATTGAATTCAATAAGTTCGTGCAAGGACTTGTTAAGTGGTCTATTGGTTACAAACCCTAAGCTTCCACTTTCATTGTGTTCAACAATCAGGATAGTTGAATCCTCAAAGAAACTATCAATTAAGGCCTCAGTGCTTTTGATAAATATTCCGGCATTTAGATCACTCATTTGTATAATTTTATTTATGTTCTATATCCTAATTTTTGACTCCGATTTTATTAGTTAATCTATTTATATTGCTTGATAAATTTTTTCCAGCTTGAATTTTGAAATTCGCTTAATTGAAGTTGATACATATCAATCAATGCGGCTGCATCGCTTATTCTTTTCCAATCCTGTTCGGAAGGGATATCTAATCTAGCCTTAGCTACTTTCTCTGCTTCATTGATTGCAGAAAATGGTGTTGTCTTTCTGCTTTGCCATGCACCAACTTGACGATTAACAGGACTGTCTTTGCCGGCTAATTTTAATTGCTTCACCCTGTCAATTAGCTCATTTACAGCTTTTAATGATCTTGTTTCATTGGGTTTGTTAGATAAGCTCACATGAATTTTTTTTAACTCATTCTCCCAATAATTTACCAATTTAAAAAGAGACTTTAATCTTTTTACTTCAGCATTAATCGCTTTATTATAACGATACAATTCCTGATCTACTTCTTCCTTAATCTTAAATCTAGGGTCTGAGATTACTTTTATGGAGTTGCTTGACTGGACCCCCTTATAATTGAATATTGCTGTATAAGTTCCAGGAAGAACAGGAATACCTCTTGATTCATTTGGATCATAATTACCTGATAAGTATTCGCGATCCTCATCCAGCTTCCAATGAATGTAATTCAATCCTTGTGTTAGCTCTTGCTCAATTAATTTTTGTATGGTATCTCCCTTACTATTTTTAATGAACCCTTCAACCTTATCTTCTTTTGAAGGAATATCATTGATAAAAATAGGAATGGCTGCTTCTTGGAAAAGTCGATTCTCTCCTTCGAAAGTGGTACCGAATCCTGTCCAGATATTGCCAGGAGGGGCAATAAACAATCCTTTCACTTGAACGACTTCATTCATGGGTAGGGTAGTTATTTTTTCTTTAGTATTCCCCCTTGCAATCTCACGCAAACTCATTAGGTCGTCAAGTACCCAAATTGCTCTACCAAATGTACCCACTACCAAGGCGGATTCTTTTTCCTGAATGACTAAGTCCATTGTTGACACAGCTGGAAAACCATTCTTGAATGGCACCCAGCCTTTTCCTTCATTGATGCTCACCCACAATCCATTTTCTGTTCCTAGAAAAACTAATTTCTTTTCAACCGGATCTTGAACAAATGATAGTGCATAGCCTTTGACCTGTTTTCCATCAAGTAAATTTTTCCATGTTCTACCATAATCAGTCGTAATAAATAAATAGGATGCAAAATCTCCTTTACGATAATTATTCGCCACTAACCAGGCTGTTCCTTTTTCAAATCTTGAAGCATGTATTTGTGGGATCCAGGCACCATCAGGTAGTCCAATAATATTTTTGGTAACATTATTCCATGATGTTCCCCCATCATTTGTAAGTTGTACTTGTCCATCATCGGTGCCTACCCAAATAAGTTCATTATCAAGAAAACTTGGAGCAATGGCAATGATGGAATTATAGTTTTCTGCACCTGATACATCCAGCGTCAATCCTCCATAATCAGGCTTTTGATGTTCTGGATTATTTGTTGAAAGATCAGGTGAAATAGTTGTCCAGCTTTTTCCTTTATCTGTGGTTTTGTGTAGAAACTGAGAACTGAAATAAGCAGCATTTTCATTGAACGGGTCTTTTGCAAAACCAGCATTCCAATTGAATCTTAAATACGTTGTTGCATCTTTTGCCGTTGGTGCAATACTTTGATAATAACCTGTTTGTTTATCATAGCGATAAAGATCTCCATTTTGTGAAGTACCATAACCAAATCTTGGGTCATCTCGATCTGGCGCAATATGAAAACCATCTCCACCTACTAAGTATTGCCAATACAATGTTCTAATACCGCCTCGCTTCCAAGTATAAGCAGGCCCAGACCAGTTTCCATTGTCTTGCATACCACCATAAACATTGAATGGCGTTTCATAATCAACATTTACATGATAAAATTGTGCAACAGGAATTGTTTCCGGGAAATACCAGGACTTTCCATGATCGTGTGTGATTCCCAAGCCGCCATCACCGCCAATTATAAAATGTTGTGCATCATTTGGATCAATCCACATTGCATGGAAGTCGGCATGGATTCCTTTTGTTTCATCGGCAGGGATCATGGGTATTGAATCAAAATTAACACCACCATCATAACTCACCGATAAAGGTTGATAAATATTATATAAACGATCGGGGTCTTTGGTGTCTACGGCAAGATCTTGAAAATAAAAAGGGCGGTTATTTGTAAATTTTGGATTGTTGTTGATCATTTTCCAATTCAGACCTCCATCATCACTCCGATACAATGCATTTTCTTTTGCTTCCACTTTTGCATATACTCTATTTGGATTGCTAGGCGCTATGGCAAGCCCAACTCGTCCCAATTCGCCAGCCGGCAAGCCATTTGCATCTGATAATTTTTCCCATTTTTCACCACTATTATTAGTGATATAGATCCCTGAACCTTTTCCACCTGAAACAAAATAATAGGGCGTTCTATGGTGCTCATATAATGCCACGATAAGTTTATCTGGATTTGATTCATGCAGCACAAGATCTGCTACACCTGAAGCAGTGTTTGTAAATAAAATTTGTTTCCAGTGTTGACCACCATCGGTGGTTTTATACAAGCCTCGACTGGAATCAGGGGTGAAGGGATCCCCCATTGCGCCAACATATATTGTGTTAGGGTTGCGGGGGTCTATAATGATTCGATGAATTGTTTTAGTTGCTGTCAACCCCATATGTTTCCAAGTTTGACCACTATCTTCACTTTTAAATATCCCCATCCCCAAGTTCATTGAGTTACGCGGATTGCCTTCGCCTGTGCCCACCCATATTACTCTAGGGTCGCTTTGCTGAATAGCGATAGCACCAATATTTTGTGTAGGCTGTTGATCAAAAACCGGCTTCCATGACGATCCTCCATTTTCAGATTTCCAAACACCCCCTGATGCTGCACCAACATAGATCATCTTTGGATTTGATTTTAATGCATCAATACAAGTGATTCTTCCGCTCATATTGGCAGGGCCAAGGTTTCTGATCTTAAGAGAGGATAACTCGTTGAAGTCGAGCACCTGAGCAGATAATGTAAGATTAGACAATAAAAGGAGGTAAAGGATAAAACGCATAGTGTTAATCGATTTTGATGACCTGAATTTAAGCAAAAATATAGTCTCAAAATTGATTAGTTTAGGTAGCAAGTTAGCCTTGTAAACACGCCACTTCAGGATCACAAAGATTTTATGAAAATTAAGCTGCTAGGTTTCAAATGAAATTTACGATCTTCATAATCTCTAAAATCTGCTACATGATTTATTTTAATTCGATCTCACGCCTTTTATTGCTATTTGCATTTTCAATTATAAGTACATTAGGGATGTCTCAACAGAAGCAAACAAATGATTATTCCTCTCTTGTGTCCTTTTTCAAAGAGTGGCGCGCTTTCGAAAAACCCTCTATGCTTAAAGGGGCTCCAGATTATACTGCTGTTAACTTCAATAAAAGATGGACCGCATTCAAGCGTTTACAATCAAAATTAAATGGAATTGATACAACTTCATGGGCTATTGAACAGAAAGTTGATTGGATGCTGGTTTGGGCTGAAATGAATGGATATGATTTTAATCATCGTGTTTTAAAACCATGGAATAGGGATCCAGCTTTTTATAAAACAATATTTACTGAACGAAGTGATGTTCCAGCACATGAAGGACCTACTCATCATGCGATTATTGATTTATGGAAATATACATTTCCCCTTTCTGTGGCCGATAAGCAAAAACTGATGGATCAGTTGAAGGTTATCGCCCCTTTGAATGAACAAGCTAAATTGAATTTAACTGGCAATGCAAAAGAACTTTGGATCGCTGGTATTAGTGTCATTAATTCGCAGAAAGACGACCTTATAGAATTGCTTGAAAAACCTGGCGTTAAGCAAGATATTGCGCTTCAAAACATTATTCATCAATCAATAGCCTCTACAGAAAATTTAGTAAAATGGCTTGAAGTAGCCTCTTTAAAGAAGACGGGTCCTTCTGGCATAGGGAAAGATAATTACAATTGGTATGCTAAAAATGTTCACCTTGTACCTTTAACATGGGATGACCAAGTGCTCTTACTTAAAAGAGAACTTTCACGTGCTTGGTCCTCTCTAAAACTTGAGGAACATCGCAACAGAAATTTACCAATGCTTACTGAAGCTAATACTGTTTTAGAATATGATACATTGAAAGAGAGATCTGTTAAAAGTTTCCTTCAATTTCTTGATCAGCAGCAATTGCTAACAATGAAGAACTATTATGAACCTGCCTTAAGGGCACATGAAGGAAATTTTGTTCCAAAAGAGAAACGTAATTTCTTTTTGATAACAATGCATTATGATCCACGTCCATTATTTTCTCATTTTTATCATTGGTTTGAGTTAGCGCAAATGGATCTTGAGCCACACAAATCTGAAATTAGACGTGCTCCATTATTGTATAATATTTTTGATTCAAGAAACGAAGGTATGGCTACTGCGGTAGAAGAAGTTTTTATGAATGCAGGGCTTTACGATGAAGATCCAAGGGTGAGAGAGCTTGTTTATATCTTGATCGCACAGCGTGCAGCTAGAGGATTGGGTTCTTTATACGCCCATGCAAATGAAATGACCATGGAGGACGCGGGAAAAGTACACGCGCAATATACACCTAGAGGATGGATGAAAACGGAGAAGGAATTATTGAAATTTGAACAACATCTTTATATGAGACAACCAGGATACGGGACTAGTTATATCACTGGGAAATTCCTTATTGATGAGGCTATGGCTGAATATGCAAAGGAAAAGGAATTGTCAGGAAAACTATTTTCAATCAAAGACTTCTTGGATAAGATGAATCAGATAGGGTCTGTGCCACCAGCAATAGGTGCACTTGAATTGACTCAAAGTAATATTGGTATAATGAAAGGATCTATAAAATAATAAAAATTCACTATGAGTGGTAAACATTTGAAAAGAAATCTAGGCTTATTGGGCCTAATTGCCACTGGTATATCTTCTATGATTGGCGCTTCTATTTATATAGTACCCTTTCAAATCCAAAAAACAGTTCCAGGCATTGGTCCCTATGTTGGAATTGCATTTATTATAGCAGCAATCCCTTCACTCTTAGCAGCGTTTTCTTATGCCATCTTATCTAGTGCAATGCCAAGGGCTGGAGGAACTTATGTATATGCAAGCAGATCCATGCATCCTTACTGGGGCTTTGTGGCAAGTTTTTCACAATGGTTTGGCTTATCTACTGTGATGGGTGTGGTGGCTTATATGGTCATACCGTTTTTTAATCAGATGATCCTGTTACTTGTAGGAGAAAATCAATTTCATTTTTTTGAGCAAGGACACAATAGATTATGGGCTGCACTTTTTTTATTGTGGTTTTTTGTTTTCATAAATATTCGGGGCATTAAAACCTATCAGGTAACTGTAATTGGTTTGGTGATTATCACATTTTTATTATCAGGCCTGGTGATTTATTTTGGATTGAGTACAACAAGAGAAGCATTTATTCAGACTGTATTTGAAAAGAAAGGAATACAAATTACTACACAATTGGCTAATTGGGATTTAAAAACAATCGTTTCTGCAAGTGCTATTTTATTTGCAAGTTTTATAGGTTTTGATGCAATTGCTCAAGCTGGAGGTGAAGCTAAGAACCCCACTAAAAATTTACCAAGGGCTATTTTAATCACTATTATATTAGTGGGTCTTTTTTATATCGCATTCACTTATAGTATTTATCAATTAGTGCCTTGGAATTTTATTACAAAAGAAGCAATGGAGAAGGAAGTTTCTGCTCCAAGTTTACTTAGTTATATTTTACCTAAATGGTGGTCGTTCTTAATTATGGGAGGGGCTTGTATTGCCTTACTTAAAGACCTGCCATCCATGATCTTGTCTGTTTCTAGACTGGTTTTTGCATGGTCCAAAGATGCCTTGTTTCCAAAATGCTTTATGACAATACATGCTACTTATCAGAGCCCGTATCAAGCAATTGTATTTAGTGGATTAGTAGCAACATGTGGTGTTTTGGGGACTCATTTTGCTTCAGATATATTTTTAGGAATTGATATTATGGTGATCTCTATGCTGGCTAATTTTATTTTAATTTGTATTGCAGTATTAAGTATTTCAAAATACAACCCAACATTAGCTGCAGAAATTTCTATCATTAAAAACAAAACACTACAAAATTTTATTGCAGTTGCAGGAATTATTTCACTCTGTTTCTTTTTGATGCTAATGATTGAGCAAGATATCAATAGTATTTCTAAGTCTTGGTATTTTTATCCAAGTTTGCTTTGGTTAATTGTAATGCTAATTGCATCTGCACTATTTTTTATTTATTGGAGACGATTGCAGAAGAATAGCATTGGATTAATCGAACGATTTAAACAACTACCACAAGAATAATTTTATGAGTAATCAATTTACAACACCTAAGGCTATTATTGGATTATGGCAAATTGCTGATATGGAAAGGTCGGGTACTAAAGTGGATCCTGCAATTGCAGCTAAATCTATGATGCAGTATTATGACAATGGCTTTACTTGTTTTGATATGGCAGATCATTATGGATCATCGGAAGAGATTGCTGGTTATTGCAAAAAACATTTTGCACCTGCGGACATTCAATTTTTTACTAAATGGGTGCCAAGTCCTGGTTTAATTACAGAAAAAACCGCTTTAGAGGCAGTTGAAAAGGCTTTAAAAAGATTGTCTTCACCTCAAATTGATTTATTACAATTTCATGCATGGAATTATACTGATCCAAATTGGTTAAACGCGCTTTATGCATTAAATACATTAAGGGAAAAAGGGTTGATTGCAAATATAGGGCTTACCAATTTTGATCATATACATTTAAACATGGTTATTGCTTCTGGCATTCCTGTTGTTAGTAATCAAATTGCCTATTCTTTATTAGATCAAAGGGGCAGCTATGCAATGGCAGCTGCTTGTTTACAAAACAATATTCAACTATTGGCTTATGGAACTGTAGCTGGCGGTTTCTTTTCTGAAAAATGGCTAGGTAAAGAAGAGCCTATACTTTCTGAATCTTTAACTTGGTCACAAATGAAGTACAAAAGATTTATTGATGCTGCAGGAGGGTGGGCTTGGTTCCAAACGATGCTTTCTGTATTATCAACAATTGCAATTTCAAAAAATGCAAGTATTGCAACAATAGCTAGTGCCTATATGGCACAAGCACCAGCAGTCGGAGCAGTTATAATAGGCTCAAGATTGGGTGCATCTGAACATATTGAAGAAAACAAGAAAATCCACACAGTTCAATTGACTGACTTAGAGAAAAATGCTATAGAAACAGTTTTGTCAAAAGCGAATATAATAAAGGGTAACTGTGGTGATGAATACAGAAAACCACCATTCTTAACTGCGAGTGGTGATTTAAGTCATCATATTAAAGAGTTTCCAAAACCTTATCAAACAACAGTGTCCGAAGACGGAAAGACAAGAGTTTTTTCAGGAACTGAATGGGAGCCATTAGCTGGTTATGCTAGAGCGGTGAAAAAAAGCAATCATATTTTTATATCTGGAACAACCGCAACACATGTCAATACCATTATTGGAGGAAATGATCCTGCAGCTCAAACCCATTTTGTGATTGACAAAATTGAAGGGGCATTACATTCATTAGATGCAAAATTAGAAGATGTAGTAAGAACAAAAATTTTTGTTGCAGATATAAATCAATGGGAAGCTATTGCAAGAGCACATGGCGAAAGATTTGCCCATATTCAACCTGCTAATACTATGGTAGAAGCTAAATTAGTTGGTGATGGGTATTTGGTAGAAATCGAAGTGGATGCAATAATAAATTAAATATTTTTTAAAATAGATTTTAGTATGATAAAAGCGTTATCGAAAACGGCATTGGGGAGGCTACGCATTGTAGCATTTATGGAAGGTTGTTCGTATTTGCTTTTAGGTTTCACCATGATCTTAAAATATAAGTTTTCTATGCCATTGCCCAATTACATAGTTGGTTCGGCACATGGTTTTCTCTTTGTGCTGTATATCATTTTGCTGCTTCAAGTGGCATTTTTACACCGTTGGAATCTTCTTAAAATGTTTCTTGCATTTGTAGCATCTCTTGTTCCGTTTGGAACCTTTTATGCAGATAAGGTTTTATTTAGAAA
>JBEDDG010000028.1:0-14446 GCA_041176305.1 Bacteroidota bacterium | reverse complement strand
AAACCATAAGAGGTAAGGTTACTGAAGATGGGAAGAAGCCCATCGCAAATGCCTCTGTCTTAGTAAAAGGTTCTACAGTTGGAACCAAAGCAGATGAGCAAGGAAATTACACTTTAGCTGTACCAGCGAGTGCAAAAGTATTAGTATTTAGTGCTTTGAACTATGTGGCTCAAGAAGCGAACATTGGTTCTAAGTCTGAAATTAATGTAGTATTAACTTCAGTTGCTTCTGATTTACAAGAAGTAATTGTAACAGGTTATGGTACTACTAAAAAAGCTGCTAACACAGGTTCAATTGCTACAGTGAAAGCTGCAGAAATTGAGAACTTACCATTTAGTTCTGTGGATAGAGCCTTACAAGGTAAAGTAGCAGGTTTGCAATCAGTTGCTTCTTCTGGACAACCAGGTGCTAGCCAAGCGATCTTAATCCGTGGTGCGAGTTCTATCACTGCAAGTAACGCTCCTTTATGGGTGATTGATGGGGTGCCTATTAACGCTGGTGATGCCTCTCGTTTACAAACTACTGGTAACTTGTTAAGTACATTAAACCCTAACGACATCGAAAGCATCTCTGTCTTAAAAGACGCCGCATCTCAGTCTATCTATGGTAGCCGTGCTGCGAATGGTGTAATCGTTGTTACCACTAAAAAAGGTAAAGGTGGAAAAACGAAGTTCCGTTTTGATACAGAAGTGGGTCAATCAGACGTAGCTTACCAAAACGAAAAATACAAGCCATTAAACGCACAACAATATTTAGATATTACGCGTGAAGGTTTAGTAAACGGCGGTTATTCTGCTGCTCAGATTACTTCTACCTTAACTGCATTAGGTCAAGGTAATGGTATTGACTTTAACTGGTATGATAACATCATGCGTAAAGGTCAACAACAACAATACAACTTCAGTGCAGAAGGTGGTAACGATAAAACTACTTTCTTCTTATCTGGAGGTCATTTCTACCAAGAAGGTACTTCTATCAACTCTCAGTTGAGAAGAAACAACATGAATGTTAGAATCAACAACAAGGCAACAGAAAGATTAAACATCAGCTTTAATTTGAATGCTGGTAATGTGAGCCAACGTGCGCCTTTAGCGGGTGGTGCTTTTGGTAACCCATTATTGAGTACTTATTTTTTATTGCCAACTTACTCAGCTTACAAAGCAGATGGTTCATACAACTATGTATTGAACAGTGGTTTGCATAACACTATCGCTTTATCTGAAATGGATAAGCGTTTCTTACGTCAAACAAGTGCAAGAGGTAGTGTGACTGGTGAATACAAAATCTTTGACAACTTGAAATTCAAGTCTGTTTATGGTATTGACTATAACAACTTAGAAGAAGATCAGTACAATAACCCAATCCATGGTGATGGTTTAGCGTCTAATGGTCGTGCATTCGCATACTATACTCGTTACTTCAACTATGTTTGGACAAACACTTTAGACTTACAACAAAATATCACACGCAACGGAGACCTTTCAACTTCAACTCAGATTGGTTATGAAGGTCAAAAGTCTGCTGGTTATTTTTCTTCATTACAATCACAACAGTTTCCTCCATCTTTGGCTTTGACTTACCCAGCTTCTGGTGCTAGTCCAACCACTGCGAGTGCAACAATTTCTGATTACACTTTCGAGTCTCAGTTTGCTTCTACAAACTTGAACTACCAAAATCGTTTTGTACTTTCTGGAAGTTTCCGTCGTGATGGATCTTCTCGTTTCAGTGCAAAAAATCGTTATGGTAATTTCTGGTCTGTGGGTGGTACATGGAATATCGATAGAGAGAAATTCATGAGCAACATTAAGTTCATTGATCAATTGAAATTACGTGGATCTTATGGTGTGAACGGTAACGCCGGTATCGGTAACTACGATGCACCTGCATTATACGGATTTGGATTTAACTACAACCAACAACCAGGTTCTGCACCAACTAACGTAGGTGACGAGAACTTAACTTGGGAGTTAAACAAACCAATGAACGTAGGTCTTGATTTCAGCGTATTAAAGAATAGAGTGAATGTAACTTTTGATTACTACGTAAGAACTTCAGAAAACTTGTTATTGAGTGTGCCATTGTCTAACACATCTGGTTTTGGTGCTGCAACAAGAAACATCGGTTCTATGGAGAACAGAGGTGTGGAATTATCGATCAACATCGTTCCTATTCAAACTAAGAACTTACGTTGGGACATGGATTTCAACTTCTCTAATAACAAAAACAAAATCTTAAGCTTGCCGAAGGACGCAGATATTGTATCAGGAAACTATATCATTCGTGAAGGAGAAAGTTTAAATACTTTCTATTTACGTGAGTGGGCTGGTGTAAATCCTGCAAACGGAGATCCATTATGGTATTCAGATAACAAACGTACAAGTAAGACCAATGTATTTCCAGGTGCTGCAGCTCGTATTTTAGCGGGTCAGGCTTTACCTAAATACTTTGGTTCATTTACCAACGCAATCACTTACAAAGGATTTAACTTAAGCGCTCAATTGTATTATAACTTTGGTAACAAAGTGTACGATACTTGGAGAGGTTACTATTTAGGTTCTGGATTTGGTGGTACATTCAATAAAGTGGTACGTCAGCTAGATCGTTGGCAGCAAGCGGGTGACATCACAGATGTACCTAAATATGTATACGGTGGTAACAAAGGATTTAACAACGGATCTACTTACAACTTAAATGATGGTAGTTTTGTTCGTGTTAGAGATATTCAATTTGGATACACTTTACCAAAATCAATCTTAGACAAAGTAAAATTAGGCAGTGCAAATATTTATGTTAGAGGTACCAACTTGTTCACATGGGTGAAGGATGAAAACTTACCGTTTGATCCAGAGCAAGGAACAGGAAGTTCAACTAACTTGAATGTATTCATTCCTAAGACAGTAACCTTAGGTTTAAGCCTATCATTCTAATAAAAGTTAAATTCAAATAGAAAAGAATATGAAACGATTTACAATAAAATACTTGATGCTAGCAACAGTGTTGTTAGGATCATTGGCTTCTTGTAAAAAGAGCTTCTTGGAGTTAAATCCTCCAACCTCTTTGACACCAGAAGTAGCATTAGCAACTCAAGCAGATTTGCAGGTTGCTTTACGTGGTGCTTACGCGGGCTTAAAATCTACTGCCTTATACGGTAGATCTTTAATGGTGATTGGAGATATGATGGGTGATAATACGTATCAATCTACTTTAAACACCAACCGTTATACTTTGTTTAATAACAATACCTATACCGTAACCGATGGTGACGTGGCTGGATTATGGAACGCATCTTACTCTGTGATTTTACGTGCAAATAATATCATCAACTCTCCAGTTGCTGCAAATGCTGCCGTTAATCAATACAAAGGGGAAGCTTATGCGATCCGCGCTTTAGCTTACTATAATTTAGTACGCTTTTTCGCTACGCCTTATACACAAGATCCATCTGCATTAGGTGTGCCATTGGTAACCACTTACAATGCAGATTTAAAACCAGGAAGAGCAAAGGTTTCTGAAGTGTATGCATTGATCAACGCTGACTTAACTCAAGCGTATACATTGATGACTACTTTCACTAACTCTTCTCAGTTTAGCAAGTACGCTGCAAAAGCATTACAAGCAAAAGTATACAACACTATGGGCGATAAAGCAAATGCTAAAACAGCTGCTTTAGACGTCATTACTAATAGCGGATTTACTGCAGTTTCTGCAACAGCACATGCTGGCTATTGGGCTGGCGTAAGCTTCAGAACAGATAAAGTAGAAACTTTATTTGAATTGTCATTTGATGCAGTAGCTAATAATGCATTTGATGCATTGGCCTACATCTACTTACAATCAGGTAACTATGGTGATATGTTATGTGCGGATGATTTATATGCATTATTTGCAGCAACAGATGCTAGAAAAGCATTGTATGCAACAGGTACAAGAGGTGGTTTAGCTTCTGTATTTGTAAACAAATACGGTTCATTCAGTGGTGACCACTCTGATACGAAAGTAATCAGAATGGCAGAAATGTATTTGATCGCAGCTGAAGCTTCTTACCCAGCGAACGAAGCGGATGCGAAAAAATATGTGAATGAAGTAACTAGCAGAAGAGGTGCTGCGGCAATCACTTCTACTGGTGCTGCTTTATTAGAAGACATCATCACAGAAAGAAGAAAAGAATTGGCTTTCGAAGGAGAAAGATACCATGACTTACAAAGATTAAAGCGTGATGTTGTTCGTGGCACAAACTATCCTGCTACTGCAAGAACAATTGCGTTCTCTAACTTTAGAAGAATCATGCCGATTCCTCAAGGTGAATTGGATGCGAATCCAACGATCAAGGCTCAACAAAATCCAGGTTGGAATTAATCCTCCTTCCTAGAATGATACAGAAAGGCTGCCCTCGGGTAGCCTTTCTTTTTTGTAGTACACTTAAAGCCATTTTTTAACGAAGTTTTATTTTATAAAATCAAGCAAAGCCTTTAGTTTTAGGCAACAATCATGCAAGTATGAAAAAGATTATTTTGTTTTTTTTATGGAGTCTAGCTGTACAAAATGTAGAAGCGCAATTGCTCCAATTACAAGATCCAGTATCAACAAAAAACTTTAACCCAGATAAATACGCTGGCATAAGAGGTACGCCATTATTGGTAGACAAATGGCAACACGGATCTGTTATTACTACCAAAGGCTATTATGCAGATTTAGAATTGAAACTAGATTTATACGATAACCAGTTGTTCTTTAATAAGAATGACGAATCCTTTGAGTTAACGGACCAAATTGTGGCAGTAAGATTTTTCCCTAAATGGCCCGATACGACCAATCAACAAGTATTTATTAAGGGGATGACTCAAAATAGCATCAAGCCAGAGCAATATGTACAAGTTTTGGTTCCTCAAGGTCAGGTTCAATTGTACCGTTCTGATATTAAACAAGTGACTGAGATGAGTGAGATCAACGCCGGCATGGTTAAAACATTCGCTAATACCAGCAGGTATTTTGTAAAAAAGGGGGATCAGTTTAAATTAGTTAAATTGAATAAAGAGGAAATAATGCCCTTTTTAGCCGAAAAAGAAGCCGAAATCAATGATTTTATATCAAAAAAGAGGCTAAATCTTAAAAAAGAGGCAGATTTTATACAAATTATTCAGGCATTTAATGCCTTATAATGCTCAACTAAACCCCACTTTACTTAATTCTATTTTACATATTGGCCCCTACTTTTAAATAAAAGCACTATCCTTTTAAAAAAAGCCTCCTAAATAGGGGGCTTTTTTATGTGATCAAATTGCCAATAAATCTTATATGAACAGAATATTAATTCTTATACCCTTGTGACCAAAAGCACATAAAAAAAGTTAAATCACTATAACTTTGCGCATGAATTTTAACAATTTTTAATGAAAAAAATAACTTTAAAATTCAAGCAACATATTCAGAAATCAAATTCAAAAAAATGAAAAAAACAATCTTGTTTTTGGCAAGCTTAATGATGACTATCGTGAGTTTTGCTCAGATCACAACTTCTACCATTTCTGGTGTAGTTGTAAACGAAAAGAAAGAAGTATTGGTTGGTGCATCAGTCGTAGCGACGCACGTTCCAACTGGTACAACATACAAAACAGTTACTAACAAAACAGGTGCTTATGTGTTCCCTGCAGTAAGAGTGGGTGGACCATTTACTGTCGCTGCTAGTTTTGTTGGATACAAAAATGATCAAGTAACTGAAGTGGCAACTAATTTAGGTGTGGCTTCTAACGTTGATTTTGTATTGTATGCAACTGGTTCAAACTTAAAAGAAGTAGTTGTTGCTAGTAATAGAAACGGCTTATTCTCAAAAGAAAGAACTGGAACAGCTCAACAATTTGGAAGAAGAGAATTACAAAACATCCCAGTAACTGGACCAAGAACGATTGATGGTATTACAAAGTACAATTCAAACGGTAATGGTGCAAGTTTCGGTGGACAAGATTCTCGATTAAATAATTTCACAATTGATGGTTCTCAATTCAATAACGGTTTCGGTTTAGGATCTTCAGCACAAGCTGGAGGTAGAACTGGTGCTTCTGCCATCTCTTTAGATGCGATTGAGCAATTACAATTGAATATTGCTCCTTTTGATATCCGTCAATCAGGTTTCACTGGTGCTGGTATCAACGCGGTTACGAGATCTGGTACAAACGAAATTGAAGGTTCTTACTACCAAACTGAAAGAGATAATTCATCCACTTATACTGGAAATAAAGCAAACGGCGTAAAAGTTACTGCTTCTAAGTTTAGCGAAAAAGTGAAAGGTTTCAGAATTGGTGCTCCAATCATCAAAAATAAATTGTTCATTTTTGCGAACTACGAAAAATTAGAAAAAACTGAACCAGGTACTACTTGGATCTCTACAGGTTCTCCGTTGAGTGGTTCTCAAATCTCTCGTCCTACCTACACAGAATTAGAAACTTTGTCTAAGTTCATGAAAGAGAAATTTGATTACACAACTGGTCCTTGGGAAGGATATAACAATGCAACAATTTCTGAGAAGTTCTTAATCAGAACAGACTGGAACATCAATGATATGCATAAGTTAACTGCACGTTATGTACACCATAACTCAAATGCAGATATCAATATCTCTAACTCATCATCTGCAGGTTTTGGTAACAGAACTGGTTCTGCTTTAGCGATGGCTTTCCAAAATAGCGGTTACGGTATTATGGATAACACACGTTCTATTGTAGTTGAATTGAACAGTAAATTATCAAACAGCTTACACAACAATTTAATTATTGGATATGATAAGCAAATTGAAGATAGAGCATACAGAAGTCAACCATTCCCAACAATCGATATTAAGTCTGGTTCTACTACTTTAACTTCTGTGGGTTTCGATCCATTTACTCCAGGTAATAAATTAGATTACAATACATTCCACATCACAGATAACTTAACAAAGTATTTAGATAAGCATACGATTGTAGCTGGTTTCAACTATGAGAAATACCAGTCTAACAACTTGTTCTTCCCTGCATCTAATGGTGTATATGTATTCAATAGTTTAGCAGATTTCTACACAGCAGCAAACCAATCTATTGCAGCTGGTGGAGCGCCATCTACTTTTGTTCCTGCTCGTACTCAATTCCGTTATTCTGCATTGCCAGGAGCGGTTGATCCATTGCAAGTTTTAAAAACATCTCGTTTAGATGTATATGGTCAAGACGAATACCAATACAATAGAAATTTAAAATTAACAGCTGGTTTGAGAATGGCTGTAATTGGATTTGAAAATACTGCTATTGAAAACCCAGCAATCACTGCAATGACTTTTGCAAATGGTGCTAAGTTCAATACAGGTGTAATGCCTAAAACACAAGTGTTATTTGAACCAAGACTTGGTTTTAACTGGGATGTGAATGGGGAGAAGAAAACACAAGTTCGAGGTGGTACAGGTGTATTCACTGGCCGTCCTCCATATGTATTCATATCTAACCAAGTGGGTAACAATGGGGTGTTAACTGGTTATATCGATGTAAGTGGTGCTGCTGCAGCAAACTATGGATTTACTGCAGATCCTAAGAAATATTTTATCCCTTCAACACCAACATTACCTTCTACATTTGATATCGCTTTAACTGAAGAAGACTATAAGTTCCCTCAGGTTTGGAAATCAAATATAGCAGTAGACCAAAAATTACCATTTGGATTTGTAGGTACAGTTGAGTTCTTGTTCAATAAGAATTTAAATGCAGTACACTACTACAATGCTAACTTTGACAACCCTACAAGCAAATTCACAGGTGTAGACCAAAGATCTAGATTTGCAGGCAATGATAATGGTGTAAGAATCAATGACAAAGTATCTAATGCAATTGTATTAACAAATAAGAGCAAAGGAGATTACAAGTCAATGACATTGAAATTAGAAATGCCATACAGAAAAGGTTTATGGGGATCTTTAGCATGGACAACTTCTAATGCTACAGATTTCATGAGCGCAGGTTCAATTGCTTCTGGTAGCTGGACTGGTGCAAGATCTGTATATGGTAACAACAATTTAGAATTATCAAATTCTGACTTCAATATCCCTAACAGAATCGTTGGTTTATTTGGTTATAAGTTAGAATATGGTGGCGAATATGGTGGAACAACAAGTTTCTCTATTGGTTATATCGGTTCTCAAAACGGTGCTTATTCTTACACTATCTCTGGTGATATGAACGGAGACCGCGTAAACAACAATGATTTAATCTTTATTCCAAAAGCTGGAACTGATATCAAATTTGCTCCATTAGCAGTTGGTTCAACAACTTACACAGAAGCACAACAACAAGCTGCTTTTGATGCATATATTAAGCAAGACAAGTATTTAAGTGCAAACAGAGGTCAATATGCAGAGCGTAATGCTTCTGTATTACCAATGTTACACCGTTTTGATTTATCTGTAGTACAAGAGTTCTTTGTTAAAGTAAAAGGTAAGCGCAACACTTTACAGTTTAGAGCAGATATCTTAAACTTTGGCAACATGTTAAATGATAGCTGGGGTGTTTCTCAAAGAGTTACCAACCCTCAAGTATTAGCATTTAGCTCTGTAAATACTGCAGGTGAACCATTGTATAAATTAGCAACTCAAAAGAATGTAGATGGTTCAACTACATTGATCAAAGATACTTATCAATATAATTCTTCTGTATTTGACGTATGGCAAGCACAGATTGGTTTAAGATATATCTTCGGTAGATAATTAAACTAAACTTAAATGGCCATAATGCGCTGTTTAATTAAGTATAAAATTTAAGCTACTTTAAACCGCCCCAAATTGGGGCGGTTTTTTTATGTATAAAACAGTAAAATCGAGACAAGCATAAAATAAAAATATAAACCTTTTAATTTGATTAAAAAGTAGGAACTTAGAAATCTAAAATCAATGGTATGGCTATTTCAGTTTGGGAACAATCTACTTATTTTGCACCAAAGGATTTGGTGATTGTGGGATGTGGTTTTGTAGGTTTGTGGACTGCCTATGAAGCTATTTCTAAAAATCCCAAACTCAATATCACGATTTTAGAAAGAGGTATTATGCCCTCTGGTGCAAGCACTCGCAATGCAGGATTCTCTTGTTTTGGAAGTGTATCAGAATTAATGTATGATGTGCAATTAATGGGCGAAGCGGCTATGTTAGAAACAGTAAAAATGCGCTACGATGGTTTGCAAAGAATTCAAAAAGTCTTCAAGGCAGCTGAGATTGATTACAATCAATGGGGAGGTTATGAATTATTTGATGAAGCTGGACCCTATGCTATTTCAAATTTAGATGCGGATATTATCTATTTAAATAAGATATTGGCCCCAGTCTTAAAGACAGCCAAGAAGAATGGCAAATACCTCCCAATTTATACCAATGCAACAAAGGATCTAAAAAAATTAGGCTTTCAAGGCATTGAAGCACTAGCCTTCAATCAGCTCGAAGGTCAATTGAACTCTGCTAAATTAGTATTGGCCTTACAAAAAGCGGTGCAAGCAAAAGGGGTCCAAATATTATTCAATACAGAAGTCAAGAAATTTAATAGCCATTCGAAAGGCGTTACCATCCATACAAATCTTGAAGCCCCTTTAGAAACAAAGCAATTTATTGTGTGTACCAATGGATTCGCAAAACAACTCATACCAAATTTAGATGTGGTGCCGGCAAGAGGCCAAGTCTTTGTAACCGAACCCATTCCAAATTTAAAATTCAAAGGCACTTTCCATTATGATGAAGGCTTTTACTATTTCCGCAACATAGGGAATCGTTTGTTATTAGGGGGCGCTAGAAATAAAGATTTTAAAAACGAAAAAACATACTCATTAGACACTTCTGCTAAAATTCAAAATATTTTAGAAGATTTTATGATGCAACATATTTTACCAAAAGGTACTAAAAAGCCAAAAATTGAATTGAGATGGAGTGGCACTATGGGTATTGGGAAAGTCAAAAAACCCATTATTCAAGAAGTGCAACCAAATGTATTTTGCGCTGTGCGTATGAGTGGTATGGGTGTAGCCATTGCACCAATTGTAGCTCAAAAAGCAATTAGACTAATGCAAATTTAAATTTTATATTTGCAGTATGGGGCAGAAAAAGTTAATCAAATTTGCAGCGATCAAGGAATATGAAAATGTATTAGAATACCCGCAAGAGATGCAGGACAAATGGGCCGCTTTTTTTGAGGCATTAGGCAAGGACACTAGCCCGATAGATACTTCAAAATTATATACTTCAGCATTAACCAGTCCTGACAAGATTACATCCTCCAAGTCACTTACTTTAGAATTAGCCTGCGGCAGAGGCGAATATGCAGTTGGCTTAGGCCGCATGTTTCCAGACCAAAATTTCATTGGGGTTGATCTAAAAGGCAATAGGATTTGGAAAGGGGCAAGCATTGCCAATAAAGAAGCCTTAAAAAACGTGGCTTTTGTTCGATCTCAAATAGAACTGACACCTAACTATTTTGCAAAAGACGAAGTAGATGAAATATGGATCACTTTCCCTGATCCTCAATTAAGGTGGTCTAAATCAAAGAAACGATTGACCCATCCAAAGTTTTTAAGGTTATACCAACAATTTTTAAGTGGGGGCGATGGCAGTAATGCTTCAGCAGCTGGAATAGTGCATTTGAAAACGGATAGTCCCCTACTCTACAATTTCACCTTGAAAGTTATTGAGCTCTATGGATTAACCCTTCTTTATAAAACTGAAAACTTATACGCAGAAGCGACAATTGATCCTCGTTGTTTAATCAAAACTTATTACGAAGGATTGGATATCGCACAGAGTAACAAGATTCACTATATTCAGTTTAATATTGACAAAGTGTTACCCCTAGAACTAGATGCAATTTTAAAAGAAGCCATTAAAGATATCCCAATGGATGCTGGTGAACTTTTAAGAATGGAGGCAGAAGCGGCTAGAGAAAAAAAAGAAGCATAAAAAATGATTGAAGGTGTACATTACTATATAGACCCAAAAGGAAAATGGGTATTTACAGCAGCCTACCATGAAGGCAGGGGCTATTGCTGTGGAGAAGCCTGCAAGCACTGCCCATTCGATTATGACGCTGTACCTGAACCAATTAAAACCAGGGCTCAATTAATCAGAGCAGCCGCAAATAAAACGACTCCTGATGAACATATTGAGGAGTATATAGAAGCAAAGGGTAATACCAAACATTTATAGAAAACCCTTAATCATACTGGTTAAGTTGTTAAATTGCTATTGTAAATGCAATACACTCCTAAAACACAAGACTTTTTCCAAAACGTTTTCGACGTAGTACGACTCATTCCCAAAGGACGTGTGACGAGCTATGGCGCCATCGCTAAATACTTAGGAACTGGCGGCAGTTCTAGAATGGTGGGTTGGGCGATGAATGCATCTCATGGGGTAAAACCAAAAGTCCCTGCTCATAGGGTGGTGAATCGAAACGGTATGTTAAGTGGTAAAGCGCACTTTGAAACACCTACCACCATGCAAACGCTCTTAGAGAAAGAAAAAATAAAAGTCCAAAACGAAACCGTCCTGGACTTTGAAAAATTATTTTGGGATCCTGCGAAGGAGCTAGGATACTAATTATAATACTGCTTAATCATCAAGTAAACGATTGGTCCTGTTACAGCTACATAGAACCAAATAGGCCATACTTTTTTAGCTAAATTTTTATGTGCTGCAAAATCACTTGTTAATGCTCTATAAGCAGTCCATAATATAAATGGCAAGCTTGTTGCAGCCAATACAATATGTGTTCCTAATAAAACCAAGTAGAATGGTCTTGTATTACCAAGCAATGCTTTTTCTGCATCATCTACCACTCCATCAAAGTTGGCGTCTCCAAACTTTGCTTCACCTGCCAATAAATGGTGCGCGATATAAGTGACTAAAAACAAAAGTGATAAAATCATTGCCGTCATCATAATTGATTTATGCATGGCAAATTTCTTTTGCTTCACCGCAATCAAACCGGCGATTAATAAAACAGAAACAGCCGTATTTAATAAGGCATTGATTAAGGCAAAAATGTGTTTATCAAAAGGCAATTCTACTTCTAAAGTAAACTTACTTAAGAAAGTAACTACTACAAATACAATCACAGAAAATACACCTATCAATGTATAGGCTAATTTATCGTTCTTTTGTACTACTGGTTCCAACATATAATTTTATTTATTTTTTAAAATATCGTTAATAATTCTTGCAGCCATTGTTACAATGAATACAATCAGACCTACTCTAATCTCTGATTTATATTTTGTTTTAAATTCATTCCAATTCATATCCAACTAATTTTTTAATCTAGTCTTCGTAAAATAGTAAACAAAACTCGATACCATCAAAGCAATCACCAACCACAACCAACTCAAATCAATGATATCCTGAAATACTTTACTCTTTTTAGTTTTATCTTTCTCTAACATTAAGTAACCCACGTCCTTCGCTAATTTCAACATAGACGCAGAATCTAATCCATTGTAATAACCGCGTACTTGCATCTTCTTGTCTATCAATACAAACCTGCTGGTATGAACAAAATCAGGAGAAACAGGCTCTGTGCTAAACTGATCTACCTTCATCTCTTCAAAAGCAAACTTATAAATTGAATCTCTATTGCCTGTCAACAACCACCAGTTGTCAGATGCTACATTCATTTTATTAGCGTAGTCTCTTAGCACTGGAACAGAGTCGCGTTCAGGATCTACTGAAAAAGAAATGAATTGTATAAAGTTCGTGTCTAACACTTTCTTACGGCTATTCCCTCCACGGCTAAATGACTGTTGTAGTTTAGCCATATTGGTGGTTAACTTTGGGCAGATGCTTCCACAGCTTGTAAAAAAGAAATCCGCTATAATAATTTTACCAGACTGTTGGTACAAATTCACCGAATCACCTAGTTGATTCACCAAGCGTATGTCTTTAGTAGTATGCCAAATGCTATCATCAATCGTCTTGCCTTTAACTACACTGCTTACTACCGTATCTAACAAATAATGACGTGGCATGGTTACCGCAGTATCACTCGCAGACTTAAGCCATAAGTAACAACCAATTGGAATTACAAGAGCGATAATTAAACCGTAAAGAGACTTTTTAGACATGCTGTTGATGATATTATAGGATGTAAAGTTACAACAAAAAACCACCCCAATTAACTGGAGTGGTTTCGAATATTGTAAAGAAATCGGGCCTTGGAGCCTGTTTTTACAAGACTAAATTAGTGTGCCGCTGGAGCGTCGTGCTTTGCTTCTTCATGCTTTGCAGAAGAATCTGTATGAACTGCTGTGCTATCCGTATGCGCTGCACCTGCGCCATGCTCAGTTGCTCCTTCGTGACCACCACCATGAGCTGCACCATGTGCTGGTTGCTCTACCTTAATAGTAGATTGCTCCTTGAAATAAGGATCATAGGTATTACGTAAATTTCTGAAAGAGCTACCATCCGCTAAGAAAGCAATGATAAACCATACAAATAAAGTAAGAGGTACCACAATCGTCATGATCAAGTTCTTTACCTCATGTTTTAAGTGCATAAAATAAGCGACAATATAGAATGCCTTTGCCATCATTAAGATCACGATAGCGCCTTTGATACCAAGTACCATTGCTTTGCTTTCCATGCCAATCATCCAAAAACCCAAGATCAATTCAACGATGGTTAAAACTGAAAGGATAATGGTTACTTTTTTAATTTCTGCAATTGCACCTCCTCCGTGCTCTGCGTGTGTATCATTCGTATGTGCCATAATAATTTAGTTCTTTTTTAAGTTCAATAGGATTCGATTCAGTTTTGATCGAATTGGGTTTACAATAAATAGAAACAAGTGAATACAAATACCCATACTAGATCTACAAAGTGCCAGTATAAACCTGCTTTCTCAATCATATTGTAATGACCTCTTTTTTCAAATTGGTTGGTCAATGTCATGATCAACATGACAATATTAATCACCACACCACTCAATACGTGGAAGCCGTGGAAACCAGTAATTGTAAAAAAGAAGTTAGTAAAGTTGGTAGAAGAAGCTGTTCCATCAGCATTGATGAAAGGGTTTTGACCCCACCATGCACCTTCATGGAATAAATGATTCCACTCCCAAGCTTGACAGCTTAAGAAAGCGATACCACCAATGATGGTCCAAATCATATTTCTAACAACACCTTTTTTATCCATATTGTGTCCAGCATGAACTGCTAACACCATCGTAACAGAACTTACAATCAAGATAAAAGTCATCACAGATACAAACACCAACGGTGCGTTTACACCTTCTGGTGCAAATGGGAAACTTTTAAATACAAGATTCGGGTCAGGCCATCCGTTCGTAGAAAAACGAACTGTACCATAAGAAATCAAGAAAGCACCAAAGGTGAATGCGTCACTCATTAAAAAGTACCACATCATCACTTTTCCGTACTCTACACTAAAAGGGCTTTTTCCACC
>JBEDDG010000027.1:0-14501 GCA_041176305.1 Bacteroidota bacterium | reverse complement strand
GTACAGACCATTCAAATTTATTAAACGCCAATACCGCATCTGAGGCAATAAAAAATAACATACCGGGGAACCAAAATAATTGAGCAATCAAATTTGATTTATCATTTAAAGAGGCTCTAAAAGCTTTGATTGCAGCAGTACAAATTAAAACCATATACACTAAAATTGGATAGATCAACCCACCCATTGATGGTGCAAGTTTTTGATAAATAAACCAGCAGAACAATGCAAATAAAACCGCCACCGCATACACTTTATACAATGTTTTACCTGGAGCAGGTTCGATTTTTTGAAAGAAAATAATATTAAAAATATGGGTTGTCATGAAGGCAATCATACCTGGAATAAAATAAGCATCTGATAACAAAAACGCATCCCCTAAAAAAGAACCAAACAATCCAATCAAAATTAAATATTTGCTTTTGTGTGCTGTTTCAAAAAAGGGCTGTGCGTAAAAAAAGCCCATGAGCAATGGCAACAAAAGTAATTTTGATCCATATTGAATAGTGGTATACCCTAACAATTGGGCAAACAAATGAAGCATTAAAATTAAAATGTAAGCAGTCATGCCAAATTTTTGAAGGAAGGATTTCATCTTTTAGGTTTTCGTTAAAATTGGACTAAATATACTTAAAGCAAGGGAATTCAGTTTGCAATCCATAAATTTGCGCATGATCCATCCAGATGATGCAGCCTTTTATAGTTATTGGGAGCAACAACGCGCACTTCCCCATTATAAACGCAAACCCTTTTTAAGGGGTACCAGCATCAGCCTTCTTTTAGGCATACTAATGTTATTGGTGGCTGAAATGGGTTGGTATGAAAGAGCTAATATGGTTGCCAATTCTAGAGGTAATATACTATGGATCCTGATTGCCATTGTATTCATTTCGGTTGGTTTTGGATGGATTTACCAGCAATTTACCTGGGAAATGAATGAACAAAGATTTAATGAAATAAAGCATTTAAAAAACAAAAAATGACCCAATTTAGACCAAAAAACAGCTTCAAACAAAGCATTTCATCGTTATTAACCCTACTTTTTGTAATAGTTGGGCTTTTTTCAATAACTGCCTGTAGTAAATCCGATAGCAATAATGACACCAATACGACTGCATGTACCTTAAAAGCCCAATATGCAAATGATAGCGATGTGGCTCAAAGAGCGCTTATGGTGGCCTTCTGCAAGAACAATAACATCAATTATACGATCCACCCAAGTGGTATATTGTATGAAATTACAGCAGCTGGCGACACAGCTAAACCTAATCTATGTACTTCAATTACAATGACTTATAAAGGAAAATTGATGACAGGCATCCAATTTGATGCGGGTACCATCACCTACCCTTTGAAGGATTTAATAGTAGGCTGGCAGATCATGGTTCCCCTTATTGGAAAGGGAGGCAAAATCAAAATGGTGATCCCTTCCTCTTTGGCTTATGGCCCAAATGTGGTAGGTACCATACCAGCAAATTCACCACTTTATTTTGAAATGAGCATCGACTAGCTCTGTCCCAATATCACCCAAAATAATGGTCAAATAGGGCTAGTTTTAGGCTTGTTTCCATTATATTTGCCGACTAAAAAAAGTTAACCAAACTATTATGCAACTCAAAGGATTAGTGCGCTTTTTTACATTTGCGCTTATTTTAATTTGTCTTTACCAGTTATCTTTTACATGGTTCGTTAGATCACATGAAAAAGCAATGGATGCTAAAGCAACAGCTTGGGTCAATAAACTACCTAAAGCTGAACAGATTTATCCAAGTGATAAAGACCAACAATTGTTATATAACGACTCTGTAGCAGATGCTAAGAAAGTGTATTACAAGCGTTTACTTGACAGTACTAAAGAAACAAAATTGTTTTTTGGTCTGACAACTTATGCAGAAGCAAAAGAAAAAGAATTAATGTTAGGCCTTGATTTACAAGGTGGTATGAGCGTAACCATGGAGGTTGGCCTAGATGGTTTAATTAAATCTCTAGCAAACTACTCTAAAGAACCAGCTTTCAATACTGCATTAGCCAATGCAGTGAATAAGAAAGCAAACAGCAATGCAGACTTAATTACTTTGTTTACCAACGAATATAAAGCAGTTAACCCAACAGGTAAATTAGCACCATTATTCGCTACTAGAAGCAATGGTAAATTAAAGTTTGATGCTACGGATGAAACTGTTGTTACTTATTTAAAGGAACAGTCTATCCTAGCCTTTAACAATACTTATAAAATCTTAAGTACACGTATTGACCGTTTTGGTTTAGCTTCTCCAACGATCAACCCAGATCCTGCAAAAGGAATCATCAATATCGAATTAGCTGGTATTTCTGATAAAGAGCGTGTACGTTCTTATTTACAATCTACAGCAAACCTTCAGTTTTTCGAAGTGTATACTTTTGAAAACAGAGATTTCCAAAATGCGGTACTTGCTGCTGATAAAGCTATTGAATTAAGCAATGCTGGTGTGGTAGATTCAACAGTGGTTGCTAAAGTGGATACTGCAAAAGCGAACGCTGCTAAGAATCCTTTATTAAGAATCGTTCAATTTACTCAACCATATCAAGCTAAGAATGGCCAGTACGTTTTCCCAGCGGAGATTGGTTACACTTTGAAAAAAGACACAGGAGTGTTAAATGCTTATTTAGCATTACCAGAAGTAAAATCTAAGTTCCCTTCGAACTTGGTATTCATGTATGGTAAACCTGACGAATCAGATCCAAAAGCAAAAGATGTTTTACCATTATATGCCATCAAAACTTTAGAGAATGGTTTAGCTGAATTAGAAGGCGATCATGTGGCGAATGCTGCTCAAGATTTTGATGAGCGCGGAAAAGTAGCGATCAAAATGAACATGGATAAAATTGGAACAAGCATTTGGGCTAAGATGACTTCAAAGAATGTAGGCAAACCAATTGCGATTGTATTAGACAATATTGTTTACTCTGCTCCAAATGTGAATGACGCAATCACAACAGGTAACTCTCAAATTTCTGGCAATTACTCTTTAAAGACTGCACAGGATTTAGCTCAAATTTTAGAGAGTGGTAAATTACCAGCTCCTGCTAAAATTGTGGCTGACCAACAAGTAGGTCCAACATTGGGTAACGCTTCTATTCAAGGCGGTGCTATGGCATTTGGTGTTTCTTTCCTAGTGATTTTTGCCTTGATGTTGATTTACTTTAACACAGGTGGATGGGTAGCAAATATTGCTTTGATCTTAAACTTATTATTCACAATTGGTATCTTAAGTGCGTTAGGTTTCACCTTAACTGCACCTGGTATTGCCGGTTTAGTTTTAACCATTGGTATGGCCGTGGATACGAATGTAATTATATTTGAAAGAATTAAAGAAGAATTAACAAAAGGTAAAAGCTATCAATTGGCTGTAGCGGATGGTTATAAGCGTTCTATGTCTCCTGTATTGGATGCACACGTAACTACCCTATTAACTGCAATCATCTTAGCTTATTTTGGATTAGGTCCTGTATTAGGATTTGCTACCACACAAATCATAGGTATTTTATTGTCTTTATTCTGTGGTATCCTAGTATCTAGATTGATTACTGATATCTACACAAGTAAGAACAGACATTTTGAATATTTCACTGCTGTTTCAAGAGGTATTTTCAAGAATGCGAATTTCAAATTCATTGAGTTCAGAAAGTATGCTTACATTTTATCAGTAGTTGTATTGATTGGTGGTATCGCTTCTTTCTTCAACGGATTTGACGAAGGTGTTGAATTTGCTGGCGGACGTAGTTTCACTGTTAAATTTGACAAAGCCGTTAACATTGAAGAAGTAAGAAATGAATTGAAAGTAGTATTTGGTGAAGCACCTATCATTAAGACGGTAGACACTAAAAACCAAATCAATATCACCACGTCTTATAAGATCAAAGATCAAGGTAATAATATTGACCAAGAAGTAGAAGCTTTATTATTCAAAGGCTTAAGCAAGCAATTACCTGCCGGCATTACCTTTAAAGAATTTGATGAACAATACAAGCAGAAGCAACAAAAAGTATTGCCTTCTATTTCTGAAGATTTAAAAGCGGGTGCAACAAAAGCGACCATCTTTGCTTTGATTGCAATTTGTTTGTACATCTTTATACGTTTCCGTGATTGGAGATACTCTTTAGGAACCATCTTCTCTTTATTACACGACGTATTTGTAACCTTGATTGTATTTAGCTTCTTAAGAGAAGTTGTACCATTCCCATTAGAGATTGACCAACATTTTATTGCGGCGATCTTAACGGTAATTGGTTTCTCTATGAACGATACGGTGATTGTTTATGACCGTATCCGTGAGGACAGTCATTTAATGAAAGGTGTTGATAATGCAACTATCATTAACAAAGCGATCAACCAAACTTTATCTAGAACCATCATGACTTCATTGACTGTATTCTTAACCATCTTGATCTTATTCATCTTTGGTGGTGAAGTAACAAGAGGTTTCGCCTTCGCCATGTTGATTGGTGTGATCACAGGTACTTACTCTTCTATCTTTGTAGCTGCTCCAGTATTAGTAGATTTTGCTAAGAACAAGCCATTAGGTGTAGAGCCAAAAGCAAAAAAACATAGTGCTAACAATGCATAATCTATGTTGATCGAATAATAAAAAAGCCCACTTCATAGTGGGCTTTTTTTATACCTATACCTTTTAAAAAGTATGAATGATCTAATTCAATTAAACGGCGAAAGAAGTACCACATCCACAAGTGCTTGAAGCATTTGGATTGGTAAAGGTAAAACCGCGACTATTCAAACCACCCTGCCAATCAATTTGCATCCCATAAAGGTAAATTTGATGGGCAGTTTCCATACAACATGGAATCCCTTCAATGGCAAATAAAAGGTCTTTTTCTGTAGGTACATCGAAGCCAAGCACATAGGTCATACCACTGCAACCACCCCCTTTTACGCCTACCCTGAGTCTTTGTTGTTGATCAAAATCAGGCGCATTCATTAAGCGATGTAGTTCTTCTATAGCACCGGCTGTAAATGTTACAGGCGTGGTGGATGTTTCAGTTATCGTAGACATAAATAGTATGATTTTAAACAGATTTTACCTTTGAGGAGGCTAAAATCTGTCATGCAAATTTAACACTTATACCGGGATTGTTTTCTTCCGAACTTGTCGAAAATAGAAAAATTATTGGAAGCACAAACAAGCAAAAATTCGTAATTTGAACTATGGAATTAAACAAGAAGCAAACGGACAGTGGCATAGAGATTAAGAAGGTCTATACATCCTCTGATCTTCCAAACAATGCGCAGGAAATGCCGAACCCTGGAACCTATCCTTATACAAGAGGTGTTCAAAGTGATATGTATCGAGGTAAGCTTTGGACAATGCGCCAATATGCAGGTTTTTCTACCGCTCAAGAGAGTAATCAACGATACCATTATTTATTATCACAAGGAGTAATGGGTTTGAGTGTTGCCTTTGACCTACCCACACAAATTGGATACGATGCAGACCATGCATTGGCAGACGGTGAAGTAGGTAAAGTGGGTGTGTCCATATGTTCTATCGAAGACATGGAAATTTTATTCAATGATATTCCATTGGATAAAATTAGCACTTCTATGACGATCAACGCCACTTCATTTATACTGTTAGCATTGTATGTTGCTGTGGCGAAGAAAAGAGGTATAGATTTAAAACAATTATCTGGCACCATACAAAATGACATTTTAAAAGAATACGCTGCAAGAGGCACTTATATCTATCCGCCTAGGCATTCCATGCGTATTATCACTGATATTTTTGAATGGTGTAGCACAAGCTTACCTAAATGGAATAGTATCTCCATCTCTGGCTACCATATTCGTGAAGCAGGAAGTACTGCTGTGCAAGAAATTGCTTTTACACTGAGCAATGGAAAAGCCTACGTAGAAGCAGCTATAGCAAAAGGCTTAGACATTAATGTATTTGGGAAAAGGTTGTCCTTTTTCTTTAATGCACATAATAATTTATTTGAGGAAGTGGCAAAATTCAGAGCAGCAAGAACAATATGGGCTAAAATGATGCAGGATTTAGGTGCAACGGATGAGAAAGCTATGATGCTTCGTTTTCATACTCAAACTGGTGGTGCTACCCTAACTGCACAACAACCTTTAAACAATATTACAAGAGTTACTATACAAACCATTGCAGCGGTGATGGGTGGTACGCAGAGTTTACATACCAATGGATTTGATGAAGCATTGGGTTTACCAACAGAACAGGCTGCAACCATTGCATTAAGAACCCAACAAGTGGTGGCTTATGAAAGTGGTATTCCTGAAACAGCGGATCCATTAGCTGGAAGCTATTTTGTTGAAAATCTAACCCAAGAAGTAGCTACAAAAGCCCTTGATTTAATCCAACAAATAGATGAAATGGGTGGCGCAGTAGCTGCTATAGAATCTGGTTGGATGCAAAATAAGATTAGTGATAGTGCCTACAAATACCAAAAGGACATTGAGTCTAAAGAAAAGATCATTGTGGGTGTCAACGAATATCAAACAGCAGAAACGAATAAGATCCCCATTTTTAAAATTGATTCGAGTATTCAAGCTGCACAAATTGAAAAAATAAATGCCTTGAAAGCCAACCGTGATAATACTTTAGCCAATGCTTGTTTAGAAACTATTAAAAACGCAGCCAATACTGGACAAAACATCATGCCACCAGTCATTGCTGCAGTAGAGGCAAAATGTACTTTGGGAGAAATTGCAGACACCCTCAGAAACGTATTTGGCGAATACCAAGCATAGTGAATTATATAAAAACCTTTCAATTAATCTATTTCATTCAACAACTCAATTTCATTCATCATCAAAACATACAACATGCGTAAACTTCTATTCGCAATGAGCTTATTGATTGCTGGCAGTACAATGGCACAGGAACTTCCAAAAAATTATGCTCAATTGCTCGAAAAAGTTGAACCTGAATTAATTCAGTGGAGAAGACATTTTCATCAAAATCCAGAATTGTCTAATAGAGAATACAATACTGGAAAATACATTGCTGAATTTTTAAAAACCTTACCTGGCCTTGAAGTTCGTTATCCAGTTGCAAAGACAGGGGTCGTAGCAGTATTAAAAGGGGGCAAACCTGGCGCTGTCGTAGCTTTAAGAGCAGATATTGATGCCTTGCCGGTATATGAGCGTAATAGCCTACCCTTTGCTTCTAAAGTTACTACTGAGTATGATGGTAAGAAAGTACCTGTCATGCACGCTTGTGGTCATGATTCACATACTTCTATATTGATGGCCACTGCTAAAGTATTACATGCTATGCAGAAAGATTTACCTGGAACGGTCGTATTCTTATTCCAACCTGCAGAAGAAGGTGCACCTGGAAACGAAGAAGGTGGCGCGCCTTTGATGATCAAAGAAGGGGCATTAGACAATCCAAAAGTGGATGCGGTGTTTGGTATCCATATTAGTTCTCAAACGCCTGTAGGTACTTTAAAATATAAATCAGGTGCTTTCATGGCCTCTTCTGATTGGTTTACTATTAAAGTAAACGGAAAAGGAAGTCATGGTTCTCAACCTTGGGGTGGCATCGATCCTATTGCAGCATCTGCACAAATCGTGGAAGGTTTACAGCATATTGTAAGCAGACAAATGGATTTAACTACGGCACCAGTAGTGATCACTGTGGGCACGATCAATAGTGGCGTTCGCTCTAATATCATTCCTGAAACTGCAGAGATGACAGGAACCATTAGAACATTAGACAGCAAGATGCAAAAAGATGTACATGAGCGTATTAAGCATACAGTGAAAACCATTGCTGCAAGTTCTGGTGCCACAGCCGATGTCACTATTGATACAAAAACTTTAGTAACATTCAATGATCCTAGTTTAGTTAAGAAAACCTTACCAGCTTTAATCAAAGCTGCAGGTGCAGAAAATGTTTCTGAATCCACTTGGGTAACAGGTGCCGAAGATTTTTCTTTCTTTGGAGAAAAAGCACCTAGTTTCTTTTTTAACTTAGGCGCCTTACCAAAAGGTACTGATCCAAGTAAAGCTGGCCCGCACCATACACCTGATTTTTATTTAGATGAATCAGGTTTCATTGTTGGTGTAAAAGCATTCTGCCAATTGGTGTTTGATCATTCAAAGACTAAATAAGTAAGTTTAATTTCAAGATACTTGATAAAAAAGATAGGCTCAAAAGCCTCTCTTTTTATATACATCTATTTAAGATTTTATGGATTAGAATTGATAGATGCTATTTCGTTGTAGGATAATCTCTTGCACCAAATAATAAACTTCCTATGCGCACCATATTACTACCTTCCTGTATCGCTAGTTCATAATCTCCACTCATACCCATACTTAAAATAGTACAAGTCTCCCCGATTGAATTTTGAGTGAGTTCGAAACATTTTTTTAAATGCTTAAATTCCTTTTGTACTTGTGTACGATCATCGGAAAAACTAGCCATACCCATTAAACCTTTGATGTTGACATTTGGATAGTTTGCTAGTCTACCTGACTCAAGTAATTCTATCAAACCTGCCTCATCAAAACCAAATTTTGTTTCCTCTTCTGCGATATGCACTTGTAATAAACAATCAATCACCCTGCTTTGTTTGAAGGCTTGCTTATTGATTTCTTGTAATAGCTTCTCACTGTCTACACCATGAATCAAATACACAAAGGGTGCAATGTACTTTACTTTATTGGACTGTAAATGACCAATAAAATGCCATTCAATATCTTTTGGTAAACTTGCTGCTTTATCTACCAGCTCCTGCACATAATTTTCGCCAAAAGCACGTTGACCTATAGCATACAATTCCATTAGATCCTTGTTTGGCTTGGTTTTACTTACAGCAATTAACGTCACCTCCTGGTTCGCTAAAGTTGCTTGAATAGACTGATAAGCCGAAATGTTTACTGACATATGCTACAAAGGTAATTAGAACAGCTCAATTATTTAGTAATTGAACGACCAATCACCATCTTCTGGATCTCGGAAGTACCTTCATAAATTTGGGTAATTTTTGCATCACGCATTAAACGCTCTACATGAAATTCTTTTACAAATCCATATCCACCATGTACTTGAACAGCTTCAGTCGTCACCCACATAGCGGTATCACTAGCATGAAGTTTCGCCATAGCCGCACTCATCACATAGTCCATATGGTTGTCTTTTTCCCATGCAGCTTTATAACATAATAATCTTGCCGTTTCAATTCGAGTAGCCATTTCTGCCAATTTAAATTGGATAGCTTGATGCTCGTGGATTGGCTTTCCAAATGATTTTCTTTCTTTACTATAAGCCAATGCTAATTCATAAGCACCGCTCGCTATTCCTAAAGCTTGTGCAGCAATACCAATTCTGCCTCCATTTAATGTCTTCATGGCAAAATTGAATCCAAATCCATCTTCTCCAATTCTATTTTCTTTTGGTACAATGACATCGGTAAAGGAGATAGAATGTGTATCACTTCCACGAATACCCATTTTATTTTCTTTAGGGCCCACTGTAACACCTGGTGTATTTTTTTCTACGATAAAAGCATTGATACCTCTAGAACCTTTGGATGCATCTGTTTGAGCCATCACTAAATAAACAGAGGCAGTAGAGCCATTGGTGATCCAGTTTTTTACGCCATTTAAAACATAATGATCTCCTTTGTCGATAGCACTGGTATGCTGATGTGTTGCATCACTACCCGCTTCTGGTTCACTTAACAAGAAAGCACCAAGGTATAATTCACCGTCTTTTTTTCCTTGCGCTAAAGGAGTTAAATATTTTTGTTTTTGAGCTTCATTACCAAAATATTCTAGGCCCCAACATACTAAACTATTGTTCACACTCACACTTACACTCACACTAGAATCTACTTTGCTGATTTCTTCCATCGCCAACACATAACTAATGGTGTCCATGCCAGCACCACCATAGGCTGGTGAAGTCATGATCCCCATAAAGCCAAGATCAGCCAGTTGTAATAATTGTTCTTTGGGTACTTTTTGATGTTCGTCTCTTTCTATGACGCCAGGTAAACACTGTTGTTGTGCAAATTCACGCGCCGCCTTTTGAATCATCAATTGCTCTTCTGATAAACGAAAATCCATAGTCAAATATTTCGCCGAAATTACACTAACAATTGTTAGCAGACAAAAATTTCGATTAAATATTTAATGAAATTTCATTGGATCACTGGTGTGAATGAAAACTGAATTGTATTGCTTACCGTCCTTATTTGGACAATTTGGCTTTGATTAATTGGGCCAAAACCGAACTATCGGCTGCAGTCATAGTACGAGCACTATCCTGTCTAAAATGACGCTTGAAAGCAAGTAAGGCGGCCAAACTATCCTTGGTCTCATAGCCTACCAAACTTAAAGCATGTGTAATGGATAAGCCTGCTGGTAGCACTTGTGCAGGATCTGGGTCAAACCAAATTCCGTACCCTTGTTCCGATAAGGTCTTCCAAGGAAAATAGATATTAGGATCCACTTTTCGTCTAGGAGCAATATCACTATGCCCGATAAAATGGTCTGTAGGCACCTGGTATTTACTTTTTAATTGTCCTAGTAATTGTAAAAGACTTTGTATTTGCGCTGTCTCAAATGGTTCGAAACCATTGTTATCAATTTCAATCCCTATGGAACTTGAATTGAGTTCTGTATTATTCCCCCAACTGCCAACCCCTCCATGCCAAGCGCGCATATAATCATTCAACATATGATGCACGGTACCGTCCTTACATATTACATAATGCGCACTCACTTTAGTTCTTTCTAAAGTAAAAGTTTTTAAGGTTTGTTCGCAAGCATTTTGAGCGGTATGGTGAATCACTACAAAATTGGGTTTTCTTAAATCGAAATTGGTCGTACCCACCCAATGATTTGCCAATGTTAATTGACCTGCTGATTGTTCTTCTGGCGACATCAATAGCTTTTTAGATAAAGCTTTTGCTTGACGCTTATATTGTCGATTGGATGTTGCATAAGGGAAACTACTACAAGCATAGATACCCACTATTAAAATGAAAAACAAAACAGATTGTATGAATACGCGCATAGGTCTATTTTAAATACTTGGCTCTTGTTGACTTAAACAATGAAAACTTCCTAAACCCCATATAATATCCGTTGAATCAATCCCAACAACTTCTCTGGTTGGAAAACAATCTTGAATAATGCGCATCGCTTGATCGTCTTGCGCACAACGATAAGTTGGCACTACAACGTGTGCATTGCTAATATAAAAGTTAGCATAAGAAGCTGGCAACATTTGGTCTTCGTAAATTACATCAGCTGGCATAGGTAATTCCACAATATTTAATTGCTTGCCATTGATCAAACGCATTTGCTTTAATTCATTTAAGTTCTCTTGTAATAAAGTATAATTTTCTGAAGCCTTATTCGACTCTACTACAGTCACAACAGTATCTTCATTTACAAAACGTACTGTATCATCTATATGCCCATCGGTATCATCTCCTACAATGCCTTCAGATACCCATAGCACTTGTTCTACACCATAATAATCCCCTAAATATTGTTCAATTTGTGCTTGATTAAGTTGCGGGTTTCTATTTTCATTTAACAAGCAACATTTAGATGTCAAAACGGTTCCAGCGCCATTAAAATCAACAGACCCACCTTCCATAATAATATTTGGATAAAATACAGGCAGTTCTAATGCAGCAGCTATACGCGTAGGAATCACATCATCTAAATCATAAGGTGGATATTTTCCACCCCAAGCATTGATATTCCAATCTACAATTGCTTTAGGTGCGTCAGGATGTTTGCCAATTAAAAAACTTGGTCCATGATCTCTACACCAAGCATCATTGGTTGGATGAATGTAAAATTGCACTTTAGTTAAATCTACATTCAATGCTTGCATCATTTTTTCTGCAGCCGCTTGCATGGCCGCATCTACTACATTGATACAAACACGTTGTGATTGTATCAAAATTTTAATGAAGGCTATATAAGATGGATAAATACTATCTAATTTGCCAGGCCAACTCGCCTCTTTATGAGGCCAACTTAACCAAGTGGCATCTTGTTTAGCAAACTCTGCAGGGAAATGATAACCCAAAGATTTTGGAGTTGCCCCTTGCTGAATCGCCTCTTTTAAATTTTCAAAATTACTATTGCGCATCGTCTATATATCTTTTTGTAATAGGTTGGTAAGAATCAATTCGGCGATCACGTAAGAACGGCCAATGCGTTCTATAATTATCCGATTTTTCTGTATCAATATCAACCACTGCAATTTCTTCTTGATCATGTGATGCTTTGTATAATAAAGTACCAAATGGATTACTTACAAAACTTCCTCCCCAGAATTTCATACGACCCTCTTGTTCTAGGCCCACACGGTTCACACTAATCACAGGCACGCCATTTGCTACTGCATGACTTCTTTGAATGGTTTGCCATGCATTGTATTGTTCCACATTGGTTGCTTCGTCTTGTGCAGTTGCCCAACCAATCGCGGTTGGATAAAATAACATTTCTGCACCCATCAAACTGGTAATTCTTGCTGCCTCTGGGTACCATTGATCCCAACAGATCAATACCCCAATGGTCGCATATTTTGTTTTAAATACTTTATAGCCTAAATCACCTGGAGTGAAATAAAATTTTTCATAGTACGCTGGATCATCTGGAATATGCATCTTACGATACTTGCCCAGGTAAGCACCATCTGCATCTAAAACTGCAGTGGTGTTATGGTATAAGCCTTCTGCTCTTTTTTCAAATAAAGAAGCAATGATCACCACATTTAATTCTTTTGCTAATACACTTAACGCATCTGTTGTTTTACCAGGAATAGGTTCAGCTAATTTGAAATTTTCATACGCTTCTTCATCGCAAAAATATAAGGAGGTGTACAATTCTTGTAAACAAATAATTTGAGCGCCTTGCTTAGCAGCTTCCTTAATTTTTTCTACTGCTTTTGCTTGATTAGACTGTACATCTGCGGTACAAGACATTTGAATTAAACCACATTTTACTATTGCCATATTTCGTCTTTAAAAAATTCTGATAATTTTAATTTATAGTTTAATGAAGCATCCATTTGAATAGGATGTATTCATTTATTTAATTTTAAGTGGTCTTTTGAATCAATCCATCAAAACTACTTATACCGATCATCTTTTCACTTATAAACCCTTCTGCATAAGCTACTCCAATTTGTTGACCTAGTTCTTTAGCACGCCCTTTGATGAATTCCAAAAATGAATTACTGGATATAAAGGTATTTGGCTCATTCGAATTTGGATCATAAAACTGTGAACTGTGTGCTAAAATAGATTCCATCTTTTTATCCATATGCGCACTAATATCTACTACAAATGTGGGTTGTAAATTTCTAGATTGGATATAATGAAAAACTTGACTTGGTCTCCATGCTGCCTGTGCAACTCCGTTATGTGTTGTTTGAATCTTAACTAATCCAGCTAAAAATGATGCATCAGCAACTAGTTTAGCTGCTTTCCCATGATCTGGATGCCTGTCTTCTGGCGCATTGCATAAAATGATATCAGGCTGAAACCTTCTTATTATTTCTATAACGGCAAATTGATGCGCTTCGTCATTTACAAAAAAACCATCCTTCATACCCATATTATCCCGAATACTTGCACCAATAATTTCACTTGCTAATAAAGCCTCCTTTAAACGAATGGATGCAGTACCCCTAGTACCCAATTCTCCTTTCGTTAAATCAACAATACCCACTTTTTTTCCTGATGCCACCGCCGCTAGTAATGTTCCGCCACATCCTAACTCCACATCATCTGGGTGGGCACCAAAGGCTAAAATATCTAATTTCTGCATAATCTTTCTTTTAAGCAATCCTGCTGGACAAAGGTAAGTATTGATTGGGTACAATATACAAAAAACCCTCTCCGACTTGATGTTGGAAAGGGTTTATGAAAATTAAATGCTTTAATTTATTTTGCTTTTGCGTAACGCTTGTTGAACTTATCGATACGACCAGCTGTATCTACTAACATGTTCTTACCAGTGTAGAAAGGGTGAGAAGTGTTTGAAATCTCCAATTTGATAACTGGATACTCATTACCGTCTTCCCATTGAATTGTTTCTTTGGTGTTTGCTGTAGACTTACCTAAAAAAGAAGTGTTGTTACTCATGTCTTTAAACACAACGAAACGATACGCTTCTGGGTGGATACCTTGCTTCATAATATGATTTTTAAGGCTGCACGGTTTTTGCCGTGACAATTATAAAATAGGTTGCAAAAATAGGTTAAAATGCCATTTTAGCCAAATTTTTAGCTTTCGAAGTCCCTTTTTAGGACTTCATGTTAATATATTGTAAAGGGACCCCGAAATTCTCTGTTCTACAAGCGGTGATCACTTCCTGTAAATCATCAATTTTCTTACCCGTTACCCTGATAATATCGTCCATGATAGCTGTTTGCACCTTCAATCCCTTGTCTTTGATGTACTTAGAGATCTTTTTAGCATCCTCTTGCTTAAGG
>JBEDDG010000026.1:0-14570 GCA_041176305.1 Bacteroidota bacterium | reverse complement strand
ATGTCAAAATCAATGTGGCGATATGCGATCCATCCACATCGGCATCGGTCATGATGATTAATTTATGGTAACGCAATTTTGCAATGTTCAATGCTTTTGGATCTTCTGGAGTACCCACTGTCACACCTAATGCAGTGTACATGTTTCTGATCTCCTCGTTTTCATAGATCTTATGTTCCATTGCTTTTTCTACGTTCAAGATTTTACCGCGTAAAGGTAAAATAGCTTGGTAGCTTCTTTCGCGACCTTGTTTTGCAGTACCCCCCGCAGAGTCTCCTTCGACAAGGTATAACTCACATCTTTCAGGATCACGCTCCGAGCAATCGGCTAATTTACCAGGTAAGCCTCCGCCAGATAAAACCGTTTTTCTTTGCACCATATCACGTGCTTTCTTTGCAGCAACACGCGCTTGGGCTGCCAAGATAATTTTAGAGATAACGTATTTTGCCTCTTTTGGATTTTCTTCTAAATAAGCTTCTAATACACGCGCTACAGTTGTTTGTACCACTCCACTCACTTCACTATTTCCTAATTTCGTTTTGGTTTGACCTTCGAACTGAGGTTCTGGCACTTTCACAGAAATGATCGCGCTTAAGCCTTCTCTAAAGTCATCACCCTCTACCGTTACTTTTGCTTTTTCAAATAAACCTTCTTTATCACCATAGCTTTTGAATACACGCGTTAAAGCGGTTCTAAAACCAGTAACGTGCGTACCACCTTCAATGGTGTTGATATTGTTTACATAAGAAAAAATGTTTTCTTTAAAGTCATCGTTATAGGTCAATGCTACTTCTACCATTACATTAGAAGCTTCATCTAATCCTTCTACATACAAAGGCGCAGCTATGATTGGATTTCTGTTACCATTCTTATCTAACATTTGAACAAACTCAACGATACCACCTTCGCTGTAAAAATGATTTACATATGGCGCGCCTGCTTCATCCAATTCTCTTAAGTCTGTCAATGTAATGCTGATACGCTTATTCAAATAAGACAATTCACGTAAACGACCTTCTAATATTTCTTTACGGTAAACTGTTTCTTGGAAAATAGTTTGGTCAGGCCAGAAATGAACCCTGGTACCTGTTTTGTCACTTGTGCCTGATTCTCTAACGGCATATTTTGGAACACCAATAGAATACTCTTGCTCAAAAATTTTGCCTTCACGCTCCACAGTTACTAATAATTTAGTACTCAATGCGTTTACACAACTCACACCCACACCGTGTAATCCACCAGATACTTTGTAAGTGTTTTTATCAAACTTACCTCCCGCATGCAACACCGTCATTACCACTTCCAATGCAGACTTCTTTTCCTTGGTATGCATCGCAGTTGGGATACCACGTCCATTGTCTTGAACACTGATTGAATTATCGGTATGAATTGTTACTTCGATATGAGAGCAATAACCAGCAAGGGCCTCATCGATAGAGTTATCTACCACCTCGTATACTAAATGGTGTAAACCTTTCATACCCACATCGCCAATATACATGGCAGGGCGTTTTCTTACGGCTTCTAATCCTTCTAATACCTGGATACTATCGGCGCCATAGTTCTTATTTTCGGCCGAATCTGGGTGTTGTAAATCTTCTGACATAAAGGGTTCAATTTTTGTTTTATAGGGCGTCTTGTACGCCTACAAATTTACTAAAATTCATCCCTTTTATAGCCTCTATAAAGGCGAATAGTTATCCCCAAATAAATTTGAATGCCAATCATTTCAAAGTCCAAAAATGAGCCTAAAAAGGGCCTTAAAATCGATTTCTAAAGTCCATTTTATTGGGAGTTGAATTTTTTAAATCAGGATCGAATTTTGGGCTTTATTTTGCGTCATTTTTAGGTCATAAATTAAACCTTTTTGTATCATTTGTTGTTTATAGATTAAATTTGCGCCTGAATGATGTTAGCCAACGACATATTAAAACAAGTGAACCAGCCGAACGGCTTTGCTGGTATGGCTATGTTGTACCAAAAAGAACAGCTCATACCTGGTTCTACACAGTACAAAATCAATCGTTACTATGCTGCATCTCCTGCTGATTTAGAGGATACGGGGATGTTCATTTATCATTACAATGCAGCTCGTCCAGCAGACAATTATTTAGAGTTAAGATTTTGTATTTCTGGTAATCGATATTGTGAAAACAAATTGTGTGGCAACTGTAATCAATTGCCCACTGAAGATTGTGCTGGACCACTTAGAACAGTGGATGTTTTTTCATTTCATTTTACTTCTACTTTTCTACATCAATTTGTACATAATGTAAAGTTGAATAACAGAAAGGATGAAGTGTTGGCCTTTAAGCATCCAAATGCTTTTGTGAAAACATTCCCTTTGTGCATGCGTAAGCGTGGCACATTAGATTCCTTATTGAACTATAGTTATACAGGCTCTTTGGAGAATATATTTATCAATGCAAAAATTCATGAATTATTATTATTCAGTTTAGAGTGTATTGTAGATGAAAAAGAAGAAGGCTTTGCATGTAAGTTTTTATCGGATGAACGCGGTAAAGAAAGTATTTATTTAGCTAGAGAAATTTTATTGCAACATATTGGCGATCCTATTACGATTAAGGAACTCAGTCGTAAAGTGGCCATGAATGAATGTTATTTAAAGAAAGGTTTTAAAGAAGTTTTTGGCACCACCATCTTTGATTTTTATCAACAACAAAGAATGGAGCATGCGAAATACTTATTGTATGAAAAATCATTAAGTGTGACCGATGTGTCTGCCTTGTTAGGGTATTCTTCTATATCTCACTTTTCTGCGGCTTTTAAAAAGCACACGGGCTTAAAGCCTTGTGAACTATTGAATTAGAAGTCTCTATTGACAAGGGTTTCATTTAGTGCTGTACCCCTGTATTTATTTCTATTATTATTCCTTATTTTTAGTTTCTAAATTTAAACCATGCGTCAATTATTCGCCATCGTTATTACTTTATTATGTAGCTCATGTATCAACCAAAGAGTTGACTTAGTTGTGCATCATGCTCAGATCTATACTGTGAATGAAGCATTTGCAACAGCAGAAGCGATGGCGGTACAGGATGGAAAAATTGTTGCAGTGGGTACGAATGACGAGATCTTAAAAAATTACCAAGCAGATAGTGTGGTGGATGCAAAAGGCGCTACCATTTATCCTGGATTCGTGGATGCGCATGCACACTTTTTAGGGTATGGTCAATCTTTGTATGCAGTAGACTTAATGTTTGCTAATTCTTGGGAAGAAGTATTAGAACGTGTACAAGCATTTGTAGCAACGCATCCAGGCAACGGTTGGATTCGTGGAAGAGGTTGGGATCAAAACAGATTTCCAGGTAAAGCTTTCCCAACGAATGCGGAATTAAATGCCTTGTTCCCAGATCGCCCCGTTTTATTAGAGCGTGTAGACGGGCATGCTAGTATTGCCAATGATAAAGCTTTACAAATTGCGGGTGTAAAAGCAGGTCAAACTATGGTAGGTGGTGACTTTGTTGTAGCTGGTGGGAAGTTGACGGGTTTATTAATTGACAATGCAGTGGGTGTGGTAGAAAGAAATGTGCCTGCAGCAACACAAGAAGATTATAAAAATTGGTTGACAGCGGCACAGCAAAATTGTTTTGCTACAGGATTAACTACGATCACAGATTGTGGTTTAAGCCCCAACGATATAGACATGATTGATGCATTGCAAAAAAGCAATGATTTAAAAATGCGTTTGTATGTGATGTTAAGTGATAAGCCAAGTTCTTATACTTCTTCTTATTTTACCAATGGGGGCTATACCACAGACCGATTGATGGTGAAAGGGGTAAAAGTATATGGTGACGGTGCATTGGGTTCAAGAGGCGCCGCATTATTAGCGCATTATTCAGATCAATCAGGCTGGGGTGGCTTTTTATTAAGCAGTCAAGCGCATTTTGATTCTGTGGCCGCTAAATTAATCAACACTGATTTTCAAATGTGTACCCATGCTATTGGTGACAGTGCCAATAGAGTGGTGTTAAAAGTATATGAGAAATATTTAAAGGGTAAGAATGATAAAAGATGGCGTGTTGAACATGCTCAAATTTTAAACCCTATTGACTTCGATTATTTTGGCAAGTATAGTATCATTCCTTCTGTACAACCGACACATGCGACGAGTGATATGTATTGGGCGGGCGATCGTTTAGGTGCGGAGCGTTTAAAAGGCGGCTATGCTTTCCAACAATTATTAAAGCAAAATGGATGGTTGCCATTGGGTACAGATTTTCCTGTAGAAGAAATTAATCCTTTCAAAACATTCTTAGCCGCAGTGGCAAGACAGGATGCAAAAGGATTTCCAGCTGGTGGTTTCCAAATGGAAAATGCATTAACGCGTGAACAAACTATTCGTGGTATGACCATCTGGGCAGCAAAAGCCAACCGTATGGAAAAGCAAGTAGGCTCTATTGAAGTTGGGAAGAAAGCAGATTTCATCCTACTAGATAAAGACTTAATGAAAGTGCCAACAGATAGTATCCTGTATGTGAAAGTGTTGAAGACTTACTCTAATGGAGAAAGAGTACACTAAAAAAATCAAACTATTGGTTAAAAAAAAGTGGTAGAAAACACACCTTCCTTAAAGCAAGCTTTTTTTGATAAATAAAAAAGTGGTAGAAAATATACCTATTCCTAGGCTCACTAAAAACGTTCGCTACGGAATAGTATATTTTCTACCACTCTACTTATGTGGTAAAATCATTTCATTAAAGTCCTACCATATCTTTAGGAATTACCCAAGCGTCAAATTCTTCTGGGGTAACATAGCCTAATTTCACGGCCATCTCTTTTAAAGTAGTGCCTTCTTTATGTGCTTTTTGTGCAATCTCTGCAGACTTATAATAGCCAATCTTTGTGTTCAAAGAAGTCACTAACATCAAGCTGTTATTGACATGTTTATTGATATTGGCTTCGATTGGTTCAATACCTACTGCACATTTTTCGTTAAAGCTGATACAGCCATCACCAATCAATCTAGCGCTGTGTAAGAAGTTATAGATCATCACCGGCTTGAATACATTCAATTCAAAGTGCCCCATTGAACCACCCACATTAATGGCCACATCGTTGCCCATCACCTGAGCAGCAATCATAGTCAATGCTTCTGATTGGGTAGGGTTTACTTTACCGGGCATGATAGAAGAACCTGGTTCGTTGTCTGGAATAAAAATTTCACCAATACCAGAGCGTGGACCAGAAGACAACATGCGCACATCATTGGCAATCTTCATTAAGCTAACAGCAACAGTTTTTAACGCACCATGTGCTTCTACAATTGCATCGTGTGCTGCTAATGCTTCAAATTTATTTTCTGCAGTTACAAATGGCAAGCCAGTTAAAGTAGCAATATGTTTTGCTACATTTTCTGAGTAACCTTTTGGTGTATTAATACCAGTACCCACTGCCGTGCCACCTAATGCTAATTCACTTAAATGTGCTAATGTATTGTGGATGGCTTTTAAACCATGTTTTAATTGACTCGCATAGCCACTGATTTCTTGACCTAAGGTTAAAGGGGTAGCATCCATAAAATGGGTACGACCTATTTTAACAATATGCATGTAGGCAGCGCTCTTTGCGTCTAAGGTATTTTTTAAAGTAGTGATACCCGGAACGGTTACTTCCTTTAAGATTTGGTAAGCTGCAATATGCATTGCAGTTGGGAAGGTATCGTTAGAAGACTGTGATTTGTTTACGTCGTCATTTGGATGTAAAAACTTTTCCTTATCTGTTAAGCTGCCACCTTGAAGTACATGACCACGGTAAGCAATGACTTCGTTTACGTTCATATTGCTTTGGGTACCACTTCCTGTTTGCCATACCACTAATGGAAATTGATCATCTAATTTACCTGCAAGAATTTCATCACATACTTGACCAATCAAGTCACATTTTTCTTTTGGTAAAACACCGGCATCAAAATTGGTTAAAGCAGCTGCCTTTTTTAAATAAGCGAAAGCTTTAATAATTTCCTTAGGCATCTTGTTGATGTCCTGCGCAATTTTAAAATTTTCGATACTTCTTTGTGTCTGAGCACCCCAATAAACATGAGCGGGTACTTTTACTTCGCCCATTGTGTCTTTTTCAATTCTGTATTCCATACTTGCAGTTTTAATACCGCAAAGGTAAGACAGCAAGGATGAAATTGGTCAGTTGTACCTATTAAATTCGAATAAAAAAGGTGATTAATGTCCCGTAAAATGAGGTTTTCTTTTATCAATAAAGGCTTGAATCCCTTCTTTGCAATCTGCGGTAATAAAACAGTCGCCAAATAAATTAGCCTCTACTTCGTAACCATTTTGAGTTTCATCCCAAGCAGCGTTCACCGCTTTTATTGAATTAGCGATAGCCAATGGCGCTTTGGTATGTGCAGCTGCAAGTAAAGAAAATGCTTTATCTAAAAGTTCGGTTTGAGGAACAATATAATTCACTAGTCCGTATTGTAATGCTTGTGTTGCATTGATTGTATTTCCTGTAATCACTAATTCCATCGCCCTTGCTTTGCCTAGTTTTTGGGTCAATCTTTGTGAACCACCATAGCCCACCATAATTCCTAAATTGACTTCAGGTTGTCCGAAAATAGCATTCTCAGAAGCAATGATAAAATGACAACTCATGGCTAATTCACAACCTCCACCTAATGCAAAGCCGTTTACACAAGCAATCACTGGTTTAGGGGAGTTTTCGATTTTAAAAAATACATCCTGTCCTCTTTTGGCCAATGCAGTTGCTTCTGCTTTTGATAATGCTTGAAAATCTTTGATATCTGCACCAGCTACAAAACTTTTCAAACCTGCGCCAGTAATCACGACAGACTTAATTTCTGGAAATTTATAAACACGATCAAATACAGCATCTAAATCCTGCATAACTTGTTGGTTCAATGCATTTAATTTCTCTGGACGATTGATGGTAATGATCAAAGTATGATCTTCCATTTTTGTAAACAAAGTTTGAAAAGACATAGCTGTAAATTTAAAAGTTGAAAGTGAATTTTAAATAGATCAGGAAGTTCTGTTTGCAGCTACCCATGTTTTGATATAAGCTGCAATATCGGTGGTATTGGTGCCTGGTGCAAATAAATGCCCAATGCCCATATCTTGTAATTGTTTATTATCTTCCTCAGGAATAATGCCGCCACCTGTAAGTAGGACATCTTTTAATCCTTTCTCTTGCATTAATTGATATACTTTAGGAAACACAGTCATATGTGCGCCAGATAAGATACTGATACCAATGGCATCCACATCTTCTTGTAAGGCTGCTTGTACCACCATTTCGGGACTTTGTCTAAGGCCAGTATAAATCACTTCCATACCAGCATCTCTCAATGCAGTAGCAATGACTTTAGCACCTCGATCATGTCCGTCTAAGCCAACTTTGGCTACCAATACTCTAATGGGTCTTTCTGTATTCATCATCTACAATTTACATCATTATTTTGACAACAAATCCAAACAAAATTGAATTCGTTTTGCTGCATCCTGCGTTTCAATATTTGCTACGATATCAAATACCCCTGGTCCAAATTTGCCGCCTACCAACATAATCCTAAAAGGCAACATCAAGTCGCCTGGCTTTAGGCCTTGCTCGGCGGCTAGTCCTTTAAAATGTGCTTCCAATTCGGTCGCATCGTTGGGTACAGACTGTTGCTTATAAGCTTCTAGTATACTTGTAAAAAATGCTGCTTTTGTAAGGTCCCATTTTGGTAAAATGGATGCGGTATCTATTGTTGTTGGAGCGGTAAAGAAAAAGGCAGATTGTGGAACGAAATCACTTAATAATTGACAACGCTCTTTCACCAAGCCAATGACTTTAACTAAATAACTAGCTTCATGTATTTCAATGTTTGCCGCATCAAAATAGGGAGCCACTAAAGGGGCTAGGTAAGCATTGTCTGCTTGCTTAATCCATTCTTGGTTAAACCATTTTGCTTTTTCATAATCAAATTTCGCACCCCCTTTATGTACTCTGTCTAAACTAAATTTTTCAATTAGAGTTGGCATTGAAAAAAGTTCCTGATCGGTACCGTCATTCCAACCGAGCATCGCTAATAAATTCACAAATGCTTCCGGTAAAAAACCTCTTTCTTTGAATCCAATCGTAGTTTCTTTGGTATTTGGATCTGTCCAGTCCATTGCAAAAACAGGGAAGCCTAATCTGTCGCCATCACGCTTGCTTAATTTACCATTACCGTCTGGCTTTAAGATTAAAGGAAGGTGCGCCCATTTAGGCATCTTGTCTAAGCCGAATAAATTTTTCCAAACTAAAATATGTACAGGCGCACTTGGCAACCATTCTTCCCCTCTAAACGCGTGGGTAATTTTCATTAAAAAATCATCCACCACCACGGCTAAATGATAGGTTGGCATACCGTCTGCTTTTAATAAAACTTTATCATCCACCATGCTGGTGTCAAATTTTACTTCGCCACGAATCAAATCTTCAAATACTACTTCCTCATTGTCTGGCATGTTAATGCGCACCACAAAAGGGGTGTTGTCATTTAATAAACGAGTCACTTCTGCAGCAGGTAAGCTCAAGGAGTTTTTCATACCCATTCTTGTAGCACGACTGTATGTAAAATTTGGGATCTCTTTTCTTTTTGCATCTAACTCTTCGGCCGTATCAAATGCATAATACGCATTGCCTTGTTCAATTAATTGAGCCGCATATTGTTTGTACATCGGTTTTCTTTCGCTTTGGCGATAAGGGCCATAAGCACCACCATGTATTGGACTTTCATCTGGTGTTAATCCACACCAAGCAAGGGTGTCTAAAATATATTGCTCAGCACCTGGCACAAAACGAGACTGATCGGTGTCCTCGATTCTTAAAATGAATTCACCATAGTATTTTTTTGCAAACAAATAATTGAATAAAACAGTACGAACACCACCTAGGTGCAAACCACCGGTAGGAGAGGGAGCAAACCTTACTCTAACCTTTTGATCAGCCAATATTTCCATGTGCACTTTATTTTTACAAAGATAAGTTGCAAACAGGCAAAAGAACCATTTATCTTTGGGTATGTATTTGATAAAAACGCCTTTTTGGTTGCGTCTTATTTATAGATCTTGTACTTGGCGTATGCCTACAAAGGAAAAAGTACTTTATTTAAGTTTTGATGATGGGCCCCACCCAATAGCGACCCCATTTGTACTTGAACAATTGGAAAAATTCAACGCAAAAGCAAGCTTTTTTTGTATTGGTAAAAATGTGGCATTGTATCCAACTATTTATGGGGATATCATTGCAGCAAATCACAGGGTGGGTAATCATACCCAAAACCATATGAATGGATGGGATAATAGCACTGAGGAGTATCTACAAGAAATTGAATTAGCGAGTCAAAGCATACAATCCAATCTATTTAGACCGCCTTATGGCAGGATTAAATTGGATCAAATAAAAGCATTAAGAGCTAGACCAGAATTGCCAAAAGATATTGTGATGTGGGATGTGTTAAGTGGAGATTTTGATATCCATATTTCTGGAGAAAAATGCGCACAAAATGTGATTCAACATGCAGTGCCTGGATCCATTATTGTATTTCATGATAGTGCAAAAGCGATGGACAGATTGTCCATTGCGTTACCAAAAGTATTAGCACATTTTTCTAATCTGGGCTATCAATTTAAAGCTTTATAAAAAAAGCAAAAAAAGGCCAGGGTAGAAACCCCGGCCTGTATAATCCGTACCCTATAAAAAACAAAGTTTACATCCAATAAAGGGATGGGTTAGTAATTTTTATTCTTAAACGCATAAATGAAGCCTTTTAGTATGTCATTCATTAAAAAAGTGCTTTTTTTGTACTTAAAACCAGTTGATTATGCATTTTATTGATACCCACGCCCATGTTTATGCAGCTGAATTGTCTGCTGACATTGAACTTGTGTTAAAGCATGCACAATCCACAGGTATCCACAAAATTCTAATGCCTGCTATTGATAGTAGTTCCTTAGAGGCAATGTTGCAAATTGAAGCACAGTTTCCAGCACAATGCATGGCCATGATGGGCTTGCATCCTTGTTATGTAAAAGAAAATTATAAAGATGAATTAGCCCTGGTTGAAACCTGGTTGGCCAAACGAAAATTTATAGCCATTGGAGAAATTGGTTTGGATTATTACTGGGATAAAACATTTGCCAAAGAACAACAATTTGTTTTTGAAACACAAATGCAATGGGCGATTGATTTGAATTTACCTATTGCCATTCATACCCGCAATGCCATGGGAGAGACCATTGAATTAGTAAAGCCTTTTGCAAAAAAAGGATTGCGTGGTGTCTTTCATTGTTTCAGTGGAAGTCATGAATCAGCTGAACAAATTACAGGCATGGGATTTCATTTAGGATTAGGTGGTGTACTCACTTATAAAAATGCAGGTGTTGCAGAAGCAGTTAAGGATATTCCAATGGAGTTTTTAGTTTTAGAAACGGATGCGCCTTATTTAGCCCCTGTACCATATCGCGGCAAAACCAACGAGCCTGCGTTTATGTTAGAAGTAGCCAAAAAATTAGCAGAGATAAAATCGATGCCCTTGCATGAAATTGCAGAGCGCACAACTAAGAATGCTGAAAAGCTGTTTGGCTTGGGTATTCAGTAAAAATCCAAATTTTTATTTTACATTTGCAGTCCTTATAAAGAGAGGTGTCCGAGTGGTTTAAGGAGCACGCTTGGAAAGCGTGTATACGGCAACGTATCGGGGGTTCGAATCCCTTCCTCTCTGCAAAGCCTATCACGAAAGTGATAGGCTTTTTTAATGCGAAACAACGTCGGGTGCTTGCACACGTAAGTTGAGGCGCGTTAAAAAAGCAAACTCAACGCAAAGCGTTGAGTTGAAAGGTTTTGGTAAAAGAACATTTTGTGGGATGACGGCAAAGCCGGCAATCTATTTCTCCTTCCTATTTTCATCCATGCGCTCATTGTATTCCAATGGCTCATTCTTCCAATTCTTATTATAAGAAACAAACCAACCTAACCAGATAGAACGCGATAAACGCATTAAAATAGGTTGAATTAAAATCAATAAAACAATGGTAGTGCCTAACCAATAAAACATTCTGTTGTCGTCTAATTCCCAAGTCATGCCAATCAATACTTTCCAAGCAACGAACATAGAAACAAAGTAGGCAACAGTTAAGGCATAACTCACATAACCTGTACCATAGTAAAAGCCTACTTCAATTTCTGTGGGTTGCCCACATACTGGACAATGTTCATTCATCTTAGTGACCTTAGAAAGTTCGTATGGATTCGTAGTAGTGAACAAAGCGCCTTCTCTACATCTTGGACACTTGTTTGTTAAGGTGCTGTATAAGTAACTCTTTTTCATGGAACAAAGATACCAAAAATTATTGTGCTATCAATTGCTCCATCTGTATACCCCTAGAACCTTTGATTAATAGGGCATGGCCAGTGTATTGTTGCGCTTGAAGCCAGTCTTTAGCTTCAAGAACGGTATCAAAATATAAATAGGAGTGATTGCATGGTTTGAATTCAGATCCAACTAAAATAACCTGCTTCCATTGAGTTTGATTTAGTTGATCAATCAATATTTGATGCTCCTTCAGGGTGTCTTCGCCAAGTTCACGCATACCTCCAACACAAACAATTTTATTTTCTCTATTTAGCTTCGCAAAATTATCAACTGCTAATTTCATGCTCGAAGGATTCGCGTTGTAGGCATCTAAAATCACTTCGTTGTTTTTCCAAGTCAATAATTGAGATCTACTATTGGTTGGTACATAATTTTCGATCGCAGATTTAATTTTTTCGGTGGGCACTTTGAAATATTGTCCAATGGTGACTGCTGCGAGTACATTGGGAAGATTGTAATCGCCCACTAAGTTTGTATGAATAAGGTCTAACTCAATCCCTTGATGCAATTGCACCGTCAACATACCGTTTTGATCGATGGCAGTACCTTGTATTTTTCCTTGCTTTTGACCGTAGCCAATTACATGGGGAATACCTTTTGACATGTTTTGTAAGTAGTCGTAATCTTCCATCATGAACACAGTGCCATTATGTGCTCTTAAGAAATCATACAATTCCCCTTTACCTTTCTTTACACCTTCCACACCGCCAAATCCTTCCAGATGTGCTTTACCGCAATTGGTGATCATGCCATGCGTAGGCAGCGTATAGGAGCAATAACTTTCTATTTCATGTAAATGATTGGCGCCCATTTCGATGACTGCCATCTCTGCATCTTTCGGAATACTTAATAATGTCAGGGGTACACCAATATGGTTGTTTAAATTTCCTTGCGTAGTGTAGGTTTTAAAATGACTTGCTAAAACAGCAAATACCAATTCTTTAGTGGTTGTTTTACCATTGCTCCCTGTAATGGCTAAAAATGGAATAGTAAATTGTTGACGATGGTATTTAGCCAACTCCTGCAACGTGGTTAATACATCCTCCACCACAATGATACTGTCTTGTTGAGTAGCACTGTTAGGAATTGCCTCATCTACAATAGCATAACGAGCACCCGCTTCTAAAGCAGCTAAGGCAAACTCATTACCATTGAAGTTAGGTCCCTTTAAAGCAAAGTATAGATCGCCTGATTTAAGTTTTCTTGTATCTGTTACAACAGAAGGATGGGTACTATAAATTTGATATAAATCTGCAATGGATCCAATCGTCATAAACTAAGATTTAACTTTTTGCAATCAACAAACAAGTAGCAGTTGCTACTAAGCCTTCTTCTCTACCTGTGAAACCCATTGTTTCTGTAGTCGTTGCTTTGATAGAAATATCTTTATTGCCAATGTGTAAAATAGAAGCAATACATTCTTGCATCGCAATCACATGAGGCTTAATTTTGGGTGCTTCTAGACATAGGGTGGCGTCAATATTGACAATTTCGTAACCCTCTGCAGTAATTAAATCGTAGGTTCTTTGAAGTAAAATTTTACTATCGATATTTTTAAAAGCATTGTCTGTATCTGGGAAATGGGTGCCAATATCGCCTAAGCTCAATGCTCCTAATAAAGCATCACAAATTGCATGTAATAAAACGTCAGCATCACTATGTCCTAATGCCCCTTTATGGTGTGGGATTTGTATCCCTCCAATCCACAAATCTCTTCCTTCTACTAATTGATGAAAATCAATTCCAGATCCAATGCGTAGTTTCATTAAAAGATATTTTTAATTTTCTGCCATAAATTAGGTTGATCCTCTTTGGCATCTGGTGTATCCATACCAAAGGCAGAAATAGCACATCTAAAACCAATCGTACTAGATGATTTATCTTGGTCTAAATACCTTCTTGTACCAGGATTTAACCAATAAGGACGATCTTTCCAACTGCCTCCTTTGTATACTCTTGACTTATTTGAAATTAAAGTGTTTGTGCCTGTTTCATAACTAGAAGTACTTGCATCATCGCCATCTAACACGCTATTGCCTCTGTAGGGGTTAAAATCGTCCATATCAATGCTATTCATAGGGCGATAAATATCCGCTACCCACTCATTTACATTGCCACTTAAATTATACAAGCCCAATGGGTTTTGTAAAAAGCTGTTGATGCTGCTTGGAAACCCAGCGCCATCATTTGCATAACCTACCATACCCATATAATCACCACTTCCATTTTTAAAATTTGCCATGAACATACCACGGCTTTGTTTTTCTTTTTTGCTAACACGTCCAACAGGATTACTTCTTAAGCCATCATTTCCATTGGAGCTCCAAGGGTAAGGAGAGTTAGATGCCACGATACTTGCGTTCGGTGCGCCAGAATTAGGACCTGCTTTAGGGTTGTTGAAATTAGAAATGTAATTTTTACCACTAGACACTTTTGCAGCATATTCCCATTCTGCTTCAGTAGGCAACCTGAAATCAGGGATCAAAACGTAGTCGTCTAAATTTTTATTTTTAACCTTCGATTTGTTTTTAACTTTTGCGTTTTCTGGGATAGGGGTACTTTTTTTATTGCTATCCACCAAGCTATTGCTAGCTTCCATTTTTCCTAAATAAGGTTTATTTGGATCAATTAAGCCATACTTGATCAATGTCTTTTCGTTGGCTCTATCCGTTCTCCATCTGCAATATGCATTGGCTTGTTCCCAGCTTACGCCCACCACAGGATAATCATTGAATGCTTTATTTCTGAAATAGCCTTCTACCATTGGTTCATTGTAAGCAAGGTCTGTTCTCCAAACTAAGGTGTCTGGTAAGGCAGCTTTTACAATCGAGTCTTTGCCCATTGGGATAAAAACACGCTCTAACCATTTGATGTAATTTCTATATTGTAAGTTGCTTACTTCATATTGGTCAATGCGAAAAGAACTTACCGTAACCCTACGTAAATTATTATTCCAATCGCCCATGATATTTTCCTGGTTCATGCCCATCGCAAAAGTGCCTCCTCTGATTAAAATGGTACTATCGTAGGGATCGTCTTTTGTGGCAAATGCCACTTTATTGCTATGGTTGGTTTCGAATGTGGAGATCAATTTTGGGCCTACAAAAAGGACCGCAAAAAATAATAATATGCTATTGATAAAATTCATCTGATTTGTTTAATCTGTTTGTTT
>JBEDDG010000025.1:0-14593 GCA_041176305.1 Bacteroidota bacterium | reverse complement strand
GCTAATTCTTTAATTTCATTTTGGTTTTTTGCCCAGTTGATACTAGTTTCCCAAACGAAATTCTTTGTTTCAATTGGCTTACCATTTAATGAAACCTCAATACCTTGGCTCACGATATTACCAGCGTTAATTTGAGCAGTTGAGAAACCACTTGCTGAAGAAACATCCACACCTAAGATTTGATCTGTGTTGTTGTTTTGGTAAACAGTTACATCAAATCCGATTTTCTTAAACAATTTCAATTCTAAACCAACCTCGTATGCCTTTGTTAAAGCTGGACGGATACCGCCACCTTTAAATTGGTTTCCGATTGTTACAGAAGAGTTACTTCCGTAGAAAGAACCGTTATTGATTGCTAAATCTAAAGAGTGCGCTGCTAAATCAGAACCCACGCTCGCAAAAGATGCACGTAATTTACCATAGCTCAACCAATTCGTTTTTAACAACTCTGTGAAAATGAAACTTGAACTCACAGAAGGGTATAAATAAGAATTGTTTGCTTCAGGTAATGCAGAAGACCAATCGTTACGAATGGTTCCATCTACATATAAGAAATCTCTAAAGCCAAAAGAAGCTTTACCGTAAACAGAGTTTACAATCTTCTTCTCATAGCTTCTTGAGAATGAAGGACGAGATACAGAAGCAGCAATATCAAAATAGTTAGGAGAGCTTAATCCACCTTGTGTAGACAAAGACATTTGACTATAACTATTTCTTCTGATGTTACCTCCAGCTAAACCATCTACAGAGAAATCACCAAATTTGTTTTTGTAAACGATATTGGTTTCATAGTTCATTTCTTTGTATTGGTTTTGCAATTGACTATAATAAGGCAATGTCAATGAACCAGTAGCCATTCTTGCATCATTCTCATTGGTATAAGAATTCATTCTAGCGTTTGACTGAATGCTTAAATGACTATTAATCTTGTAGTTTAATCCAACGTTACCAACAATTCTATTTAACTTTTGTGTTTTGAAGTTTTCTGCAACTACAAAATAAGGGTTGTCCCAATATTGAGGAATACCATACGTAGCAAAATCACCTGTTGCATTAGGATCACCAATATTCCAAGAGTTTAAACTACCATCTGGTTCACGATATTGTTTCATACGCTCCATATCCAATTGTCTTTGAAACCATTGGTTGAAGTTTTGAGTAACGTTTAATCCAGATAGATCATAACCTTCAGTTGGCGCACCTTTTGTATAAGCAGTTGTATAAGTGATATCTGTTGATACCGTTAATTTTTTACCAACATCAAAAGAACCATTCACACCTAATTGGTGTTGGTCTCTATTTGCATTAGGCACCACCAATGTTCTTTGTTGGTTACCGTAGGTTAATCTGAAGTTATGTGACTCACCACCAGATGTGAATGCCACAGAGTTATTCAAATTCAAGCCTGTTTGGAAGAAGTTCTTCACGTTATTTGGTTGAGCCACCATTGGTGTTAATTTACCAAATTCAGCACCAGGATACCAACTCCAGTAAGCACGGTATAGAGAACCATCAATTTTTGGTCCCCAGCTCTCATCCGCTCCGTACTCTAACATTCTTTGACCTTGGAACGCAGCCCAAGATGCAGGATGTACAGTAGCATCGTAGTTGAAAATATAGTAACCTTGGTCATCTAAATAACCAGCTCCTAAAGAGTTCTTGTTTGTATAAGATGAAGAATAACCACCAGCATACTCATTTTGGTATGGAGGTAACAATGCAATATTTTCAAATGTTGCACCTAAGTTTAATTCAACACCACTGTACTTTTTACGTGTTCCTTTTTTTGTTGTGATTACCACCGCACCATTTGCAGCACGTTGACCGTACAATGCAGTCGCAGCTGGTCCTTTTAACACAGATAAGTTTTCAACGTTATCCATCAAAACAGCTGATTGGTTGGTGATTGTTCCGTCCACCACAAAAATTGGCTCCTGAGGTCCTAAGCCAGTAACACCACGGATTAAGATACTACCATTGTCAAATGCAGAACTAGGAGAACCAACTAATTGCACACCCGCAACCTTTCCTGCTAATGCAGTACTTACGTCTGTTGATTTTGCAACAGTTAAGTTTTCACCTTTTACCTCTTGCACCGCATATCCAAGGGCTTTTTTCTCTCTTTTAACACCCAAGGCAGTTACAACAACTTCTGTTAAATTGTCTACTGTTTCTTTAAGTGTAATTCTGCTTGCATTCGCAGCAGGTACTTCTAAGTTAGCAAAACCTGTTGCAGAGATCTGCAAAACAGCATTTTGTTTAACTGTGATTGAGAAAGCGCCATTCGCATCTGCCTTAGCAGCATTGCTTGTGCCTTTCTCTCTTACTGTTGCGGCTTCTACCGGTGCACCTTTGGCATCCGTAATCTTTCCGTTTACAGTTGTAGTTTGAGCTAGTGCAATGTTCAAAGAAAAGAACATAGCCAGCATCAGGTACAAATTTTTCTTCATGTGATTAAATTTTAGAATACAAAGCCTAGTAATGACACAAGACATTTGTTAATGAATTGTGAATTTAAGATAAAATTTGAGCTTAAAACATCATTTTGTTAAATATTTTAGACTGTATAATATATAAATCTATCAATTATATAAATTTATATTAATATATGATTTTCGTCATAGTTTTAATTCGTCAATGAGTCGATTCTCCCCATCCCGACCAGTTTGGGCATAAAAAAAGGAAGAACAATTTATATCCTTCCTTATAATATATTCATAATCAATTTTTTCCGTAGATCAACTTCCTCTAGATCCACCAGTTTTAATTGGTTTTTTACTTGCCCCTGAGGACTTGGTATTTGCTTTTGCGATAAATTTTGAACTTCCGCCAGCTTGTACGTTTGTCTTTGCGTTGGTAGCAGTTTTTTTATCGGCTACCTTCTTATTGATTGCGAATCCCATACTTAATAATTTGAATCAAAAGTAAGCTTATTCTTGAATACAATAAACCTATTGATTTTACTTTTTTACCAGTGTATACGAATGGTTGATTAATGCTTGCACCAAACCTGGTCGAAGCCTTGCATTTAACACAAGGGTATTCCAATGCTTTTTATTCATATGATACCCTGGAAGTATATTGTCGGGGTATTCCTCCCTTAATTCAACTGATCGATCTGGATCGGTTTTAACATTGATTCTTGGGGGCTGCTCCTCTAAAGAAACTAATAAAAACATCTTTCCCTTGACCTTGTACACAAGATGCTCAGGGCCAAATGGTTGACATTCTTCGACATCGTCAAAGCCTAAGCAAATATCCCTAACCCACTCTACATGCATTTTCTATTGTATTAAAATCCGACTATTATATTCTTAGTAAACCAACTTTATGTAATGTATTGACTGGTTTATTGTCCCAAAACAAATCAAACCCATCTAAGCCAGCAGCAGTATAATCTGCTTTAATGTCTGTTAAAGTCATACCATTTGTTGCTTCAACATTAATCTTTTTTAATAATTGTACAAGCCAATCTCCTTTTTCAGGTGCTACATGGATAGATACTGTATTTTTATTGGTCTCAAAACGCAAATTCATTTCGGCCCATTTACTTCCTTTCTTTGATTTTTGAACCACAGTAGCTGTGGGCATCATACCTATCCAAATTGCTTTATAATTGGAAGCAGTCAATTCCACTTCATCTATTTGAGTTTGGATATAATTAGGTGCGATGCTTGTGTTTGGAATTTTAAAATCAAACCATTTTTGTAAAGGAAATTCAAAACAAGCTCCATGCATATAATTTAATAAAGCCTTCTTTAAACCATATCCAAAAATTTCATGATTGGCCCCGGTAGGATCTGTATGTGCAATGTCATTATTGGCAAAAGTCCCAATCTCCTCAGATACTTTTTTGACTTTATATTGATCTGGCGCCAAACCAACAGGACTATGTGCTGTCATGGTAAATAAATGCCAGAAGGCAGATTTTAAAACGCCCGTTTCAAAAAACTGACGTATCAATTCTAAAGAATCTACTGTTTCTTGTACTGTTTGCGTCGGGAAGCCATACATCAAATAAGCATGCACCATAATCCCTGCATCATTGAAGTGTTTACTAACTTTAGCCACCTGAGCGACGGTGATCCCCTTTTGAATGAGCTCGAGCAATCTATCCGATGCTACTTCTAATCCGCCACTCACTGCAATACAACCCGAAGCTTTTAGTAAAATACAAAGATCCTGTGTAAAGCTTTTTTCGAAACGCACATTGGCCCACCAACTCACGACTAATTTTCTACGAATAATTTCAATTGCAAGTGCTTTCATCAAAGCAGGAGGTGCAGCTTCATCCACAAAGTGAAAACCATTTTGTCCTGTTTGAGCAATCATAGTTTCCATCCTATCCACTAATAAACTTGCAGTAGCAGGCTCATAGGTTTTGATATAATCTAGAGAGATATCACAAAATGTACACTTACCCCAATAACAGCCATGCGCCATCGTCAATTTATTCCATCTTCCATCACTCCATAAACTATGCATGGGATTGACTAATTCAATTACAGAAATATATTGATCCAATAAAAGCCCATCATAATCGGGTGTCCCTAATTGATGCTGTTTATAATCAGGATAAATAGATTCATTGATATAGGTCACTACCCCATTCAATAAAGTAAAGCATCGTTTTAAATCATGTACTTCTTTCTTCCCATCAATATGATCAATCAATATTTCAATTGGCGCTTCACCGTCATCTAAGGTAATAAAATCATAAAATTCAAATACCCGTGGATCAGACAAAGAGCGCAATTCTGTATTTGCAAAACCTCCGCCCATGGCTACTTTAATAGATGGATGATTTTTTTTAATCCATTGGCCACACCTTAAGGAAGTATATAAGTTGCCAGGAAAGGGCACAGACAAACAAACCAACTTTGGTTGAATTTTGTTAATATGCTTTTCTAAAATAGTTAATAAAACAGTGTCTAAATAAGTTGGAGGCGCATTCAATGCTGCATATAACTCGTCAAAAGTATTCGCAGACCTTCCTAAACTTTCGGCATACCTGCTGAATCCAAAATGAGGGTCGATGGTCTCCTTAATTAAATTGCCTAGGTCTTCTAAATACATAGTGGCAATATGCTTTGCCTTATCCTGTTTCCCCATCGCACCAAAAGCCCAGTGTAAATCATCTAATTGCTCAAAGGCACTTGCTTCGGGTAAAAAATTTCTAGCACAAATTAAGTGGGCAATTGTATCTAATTTGCCTTGTAAAAATAAAATAACCTGATCGATAGTATGGATATAGTTATTTTTTAAGGCCAATATACGCTTGCAATTGTCATTCAATTCATATTGATTGGATTCAATACGCTCAAACAAATCAGCTAATTTGGTTTTATTAAAAACAGCTAGGGTAACTTCGATACCCAGATCTGCCTGAACACTAGGGATCCCTTTTGTATTTAAAAAGCCTTTTAAATACGCAGTTGCAGGGTACGGTGTATTGAGCTGCGTAAAAGGTGGTGTCAATAAAAAAACGGGTGATTTCATTGGACTATTTTACCGCCTTCATTTGAATAATGTCCACTACAAAAGCAAAAGCCATTGCAAAATAAATATACCCTTTTGGAATCGCTAGGTGAAAACCTTCGGCAATTAAAGACATACCAATCATCATTAAAAAACTCAAAGCCAATATTTTAAAAGATGGATGCTTTTTAATGAAATTACTAATTGGCAGGGAGGCAAAGATCATAATGACTACAGCTACTATAACAGAAGTATACATCACCCATAATTCTTGTGCCATACCTATTGCAGTAATAATTGAATCAATAGAAAAAACAAGATCTAATAAAATAATTTCAACTAATAATTTTTGGAAACTACTTGTCTTGGGCATCACTGGCGCTTCTGGTGCATTTGCCATTTCTGTCTTATGATAAATCTCTAAGGTGCTTTTATAAATCAAGAAAAGACCTCCAGCAATTAAAATGATTCCTTTCCCAGAAAAAGCAATATCTGCCAAGACAAATAAAGTTTGGTCTAATTTTAAAATCCATGAAATGAAGGTTAATAAAATTAAGCGCATCACCATCGCTAACCCAAGTCCCCAATACCTCAATTTGTTTCTTTGATGGTCTGGTAATTTATCCGACAAAATGGAGATAAAAATAACATTATCAATACCTAAAATAACTTCTAATAGAATCAAAGAGATTAAAGGAACAATTGCATCTAACATAGCGGTGTATTTACAGCTACAAATATAGGCATAGAACCAACACCTCTACCCAAGGCTAGTGCAAATCTTCAAAGTTTAATTAGGGTAAAAAATAGATCGCAGTTGACTCACTTTCTGAATAATAGGTTTCGAATAGTAAGCTGGGAAATATTGATCATTTGCCCACAAGTCAAATAAATTTTTATAAAATGGGCTAGAAGGATCCCCTGATTGGCCAGGACTATTAATCATAAGTGTTTTGTCCCAATCTTTTGTATCTACAACTATTCTAAAACTTGCACCAGAAGATTGATTGTCTGTACTTCCTGTAGAACCTGGAGTCTGCCCGTTGCCTCCTCTTGGATATAAGCCTGTGTTAAGCGCTCCCTTTAAAGATTTGTCTAAGAATAAATTGAGTGGATGTGTAAGTTCAACATGTTTATACTTGGCTTGACCATACACCCATTGATTCATCTGCAAACCTAGCTTAGTTTTTAAATTTCCAATGGCTTTATCTAAGGCTTGTACTAATAATTGGTCTCTTTTTTGAATCGCATTGTCACCAAAAAAACGAGCAGGATTTTCTAGCCTATTAATTATACTACTCACCTGAAGCGTAATAAAATTCTTGACTTGTGATGGGATAAATAGATTGGTACTCATTAGGGCAATTTCTTTTTCCCATGCCACATAAATACCAGCCGCAATACTATTTTTATCTAAGACAAAATCCCAATTCAATAAATACTTCATTGCTTGTAAATGCATGCTATCTTTAGTATTCAAATTTTTAAGCAAAGGCACTAAGTGACTTGCAGGAATCGAATAATAATCTGTCTGCAAAGCGGCCATCTTATTAATATCTACTTTATTGGATGCACTTAACACTTTATTAATTCTATCCCCTCTGTACGGATCTGCCCAAGTATACCCAATTGCATCCCATCTTGTATAATCAGCGGGGGTGACATGTTGATTCGCAGTTGCAAAAAAACCTTTTGCTGGATTCAATAAATGAGGACGTTCTTGAATAGGTAAAAATCCATCCCATTCATAGCGTCCATCTCCAGGCACTGGCACATATCCACTAAAATTTTTTCTGACAGGTATTATGCCTACTGCCTGCCATCCAATATTCCCTTTTTTATCTGCCCAAATCATATTCTCACCTGGTAAATGACTGAAGGAACAAGCTGCTCTAAAGCTTTCCCAATCTGTCGCCTGGTCAATTCTAAGTGAAGCTAAATAAGGCGCACCACCGGGTTCTAACCATGCTGCCCTAACCGCATATGCTTTTAAATTAGCAGTGTCAATATAACTAATAGGTCCATGAATAGAATAATGATGTTTTACGTAAACAGTGGCACTATTTTTAACTTGAATAGCATCTTGAATTGTTTTCATATCCACCCATTGCCCTTTGTGCCAATATTGATTTAAATTGTTCTTATTTAAATCATACACATATAAGTCTTCTCCATCCGTTTCAAAAATCGTTAACCCCCAAGCACCATATTCATTGTGTCCGATGGATACGCCTGGAATAACTGGTTCACCCGCACCAATCACATTCCATCCTGGAGCCACCAAATGAACCATATACCTTAAGGAAGGCAATGCAATTTTACGATGTGGGTCATTCGCTAACAATGGATAACCACTTGCAGATTTATTCCCTGCTACAATCCAGTTATTACTGCCCTCCATTTCCTGCGCTTGTAAATACAAATCTTTTTCAGGCAATTGGAGTTCATTCCATACGATATCTTCGTTTTGGTCTTTGGTGGTCACTTTTTGAAAAACTAACTCTTTTCTAAAAGCATTGTACAATCCTAAAATATCTTTATCTAACAGCGTCGAATTAATTGCAGTATCCATAACCAAATTCGGATCCTTTGGGTGAAACCAAACGATGTCCTTCACCTTTTCTACTCCAACTTTGGCAACCGCACGCGCAATATTTAATTCCTGCGTGATATTTCCAAGCAACCCTTGATGTCTAGAAATCACTACTTCTGGCGTCCATAATTTTGGCTGAATTTGTAATAACTTGAACTCAATAGGTAATTTACTGGTGTCTTGATTGACTTCGTTTATATATGCGTTCACACCTTGTACATAATCGTTGATAATGGATACGCCACGAGGGTGGTATTTTTCTAAATCTTTTTGTAGATCGCCTCTATATTGAAATAGCCTGGTGCCAATATCTCTTTTTAATGCTTCTTTCCCTAAAATTTCTGCTGTGGTTCCAGTTGCCTGTCTTCTCCAGATTTCAAATTGGAAGAGACGATCCTTAGCCGCACAATACCCTTGTGTAAAAAATAAATCATGTTCATTCTTTGCATAGATATGATTTACTCCCCATTGATCTCTTAATACTTCCACCTTATCTTTAAGGCCTTTCAATTTTAAATTTTGTTGAATCATTGCTGTTCGCTTGGTTTGAGCAAAAGCAATAACACTTACAAATGAAAAAAGAACAAATAGCAAGCATTTGATATAAAAATTTTGCTTTGCTTTTGCTTGATACAATTGAGTTTTCATATGCATACATGTTTTATTCCTATCATTTACCTTTTAACCACTTTCCCATCTTTCATAATCCAGTCGATATGTTGTAAAGCTTCAATATTTTGTGTTGGATCTTTTTTGATGGCAATAATATCTGCAAAAGCCCCCGTTGTAATTTGTCCTATTTTACCTTCTTGACCAAGCAATGCAGCAGCATGGGTCGTAGCCGTTTGAATGGCTTGAATAGGTGTCATTCCCCATTTTACAAAATAGGTAAAATCCATAGCTTGCGGTAGACTCCAATCATATCCACCTATGTCTGTACCATATGCAATGGTTACCCCAGCTTGTACCGCTTTTTTAAATGTTTCAGGGATCGATTTAGAAAACTGAAGGTTGATTGGACTTCCTAATTTAGCCCTTCCTTCTGCCACATATTCATTGACAAATAAAGTTGGACACCAGTAAACCCCTTTTGCTGCCATTAATTTGATACTTTCCTCATCCATACCAAGTCCGTGCTCAATTGATCTTGCACCTGCGTTGACTGCATCAATAATGCCATCTCTAGTCATGGCATGCGCTGCGAAATTTTTTCTACTTCCTATTGTTTCGCTTCCGATTGCTTTAATTTCTTCTTGTGTGAAATTTGACAAAGCTCTATAACTGCCATCCGCTTGTTGTATATAACCTCTGTCCGAGTATACTTTTATCCAATCAGCCCCATGTTCAAGTTGTTCTCTAACAGCCCTTCTTGCTTCATCCGCACCTGTAATTTCTTGCACCCCTTTTGGCATTTTCAATTCCCATGCATACTCTGAGGATTTAATTGGATAATGTCCGGTTGTATTAATGGCAAGTGTGGCCACAAACATACGTGGCCCATTGATCACTCCATTTTGAATTGCTTTTTTAACATCTACATCCGCATAGGCGGCACCCTCTGTTCCTAGGTCACGAATAGTGGTGAAGCCATTCATCAAGGCACGCTCTGCCGATTTTACTGCTCTAATGGTTCTGTAAGGAATAGACTCCCTCAACACTTGAACATCATAATCTTCTTGTGTGATATCACCTTGTAATAAAACATGGGTATGACAATCAATCATACCAGGCATTACAAAATAATTAGAAAGGTCAATAGTCGTATCTGCTTTCATCATTTTTGAACCAACAGCAAGTACTTTGTTTCCTTTTAGCAATACAAATTGATTTTCTAAGACCATTCCATTTTTTGCATCTAATAATTTACCGCATTTAAGTTGTGTGGTTTCTTGTGCATTTAAAAGCAATGAGTTCAATATCATTGCTAAAAAGAATAATTTAGGCATGTCGTGTTTGTTTTTATTTACTGACTTTACTTATTAAATAACAATTTAAAATAGAAGGAAGGCTTTGTTAATTTAGCTCTAATGTCCACCTCGTAAAACATACAAGTAATCAATTCTTTTACTTGCTTATTTCTATTGCTGATATTGACGATTAAATTGAACAGCATTGGATACATAATCAATTTTTGCAAGCGATGACTTAAACGTAACTCAGTGCCCATAATTCTTTCGATATCCACATCATATTGAGCCAGTGCCTTTTTAGAAAAATCATTGACCTGGATTGCATTAGCGGCATTAATAGCAGCGCTTTGGCCCGAGTAAAGTGCATTTCCAATACCTTCTCCAGTGAACGGATCAATTAAAGAGGCAGCATCCCCCACCAGCATATAACGATCACCAGACAAAACTCTTTTTTTACTGCCTAATGGTAGTCCATATCCATCTACCGTATCTACCAATGTGGCATTCTTGAATCGTTCTTTAATAATTGGATCCGATTCTACTATTTTTTGCAACTCCTTTTTTAAATTGATCTTTCTTTTACTGATTTCATTGGATAACATACCCACTCCAACATTCGCTTCGCCATTCGGCAGAGGGAATATCCAAAAATAACCTGGCAATAAAGATTTAATAAAATGTAATTCAATAAAATTATCTGCATTCATGCCTGTCACATTTTTATAGTAGGCACGTATGCCTGCCACATAATGATCTGGCTCCATTTTAATACCAGCAATATTTTTACTAAAAGAAGAGTGTGCTCCGTTGGCAATAATTAATAAGTCGGCTTTTAATTTAAAATCATTGTCCCCAGTAACTACATAACCATCTGACTCCAATTCATAGCCATTAATATTCACCCCTTCCATGACTTGAACATGTTGGCATCTCTTTAATTCCTCAACTAAGAAATTATCAAAAAGCATGCGTTTACATACATACCCAATTGGCTTTTCTTTATGCGTCGCATTGTCTTTTTCGTAATCTGTCCTATACCCCACTTCTAATTCTCTCCGATTGGGTGCCACAAAAGTAACCCCCCAACTATTTAACTTAATATCTAGTTTATCAAGTCGCTTTACAATTTCAGGATCTATTCTATTTAAGAAAGTGATCACTTTCCCACTCAAACCATCCCCGCAAATTTTATCCCTTGGAAAAACAGCTTTGTCTACCACAATACAATCTATACCTAACTGATTTAATTTAAGCGCAGCTGCAGCACCTGCTGGTCCAGCGCCAACTATACAAATTTTTGTTTTAATCATATATTATAATAATTTCAAAAATGCGAATTACTAGTTTGTAGGGGCAACAGGTCCCATTCTTATAGCTTTTACTTGTGTTGGCCATTTTATGGCTTGTCCGTTACTTATTAATGCTTTGTCCCTTGGAAAAGTTTCATTGTCTTCGCATGCCATGTACACTAAAATAGCTGTTAAAATGGCATTGTTTTTTACGTCATCAAAAATGACTTTATCATAAGTATCTCTATTTGTATGCCAAGTATAATTGAAATATGACCAGTTTAATGCACCTAATGAAAAACCTGGAGCACCTACACCAATAAAGGATGCATGATCACTTCCTCCTGCACCAGGTGTGCCTGGGAAAGTGGTCTTAATTGAATCTCTTATATAACTTGGCGCGGCAGCTAACCAACGCGTAATAAAATCACCAGCATGTTGAAACCCTTGTCCAGAAATATTCACTATTCTTCCAGTACCATTGTCTTGATTAAATAAGGCTTGTAATTTATTGACTACTTCAGGATGGTCTTCTACAAAAGCTCTAGAGCCATTTAAACCTTGCTCCTCACTACCCCAATGACCCACTAAAATGGTACGTTTAGGATTTGGATAAAACAATTTTAACATACGCATTGCTTCCATCATCGTTAAGGTACCTGTGCCATTATCCGTGGCACCTTGACCACCATCCCAAGAATCAAAATGCGCAGACAGCATTACATATTCATCTGGCTTTTCAGCGCCTTTGATTTCTGCAATGGTATTGAAAGAAGGTACTATACCTAAGTCTTTAGAATCAGTTTGTATACTAATTATTGGATTATCACCAGATGCTACTAAACGATATAAAGTCCCATAATCTTCTAATGCAATATCAACAGTAGGAATCTTAGAAGTATAGGCATTAAAAATTTTATCTACTCCAAAACCACTTGACCAGTTATTCGTTAAAATACCAACTGCACCAGCTTTCTCCAATATTATTGGAAGCATTCTTGTAGAATACCCTGTTTTAGCAATGCGATTACGCCAAGCTTCGGTTTGTGCAGTCCTGTTTTTCTTTAATTGCTCAAAAGATGCTTTTGTAGCAAATTGTTGCCAGTTGTCGTCTGGTCTTCCAGTAGGTTGATTCATTGAAATCATTACAAACTTGCCTTTGACAGCAGGCAACCAATTTGCAAAAGCAATAGAATCCGCCACCTCAGGTATAATTACAATTTCTGCTTTGACCGCCTTTCCTTTTGTAGAAGGACTCCAAGACAACTGAGTACCTTCTAAACTCTTAACCCTTGGAGACAACATATCTATATGCGTGATACCTCGTTCCCAACCTTTCCAATCACCCCATTTTTCGTTACGCGCACTGATACCCCAATTGGTATATTTTTCTACTGCCCAGTCATTGGCTTTTTTCATTTGTGGCGTACCCACCAATCTTGGCCCAATGCCATCAAACAATTCATGTGCTAATATTTGCAATTGAGATCGATTGTTGCCTTCATCAATGATTTTTTCTACTACTGTTTGTGCAAATAAATGTTGCGTACTTAATAAACAGATAAGGATAAAAATTTTAGCTTTACTTCCTGTAGCACTAAAATGAAGGGATTGATTTACTTTCATAGAGTTAAATGTAAGAAAAACAGCAAGTATTAACAATAAAGTTTTATAAATAAAGTCATGACCAACAAAGCAACCATTATTAAATCATTGACGGATGGCGTTGATCAATTTAACGAATTGATAAACAACGTAAACGGAAATATTCTTTTAACGATATTTATTAATATTATAATAATTTTAAACCTATCATATTTGGGTTAAAGTAGATACCTTCAACACAAAATAAAGAACGTTTTATGTTGGAAATTGTTTTGGCTATCATTGCTGGACTTGTTTTATTCTTATTCGCTGTAAATAATTTATCAGAAACGATAAAAAATGCTTTAGGTGAAAAAACAGCTACTTGGATTCAGAAATTTACCTCTAATACCTTTAGTAGCTTAATTGTAGGCTTAATTGCAACAACTATTTTGGACTCATCCTCTGCCGTTATCATAATAACTATCGTGTTGGTTAATTCAAAGATTCTAAGTTTTAAACAAGCTATGGGAATTGTTTTAGGAGCAAATATAGGTACAACTGTAAGCAGTCAAATTATCGCCATGGATATAGGGAAATATTCACCTATTTTTTTATTAGTTGGATTTGTGCTTTTATTCATTGCAAAAAATGAAAAAATAAGTAATATAGGTAAAACAATTCTCTATTTTGGCGTTTTGTTCTTTGGTCTATTCACTATGGAAAATGCTGTTGAACCATTAAAAGAGGAACAATTTTTTTTAGAATGGATGAAACAGACTGAGAGTCCAATTATCGGATCGATTATTGGAGCCTTGGTTACCTTAGTCATACAATCCTCATCTGCAACAGTTGGTATGGCAATAATATTATCCAAAAAGGGAATTTTAAGCCTTGCTGGAGGAATTGCAATTATGTTAGGTGCAGAACTAGGTACATGTAGTGATACATTATTAGCGACCATTAATGGAAGTAAGCAAGCTTTAAAAACAGGAATTTTTCATGTAACATTTAATCTTTTATCTATCTGCATAGGTTTAATTCTATTTTATCCATTTCTTGAAGCTGTAAAAATAATCAGTCATGGCGCTACAATCGAAAGATCTTTAGCCAATGCGCATATGTTATTTAATATTTTTGGAGTTTTAATTTTTGTTTGGACAGTACCCTTTTTTGAGCGCTTCCTCAATAAATTATTACCGGATTAGTAAGTTCGCCTTAATTAATTGCTTTATCAGCACAACAACTACTTGCAAAGGCATCCGGCTTGGCTTTAAATGAAAATCCCATACCCATTATATAGCCCATTGCATCTTTTAATGCATCATTACTTTTAAACTGCGGATTGGTATTTATATCCGCATGTACTTCCATTTCTACATCAAATTCAATTAGCATGTCACATAATTCATAAGCTATTTCTATACTTTTTGAAACCTCTAATAACATTCTTTCTTTAATGTGCATTGTTTGGGAATATTTTTCATTATTTACAAACATAAAGCCTCCCTTTGATTTTCTTAAAAATACAATAACAGTAGCCATTTCAACAATATTATGCTTGACTAAGCTATCCGTTCCAATGTATACTTTTAACTTATTATCCTTCACAAAAATTTCTTGACTCAAAATATTTCTTACTTCATCTTTGATTGAAGCTGATAAGCTTTCACCGTTAAATTTTTTCCAGGCCATAATAATGAAATTTAATTACTATTAAGGTATACAACTATTGTAAT
>JBEDDG010000024.1:0-14728 GCA_041176305.1 Bacteroidota bacterium | reverse complement strand
AGGCCTAATTTGACCCTAAAAAAGGCCTAATTTTAAGACCAATTAATCTCCAATTTATGCAACAAAAAGCTGTGTTTAAATCCATTTTGTGGGTAAGTTTATTTTTTCTTCCATTTTCATTACTTGCGCAAGTAGCTAGTCCAGAACAATTTCTGGGTTATAAAGTAGGTACTCGATTCACAAGACACCATCAAATTGTGAATTATTTTACTGCCATTGCGAATGCAAAATCGGATATGGTCAAGTTGATACCTTATGGAAAAACCAATGAGGGTAGAGATTTAATGGTGGCAGCCATTGGCACTCCAGAGAACATTAAAAATTTAGAGCAAATTAGAAAGCATAATCTTGGCCTTGTGCAAGGTACAGTGCAAGACATCAATCAACCAGGCATTGTTTGGTTAAGTTATAATGTTCATGGCAACGAACCAGCTTCCTCTGAAGCGGCAATGCTTACCTTGTTTGCATTGGTGGATCCGACAAATTTAGAGACTAAAAAATGGTTACAAAATACTGTGGTAATGATTGATCCATGTATCAATCCGGATGGCCGTGATCGTTATGTGAACTGGTATAACAATGCAGTGGGCATCCAATACAATGCAGATCCTGCGGCAAGAGAACATATGGAACCATGGCCTGCAGGTAGAACCAACCACTATAATTTTGATTTGAATAGAGATTGGGCTTGGCAAACACAGGTAGAAACACAACAAAGAATTCCATTATACCAAAGCTGGTATCCACAAGTGCATGTTGATTTTCATGAACAAGGATACAATGAGCCTTATTATTTTGCGCCTGCTGCAGAACCTTTACACGATGTGTTGACGCCATGGCAAAGGTCTTTCCAAGATCAAATTGGGAAAAACCACGCAAAATATTTCGATCAAAACAATTGGTTATTCTTTACAAAAGAACGTTTTGATTTGTTGTATCCTTCTTATGGAGATACCTACCCAATGTACAACGGTGCAATTGGGATGACTTATGAGCAAGGAGGTATTAGTGCTGGTTTGGGAGTGGTAGATGATAGTTATGATACGGTTACTTTAGTAGCAAGAGCGACGCATCATTTTACAACTAGTTTATCAACGATTGAAATTAGTGCTGCGAACAGAACCCCCTTATTAGAAAATTTTAAAAAGTATTTTGACAACAGCCGTCAAGGTACGGTTTCTGATTATAAGACCTTTATCATGACTGCAAAGAATGCCAATCAGTTAACTGCTTTGGCAAGTTTATTAAAGAAGAATAATATTGAATATGGAACTTTAAACAGTGCCCAAACAAAGTTTAAAGCATTTGATTACTACACAAAGAAAGAAGCAGATTTTGTAAATGAAGGATATACTTTGGCAGTGAACGTAACGCAAGCACACAGTGTATTGGCGCGTGTATTATTGGAGCCTGTAACACAAGTGAATGATTCAAATACCTATGACATTACCGCATGGGCATTGCCTTATGCTTATGGGGTGCATGGATATGCCACTAAACAAGCGTTACCGGTAGAGCCTGGATTTAATTATACAGCCCCTGTTACTGCTACTAGTGCTTATGGCTATATCATCCCTTACCATTCTTTTGCTTCTGGTAAAGCCTTGGCGCAATTATTAAAAAACAATGTGAAAGTGCGTTATGCCGAAAAAGCTTTCACCATGAATGGCAGGAATTATGAGATAGGTACTTTGTTAGTGCTTAAAACAAGTAATCAGTCTAATTGGAGTGATATTACAAAAGCAGTTTGTAGCAGTTTGAATATTGAAGCAGTTGCAGTGAATACTGGGTATGCAGAAAAAGGTGCAGATTTTGGATCTCCAGATATTCCAATCATCAATCATGCGCCTAAAGTAGCTATGTTGACTGGGGAATATGTTGCTGCATTGTCTGCAGGCGAAGTGTGGAGTTTCTTTGATCAGCAATTGAACTATCCAATTACTCAATTAACCTATACGCAATTAAATAGAATAGATTTGGACAAATATGATGTCATCATTGCACCTGATGGACAATACCGTGACTTGAATGCTAAGTCCAATTCAGATAAGTTGCAAGCATTTGTAAGAAAAGGTGGCGTATTGATTGCAATGGAAAACGCAGCAAGTACTTTGTCAAATAATCCAGATTGGGGTTTCCGTATAAAAGAAGGCGCAAAAGATGAAAAAGTAACAGTTCAAAACTTGATCAAATATGAAGATAGAGAGAAAGAGTTTTTAAAGAGTTCTATTCCTGGAGCCATTTATAAAACCTATATGGACGAAACGCATCCACTAGGTTTTGGCACTAACGGGATCTATTTTAATTTGAAGCAAGATAAACTGTTGTATGAACCATCTGCTAGTGCTTGGAATGTAGGCAGCTTTAAAAAGGACAGCTACATCACTGGTTTTGCAGGTGTAAAAGCAAAAGCGGCATTAGAGGAAGGCGTAGCTATTGGGGTAAAACAAATGGGTGCAGGAAAAATTATTTATATGGCGGATGATCCTATTTTTAGAAATTTCTGGGAAGGGGGTAAATTAATTTTAACCAACGCTGTTTTCTTGCATGGTAAATAGTATTTATTAAGATTTTATTTTGACCTATGAAACAACTGACTTTGTTTTTATTGAGTATGATTTTTTTAGTGCCTTCTACTAATGCACAGAAAAATAGTACAGCAATTTATACTCAATTAAAACAAATGGAGGTGTTAGGTAGTGTCCTGTATATAGCAGCACATCCTGACGACGAGAATAATGCTTTTTTGCCTTTTTTAACCAAGGAACGTCATTATAGAACGGCTTATTTAAGTTTGACTAGAGGCGACGGTGGGCAGAATTTAATTGGTAAAGAACAAGGGGTTGAATTAGGATTAATTCGTACGCAGGAATTATTAGCCGCTAGGCAACAAGATGGAGCAGAGCAATATTTTTCTACAGCCTATGAATTTGGTTTTAGTAAATCTGCCAAAGAAGCTTTAGCTATTTGGGATCACCAAAAAGTTTTGAGTGATGTAGTTTGGGTGATTAGAAAATTTCAACCTGATGTAATCATTACAAGATTTCCTGGAGACGCTAGAGCTGGGCATGGTCATCATGCCGCTTCTTCTATCATTGCTCAGGAAGCCTATATCGCAGCTGCGGATTCAACCCAATTTCCAGCACATTTTAAATATGGGGTACAACCATGGAAGGCAAAAAGAATTTTGTGGAATACTTTTAATTTTGGCACGGTCAATACAACCAATGACCAACAACTAAAATTAGAAGTGGGAGGGTTCAATCCCATCCTTGGAAAAAATTATGGCGAGATTGGTGCAGAAGCAAGAACCATGCATAAAAGTCAAGGGGAAGGCAGGCCAAGAAGGAGAGGTTCTTACTTTGAATTCTTCCAACATTTAAATGGGGATACTGCAAAAGTTGATCTCATGGAGGGCGTGGTGACCAATTGGACAAGAATTGGCGCTCCAGAAATTCAGTCAGCAGTTCAACAATTGATACAAAACTATCGTATAGAAGAACCCGCTAAAATAGTGCCTGCTTTAGTGGCTCTATATCGTCAAGTTAAAGGGTTGCCAAATCATCCATGGAAAGACTATCAGTTGGCGCTGATTCAGTCCACTATAGAAGATGCTGCTGGTTTATTAGTGGAGGCTTCTACGACAAAACAAAAAATTGCACAAGGTGGAACTATGTCCATACAAGTATTGGTTAACCAAAGATCAAAAGCAACATCAACTCTAGGTGCCATTCAAGTGTTTGCCGATAAAACGATTGTAAAAGATTCAGTACTTGCAAAATCATTAGGAACCAATCAAAATCAATCATTCAATTTTGCAATACAAGTGCCGGATTCAATGGCGATCTCACAACCTTATTGGTTGGTGCAACCTAAAACAGAAGGCATGTTTATTGTGAAGGACCAAACCTTGATCGGCTTACCAGAAAACGAACCTGCATTTACTTTACAATGCAATTTTAGTATAGAGGGTGAAAACTTTATAAAGAAAGTACCTGTGTATTATAAATACCTAGATCCAACTAAAGGAGATGTCTATCAACCTTTGGTGGTCTTGCCAAAAAAAGAAGTAGATCCAATTCAATCGGTCGTGTTAGTGCCTAGTTCCGGGAATATGAACCTGCCCGCATTTGATGCTGGGATTTTTCATAAGACAATTGAGTATGATCATATACCTGCTCAAACTTATTTTCAAAATGCAAGTATCAAGGTGGTTAAAGTGGATATAAAAAAAATGGGTAAGAAAGTGGGGTATATAGATGGCGCAGGGGATGCGATCCCAGAAGCTTTAGAACAATTAGGCTATGAAGTCGTTTATTTAAAAGAAGCAGATATTATCCCAGCACATTTAAAAGGATTAGATGCGATTGTAGTGGGTATCCGCGCTTTTAATATGTATGCTTACCTAACCGACAAACAAGCGATTTTGAACGATTACATCGCGGCTGGAGGGAATTTAATTGTACAATATATTAAAAGCAATCAGGTAGGCACTCAAAATATCAAAATGGGGCCTTATCCTTTCACTATTAATGGCGGCAAGCGTGTGACGGAGGAAAATGCGATTGTTACATTTGCATTGCCCCATCATCCTGTTTTAAATAGTCCGAATACGATTACAGCGGATGATTTTAAAAACTGGGTACAAGAAAGAAGCACTTACCAAGCCGAAAATATAGATCCACATTTTCAATTGCCTTTACAAATGAATGATACAGGCGAAACGCCAAGTCAGGGTAGTTTATTGATTGCACCTTTTGGGAAAGGTAATTTTGCTTATGTAAGTTTGGCGTTGTTCAGGCAGTTGCCAGCAGGCATTCCAGGTGCCTATAAATTATTCGCTAATTTAATCTCCTTACCGAAAAATTAATTGGACATGAAGCAACGCAGAAAAATTAGTTTCTTCATGCTATTAGTGACTGGGCTCGGTATTGGATGGATGCTCAAGAACGTAAAAGTTGGCCTAATCATTGGTATTGTAATGGGCTTACTCCTCACTAGTTTTGTGAATCCAACCAAATCGGGTAGCCAACGCAAAAGCGATTAAGCCTAGTCCGGTGACCAATAAACCACTCAACATCATTTTAGGTCCTGTAGAATAAAAAATTGCTGCCCAAATTAAGATGGCAATAAAAAGTGGGATAGGGAAGAAAGGCATTTTCCATGGGAAAAAATTGCTGCCTTTTCTTTTATACAGTATCAATAAACCAATTGCTTGACCAATAAATTGTATCATAATACGCATTGCAAGAATGCCGTCAATCACTTCTTTTAACCTAAAGAGTAAACTAAATACAAAGGCAATGGCGCCTAACACCAATAAAGATCGGTGCGGAAAATGTAATTTAGGATGTAATTGTGCAAAGAAAGAAAAGAAAGATTTATCCTGTGCAGCAGCATAAGGGATTCTACTATATCCCAATGTTGCAGAGAATACAGAAGCAAATGCAACCATTAAAATAAGCACCGTGGCAATAGCCCCCGCGTTTTGTCCATACAAAGTTTTAATATAATCACTCACTACAAATTTACTATTGACAATAGTATCAAAGGGCAATACACTTGCCACACTCACATTCATAGCAAGGTATAAAATTGAAATTCCTGTAATAGAAATAAACATACTTCTTGGAATATTCTTAGTAGGATCTTTGATCTCCGCCCCTAAATGGCAAACATTGTAATATCCCAAATAACTATAGACTGTTTTGACGCTTGCAAAACCTAAAGCTGCAACTAATCCATATTCAATTTTTAATCCATCGTTGATATGCCTAATGGGTTCCATAAAATTGCCATGAGCGATACCTCCAAAGATGATCCACAGCAGGGTGGTCACCACACCTATCCATAATAAAACAGAGATTCTACCAATAGATTCAATATTGCGGTATAATAAACTAATGACTAAAATAACCACCGCACCACTCACTAATTTTTCTTGTAAGAAACTTAAATGAAAAAAGAAATTCGCATATTGAGAGAAACCAATGGCTGCAGAAGCAATGACAAGGGGTGCTTGAATCATGGTCTGCCATACAAATAAAAAGCTCATGAGTTTACCCCATTTTCCGCCATAACCTTCTTTTAAAAAATGAAAACTTCCTCCAGCTTTTGGTAAGGCAGCACCAAGTTGGCTCCAAACCATGGCATCTACATAAGACAAAATAGCGCCCGCTATCCATGCGTATAAAAAATAAGGGCCACCCATGATCTGAGCTACTACACTCAATACAACAAAGGGGCCAATGCCTACCATATCAATCATATTGATGGCAGTTGCATGCAAAAGACTTAATTTGCGGTCTAATTTAGGATTCATCTTGGCAACAAGATAATTAAAAAATGCAACAAATATGATTGATTCATTTAAGCAAGTTAGCTGGGCCAATACAGCTTCAATTTATGAAGTCAATATTCGTCAATATACTACGGAGGGCACGTTTAAAGCTTTTGAAACACACCTGCCAAGAATCAAAGACATGGGCATTGATGTGCTTTGGTTCATGCCCATTACGGCAATCAGTCAAAACAATAAAAAAGGAACCTTAGGAAGCTATTATGCATGTAGTAGTTACACAAAAATCAATCCTGAATTTGGTACGGAAGAAGATTTTAAAGACCTAGTTAATGCTGCGCATGCTTTGGGGATGAAAGTGATTATTGATTGGGTGGCTAACCACACAGGTAGGCAACATGAATGGATGACGGCACATCCAAGTTGGTTTGCACAGGATGCAGCTGGAAATTTTACAGAACGCAATGGATGGGATGATGTAGTAGATTTAAATTTCAATAATTCAGCAATGCGTCATGCATTAATTGAGGCCATGCAATACTGGGTGGATGTTTTTAGCCTGGATGGATTCAGGTGTGATATGGCACATTTAGTACCATTGGATTTTTGGGTAGAAGCTAGGACGCATTTAGAGCAAACAAAAAATTTATACTGGTTGGCAGAATGTGAAGATCCTACTTACCATCAAGTATTTGATACCAGTTATGCATGGGCTTGGATGCACGCTTCTGAAAAATTAAGCAAAGGGGAAGTGGGCGTCCATGAAGTGTTCAATATTTTACATCAATATACACAGTATCCAAATGGGGCTTCTAAATTATTTTTCACCTCTAATCATGATGAAAATAGTTGGAACGGAACGGAATATGAAAAGTATGGTCTTACTGCAAAAGCATGGGCTGTGTTCACGCATACCTGGAATGGACAACCCTTAATTTATAGTGGGCAAGAATTACCGAATGCGAAGCGTTTGGCTTTCTTTGATAAGGATCAAATTGAATGGACGAATGCGCAACCAGGATTACATGCTTTTTATAAAACTTTATTGAACGCTAGAAAGCAGTATCCCGTATTGCAAAGTGGACGCACCATTAATTTGCCAACAGAGGGAGGAAAAGTGATAGCCTACCTCAAACAAGATGATCAACATACCGCTTTAATCTTGTTAAACATGGGAGATGATAGACAACATGTTCATGTTGCGCAGGAAGCCTTTGCAGGGACTTTCAAGAATTTGTTTTCAGGCCTTAGTTTTGAATTCAATGGATCTACCCATTTTGAAATGATGCCTGGAGAATATATTGTGTACATCAAATAATTGACTTCCATCCAACAGCGGCACTAATTTCTTTTTGCATGTTGGTAGCTAATAAATTCCATCATTTCGGATAAGCTAAAGCTACTTAAATTTTGAGCTGCGGTTAATCCAGCTTTTTGTGCAACCAATACACCATAGGTACAATCTTCAAATCCATCAATCGCATGTGCATCGGGATTAATTGAGATCAATACATCCTGATCAACTGCTTGACGAATATAACGCCAATCTATATCCAGTCTTCTTGGGTGGGCATTTAATTCAATGACCACATTGTTTGCAGCACAAGCTTCAATGATTGCTTCATGATTGATCGGGTAACCTTTCCTGCTTAGCAATAAACGCCCTGTAGCGTGCCCTAAAATGCTGGTGTAGGGATTTTCAATCGCGTTCATTAAACGCATCATCGCTTTTTCTTCTGTCATCTTTAAATTAGAATGTACAGAGGCAATCACCAAATCAAATAAAGCTAAAATCTCGTCAGGATAATCTAAACTACCATCATTTAAAATATCGGATTCAATACTTTTGAAAATAACAAAAGGAGCTAACTTTTTATTTAAGAGATCTATCTCTTTATGTTGAGCTCTAATGCGGTCTTCTTGCAAACCATTTGCATAAAAGGCAGATTTAGAGTGGTCACTAATGACTATGTATTCAAACCCTTTTTCTTTTGCAGCAAGGGCCATTTGTTCAATGGTGTGCAAGCCATCACTCCAAGTGCTATGTGAGTGAATGATGCCTTTGATATCGTTTGACTGAATGGGTTGGCTGATACCTTTGGAACTTGCATCTTGAATAATGGAAGGGGCCTCTCTTTGTGCGGGAGGAATGAATGGAATTTGAACTTGATCAAAAAGGGCTTTTTCAGATTCAAAAGAAATGGACGCATCAAAATTGGGTAAAGCTTGCCAAGCAGTCCAAAATTCAGGGCTACAAGCAAGCATAAAATCTTGAATATAAAAATGGTCTGTAGTGGTAGTATGCCATCTTAATTCAAAATTATCTGGCCCTTTACAACTCAAATATTCAGGTGTATTTGTGCAAGTGAATCCTTTTTCTTGTAACCAAACCATTAAATCGGCGAGGGGGGTGGTGGTGACGATATCTAAAAAATCCAAGGTTTCCATCTGCCTTTTATAATACCCAGAAATCACATGCTGGGCGGCAGGAAATTGAATAGACAAAGCATTTTCTATTTGTGCAACGGTTGATTCAACTTGTTGGTATAAAAAACTGCCCTGGTTTTGTAGGTAATAATTCAAGGCATCTTGAATACTCTGTTGTGTTTTAGCACCAAATCCTTTATAATTAATTAATCTATTCTCCTCACAAGCATATAATAGTTCTCCAATACTTTCAATGCCTAATTCTTTCCAAATAGTGATGATTTTCTTAGGCCCCAATCCTTTGATTTTCAACATTTCTAAAATACCAGGCGGGGTCTTTAAGATATATTCTTCTAAAATGGCTAGTTGTTTGGTGGCCAATAAATCCACGATTTTTTGTGCCAAAGCATCGCCAATTCCTCTAATGCTAGCAATTTGTGCTGGCGTCATCTCCTCTAAAGGGTCATTTAATCGGTCAAGGGTGTAGGCGGCATTGCTATAGGATTTTATTTTGAAAGCATTTTCTCCATGGATGTCCATGAGCTTAGCTAATAAACTAAAGTATTCGGCAATTTCATAATTGTGCATGGGCAAATATAAATAAATCTAAGGAGTCCTTCTAAATGCGATCAAAGGTAAGGGCATAAAAAAACCCCCGATAAATCGAGGGTCTTTCAATATTATCCGAGGATAATTATTTCTTTTTAGCAGCAGCTTTCTTAGGAGCAGCTTTCTTAGCAGCTTTCTTAGGAGCAGCTTTCTTAGCAGCCTTCTTAGGAGCAGCTTTCTTAGCAGCTTTCTTAGGAGCAGCTTTCTTAGCAGCTTTCTTAGGAGCAGCTTTCTTAGCAGCCTTCTTAGGAGCAGCTTTCTTAGCAGCTTTCTTAGGAGCAGCTTTCTTAACTACTTTTTTTGCAGCTTTCTTAGGAGCTACTTTCTTAGCAGCTTTTTTTGCAGTTGCCATGTTTTTTAGATTTAATGGTTAGTAAATATGCACTAAAAGTAAAAACTTTTTTAATAACTACAAAAACTTTTTTTTTAAGCCACTAATTCCACAGGAACTACAGAAACTGTTGTTTTGTTATTTTTACCCTTTTTGAACTCAACAATACCATCCGTCAAAGCGAAAATAGTAAAGTCAGATCCTAAACCTACGTTCTTACCAGGGTGGTACTGCGTACCTCTTTGGCGGATCAAGATATTGCCATTTAAAGCAGGTTGACCACCATATATCTTTACGCCTAATCTTTTACTTTGTGAGTCACGGCCGTTCTTAACGGATCCTTCACCTTTTTTGTGTGCCATAGTATCTTAGTTTAAGCTATGTTTTCGATTTTGATTTGAGTATAGTGCGTTCTGTGACCGTGCTTCTTGCGGAAACCTTTTCTTCTTTTCATTTTAAAAGCGATCACTTTATCACCTTGAACTAAGTCATTTGTAATTTCAGCCTTCACTACCGCTTTAGTCGCGAAAGAGATGCTTCCATTATTATCAACGAATAATACATCGTTGAATTCAACTTTGTCTCCGGTTTTACCTTGCAGGTGAGGTACATACAAGCTATCTCCTGCTTGTACTTTGAATTGTTGTCCTGCGATTTTAACTACTGCTAACATAATTGTCCAAAATTAGGAGGGCAAAGGTAATTATAATTATGTCAATATGCAAGGAATTCTTGAAAAATATAATTTTGCTATTTTTTAGGACTAGAAACCCTCAAAAGGTTTGATGTTCCGTAAAATACACTCTAAATTTGTTCCTGACTATTAAGTCTTTAACCGATCCCTATGAATATTAAGTCTTTGTTGGCAAAACCTTTTGCTAATGTCATTTATCGTCAAATACAAAAAGAGCGACATAATGCTTTAGAAGATCAGCAAAGTATTCTAAATCAATTAGTTAAAGCAGGGAAATCCACCTTTTTTGGTAAAGAGCACCATTTTGATCAAATCAATAGTCCCCTTGAATTTCAGGAAGCGGTGCCTTTAAGAGACTATGAGGCTATAAAGACATATATAGAACAGATCAAAAAAGGGACTCAAAACGTGCTATGGAAAGGCAAACCCATCTATTTTGCCAAAACCAGTGGCACAACTAGCGGTGTTAAATACATCCCTATAACAAAAGACTCTATAAGTAATCATATTAACGGGGCCAGAAATGCCCTCTTAACTTATATGGCGACCACCGGGGAAAACCAGTTTGTGAATGGTAGGATGATTTTTTTGAGTGGGTCACCAGTTTTAGAAAGGGTAGCAGACATTCCAACGGGGAGATTAAGTGGGATTGTGAACCATCATATTCCGGCTTATTTAAGAAGTAATCAATTACCAAGTTATGCCACCAATTGTATTGAGGAATGGGAGGAAAAATTGGATCTTATTGTAGCCGAGACAATCTTAAAAGATATGACTTTGGTTGGAGGCATACCGCCTTGGATGCAAATGTATTTTGATCGTATTGTAGAAAAATCTGGTAAATCAGTAAAAGAAGTATTTCCAAATTTACAAGTATTGGTGCAGGGGGGTGTGAATTTTGAACCATATAAGTCTAAACTTTTTGACACGATTGGGAAGTCTATCGATACCATTGAACTGTTTCCTGCAAGCGAAGGATTTTTTGCTTTTCAAGACACAAGGGATCAACAAGGATTATTATTGAACACCAATAGTGGAATTTATTTTGAATTTATTCCATTAGCGCATATTCATGATGCCAATCCAGTTAGACTTAATTTATCTCAGGTGGAATTAGGAGTTCAATATGCACTCGTTATTAATAGTAATGCAGGTTTATGGGGCTATAATATTGGAGACACTGTAAAATTTGTGAGCATTGATCCATACAGAATCATTGTAACCGGGAGGGTAAAACATTTTATTTCTGCTTTTGGAGAACATGTGATTGGAGAGGAGGTGGAGGCTGCCATGTTGCAGGTGGCGAATGAAATGAATGCGTCTATTGTAGAATTTACAGTGGCGCCCTATATAGCTCAAGGAGAAGGAAAGAGTTACCACGAATGGTTGGTTGAATTTGAAAGAGCACCATTGGATATGGAACAGTTTAAATCTAAATTAGATAAAGCCATGTGTGCTAAAAATGTCTACTATCAAGACCTAATTACAGGAAATATTTTAGCACCATTAGTAGTCACAGTGGTTCCTAAAAATGCATTTATTGATTACATGAAGTCCGAGGGGAAATTAGGAGGACAAAATAAAGTGCCAAGATTAAGTAACGATCGAAAAATTGCAGATGCAATGCATATTCAATTAGGCAAATAGTAAGAATAGAATAAAAAGCGTATTTTTAACAACAAGTAAACAACTGGATGAATCAAAAAAGAATTGCCATTTTCGGATCTACAGGTTCCATTGGGAAACAAACCCTAGAGGTGATCGCGGCGAACCCAGACTTGTTTGTTGCCGAGATTTTAACGGCGCATGCGAATGAATCTTTATTAATAGAACAAGCATTATTATTTGAGCCCAATATTGTTGTGATTGGGGAGATTGGCAAATACGCGGTTGTAAAAAAAGCATTAGAAGGCAAACCAATTAAAGTCTTTGCTGGAGAAGAAGCTTTAGAACAAGTTGCCGCCATGGATTGTTATGATTTTATGATGGCTGGCATTGTAGGATTTGCAGGATTAAAGCCAACACTTACTGCAGTTGAAAATGGTAAAGCAGTGGGCCTTGCCAATAAAGAAACATTAGTTGTAGCAGGTGATATTGTGATGCGCACAGCAAGAGAAAAAGGCGCTGCCATCATTCCTGTTGATAGCGAACACTCTGCGATTTTCCAATGTTTAGTTGGAGAAGGAAATAACCCAATTGAAAAAATTATTCTTACAGCAAGCGGCGGTCCATTCTTAGGAAAGAAGCCAAATTTTTTAGTAAATGTAAAAAGAGATCATGCTTTGCAACATCCTAATTGGAGCATGGGCGCTAAAATATCTATAGATTCTGCCACCTTAATGAATAAGGGATTAGAAATGATTGAAGCGAAATGGTTATTTGATTTAAGACCAGATCAAATCAAAGTGGTTGTGCATGCGCAAAGTATTATTCATAGCATGGTGCAGTTTCGAGATGGCAGTATTAAAGCACAGATGGGTTTGCCAGACATGAAGTTACCCATTCAATATGCCATGGCCTTCCCAAAAAGATTAGATAATGATTTCCCAAGATACCATTTTGATAAACCCAATACATTGACTTTTGACGAGCCTGATGTAAAAACATTTAGAAATTTAACCTTGGCGACAGAAGCGATGCGCATTGGAGGTAATGTTCCATGTGTATTGAATGCTGCAAATGAAATTGCGGTGTATGCTTTTTTAAAAAATAGAATTGGATTTTTAGATATGACCGATCTAATTGAAAGAACATTAGAGAAAATAGAATTTATCGCACATCCAAGTTTGGATGATTATTATGAAACCGACGGAGCTGCAAGAGATTTTGCTGCTTCATTAATACAATTATAAAACATGTATCTAGCTGCTATCGATTTAACCGTTCTTGCAACAAAAACGGCACAATTTATTTTATCTTTTTCGATCATCGTTGTCCTTCATGAGTTAGGACATTTTATTCCTGCTAGATTATTTGGTGCAAGAGTAGAAAAATTTTATTTATTCTTTAATCCTGGCTTTAGCTTATGGAAAAAGAAGATAGGTGATACAGAATATGGATTAGGTTGGATCCCTTTTGGAGGCTATGTGAAAATTTCTGGGATGATTGATGAAAGCATGGATAAGGAGCAGATGAATAAAGCACCTGAATCTTATGAGTTAAGATCAAAGCCTGCTTATCAAAGATTGATAGTGATGTTAGGGGGTGTTATTGTGAATGTGATTTTAGCGATTGTGATATTTATAGGTATAGCTTGGTTTTGGGGTGATAATTTTTTACCAGCAAAAAATTTAAGCTATGGTATACATCCTACTGAGATTTCTAAAAAAATGGGATTACAAGACGGGGATATCATTGTTGGGTTAGATCAAAAAGAGTTAAAAGATTTCTTTGAATTGGAATCAAAGATTGTATTAGAAGATGCAAAAACAATTCAAATAAAAAGAGGGGATAGTACATTGAGTTTAGCTATACCAACAACGGTAGCGGCTGAATTATCCAATGCAAATAATGCCACAGCATTTGTATTGCCTTTGTTTCCTGTGATTGTGGACTCTATTGGAAAATCTGCTGTAATGGTGGAAGGGAGCTTTCAGAAAAATGATACATTATTAAGTATCAATGGAGAATCTGTGAAATACCAACATGAGTTCATTGAAGTAAAGAAAAAGTACAGTGATTCATTGGTCACAGTGATTGCAAAAAGAGGTATGGATACAGTGACCGTTAGAACCTTAATTAACAATAAAGCACAACTTGGTTTATTTGTAAAATTACCGATGCAGCTTTTCAAAACAGTGCATCAGGCGTATAGCTTTGCCGAAGCTATACCAACAGGTATCCAAAGATGTTTCACCACGCTCGATAATTATGTGACGGGCATCAAACAAATTTTTACGGGTAAAGTGAATCCAAATGATTCACTTGGAAGTTTAATCAGTATCGGAAATACTTTCCCATCTCAATGGGATTGGGAGCGATTCTGGACTTTGACAGCCGTATTTTCAATTGTATTAGGTTTCATGAACGTATTGCCAATTCCAGCCTTAGATGGTGGGCATGCTTTATTTATCCTTTTTGAAATGATTACAGGCCGCAAGCCAAGTGACAAATTCATGGAATATGCACAAATTGCAGGCATGGTCTTGATGTTTGGTCTAATGTTATATGCATTAGGATTGGACTTCTGGCGTTTATTTAAGTAGTCCTCTATTTAAATCCATTAATAAGTTGTAATTTTGTACTTGCTTTAATCGCAGTACCTGGGGTCGTATGGTTTTGACAGCAAGCGTAGCGGTTGGGGTAAGCATGTAGTGCGTTGGGTAATTAGCACTTTAATCTGAATACCAAACAATCAAAAGGCGAAACA
>JBEDDG010000023.1:0-14786 GCA_041176305.1 Bacteroidota bacterium | reverse complement strand
CAATTGAGTGGCTTTTTAATAAAATATAGTTAAGTCTAGAATAAACCACCTTTTTTCAAAGTTGTTTTTCCTTCGCCGATTTTAAATCCGTTATGGTATACTTCTACTAAGTATTCACCTTCTACAAATTTAGAAGCTTGCTTTACATCGTAGCTAATTGGTAAAACTGCGTTCTGAACGTATTGAACGGCAATTTTATTTGAATAAGCCTTAGTACCATCTTCTCTTGTGTTGATTTTACCGCCTTCTGTAAAACTAGCGCCATTTGGTGCAGTGATACAAACATATAAATCTTGTGCGCCAGATGGTGTGATTTTGTTCTTATCAATTTGGAAAGACAAACGAATCGTGTTAGCACGCTTCGCAGACTTAGTTACTTTCTCAGAACCATCTTCTTTCACTCTAACAGCTTGAATTGCGAATGCAGAAGCATGTAAAGTTGAACCAATATCTTGTAATCTTTCTTTTTCTTTAGTTGTAGCAGTCAAGTTGGTATTCAAATTGGTATTTTCAGTGGTTAATGCTTCGTTTTTCACTGTTAATACTTTGTTCTCTTCTTGTGCTTTAGCTAAATCAGTTAATAAGCCAGCTACTTTGCCGTTTAATTCTGCAATCATAGACTTAGCTTCAGCTAATTCTTTGTCTGATGCATCCTTTTTTCTTAAAATACTGCTGATGTTAGACTTTAATTTTTGTATATCATTTGACTTAGCCAATAAATCACCTTGTAATGTAGTGTTTTGTTGTGTCAAAGAATCTGCTTTTGCAGACACTGCGATAAAGTCAGCTTGAATAGCATTCTTAGCACTATCTAAAGTATTTACTTGAGTAGTGTAATTGTTGATGATTTCAGTTTTTGAAGTACTGAAATAGATCCATGATCCGATAAGGGCTACAGCTAAAACGCCGATTAAAATTTTGCCTCCGTTACCTGAATTTTCGTTGCTCATATAAAAATGTGTTTATTTATTTGCCACAAGATATAAAAAAAACACGATTCCTGTATATCTTTGGGGATGCCTATTTCCAAAATTTTATCGAATTGGAAAAATAACGTCTTCGATGCTGTCTATTGGCTCGAAGGGGAAGAATCCTTCTATATTGATCAATTGGTACATTATGCTGAACATCAATTGTTGCCAGAGGCAGAAAGAGCATTCAATCTAACCCAATTTTATGGTAAAGATGCGGATTGGGCAGAAGTGGTGAACGCTTGTAAGCGTTATCCGGTTTTTGCAGAAAAACAAGTGGTTATTCTTAAGGAGGCGCAGCACATGAATGCTTTGGATAAACTTGCTGGATATATTGAAAATCCACTTGCTTCTACTATTTTAATTGTAGCGCATAAAGATAAAAATGTAGATGGTCGTTCTGCATTGGCCAAATTATTGAAGACCAAAGCGGTGGTGGTGAGTACCAAAAAAATGTACGATAATAAACTACCAGAATGGGTCAATCAATGGGTGGCAGACAATGGGTATCAAATCACCCCCAAAGCCGTTCAGATTATTGTTGATCATATTGGGAATGATTTAAGCAGGATTAAAAATGAGTTAGAAAAGTTAATGGTGAATTTGGGGGATCGAAAAAAAATCACTGAAGACGATATTGAAAAATATATTGGTATAAGTAAAGAGTTCAATGCATTTGAATTTCAAGATGCTATTGCACATAAAAAATTCTCTAGAGCAATACAAATGATTCAATATTTTGAATCCAATCATAAAGCAGCGCCTATCCAATTGATTTTGCCTACCTTGTATGGCTTTTTTAGTAAACTGTATGCTGTGTATGGTTTAGGGACGAGTGATGAAAAAAGAATCATGTCAGAAGTGGGCTTGAATTTCTTTTCTATCAAAACAACGATGGCGGCGACGAGGCATTATAATTACGCCAAAGTAGAACAGATTCTTTTGTTAATTCATGAATACAATCTAAGGGTATTGGGTATCAATGATGCAAGTAATACAGATGCAGACTTGTTAAAAGAGCTAGTGGTCAAGATTATGTCTTAAATCTTTAGCACTAAAATTATAGTTTAGCTAGTAATGTAGCTGCAGTTACTTTGTCCTGATGTAATTGTTCTTTAAGCGCCTCTAAGCCATTAAATTTTACTTCTCCTCTAATAAAATCATAAACCATCACCGTCAAGTAGGCTTCATAAATATCTTGATCAAAATCAAAGATATTGACTTCGATCACTTTCTTTTGACCATCCACGGTTGGGCGAATTCCAATATTCATCATCCCATTTAAAGTTTGATGTTGGGTACATTCGCCTTTTACTTGTACTGCATAGACGCCGTTTGCAGGGATCAATTTTTCTTCGTCATTGATATGAAGGTTAGCGGTAGGATAACCAATGGTTCTGCCTATTTGATTGCCCCTCACCACAAAGCCTTCAAAAAAGTAAGGGTAGCCTAAAAGGCTGTTGGCCTTGGCTATTTGTTGGTCAGCTATATAATTTCTAATTAAAGTAGAACTGATGATTTCATGATTGAATACTTGTTCATTGATTTCTTCAACTTTAAAATTCAATTTTGCACCTATTGTCTTTAATAGATCAATATTACCATTCCTACCTTTACCAAAATGATGGTCATAGCCCACAATTACCGTATTAGGCTTAAAATGAGCATACAAAAAGTCCTCCACGTATTCGGCTGCGGACATATTGGAGAACTTATAGTTGAATTCAATAATCACTAAATGGTCAACTCCTGCACCTTCTAATAATTGAATCCTTTCTTTGATATTCGTAAGCTGTTTGATCTCTCCAGGTACCGATGAAATCACTTTTCTTGGATGTGGATGAAATGTAATGATGATGGTTTCGCCCTGTACTTCCTTTGCCAGATGGGCCATGCGCTGAATTATCTGTTGGTGGCCTTTGTGAACACCATCAAAAGCCCCCATGGTGATAATGGCGTTATTAAATTGCGGCAGGGTAGTTAAATCGTAATGAACCTTCATCTTTAGCTTGTAAATAGGGTACAAATGTAAAACAATTGTACCTTTGTCGTAAAATCAATTTATAGCCATGTCATTGTATGCTCAACGCGGGGTTTCCGCTCAAAAAGAAGAAGTTCATGCTGCCATTCAGGATTTAGATCAAGGCTTGTATCCAAACGCTTTTTGTAAGTTATATGCTGATTTTTTAGGTGGTTCTAATGACCATATTAATATTATGCATGCAGATGGTGCCGGCACAAAAAGTATCCTTGCTTACTTATATTGGAAGGAGACAGGAGATGTGTCTGTTTGGAAAGGCATCGCGCAAGATGCTATTGCAATGAACTTGGATGATTTATTATGTGTGGGCATCTATGATCAAATTTTATTTTCCTCTACCATCGATCGAAATAAATTATTAATTACAGGCGAAGTCATTAGTCAAGTGATTAATGGTACGCAAGCTTTTTTTGATACACTTAAAACTTTCGGTGTACAGATTGCATTCTTAGGAGGTGAAACGGCAGATGTAGGCGATGTAGTAAGAACAATTGCAGTGAATGGTACTATGACCGCTAGATGGCCAAAGTCAAAATTAGTCACCAATGATTTAATTGCACCAGGACAAGTGATCGTTGGATTTTCAAGTTTCGGGCAAGCCAATTACGAAGCCGAATACAATAGTGGTTTAGGAAGTAATGGATTGACCAGTGCAAGACATGATGTGTTGTCGCATCACTATGCGACGGCATTTCCTGAATCATTTGAACCTACTTTAAAAGATGAAGTAGTGTACTTGGGAAAAAACAGGATGACGGATACCCTTGCTATAGAAGGATTTGGTGAGATTAGTGTAGGTAAATTATTATTAAGTCCTACCAGAACCTATGCCCCTTTAGTTAAAGCAATTTTGACACAACATTTTGATGCAGTTAAAGGCATGATTCATTGCAGTGGTGGTGGTCAAACCAAGTGTATGAAATATTTGCCAGGGAATATGCGCATTGTTAAAAATAATTTATTTGATGCGCCGCCCATTTTTAAATTGATTCAAGCCAATTCTGGCGCCAATACTAGAGAGATGTACCAAGTGTTCAATATGGGACATCGCTTAGAGATTTTTACAGATGCTGCAGCTGCGGAACATTTAATTGCCATTGCAAAAGACTTAGGCATTGCTGCACAAGTGGTAGGGTATGTAGAAGCGGCTGACCAAAAAGAATTGGTTTTGGAAGGAAGTTTTGGAAAGGAAGTATTTAGCTATTAATTTTAATCTATTAACAAGAACTATATGAGTGAAATTGTGGTACAAATCGAACATGCAAATATTTACCAAAGTGGTAGTCTTATTTTGCAGGATGTCAATTTGAATGTGCAAAAAGGGGAATTTGTATACCTAGTTGGAAAAACAGGTACTGGTAAAAGTAGCTTGTTAAAAACCTTATATGGTGAATTGACTTTAACCGAGGGGATTGGTCATGTAGTTGGATTTAATTTAAAGGACATGGATTGGAAAAAGCTCCCTTTTTTAAGAAGAAACTTAGGAGTTGTTTTCCAAGATTTTCAATTATTGACAGACCGTAATGTGAATGATAATTTAAGATTTGTGCTGAAAGCGACAGGTTGGTTGGATGAGCAGTTGATTCAACAAAAAATTGACGATGTGTTGACCAAGGTAGGACTTCAAAATAAAGGTTTCAAAATGACCTTTGAAATGAGCGGTGGTGAGCAGCAAAGAGTGGATATAGCAAGGGCTTTATTGAATGCACCTAAATTGATCCTAGCTGACGAGCCAACCGGGAGCCTTGACCCGGAAACTAGTGATGAAATTATGCAATTATTGTTCCAAATTGCCAAAGAAGACGGCACGGCTATCGTGATGGCTACCCACGATTATATGGTGGTGAATAAGTTCCCAGCACGCACCTTGACCACAGAAGGCGGCCGCTTGGTGGAAAAGGGCTAGTTTTCTCCACAATTCAGTGTAAAAACCCCTTTTGGCTTGACTTTTTGGCGCTTTTTTCTTATGTTCGCAGACAATTTAAAGCGTTACAAAAGTGAGATTAAAGTCATTAGAAATCAAGGGGTTCAAGAGTTTTGCTGATAAAACTATTGTCAGTTTTGACGAGGGTATAACCGGTATTATTGGGCCTAACGGTTGCGGTAAGAGTAATATCATTGATAGTATTAGATGGGTGATTGGAGAATCTAAGATTTCTGCACTTAGATCTGAGAATTTAGATTCATTGGTTTTCAATGGTTCTAAAACAAGAAATGCGAGTAGCATGGCGGAAGTGAGTTTAACTTTCGAGAATACAAAGAATTTATTACCTACAGAATTTAGCACCATTACGGTGACGCGTCGTTATTACAAAAACGGCGAAAGTGAATACCGATTGAATGACGTTTCTTGTCGTTTAAAAGACATTCATAATTTATTCATGGATACAGGGGTGAGTACAGATAGTTATGCCATTATTGAATTGGGTATGGTAGATGATATTATCAAGGATAAAGATAACAGTCGTCGTAAAATGTTGGAGCAAGCAGCTGGAATTACCATTTACAAAACAAGAAAGAAGGAAGCGAAGAATAAATTAGATGCCACAGAGCAAGATTTATCTCGTATCGAAGATTTATTGTTTGAAATCAACAACCAATTAAAAACATTAGAGAATCAAGCAAAGAAGGCAGAGAAATATTTTGAAATTAAAAAGGATTACAAGGAAACAGCAATTGAATTAGCCATTGCTTCTTTAGAAGGCTTTAATTTAACCTACAAAGAATTAACAGAACAACAAGAGACAGAGACATATAAGAAGTTTGAGCTTGAAGCGAGTATTGCTTTAGAAGAAGCGGCACTTGAACAAGAGCGTGTAGTATTTATTGAAAAAGAGAAGGGCTTACAAAGCATGCAACATGAGTTTAATGAAATGTTGCAAAAACTTAGAACAAAAGAAAATGACAAGAGTCTAGCGGCACAACGTCTAGATTATTTAAACGATAAAGAAAAAGGGTTACAAGAATTCTTAGAAAGAGCAGAAGGCCAATTGAAGACGATTGGAGATTCAATTGAGTACACCAAATTGCAGGTGATTGACGAAGAGAAGGTATACAATGATTTTAAAAATCGAGTGGAGCAATCTCATGTTGAATTAACCAATAAGCGCGCACAATTTGATGATCAAAGAACTGTTTTAGATGGTTTACGTCAACAGTTTGGACAAATTCAAAGAAATCAATTTGAAGCAGAAAAAAAGGTTGCGGTTTCTGACACCTCTATACAAAATATTCAAAGAAGCCAACATCAATTAGACGAAGAGCAATTGCACAGAACGGAGCAAATTGAAGCTTTAACAGCACAGTTGGAATTAAAAGAAACCGAGTTAGCTGCAAGCAAAGCGCATTTGGTAGACTTGCAAGCACAACATGAAACTGCAAAAGCAAGCATTTTTGAAACCCAAGAGCAACTAGAAGTATTAAGATCGAAACTAGCAGAGCAAGCTAGAATTTTAGATGCTAAGAAAAATGAATATGATTTATTAAAGAGTTTAGTTGACTCTATGGAAGGCTATCCAGAGAGTGTTAAATTCTTGCATAAGAATACTGGATGGAACCACAATGCGCCAATCCTTTCAGATATATTATATGTTCAAGAATCCTACCGTACAGCGGTCGAAAATGTCTTAGAGCCTTATTTGAATTATTACGTTGTGAATAATTTAAAAGAAGGAATGCAGGCGATTCAATTATTGGATGAAAACAAAAAAGGAAAAGCAAACTTCTTCTTACTAGATCAATTAGCTGGAGCAAATGCATCCGCTGCGCCCTCTAATACCATTGCTGCTTTATCCGTTATCGAGATAGATCCTAAATATGCCGCTTTAGCAAATCATTTATTAGGCAATGTATTTATTGCCGAAAATGAGGCTGCTTTAGAAGCAGAAGCTACTGGGATCATTCTTGAGAAAACCGGTAAATATGTAAAAGGTAAATTTACTTTAACTGGAGGTAGCGTTGGTTTGTTTGAAGGAAAGAAAATTGGACGTGCAAAGAATTTAGAAAAATTATTGGAAGATATACAAGCACAAGAGACTGTAGTGAATGACTTGAAGGCTCAGATTCAAGTGAAGCATGATTCAGTTTTACAGTTCAATGAATTATTGAAAGAGCAAGAAATAAGATCAACTGAACAGAACGTCAATCGATTAATCAATGATGTTTTTGCGCATAAAAATAGACTTGAGAATTTACAATCTGCTCAAGTAGCTGCTGTTGCAAAATTAGCAGAGTTGGCAGAAAAAATTGGGCAAGAACACGCTTCAATTGCTGATACAAGAGTCCAATTGACCGAATTAAATGCTTCTTTACAAGCCACTCAGGCACAATTAGGCGATATTGAAATGGCGTATCAAGCTGCAGAGCAAGCTTACCATTTGGCATCTGGCGAATTCAATGAAATGAATTTGCAATTGACCAAGCAACAAAGTAAGATTGAAGCATTGCAACAAGAAGTTATTTTCAAGGGTAATCAATTGGACGACCTACATGCTCAAATTCAATCTAATACTACTCAATTGACAGAGGCTTCTACTGCAATCATAGAAAGCAGAACACAATTAGAGACGATTGATACTGAATTGGTTGAGCTACTTAGAAATAAAGAAACAGAAGAATTAAAATTAAACGAAGCGGATCAAGCTTATTATACTTTACGTACTGCTTTACAAGAAAAAGAAAGCACTTTAAGACACCAAGTAAAGTCTAAAGAATTAATGGATCAATTGATCAATGAGATCAAGGATAAATTGAACAACTTAAAACTTCAATTGGCAGGTACTAAAGAAAGATTGAGTGTTGAATTTAAAGTAGAATTAGAAGAGATCTTAGATCTTGGAAGACAAACAGAAGCAACTTTAGAAGAATTACAAGCAGATGTAGAGAAGATGAAGAAGCGCTTGGAGAATATGGGTGAAGTGAACCCAACGGCAATTGAAGCGTATACAGAGATGAAAAAGCGTTATGATTTCATCTTAGAACAAAAGAACGACTTAGTGACTGCGAAAGACAGTTTAATGTTGACGATACAAGAAGTGGAAGCAACTGCGAATCAAGCTTTCTTAGAAACTTACAATACAGCTAGAGAGAATTTCCAAAAGGTATTTAAAGCATTGTTCACAGAAGAAGATTCTTGTGACTTGATTTTAGTAGACCCAACCAACCTTGCAGAAACTGCAGTGGAGATTGTGGCTAAGCCTAAGGGGAAACGCCCTTCTTCTATTACTCAGTTGAGTGGAGGAGAGCGTACTTTGACAGCTACTGCCATGTTATTTGCAATATACTTAATTAAGCCAGCACCGTTCTGTATCTTGGATGAGGTGGATGCACCTTTGGATGATGCCAACGTAGGCAAGTTCACTCAAATGATTCAGAAGTTCTCTGATAACTCACAGTTCATTATTGTAACACACAATAAGCAAACAATGAGTGCAGTGGATGTAATTTACGGTGTGACGATGCAAGAGCCTGGAGTAAGTAAGTTAGTGCCAGTAGATTTCAGAAGTTTAACAGCATAACGTTTTATATGCAATCATGCATTTACATAGCTTTAAGAGTCCTCGTGAGCAATTGCGGGGGCTCTTTTTTTTAGCTTAATAACATTTCAATTGATCAAATCAGTGCTTATATTATTTATTGCGTGCTTCTTGATTTACTTGCCCTTTAGCAGGACGCCTGATTATTTTGATAGTGATATCACCCCAGCCTTAATTGAACGTAAATACGACCGTATTTATGCAGTTTTTAAAGAATCGGGTAAAACCTATCGAGTGCCATTGGATCAAAAGAAATTTCAATCAAAGATTGGATCAAGAATAGAAATCAGGTATGAGCTAAGTGCACCACAACATGCCAAACTCAATCAAATCATTGGTTACTGGATAGAGCCTAAAGAATGTATTGGCGCATTCAGTATCCTGATTGTATTATTGATTGCTGCTTATGCGACAACACATCGTCCTGATCCTGTTTCATTAAAAGAACAGATAGAGTTTAAGAAAGAAGATACAGGGAAGTATGTATAATTATTTAGCTAGATAGCGCTTGATGTCTTTGTCGATGTCGCGGTTCTTGATGGTTTCGCGCTTGTCGTATTCTTTCTTACCACGACCAATACCAATTTCCATTTTAGCAAAATGCTTATCATTAAAAAAGATACGCAAGGGTACAATGGTGAACCCTTTTTCTTTGGTTTTAGCTTCTATTTTTTTAAGCTCTCTTGCAGTCAACAAAAGTTTGCGATCATGGACTTCAATATGGTTGTTCTTGTTCCCATGAGAATAGGCATTGATGAATAAAGACCTTACCCAAAGCTCACCTTTGTCAAAGAAACAGAATGAATCATTGAAGCTTACTTTACCAGCACGGATCGATTTTACTTCGGTGCCCATCAATACAATGCCTGCCACATATTTATCTTCTATCTGGTAGTTGAAATAGGCTTGCCTATTATTTAATTCTATTGACTTTGGTGCTTTCGCCATAAAAAAATATCCCGATGTACAACACCGGGATACAAAAGTACTATTTAAAATTGATTTCTTTTTGGCATTAGTTCCTGAACATCAAAGCCACATCTGCTAATTTTTGCTTGAGTTCCTTTCTGTCTACAATGAAATCCAAGAATCCATGTTCTAATAAGAATTCTGAGCGTTGGAAGCCGGGAGGTAGATCTTTCTTAATGGTTTCTTTGATGACCCTTGGGCCTGCGAATCCGATCAATGCACCTGGTTCAGCAATATTAATATCACCCAACATACCAAAGCTGGCAGAGATACCGCCAAAAGTAGGGTCTGTCAATAAAGAGATAAAGGGAAGTTTAGCGTCACTCAATTGAGACAGCTTGCCGCTTGTTTTAGCTAACTGCATTAAGCTAAAAGCACTTTCCATCATACGTGCTCCACCACTTTTGCTAATCACTAAAAAGGGGAGTCTATGCGCTATGCAATAATCTACAGCACGAGCAAATTTTTCACCCATTACACTACCAAGTGATCCGCCAATGAATTCAAAATCCATACAGGCAACTACATAACCTTCGCCATTCATCTTACCTACACCAACACGCATAGAATCTTTCAAATCTGTTTTAGAATGAATTTCGTCTAAACGTTTTTGGTAATTTTTAAGATCGGTAAAATTTAAAGCATCCTTACTTTTTATTTCATCAAAAAGCACCGTGTATTCATTGTTGTCAAATAGGATGTCAAAATACTCCTCACTACCAATACGATGATGGTAGTTACATTTGCCACAAATGAAAAAGTTTTCTTTTAATTCAGCACTAGTACAAATATGGTTACAGGAAGGGCATTTTGTCCATAAACCTTCTGGTGTTTCCTTTTTTTCTGCTGTCGAAGTACTTATCCCTTTTCTGATTCTTTTAAACCATCTTGACTTATCAGCAGCATCAGAATGATTTAGCTCTTCACCTGTCAGGTTTACTTCAATATCTTCTACTTTTTCACGCATAGGGGAAATTTTAAGCGTTTCTATTGATACAATTTAAATCGTCAAATGACTGCTCTAAACGTTGGATGAAAGACTCTTCGCCTTTTCTTAACCAAACTCTAGGGTCATAATATTTTTTATTTGGTTTATCAGCACCCTCTGGGTTACCCAATTGAGTTTGCAAATAAGCTTCATTCTTTTTATAGTAGCCTAATACACCTTCCCAGAAAGCCCATTGTAAATCGGTATCTAAATTCATTTTGATCGCACCATATCCAATTGCTTCTCTAATTTGATTTTGAGGAGAACCAGATCCACCATGGAATACAAAGTAAACTGGTTTTGGAGCAGTGCCCATTGTTTTTTCTATGTGTAATTGGCTATTGTGTAAAATTTCAGGCTTTAATTCAACATTACCTGGGCTATATACACCGTGTACATTTCCAAAGGCTGCAGCTACAGTAAATAAGTTACCTACTTTACCTAATTCAGTATAAGCATAAGCAACGTGTTCTGGTTGTGTATATAATTTGTCATTTTCAACACCACTGTTGTCTACGCCATCTTCTTCACCACCAGTTACGCCTAGTTCAATTTCAATACCCATGCCCAATGGGGCCATACGCTTAAAGAATTCAACAGAAGTTTGGATATTCTCTTCGATAGGTTCTTCTGATAAATCCAACATATGAGAGCTGAACAATGGTTGTCCGTGTAATTTGTGGTATTTTTCGCTTTCGTCAATTAAAGCACTAATCCATGGCAACCATTTTTTAGAAGCATGGTCAGTATGCAATACTACAGGAACATCATAAAATTTAGCCACTTGGTGTACATGTAAAGCGCCCGCAATCGCACCTTGAATATTTGCTTGTAAATTGTCATTTGGCATACCCTTACCAGCAATAAATTGAGCACCTCCATTAGAGAACTGAATAATAATAGGGGACTTTACTTTTGCTGCTGTTTCAATCGCTGCATTAATCGTATCTGTACCGGTGGTATTCACCGCTGGAATTGCAAAATTATTGGCTTTAGCATCGTTGTATAATGCTTCTAGTTCTTTACCGTATAAGACTCCTGATCTGTACTTGTTCATAGTTTAAATATTGAGTAACAAATATACAATTTAAGACCCAAACGGCTGTTAGCTACCGTCTTAAAAAACACCTTAAAATGATAATTATTAGTCTATAAATTCCTTGGATCGCATCCAATCGTCGTTGTACACTTTCCCTACATAACGACTTCCATGATCATGAAAGATACAAACGACCACATCGGTTGATTTTAACCTATCCTTTAATTGTAAAAGTCCTTGAAAGCAGCTTCCTGCAGAGTATCCGCAAAACAAGCCTTCTTCTTTTGCTAACCTTCTTGTCATCAATGCACCTTCTTTATCAGCCACTTGTTCAAAATGATCAATGACAGACATGTCGTAATTGGCAGGTACAAAATCTTCGCCAAATCCTTCGGCGATATATGGTTGTACATATGCCATATCCACTTCGCCTGTTTGATAATAATGGGTCAACAAAGAGCCTATTGGATCGATGGCCCAAACCTGAATATGGGGGTTCTGTTCTTTTAAATATTTTGCTGTGCCAGTGATGGTACCACCTGTGCCTGCAGTACATACAAGGTGGGTAATTTTTCCTTCGGTCTGACGCCAAATTTCAGGACCAGTACTTTCATAATGGGCTTGTCTATTCGCTAAATTATCATACTGATTAAAGAAGTAGGAGTTGGGTATTTCTGCAGCCAATTTTCTTGCAACAGAATAATAACTTGCAGGATCTTCTGGCTCCACATTGGTAGGACATACAATCACTTCGGCACCCACGGCCCTTAAAATATCCATCTTTTCTTTGCTCTGTTTATCTGTGGTAGTAAAGATGCATTTGTACCCTTTTACAACCGCTGCTAATGCTAAACCCATTCCGGTATTTCCACTGGTACATTCGATAATGGTTCCGCCGGGTTTTAATTTCCCTTCTGCTTCCGCAACTTCTACCATTTTTAACGCCATCCTATCTTTGATAGAATTGCCAGGATTAAAATAATCTACTTTGGCTAAAATGGTGCCTGGGATGCCTTCGCTGACTTTATTAATACGGATGATTGGGGTATTCCCAATGGTTTCCAATACATTATTTAACCACATAAAATGGATGCTTTTATTGGAGGTGAAATTAAGTTAAAATACCTGAAAAACTAAAGGATGTTAGCAAAATTGCTAGTAATGATTTCGCAGAACTTTGTGTCGATCATCTTTTCTGCTAAAGCAATCATATTTGAAAACGCTTTTGCGTTACTGATACCATGACCAATGATCACCGGTTTGTTCACGCCCAAAACAGGGGTGCCACCATAATGCTCGAAATGGAAACGTCCAAAAAAGGAATCATTTCCTAAACCTTGATGTGCTGCAGCTTCATACATTGCTTCTGCAGTTTTTAGAATAATATTTCCAGTAAATCCATCACAAACAATCACGTCCGCTTTGTCATTAAAAACATCGCGACCTTCTACATTGCCTATGAATTGTATATGGGTATTTTCTTTTAAAAGGGGGTAAGTAGCTTGCGCTAATAAATTACCCTTTCCTTCTTCTTCTCCTACATTCAATAAACCCACAGTAGGGGCATCAATTGTAAGAATATGTTTGGCGTATAAATTGCCTAAAATTGCAAATTGATTCAATTGTTCTGGTTTGCAATCTGCATTTAAACCAACATCTACTAGGAGCCCTGTTTTACCATTTAATTTTGGTAATAGGGAAGCGATGGTTGGACGTAAAACACCTTTGATGGGTTTGATGGTGAACATCGCACCAACTAACATGGCACCCGTGTTACCTGCACTTAAAAAAGCATCAATTTTTCCTTCTGCTAAATAGCGGAAACCAATAGCGATAGAAGAATTAGGTTTTTCTTTTAAAGCTTTTGTAGGGTGTTCATGGTAGCCAATTACTTCTGGTGCATCTACCAAATGCAAAAAAGGTGAGGCAATCCCATGTTGCTGAAATAGTACTTCCAGCTGGGTTGCATCACCTATGCAAAATAAATTATGGGGTGTATTGGATAAATAGAGTTGAACGCCTTTGACAGCTTCTAGTGGTGCAAAATCACCACCCATCATATCTATTCCAATATTCATTCGATTGGGATGATTATGCTTTTAAAGGCGCTTTCTCAGCTACTAATTTTCCTTTATAGTATAATTTTCCTTCTTGAACGTGCGCACGATGACGTACATGGATTTCTCCAGTTGTACCATCTTTGCTTAAAGTTACTTCTTGAGCAACATAGTGTGTTCTTCTTTTAGCGCTACGTTGTTGTGAGTGTCTGCGTTTAGGATTAGGCATCTCTTATTTTTTAAATTTTTAAATCTATTTTTATTTTCTACTAATACTTTATACTTCCTTTGATAATGACTAGTTATAGGCTAGTTCTCATCAGACGCTTCCGCGTCTTCTTCTTTTAAATCTTTGAACTGATCTAATCCTTTCCAAATGTCCTTTGAAGGGGCTTCGGCAGGAGGGTTTTCATTGAAGAAATTGAGTTGATCAATCACTTTTTGGTTACAAGTTGATTTGCCTTTGTCATCTACTTTGCAAATATGCTGCAAGGGGATGCTTAAGTTGATAAACTCGTAAATCCAATTGGAGATAGATAAGTGACTTTCGTTACGATCTAAGTAAAAGATGTCCGGGTCTTCTTCTTCACTATTCATCTTATCGGCGTCATCAACAAGTTTTACAACAATGTTGAATTCGTCCCAAAGTTGAACGGTCAATGGATTGCCGCATCTGTCACAAAGGGTATCAATTGTCCCATCAATATCAAAATGTAGTTGCATAAAACCTGAGTGCTTATCCAATAGGAGTTTCACTTTGGTCTGACAATTACTGAAATCTTGTGGTCCAAAATCTAAAAAGAACTGATCCTCAATACGGTATTCGAACTCATGTTCACCGGCGGTTAAGCCTACAAATGGAATTTCAAATGACCTGTTATGGCCCATAACCGTACTTTAAGGGTTGCAAAGTTAGTAAAAATCGGTCAAAAGACAAAGTTTATACTAATTTTACTAGATAATTATTCTGTACAAATGTATCGATTTAGAGCGGGTTTAAACCAATTCATAGTGCCTATTATTTGGCTCCTTCTTTTGGGAATCTGTTTGCTTGCGCCCTATTATCCTCAGGAACTGGCAAATTACTTCACCCAGGGACTTTTTAAGTACTGGACCATAACGCTTCGTTTTTTAATGGGTTGGATCCCTTTTGCATTGGGGGAATTTATTTATATACTATTTATTAT
>JBEDDG010000022.1:0-15343 GCA_041176305.1 Bacteroidota bacterium | reverse complement strand
CAGAAGGCCCTACCGAAACTTTATTAGATCCGAATAAGACCATTGTGCAAATTAAAACCTTGGACGATCTTGCTGCTAAAAATATATTATTGCAATCTGATTTTAAGGGACATGTATTGGATCGAAATGAGGGCCTGTATTTGGGGATCCCTAAATTACAAATACCTGCACTCAATAGCTACCTGGTCCATGCGCAGATTGCAGTCCTTTCTCTAGAGTCAAAAAACTCTTTAGAGGATTATTTTTTACAACTTACTTCAACTCATTAATATGTGGCCAATCATTCGAATAGAATTATTTAAAATTTACAAAAGGCCTAGGACTTATATTGCCTTTGGTGCCATTGCAGCATTGATACTGGTGATACAAATGGGCTTAAAAATTGATGGGGAAGCCTATGCAGCTTTTTTAATGAAAGACATCAATGATACTTTAACGGTGGATGGAAAAGTATTGAATGGCTATTTGATTTGCTATATCTTATTGCAACTCTTATTGGTACATGTGCCTTTATTAGTGGCTTTGATTGCAGCAGATATGCTCTCTGGTGAAGCGAATCTAGGTACTTTAAGGTTATTATTTACCACGCCTTATAGCAGAACTCAATGGGTCTTGGCCAAATTTGTGGCCGCTAGTTTGTATACTATTTTATTATTGATCTGGTTGGCCTTTTTAGCGCTCTTTTTAAGTATGTGGGTCTTTGGAACAGATGACTTGTTCTTAATGAAATCCAATTATGTGGTATTGATCCAGGAGCAAGATGTTTTTTGGAGGTACCTGGGTGCTTTTGTTTTTGCAAGCTTCTCTTTATTGACGGTAGCCGCTTTAGGATTTTTGATGTCTAGTCTAGCCAATAACTCTATTGGCCCCATTGTGGCAACCATTAGTGCCATTGTTTTCTTTACCATTTTAAGCACGTTGAATATCCCTTTGTTTAATGTGGTAAAACCTTATTTATTCACGACCCATATGAATAACTGGAAAGAGTTTTTTGACCTACAAGTCAATGAAAGCAATGATGCCATCACTGGTAGTATATTGAATTTGGCAAAAATTAAAAATTCAATCCTAGTGCTAATAGTGCACATTGCATTGTTTGTGGGCGCGTCGGTTTGGATCATGAAAAAGAAAGATATATTAAGTTAATCAAATGTTATGCTAAAGCACCTCATTGGAATAGGTGTAAAAATTGATAAGTCGAAAAAATTAAAATTGAATACATTGAAAAAAATAAGTTTTGTGATAGGGATGCTTTTTTTGTTACCAACTTTATTGATGGCACAATCCAATGCATTGATTGAAAAAGTGAGTGCCAAATTGAATATTGTGAATGATTATGTGGCAACAGGCGTGATGAAAACGGATGTAGCATTCATTAAAGCTTCCTTGGGCAAAGTGAAAGTGTATTATAAAAAGCCAAATTTATTAAAGGTTAAAAAGGAAGGGGGCATTTCTTTATTGCCTAAAGGGGGCGTGTCCGTGACCATTAATTCTTTATTGAATAATAAACAATATATCGCCATTGAATCGGGGGTGCAGTTATATAAAGGCAAATCATTGCAGGCGATTAAGCTCATTCCTACAGACGATAAATTAGACTGGGTGATTTCTACTTTATGGATTGATCCTGTAGAGGCATTGGTCTACAAAACCTTTACGACAACGAAGGAAAATGGCACTTATGAAATTACCATGGAATATGGGGCATATGCCAATTATGGCCTACCTAGTAAAATCATCTTTGGGTTCAATACCAAGGACTATAAATTACCCAACGGGATTACTTTAGAGTTTGGAGACGATGATCCTGCTGCCAAGCAAAAGGCATTGAAGCAAAAGAAGGGTACGATTGAAATAACTTATTCAAATTATAGTATAAATAAGGGCGTTTCCAATTCGATGTTTTAAATTGCAGTTATGCAATATGCCGTTCTTCTTTTGATTTTATCCCTTCAATTCCTATTGCCCTTGTCCTCTAAAAGTCAAGACAAGGCATTAGAGCAAGCGATTCATCAATTCAATCAGATAGAACAACCAGCAGCATATACTGCATTGAATCTCCAATTTGAACAACTGTATGCCGCAGACCCATCAAATTGGTTGATTCCATATTATGCAGCCCTTATCAACGCAAGAATGTGCCTTTTAAAAATGGGTGATAGAGATCAATTGGCCAATCGTTCTTTAGCATGGGTTGCAAAAGCAAAATCGATGGTCGTCAATGATGAACTGTATTGTGCAGAAAGTTTAGCGAACACTGCAAAGATGTCTGTGAATCCAATGATGCGTTGGTTGTCTTATGAAGAAAAAATTAAAAGGCCACTCCAATTGGCTAAAAAAATAAATCCTAAAAATCCAAGAGTCTATTTATTAGAAGCGCAGCTTCAATATAATCTACCTGTATTTTTTGGTGGAGGATGCAAAGCTGCAAAACCTATTATTCAGCAGGCAGAACAAAATTTACTAAGACAAGTGATGCCAAATCTAGTAGAGCCATCCTGGGGTAGACAAGCATTGGTTGAACTTAAAAAAGCCTGTCCTTATTAAGGCGTATTGTAGTCATTAAATGTCGTGCGCTAAAAATCAATGTTCGTCTAAACGTTCGTCCACTGCATTGGCAAACATTTTATGACTCATTTTTTTCAATGGGTTTAAACGCATGTCACGGTAGCCTTGTCTTGCATGTATGATACGAATACATTCAAAAATACTCGCCGTAAAAGAACTTGCATCTGCTTTGTCTTTTCCTGCAATATCAAAAGCAGTTCCATGGTCTGGGCTAGTTCGAACAATCGGTAGGCCAGCGGTAAAGTTAACACCTTCTCCAAAAGCCAATGACTTAAAGGGAATCAAGCCTTGGTCATGGTACATAGCTAATACCGCGTCAAATTTTTCGTGTTGTCCTCTCGCAAAAAAAGCATCTGCAGAATAAGGTCCATACACCAACATTTTATTTTTTGCTTCTTGAATCGCTGGGCGAATAATTTCAATTTCTTCCTTTCCAATTAAACCATCATCCCCGGCATGAGGATTCAATGCCAATACAGCAATTCTTGGTTTGTCTACGCCAAAATCTTTTTGCAAACTTTGATGTAGTATTTGTAATTTCTGTTTGATCTTATCTTTTGTAATATGTTGTGCAATGTCTTGAATCGTAAGATGCTCTGTCACCAAAGCCATCCTTAAATTTTCTGCGACCAATAACATAAGGTTCTCTACATTACCAAAAGCATGTTGTAAGTAGGGCGTATGGCCACTAAAATTAAAAGTAGGGGACTGGATATTCTTTTTATGAATTGGTGCGGTGACTAAGCCGTCAATTTTTTTATTTTTTAAAGCAGCAACAGCTTGTTCTAAGGAGATAAATGCATATTTGCCACCGGTGTCTGTTAATGCACCTGGTTCAATAGCGGCTTCTTCCTCCCAGCATTGAATTAAGTTCACTTGCTTTGAGTTTAATTTATCTAGATCCGGTGCAGTAGTGTAATTAAGTTGAAAATCAGGTAAGCCTTTTTTATAAAAATTAACTGCTTTATTGTTCGCAAAAATAACTGGCACCATAAAGTCAAGTAGCCTGCTGTCAGACAAAGACTTAATGATTATTTCTAGGCCAATGCCATTTAAATCTCCACAAGTAAAGCCTATAATTGGTTTTTTGATGTCTTGGTTCATATCCAGTTGATTAGGGTGTAAAAGTACGCACAAAAACCTAACTTTGCTTCATGCAATACACCCTTAAAAAGTCATTGGGTCAACACTTTCTAAATGATGTCCAGATCTGTTTACAAATCAAAGACGCTTTAGCGGAAGCGCCGATGGATCAGTTAGTAGAAGTGGGACCAGGAGCAGGTGCCTTAACACAACATATTTTGGACCTTCCTACTCGTGCTTTTAAAGCAGTGGAATTAGATCGAGAAAAAGTGGCTTATTTATTGCACACTTATCCTTCTTTGGAGGGCAAGTTGATCAATGAGGATTTTTTAGAAACAGCGATTCCCTTTGAAGGTCAATTTACCTTGGTAGGGAATTTCCCTTACAATATTTCCACTCAAATTGTTTTTAGGGTATTGGATTGGAAAGAACAAGTACCGGTAATGATTGGTATGTTTCAAAAAGAAGTTGCAGAAAGAATCGCGGCAAAGCCACATTCAAAAGCGTATGGTATTTTAAGCGTATTGACACAGGCATTTTATGAAGTAGAGTATTTATTTGATGTACCTCCAACGGCTTTCACGCCGCCGCCCAATGTAATGAGTGGTGTAATTCGACTCAAAAGAAAAGAAAGCTTTCCTGAATTTAGTTCCTTAAAAAGTTTTTACCATATTGTAAAAATGGCATTTGGGCAAAGACGTAAAATGTTAAGAAATCCATTGAAGCCCTATTTCACAACGGAGCAATTACAGGATCCGATTTTTACAAAAAGAGCGGAGAACCTGACCTATCAAGATTTTGCTGACCTTACTTTTAAAATGCACAATCCTTAGTCATGTCCAATAAAGTCATTGTAACAGCAGCAGCACATCCGTATTTAGTAGAAACCCTTACTCAAAAAGGATTTGAAATAGTGTATGAACCTACTATAGATGCGGCTACTTTAGCAGTGCGCATTCAAGATGCAGTGGGTTTAATTGTAACGACCAGGTTAAAAATTGATGCCCACATTTTATCGGGTGCTCCGCAGTTAAAATGGATTGGACGATTAGGAAGTGGTATGGAATTAATAGATACGGCCTATGCGAATTCAAAAGGAATTCAATGTGTGAGTAGTCCTGAGGGAAACTGCACCGCAGTGGGAGAACATAGTTTAGGTTTATTATTGAATCTAATGCACCGTATCCATAGGTCCTATGGTGAAGTAAAAATGGGAGAATGGATTAGAGATGCGAATCGTGGAGATGAACTCACCGGTAAGCAAGTGGGTATCATTGGATTTGGACATACAGGGGCTGCTTTTGCAAAAGTTTTGACGGGTTTTGGTGTACAGTTGTTAGCACATGACATTCATCCCAATGCGTTAGGATTTAAAGAATTTCCAGCAGCACAAAGGGTAGGATTGGATACGATTTTGGCAAACGCCGAGGTCATAAGCTTGCACCTTCCTTTAACCGCAATGACCCAGCATTTTGCAGATGCCCATTTTTTTGCCGGATTAAAAAAGCAACCTTATTTTATCAGCACCTGCAGAGGAGGGGTAACAGACGGTACTGCACTCCTCTATGCGCTTCAAAATCAACAAATTAGAGGGGCTGGGCTTGACGTATTAGAAAATGAGCGTTTGAATACCTATAGTACAGAAGAAAAGGCCAATTTAGACGCCTTAATGACTCTGCCTAACTTCATCCTAACCCCTCATATTGCGGGTTATAGCCATGAAGCTTACTTCAAAATGTCCAAGATCCTATTAGAAAAATTAGGCATCATTTGACCCTTATTTTATATCTTTGTACCATGCAACGCTTCAATTATGTGGCGTTGTATTTTTTTTATATAAAACAGAAGGTATGAGCGAAACAAACGTATATGTAACCCAGGAGACTTTTGATAAGATGCGCGAGGAATTACAACGCATGAAATCTATTGATCGTCCTGCGGCATCAAGAGCGATTGCAGAAGCAAGAGAAAAAGGGGATTTAAAAGAGAATGCCGAATACGATGCCGCTAAGGAAGCGCAAGGCATGTTAGAATCTAAAATTAAGCAATTAGAAGTGGCTGTATCCAATGCAAAAATTGTAGATACAAGTACCATTGATACAAGCAAGGTGACGATATTGACGAAAGTAACCATTACCAATCAGGCTACTAAAAAAACAATTACTTACCAGTTGGTAGGTGAAAAAGAAGCGGATTTAAAAGCGGGTAAGATATCTGCTTCTTCTCCGATCGGAAAAGGGTTGATTGGTAAAAAAGTAGGAGAAATTGCAGAAGTTCAAGCACCAAATGGGGTGATGAAATTCAGTATTGACAATATTGCCATTTAAATCGAACTGCTAGGCTGTCCATCAAATCATTGTAGATGACTATTTTTTCTAAAATTATTCAAGGCGAAATTCCTGCATACAAGATTGCGGAAAATGAAATGTTCTTCGCCTTCTTGGATATTTTTCCTTTACAAAAAGGGCATGTATTGGTGGTGCCGAAAATTGAAGTAGACAAAGTATTTGATTTGCCAGACGATTACTTAGCTCAATTATTGGTATTTGCTAAGCCCATCGCAAAAGCAATCGAAGCAAGCTTCCCTTGTAATCGAATCAGTATGCTGACAGTAGGTCTAGAAGTGCCTCATGCGCATTTGCATTTGGTTCCTATTCAAGATGCAGGCGACATTAATTTTGAAAATGAAAAACTGCAATTATCTAAAGACGAATTGAAGGCAGTTCAGGAGGCGATTGTACATCAACTGGAAAAATAATTCAGGTAGGGATATATTGAATCAAGTAGCAATCCATTGAACAAGTTCGCTTGCATTTTAGAGGACTTATTTTTTTAAACGTCCTGGATTTTTTTGAATAAAATCATCCCATCCTTTTAAACCCTTTCCTGTACTAATGACTGGACGATTGATTTGATGCCAATGGCAGAGGGCTACAGCGAGTGCATCTGTTGCATCGTAGTGTTTTGGTTTTTCTTTCACATTCAAAACACGCTCTAGCATTTTCCAAACCATTTCTTTATCTGCATTGCCGTTGCCTGTAATAGATTGTTTTACTTTCTTAGGAGCATATTCCGTCACTGGAGTCTTATAATGCATTGCTGCAGCAATTGCCACCCCTTGTGCTCGGCCTAACTTGAGCATACTTTGTACATTCTTTCCAAAGAAGGGCGCTTCGATTGCAAAATGAGCAGGATGATAGGTTTCCATCAATTCAATGATTTTTGCATGAATCATTTGAAGACGAGCATAGATGTCTTTTTCTTTGGTCAACTTTAATACATCCATCATAATGATCTTGGGCTGGCTACCGCCTTGCAATACTGCAAAGCCTAGGAGCTGTGTACCTGGGTCAATACCTAAAATAATGGGTGTTTTTGACATGGGATAAAGTTACAGATATCCCTTCAAAATACGATCTTTACAAAATATGAATTCAAGCCCACTTAAGCGACTCGTATCAATTGCAAATAATTTAATTGGATTCATCCTTTTTGTAGTTTGTGCTGTGGCGATCTACCATAAAGTGCTTCAAAATGAAAATTTAAATCAATACGGAGCAGACTTAAAAATTCAATTGACAAAAATACATTGGACTGCATGGTGCATCATGGGGTTATTGATGACGATGAATTATACCATTGAAGCTTTGAAATGGAAAAAAGCGATTGCTGAAACCAATTCTTTTACTATTTTTCAATCTTTAAGAGCGGTATTCGTAGGGCAAGCATTTTCTTTTTTTACGCCCGCAAGATCAGGAGATTATGTAGGGCGAACCTTATTCTTAGCGCCAGGCACGAAGTTGAAAGGGATTACACAAATGGCATGGGCTTCTTATGCACAAATATTGATGACTATTTCCTTTGGTAGTATTGCTTTGTTTTGGAATTTACCATTTTTGCCTTGGTTAAAATGGGTGGCTCCTTGGGCAGGATTGATTGCTTATTTTTTATTTTTTTACAATCAACCTTTTAAGGGCTGGTTCTCAAAACTTAATGTATTGCAAATTCCAAGTTCTTTAAAGTGGCAATTGATTGGGTTGGCTTGTGCTAGGTATATCGTCTACCTCCTACAGTACAATTGGGCGGCAACGATGTTGTCCATTCCTGTGGGTTGGGTTGATTTTAGTTTTGCTATTATGGCACTTTTGTTTTTCTTAAGTATGATTCCAGCCATCAGTTTAACAGACTTGGTGATTCGAGGACAACTTTTTTTATTACTCATAGCGCCTTTTTACCATAATGACTTGCTCTTAATTGCCTTGACAACCCTAATTTGGATGGTCAATTTCTTGATCCCCTCTATACTGGGTGCAATTTTATTACTTGGTTTTAGATTAAAGCGATAAATTTATAAAGCAACACCCCCAACATGTTATTATACCTATTCCATTTTTTTATTGCAACCCTCTTTGCTGTCTTTCCAAAGCAACAGAAAGAAATTTGTAGTCAAGTCAATACTTCCTTTAATACAGGCGAAAAAATCACGTATACTATTTATTACAATGTAGTGGGCTTGTATGTAAATGCAGGCAATGCGCAATTCACTGTTACGCCTACCAATTGGGAGGGGAGTGTAGCTTATGCATTGACTGCAACGGGTAATTCCAATCAACGGTATGATTGGATTTTTAAGGTAAGGGATAAATATGAATCTATCGTTGATTCAAAAAGTTTATTACCCTACTATTTTAGTAGAAGTATCAATGAGGGCAGCTTTCATCAAAATCAAAACCTAAGTTTCAATCAAAAACAAAATGAAGTAACAACGAATAAGGGCGAAGTATTCAAGTCGGCCGATTGTACTTTTGATGTCATTAGTGCTATTTATGCAGCCAGAAATTTGGATTTCAAAAATTTACAAGTCAACGAAAAAGTATATTTAAATTTCTTTCTAGATAATGAATTGTTCCCTTCTTATTTTAAGTACTTAGGAAAAGAAGAAATTCGAACTAAGTTTGGAAAATTCAAGGCCATCAAAATCGCACCATTGCTTGTAAAGGGAACTATGTTTGAAGGAGGAGAGCGAATGACCATTTGGGTCACAGATGATGACAACCATATTCCAATCCGAATTGAGACACCTATTATCGTAGGCACGATCAAAGTGGACATGAAAAGCTATGAAGGCTTAAGGCATCCACTTACTGCCTTAATCGAAAAGGATTAAGGGGTCAGCTCACTTAATCCAAAACAGTCCTTTGCCCTTATCCCTTTTTCTGTTAATTGAAGTGTACAACATTCATTAATTGGGTCGTGTTCAAAAAACAAAACGTAGTCTTTAGCGCAGGCTTCATTCAAGAAAATTTCTTTTTCATTGAGTGTAAAAAGAGGTTGCATATCATAGCCCATCACAAAAGGAATGGGTAAATGTCCTACAGAAGGCAATAAGTCTGCCATATAGACAAGCTGTTTTTGACCATATTGAATCTTTGGCAATAACATCCCAGCTGTGTGCCCATTGACCACAATGCAGCTGATGTTTTCTGAAAAATGAATTTCTTGTAAACTGGTAGTACTTTTAAATGCAGGCAGGTCAATTAATTTCAATTGCCCACTTTCTTGTAGCGGTAAAATATTCTCTTTTAAAAAGCTCGCTTTTTCTCTTCTGTTGGGTTGGTTTGCTGTGGCCCAATGGGTAGCGCTCACCCAGTAAGTTGCATTGGGGAAAGCTGTTTTTAACACTCCTTCTTCCATATTGACTGCGCCGCCTACATGGTCAAAATGTAAGTGCGTTAAAAGTACATCGGTTATCTCTGCTGGCTCAAAACCATGTACCGCTAATGCTTCGGCAATGGTTTTAGTTTCAGTGGGTTGGTAATGGCTAAAAAACTTTGCATCTTGTTTATTTCCCATTCCGGTATCGATTAATATTTTACGATCCCCATCCACTACTAATAAACACCTTAGTGCCCAGGTACATAAATTATTTTCGTCTGCAGGATTGGTCTTGTTCCATATTGATTTTGGAACGACACCAAACATGGCGCCTCCATCTAATTTAAAATTACCAGTGTGGATACTATAAATTTGCATGCTTGTTTTTTAAGGAAGTTCTATACAACAAAACTAAACCAATTATAAAAAATACACATAATCCGAGTACTGCATTTTTTTGCGAACCTGTCAATTCGATGATAAATCCAAAGCTAAACATTCCAATCACGATCGCTACTTTTTCTGTCACATCGTAAAAGCTAAAAAAGGAAGCCGTGTCATGTGTCGTCGGCATCAACTTTGCATAGGTGCTTCTGCTCACTGATTGTATACCTCCCATTACAAAACCAACTAAAGTGGCTAAGCAATAAAATTCTGTTACGCCGTTTCTAGGAATATTATAGCCAATGATACAGATCAAGATCCAGACTGCTACAGCAATCATTAGGGTTTTAAAATTACCTATGGTGCTTGCCATTTTACCCATTAACAAAGCGCCAGGAATAGCGACTAATTGAATGATTAATATGGCAATGATTAAATTAGTAGTAGGGATGTTCAATTCACTTTTACCGTACAATGTAGCGGCTAGCATGACTGTTTGAACGCCCATATTGTAAAAGAAGAAGGCTCCTAAAAAACGTTCTAAAACAGGCAAGTGTGTTAATTGCTTCCAAACCTTATGCAGTTCTTTATAACCACCCACGAATAAATTATCTGTTTGGCTTTTTTGTATCACCCTTAAACTAGAAGGCAACCTAGCAATGGACCATTGGCCAAAACCAAACCACCAGATGCCAGCCAATAAAAATGATATCTGTGATGCTTTGCCCACCGTGATACCAAATAAATCTGGTTTTAATACAAATACAAAACAAATGATTTGTAATAGTACAGATCCAAAATACCCCATTGTAAAGCCTTTGGCACTTACACGATCACGATCTTCAGGTGCTGCAATTTCTGGTAGGTAAGAATTGTAAAAAACCAAGCTGCCCCAAAAACCAATGCAGGCAATAATAACGGACAGTAATCCTGTTGCTATATGAGCTCCGTCAAAAAAATACAAACTACAACAAGCCAAACTACCCATGGTGCAAAAAAACTGAAGAAACTGTTTTTTATTTCCGCGATAATCTGCAATGGATGAAAGGAGTGGAGACAATATTGCTACCACCACAAAAGCCAATGCCAATGCATAATTGTACAAGGCAGTATTGACAAATTCGAAAGGGCCTAACTTTACTTTATCAATTAAAGTTTGTTCATTGCCGTCACTGGTGACAGCTTCATAAAAGGCAGGAAAAATGGTAGAGGTGATGACTAAACTATAGACACTATTGGCCCAGTCATACATTGCCCAACTATGGATAACTTTCTTAGAAGCAGTTTGCATATTACAAAGGGTTTACACCCAAAATACGAATAAATGCTAATCTAACTTACAAACCATTAAGCTTTTTGAAGGAAGAGCCATAAGAGCATACTTAGGCCAAGTACAATGCGGTACCAGCCAAATAGGGCAAAGCCTCTTTTTTGTACAAATTGGATAAAGTATTTTACACTTACTAATGCCACCAGAAAAGCGACTAGTCCACCCATACATAAATTCAATAAATTATCAGATTGGAATACCGATGGATGTTCTTGATACACATCTAAGGTGCTTTTTGCTGAAGCTGCAAGCATGGTGGGTACCGCTAAGAAAAAGGAAAATTCAGCAGCTGCTTTTCTGCTTAATTTTTGACTTAATCCACCAATAATAGTGGCAGCACTTCTGCTTAAGCCAGGGAAAAGTATCGCTAAAACTTGAAAACAGCCTACCCAAAAAGCTTGTTTAAACTGGATGGGTGCATGGTCGTTGGATTCAGTATGTTTTTTGAAATAACGATCTATAAAAATCAAAGCAATACCGCCAATGACCATTACGACAGCGATCACCCATAAGTTATCCAATACAGCATCAATGTACTTTTTTAATAAAGCGCCAAACACCAAGGCTGGGAATACCGCTACCATTAATTTTAAATAAAATTTATAGTCTTTGAAATTAAAAAAGGTTTTATAATACACCACTACCACAGAAAGGATGGCGGCTAGTTGAATCACAATTTCATATAAGTCTACAAATGGACTATCCTCAATCCCTAAAAATGGATTGGCGAATTTCATATGCGCTGTACTTGAAATGGGCAAGAATTCAGTTATACCTTCAATGATCGCTATTAAAATAGTTTGGATGGTGTTCATAGGATGGATTAAAAAAAAGAGCGATGCAGGCATCGCTCTAATAAATTAGAAAAGGGCTATGCTTTTTTGAATAGCGCATAAATTTCGACAATAAAACCTGCAATAATCAAAAGTGGTGCAAGGGTAATTCGTCTGAAACTGTACACCTCGTTTTCGTTAAATACGTTAGGGTCTGCGCTTTTTCCGCCTGACATCAATAACATGCCTGCAATAATTAAAACGGCACCAATGATCATCCAGGTGTAATTGGATTTGCCAAATAGGTCTAAAGATCTTTTTGTATTTTTCTGACTCATAATAAGTGGATTAATAAAGTTCGTCTAATTTCATTTTTAAATATTTCACTACGCTTCGGTAGGTGCTTAATACAGAGATGCCAACACCAATAAGGATAAGGCCACCGAATAAAAGTATACTGCTACCAATGCCTTGTAAAGTGGCTAATTGAGGGAACTGTGCGCTTGCCCATTGGATTAAACCAAACAATAAAAAGATGGCAATCAAGGCGCTGATGAGGCCGTTCAATAAAGCGCGGATCACCAGAGGTTTAGAAATGAAGCCTCTAGTTGCACCTACCATTTGCATGGTTTTAATTAAAAAACGATTGCTGAACATGGCCAATCGAATGGTATTGTCAATACTGATAATAACGATTGTGCACAAAATAACAGAGAACACTAAAAAGATCAAACCTACTTTAGTGGCACGTTCATTTAAGCTGGTGACTAAGCTTTTTGGATATTGAATATCAGCCACATCATTTTTGAAAGTATTGGCGATACTAGCACTAATCACCGCTAAACTATCTGGATTTACGTAATCAGCTTTAGCAAAAAAATCGATGCTTTCTGGTAAAGGATTAACATCTAAAATCTTAGACCAATCCTCATTGTTTTCTTTATTCCAAATGCTTTTTGCTTTTTCCTTGTCTACATATTCCACGTTCTTGGCATATGGGGCAGCAGCAATAAAGGATTGAATTTTGCCCACCGTATTCTTATCAGCGGTCCTTAAATAAACGCTAATTCTGATGTCTTCTTTAAAATTATCTCCAATTGCATGAAGGTTCAAGAAAAACCAACCCATAATACCCATAATAAACAACACAATGGCTACGCCGACAATGCTGTAGATATAGTTTGGTTTGCTTCTTTTTAAAGATCCATTTCCGGATACTGCCATAGCATTAAAATTTTACTTGTTCGCTCTGCAAATGTAGGGTTTTGAACGCTAAAGACTTACATTTGCATAGGTTGAATTATGCCCTTTTTTGTTAAAAATTGGGGGTATACAGGGTCAATAGTTTCAAAACCGAATATTTATAGATTTTTAAGAAAACTGAACAGATGGAGTATCAATTTAGGACGATCGAAAAAAAATGGCAAACGAACTGGAAAAATCAAAAAGCATATCAGGTTCCGAATCAAAGCAACAAACCTAAATGTTATGTCTTAGATATGTTTCCTTATCCAAGTGGAGCAGGTTTGCATGTGGGACATCCTTTAGGATACATTGCCTCTGATATTTACAGTAGGTATAAAAGATTACAAGGGTTTAATGTATTGCATCCAATGGGGTATGATGCTTTTGGTTTACCTGCAGAGCAGTATGCTATTGAACATGGGGTGCATCCGGCAAAGAGTACCCATGCCAATATCGATAATTTTAGAGGTCAATTAGATAATATTGGATTTTGTTATGACTGGGATAGGGAAGTGAGAACCTGTGATGCCACTTATTACAAATGGACACAGTGGATTTTTTTACAATTGTTCAATAGTTATTTTGATAGGCAGTTGCAAAAAGCAAATCCAATCACAGCATTGGTAGCTAGTTTTGAAAAAGAAGGCAACCTGCATCATGTGTGTCCAGCGGACGCTAACTTAAAATTTACGGCAACGGATTGGAAAAGTTGGGAAGAAAAAGCCCAGCAAGACGTTTTGATGCAATATCGATTGGCGTTTTGTGGTTTTGGTGAAGTGAATTGGTGTGCCGCATTAGGGACCGTATTAGCAAATGACGAAGTGATTAATGGTTTTAGCGAAAGAGGAGGACATCCGGTCGAAAAAAAGAAATTGCGTCAATGGTATTTACGTATTACAGAATACGCTGATCGATTATTAACTGGGTTAGATACGATACAGTTTAGCGATGCCATGAAAGAAATGCAGTCCAACTGGATTGGAAAAAGTTATGGTGCTGAAATAGATTTTAAAATAAATGGACAAGAAGCTAATCTGCGTGTCTACACCACAAGGCCGGATACTGTTTTTGGTGTTGACTTTATGGTGGTTGCTCCTGAGCATGAATTGATTCAACAGATTACGCCAGCATCACATCAAAAAGAAGTAGCCGATTATGTGGCTTATGTAAAAAGCAGAAGTGAGCGAGAAAGAATGGCAGAAAAGAAAATCACAGGCTGTTTTACAGGAGCTTATGTAGTCAATCCTTTTAATCAACAATTAATTCCTATTTGGATTTCTGAATATGTATTGGCAGGGTATGGAACAGGTGCAATCATGGCTGTACCATGTGGGGATGAGCGCGACTTTAAATTTGCACAACATTTTAATATTCCTATTACCAATATTATTGGCACCGCGTTTGATGGTACTGCAGCCAATCCAACCAAGGAAGCTATTTTAACCAATAGTGATTTCTTAAATGGAGTGGTTCAAAAAGACGCCATTCAAATAGTGAATGACAAATTGGAAGCAATGGGTATTGGCAAAAAGAAAGTGAATTTCCGTATGCGTGATGCTGCGTTTAGTAGACAAAGATATTGGGGGGAACCATTTCCTATACAATGGAAAAATGGCATCGCGTATCCTTTAGCAGAAACAGATTTGCCATTGTTATTACCTACCGTAGAAAACTATGGTCCTGGTCCAGATGGAGAAGGGCCTTTAGCGAATATCGAAGACTGGAAAGCTAATCATTTTGAAACCAATACCATGCCTGGTTATGCAGGAAGCAGTTGGTATTTTTTAAGGTATATGGATCCTCATAATAATGCTGCTTTTTGTGATAGAAAAGTGAGTGACTATTGGGGACAGGTAGATTTATACATTGGTGGTACAGAACATGCTGTTGGTCATTTACTGTATAGCAGGATGTGGACCAAAGCTTTATACGATTTAGGTCATATTGGTTTTGATGAGCCTTTCAAAAAATTATTAAACCAAGGAATGATCCAAGGTAGTTCTCGATTTGTATACCGTAAAAGAGGTACGCAAGTCTTTGTATCTGCAGGTTTGGCGAAAACCATGGATGTGGATCAATTGCATGTAGATGTGAACATCGTAGATGGCGTTGAATTGGATACGGAAGCATTTAAAAAATGGAAGCCCGATTATGCCAATGCCACATTTGAATTAGAAGATGGCAAATATATCTGTGGTGTGGAAGTAGAAAAAATGTCTAAGTCTAAATTCAACACGGTGAATCCAGATGATTTAGTAGATAAATATGGAGCAGATACATTTAGAATGTATGAAATGTTTTTAGG
>JBEDDG010000021.1:0-15426 GCA_041176305.1 Bacteroidota bacterium | reverse complement strand
AGTTAAGTCTGGCACCTGGAGCTTTAATATTGTTTCATTTAGTACAGTAACAAGAAAACTAAAGGGAAGGATAATCAACTTTTCTTTATTTCTTTTCGCTGGACAATTTTTCAATGTCTTAGCAAAAACAAATGATACCTTTTTAATAGTTGGATTAAAAGGATTGAGTGATGCTGGCATTTTTACCATCGCTGTCTATTTAGCCACCATCATAGAAATTCCTCAACGCAGTATACTTTCAATTAGCGTACCGATACTTTCTGAATCCTGGAGAACCAAGAACTACAAAAACATCAATGACATCTATTCAAAAAGCGTTTCTAATTTAATGCTCATTGCTTGTTTTTTATACGGCATAATCTTACTGAACATGAATAACTTAATAGAGTTCATGAATTGGGTAGGTCATAAAAACGATTCTAACTTTTCGCCACTTTTTGGTTTATTCTTAATCCTAGGATTGGCTAAACTCATTGATATGAGTACCGGAATGAATGGAGCTATTATTGGGACTTCAAACTTTTGGAAATTCGACTTTATATCAAATTTGATTTTTATAATTCTATCTATCCCTTTGAATTACATTTTGATCAAAAAATTCGGACTGACTGGATTGGCCATTTCTAATCTTGGGACATTACTTATCTTCAACCTGATACGTTACTTGTTTTTATTCAAGAAATTCCATTTTCAACCTTATCAATTAAAACACCTTGTCTTACTAATTACATTCGGGGCAGTGCTATTTTTGTTGAATTTGTTGCCACAATTAGACAATTTCATTTTAGATGGCATCATCAGAAGTGTGCTCTTTTTGATTTTATTTTACTGTATAGTTTATTGGATTAAACCAGCACCTGAATTAACCAATATGCTTTTTGACTTTCTAGAAAAGAAAAATATCAAGATTTTAAAGCGATTCTAAAAACAATTGCATCCCCTCCTTTTTCTCAGGGGTAAATTCATAACTAATGTTCTCTGTATAGTACTTGTGTAGATCATATACTTGCTCGGCTATGGGTATGCCCGCTATCACCTCTTCTAAATGACTTAATCCATAGGCATTGGCTTTGTCAAATGCTTCCATAAATTCAGCAGGAATTGGCTTATTGGCTACCCATGTGGCAAAAACAAATGGACGTCCTGTATGTGCCACCCAGGCGCCCGCTAAATCGTAGATATAAGGAAAATGAGCTCTTGCAGCCAAAGCACGATCTCCAATGATCACCCCAGCAGTCGTTCCTTGAATTTGGTCAATATACCCTTCCTCTGCTTTTAAATATTTGACCTCTTTTTTCCAGTATCGTTGTAATAAAATGCGCGCCAATTGAACAGAAGTTCGACTCTGGTAATCCAAATACACCATTTCAATTTGCTCCATTGGGACTTTACTATAAATACATACACTAGCTACCTCTCCCACAGCGCCGATACAATAATTTGAGACAAAATGGGCTTCTTTCAATAAAGGCAATACTGCCACCGGAACAAGTCCAATATCTATCCTGTCCTCCATGAGGTCTTGGGCAATTTTAGCGGGATAAGCTTTTAATAAATCAACCTGAGGCATCAAGCCTTCTTTTTCTATCCCCAATAATAATGGACGTGTGTTTAAATAACTTACCGCCCCAATGCGCCATCTCTTGTCCAATTGAATTAACTTTGCACAAAGATATTAAATACAAATTGTTTAAAGCAAACTATATGTCTCAATTAAGCGCTATTTCTCCTATCGACGGTCGTTACCATAAACAAACTGCTGCATTAGGTGCCTATTTCTCTGAATATGCATTGATCAAATACAGGGTATTGGTAGAAGTTCATTACTTTTTATTTTTAGCAGATAAGAAGTTCTTTAAACTACCTGTTGGATTAAGAAAAGCTTTATTAGAAGTAGTAGACCAATTTTCTGAAGCAGACGCGGCAAAAATAAAAACAATAGAAGCAACAACTAATCATGACGTTAAAGCAGTTGAATACTTTTTAAAAGAAATTTTAGATCAGCACAATGCAAGTGCTTTGAAAGAATGGATTCATTTTGGATTAACCTCTCAGGATATTAACAATACGGCCATTCCATTGAGTTGGAAAAATGCCATGGAATCTGAGATTTTACCTGCCTATATCAACTTACAAAATAGATTGTACCAATTTGCAAAGCAATGGAAGAAAGTGCCTATGTTGGCTAGAACACATGGGCAATCGGCTTCTCCTACTACCCTAGGTAAAGAAATCATGGTATTTGTAGAAAGAATCAACCATCAAATTGAATTATTCTCTAGCATTCCTTATGCCGCAAAGTTTGGAGGTGCGACAGGTAATTTTAATGCACACCATATTGCTTTTCCAAAAAAGAACTGGGTAGCTTTAGGCAATGAATTTGTAGATGATGTGTTGGGCTTAGAGCGCATGCAGTTTACTACACAGATTGAACATTACGATCATTTTGCTGCTCATTGCGATAATTTAAAAAGATTGAACACCATTTTAATTGATTTGGCTAGAGATATTTGGACTTATATATCTATGGATTACTTTAAGCAACAAACCAAAAAAGGTGAAGTTGGCTCTAGCGCTATGCCGCATAAAGTAAATCCTATTGATTTTGAGAACGCTGAAGGTAATTTAGGCATGGCAAATGCAATCCTTGAACACCTTTCTGCTAAATTGCCTATCAGTAGATTACAAAGAGACTTAACTGACTCTACCGTATTAAGAAATATTGGTGTACCAGTAGGTCATATCGCCATTGCTATCAATTCGATTGAGAAAGGATTGGGAAAATTGATCTTAAACGAAGTAAAAATCAACGAAGACCTTGAAAATAACTGGGCAGTAGTAGCAGAAGCGATTCAAACTATTCTACGTCGTGAAAAATATCCTAACCCTTATGAAGCATTGAAAGATTTAACAAGAGGCAATAGTAAAATTGATAAAAAATCAATGCATAAATTCATTGATGGCCTAAAAGTAACGGCAACATTAAAGAAAGAATTGAAGAAAATTACACCTCAAAATTATACAGGCGTAACAGCGGAATATTAACTTACCTATTTAACAAAAATGGAATTAGGAATAGGAGCTTTTAATTTTTTAAGAAGATACATTAGCGTCACCGGTCTCAGCACTTGGTGGCGCTATTTTTTTACGCGGTTCTTTCTTATTCAACAAAGTGTGAATCGGCCCCATACCCTCTTTTTCAATCGCCATCGTTAATACTTCTGCAGTCGCTTGCGCATCTCCCCAAGCTCTGTGCCTTCCTTCTATCTTAATCCCTAGGTCTCTCGTCAATGAACCAAGTCCATATTTCTCTAGGCCTGGGAATACTTTTTTACTCAAACGAATGGTACATAATTTAGGGGCTGACCACTGAAAACCAGACTTGCCTAATAAATAATGTACAAATGAATAGTCAAAACTAACATTGTGCGCCACAAAAATGCGGTCTTTCAATAAATTATAGATCTGAGGGGCAACTTCCTCAAAAAGAGGCGCTTCTGCTACCATCGCATCGCTAATACCCGTCATATTGACGATAAATGGAGGGATTTTTTGTCTAGGATTCACTAAAGTCACATATTTACCGGTCACTTCTACACCATTGTGCATCACAATAGCGATCTCGGTGATCCCATGCATATGGGGCATTCCGCCAGTGGTTTCTATGTCTACAATAGCAAATTCCATTGGACGCCAAGTTCGTATTTTTTTGTCAATAATAGCTTGCGGCTTTTCCTTATTTTTGTAACTCATTATAGGAAAAGCAATTAGCATGGAATTGAGCAAAAATTTTATCCCTGGAGCAGTAGAAACAAAATGGTACCAACATTGGATTGACCAAGGTTATTTTCATAGTGTACCCAACGAAAAACCTGCTTACACAGTGGTGATTCCTCCACCCAATGTAACCGGTGTGTTGCATATGGGGCATTGCTTAAACAATACCATTCAAGATATTTTAGTGCGTCGTGCACGCATGCAAGGCATGAATCCTTGTTGGGTGCCTGGAACCGACCACGCATCCATTGCTACAGAAGCAAAAGTGGTTGCTATGTTAAGAGAAAGAGGGATTGCAAAATCCTCTTTATCTAGAGAAGAATTTTTATCCTATGCATGGGAATGGAAAGAAAAATATGGTGGCATCATTTTACAGCAGTTAAGAAAGATGGGTTGTAGCTTAGATTGGGACCGTACTTCATTTACCATGGATCCTGATTATTATGAAACAGTCATTAAAGTATTTGTAGACCTGTACAATAAAGGAAAAATTTATCGTGGTAAACGCATGATCAACTGGGACGTGCGTGCTAAAACAGCCTTAAGCGACGAGGAAGTAATACATAAAGAAGTAAATGGCAAGATGTACCATATTAGGTACAAATTAGACATGCCAGGAGAGGACTATATTACGATAGCAACTGTACGTCCAGAAACCATTTTTGGAGACACTGCTATTTGCGTTCACCCAAAGGATGATCGTTACAAACATTTAGTGGGTCAGTTTGCATTTGTTCCAATGATCAATCGTCGTATTCCAATTATTGCAGACGATTATATTGAAATGGAATTTGGAACTGGCGCCCTAAAAGTGACTCCAGCACACGATATCAATGACTTTAACCTTGGACAAAAACATGGATTAGAAGTGATTGAAACCCTGAATGAGGATGGCACCATGAACGAAGCAGCGCCGATGTATATTGGCAAAGATCGTATCGAAGTGAGAAAAATTATTGCAGCAGATTTAGAAGCAAGTGGCAATTTGGTAAAGCTAGAAGATTACGTTAATCAAGTAGGCTTTAGCGAAAGAACAGATGCCATTGTAGAACCAAGATTAAGTTTACAGTGGTGGGTGGATATGAAGCAATTGGCGGGGCCAGCATTAGAGGCAGTGATGAGTGATGAGATTCAATTTCATCCTGCTAAGTTTAAGAATGTCTACCGTCATTGGATGGATAATATTAAGGATTGGTGTATTAGTCGTCAGTTGTGGTGGGGACATCGTATCCCAGCATGGTATGACGCAGAAGGCAATGTGTATGTTGCAGAAAATGAAGCAGCAGTCAACGAAAAATATCCTGAAACAAAAGGTAAAATTTTAACACAGGATGCAGATTGTTTGGATACTTGGTTTAGTAGCTGGTTGTGGCCGATTGAAGTATTCAAAGGCATGTCCAATCCAAACAATGCAGAAATTAATTATTATTACCCTACTAGCACTTTAGTAACTGCCCCTGAAATTATTTTCTTCTGGGTAGCTAGAATGATTATGGCGGGCGAAGAATACATGGGTAAGATTCCTTTTAAGGATGTATACTTTACCGGTATTGTACGCGATAAACAAGGACGCAAGATGAGTAAGAGTTTGGGGAATTCACCAGACTTGTTGGGTTTAATAGATCAATATGGCGCGGATGCAGTTCGTTTTGGTATTATGATTGCCTCCCCTGCTGGAAACGATTTATTATTTGATGAATCTACTTTAGAGCAAGGAAGGAACTTTAATAGCAAACTATGGAACGCTGCTAAATTGTTGAAAATGTGGGAGCCACGTATTAGCACTGAAGGCACAGTACCTCAGGATGCAGCATTTGCGATGGATTGGTTCCAAGCAAAATTAAGTGCTACTCAAATTGAAGTGGATGGCATGTTAAAAGAGTTTCGTTTAAGCGAGGCTTTAAAAACGATTTACGGATTAATTTGGGATGATTATTGCAGTTGGTACTTGGAATGGATTAAACCAGGCTTTGAACAGCCTATACATGCTGATGTATACAATAAGAGTATCGCTTACTATGATTCTTTATTACAATTACTACATCCTTTCATGCCTTTTATCACAGAAGAGTTACATCATGCTTTGAAAACACAGACCGAAGATTTATGTGTGAAAGAATATGAGGCAGTGGGTAAAGTAGACGAAGCTGTTTTAAATGCAGGTGCTTTATTAAAAAATGTGATATCGACTTTACGTGATGCAAGAAACAAAAATCAAATCAAACCAAAAGACGCGATAGACTTGCATATACAGTCAGAAAATAATGCTGCTTACCAAAGCATCGAAAATATTGTTGCAAAACAAGTGAATGCTAAATCTGTTGCCTACACCAATGCACCTATTGGTTCTAGTATTGTGGTGGCTTTGGAAAAAGATAAATTTTACTTAGTAGCAGATCAAGCCATTGATACTGTAGGCTTAAAAGATAATTTATTAAAAGACTTAGCGCATCAAAAAGGCTTCTTAGAGTCTGTTGAGAAAAAATTAAGCAATGAGAAATTTGTTCAAAACGCAAAACCTGAGGTCATTGCAATAGAACAAAAGAAAAAGGCAGATGCACTTGCGCGTATTCAAACCATCGAAGAAAGTTTAGCACAATTGTAAATGAGTGAAATAACCATTAGACCGGCCACCCTTGAAGATCGAGCTTTCATCCGCTATGTTTCCGAGCGCACTTGGCCAAGCACTTATGGCCATATTATCTCTCAAGAACAGATTGACTTTATGTTGGAATGGATGTACAGTGACACTTCTTTGAAAGAGCAGTTTGATAAAGGCCACCAATTTTATATTGCCAATTTAAATGGCTCCGATATTGGATTCTGCTCAGTTAGCAAAGAAGTTGAAGCAAATAGCCTCAATGAAGCTGCACCAGCAATGAATACAATTGCTTACAAGCTAAATAAATTATACGTACTTCCAGATGCACATGGCACAGGTTCCGGAAAAGCCTTATTACAAAAAGCAATCGAAGTTGCCCAAACTGAAGGAGGCAGTTCCCTTTTCTTACAAGTGAACAAACACAATAACGCTTATACCTTTTACTTAAAACAAGGCTTTGTAAAAGAGGCTGAATTTAAATTCGAAATAGGTAATGGCTTTTATATGGACGACTATGTGATGCGTTTACAGTTTTAAGCTACTTATACCAATACATGGGTTTGCTTCACTACCCCCATGATAAATACACTCTGCACTTGACCTATATTTTCGGCCTGACTTAATTTATTTACATGGAAGTTATAGTAACTGTTCATGTCTTCTGCAACAATTTTTAACATGAAGTCAAACTCACCAGAAATGCTATAACATTCTACCACTTCTGGTAATTCATTGATCAACTTAATAAATTGTGTGCCAGACTTTTTACTATGTTGATTCAAGGAAACATAGCAGATAACCATTAACCCTTTCTTTATTTTAGCGCCATCAATTAAAGCGGCATATTGTTTAATCACCCCTGAGGCTTCTAATCTCTTAATCCTTTCGTGCACGGGTGTCGTACTCAATTGAACCGACTCTGAAATCTCTTTTACACTCATCCTTGCATTTTGCTGTAATAACTTCAAAATGGCCAAGTCTTTCACATCCAAAGGCACGGTTTGCGGATTCAAATCATTTGATGCTAAATGGCCATTAGCCGATTCTACTGTTTGAGTCTTGTTTTTCATCACTAATTAGGATTAATTACATTAAAAATACAGTATTATAGCATATTTCACTAAATTTTAGATATATTTTATTATTTTATCCTACAAAACTACCTTTACACCCTAAATAATTAAATATGTCAGGTTTACAAAACATTGATTTTAGCTTACCTTATAAAGTAGCTGATATTACCCTAGCAGATTGGGGTCGTAAAGAAATTCGTTTAGCAGAAGCAGAAATGCCAGGCTTAATGAGCATCCGTGAAGAATATGGTCCTAGCCAACCTTTAAAAGGCGCGCGTATTGCAGGTTGTTTACACATGACCATCCAAACTGCAGTATTGATTGAAACTTTAACTGCATTAGGTGCAGAAGTAAAGTGGAGCTCTTGTAATATCTTCTCTACTCAAGACCAAGCTGCTGCTGCCATCGCTGCAACAGGTGTAGGTGTTTTCGCATGGAAAGGTCAAAGCGTTGAAGAAGGTGACTGGTGTATTGAGCAAACATTATTTTTCGGCGGCGAAGATCGTCCTTTAAATATGATCTTGGATGATGGAGGTGACTTAACAAATATGGTATTGGATAAATACCCTCAGTTTGTTGCAGGCATCAAAGGTTTAAGTGAAGAAACAACAACTGGTGTACACCGTTTATATGAGCGTATGGCTAAAGGTACTTTACCAATGCCTGCAATCAATGTAAACGATTCAGTAACTAAATCTAAATTCGATAACAAATACGGTTGTCAAGAATCTTTAGTGGATGCGATTCGTCGTGCTACGGATGTAATGATGGCTGGTAAAGTAGCTGTAGTAGGTTCTTACGGTGACGTAGGTAAAGGTTCTGCAGGTTCTTTACGTGGTGCTGGATGTCGTGTTATTGTAACTGAAATTGATCCAATTTGTGCATTGCAAGCTGCAATGGACGGATTTGAAGTAAAGCGAATGATTGATGCAGTAAAAGAAGCAGATATTATTGTAACTGCATCTGGCTGTCGCGACTTGATTACTGAAAAGCATTTTAGAGCAATGAAAGACAAAGCGATTGTATGTAATATCGGTCACTTTGATATTGAAATTGACATGGCTTGGTTAAATAAGAATTACGGTCATACAAAAGATACCATTAAACCACAGGTTGATTTATACAATATCGATGGTAAGGATGTTATCGTATTAGCAGAAGGCCGTTTGGTAAACTTAGGTTGTGCGACTGGTCACCCATCTTTTGTGATGAGTAACTCTTTCTCTAACCAAACATTAGCTCAAATCGAATTATGGAACAACCATAAGAACTACGAAAATAAAGTGTATGTATTACCAAAGCATTTAGATGAGAAAGTAGCAAGATTACACTTAGCAAAAGTAGGTGCTCAATTAGATGAGTTAACAGCTGAACAAGCAGAATACTTAGGTATACCACAACATGGTCCATTTAAGTCTGACGCTTACAGATACTAATCTAAGTATCCACAAAACACTTGAATGCTTAACAAACAAGTGGATAAGATCTATACAGCCCGGCCACAGAAATGTAGTCGGGCTTTTTTATTTTCAGTACCTTTAAGCAACGACAAAATGAAACTTATGCAACCTAAAAAAATCATTTCATTCTTATTCGCTTCTTTGGCTTTTTTTCAACTCAATGCACAACAAGTGAAGCTTATTCCAGAACCAAGTTCAATCAGGGTAAATGGTGGTGTCTATAAATTACCAAAGCAAATAAGTATTCAGCTTCCAAATAGTTTTGTGGGATTAGAAAAGGAAATTGTTCATAGGTTAAAAACTGCTACAGGTAAAATCATTTCTCCTGTCAATCAAAAAAATGCAACGATTCATTTTGAACAAGTTCAAGACAATGCATTAGGCAAAGAAGGGTATCAATTAAATATAACCGAAAAAGGAATTCAAGTAAAAGCACAAACTTATGCAGGTGCCTTATATGCATGGCAAAGTATTTTACAATTACTTCCTCCGGCCATCTATAGCAATCAAGTAGACCCTACTATACAGTGGAAGATGCCCTTTGTTCAAATTATAGATCAACCAAGATTTGAATGGAGGGGATTCATGTTGGACGTTAGTCGTCATTTCTTTACCGTTGCAGAAGTTAAAAAGATGATGGATGAGATGGCCCTTTATAAATTAAATAGATTGCATTTTCACTTGACAGATGACCATGGTTGGAGGGTCGAAATAAAAGCTTTGCCCAAATTGACTTCCGTTGGTGCATGGAGACCAAACAGAATTGGCAAATGGCATAATATCACCAAGCCAGCAAGCGAAGAACCAAAAACTTATGGTGGTTTTTACACCCAAGAGGATATAAAAGAATTGGTTGCTTATGCCAAAACTAAAAACATCGAAATCATGCCAGAGATTGATGTGCCTGGACATAGCATGGCATTTTTAGCAGCATATCCACAATTAAGCACTACGCCAAATTATCCTTACCAAGTGAACACGGGCGAAGAGTTTATTGATTGGTCTGGCATGAATGGTCATATCACTGCAAAAATTGATAACAATTTAGATCCCTCTAAAAAAGAAGTCTACGACTACTTGGATATTATTTTTGGAGAACTAGCTTCCCTATTCCCTTTTGAATACATCCATATGGGTGGAGACGAAACGGCAAAAAACAATTGGGCAAAAAGTGCCGACATCAAAACCTTGATGCAAAAGGAAAATTTAAAGAACCAAGAGGAGGTGCAAAGTTACTTTGTGCGTCGTGTCGAAAAGATTATGCAATCCAAAGGAAAAAAATTAATGGGTTGGGATGAAATTCTAGAAGGCGGCTTAGCGCCAGAAGCAGCAGTAATGAGTTGGAGAGGTGTAAAAGGTGGCGCTGAAGCTGCAAAACAAAAACATGCCGTTGTCATGAGCCCTAGCTCACACAATTACCTAGATTATTACCAAGGAGAAGCTACTGCAGAAGGTACTGTCTATGCAGGCTTAAGAATGAAGAAGACCTATAGCTTTGAACCCGTTCCCGAAGGTGTAGATGAGAAATATATCCTTGGGAACCAAGGTAATTTATGGACGGAGCAATTACAGAATATCAGAAACCTAGAGTATATGGCATGGCCTAGATTGATGGCCATCGCAGAAGTTGCTTGGTCTCAAAAAACAAATAAAGACTGGAAAAGATTTTACAATAAAGTAGAGCACCATTTTAATATTCTTGATACCTTAAAAATTAAATATGCTAAAAGTATTTACGACCCTATTGTAACAACTTCTTTAAACACCAAAGGAGAGTTATATGCACATATGGAAGGTGAAGTGGATGGATTGGATTTTTATTACACCATAGATGAATCTATGCCAGATCAATATAGCAATCATTACAAAGACCCAATCTCCCTTCCAGACGACGTAACCGTCTTAAGGATTATAAGCTACCGTAATGGTAAACCAATTGGAAAAATGCTCAATATCCCTATTGCATCTTTAAAACAAAGAGCAGTAAAAGTGCTATAAACGAATGCGTAAACAAATTCTATTTATCCTTATTCTTTTAAGCTTGTTTATGCCCCATCTAAAGGCACAAACAAGCTTGATCAATAGGATCAAAAACGCAGTCACAGGTAAGGCACTTTCCATGACGGACAGTACAAGAATCTACTTATTCAATAACATTGCCTCCTTAAAATCCTATACAGGAAAAAGAATCAATAGTATCACTATTGAACAACATAATTTCTCCTCCAATATTGATTCAGAGGAATCCACCTTTAAAGATTTTTTCTCAAAGCTTGGTAATAAATTACATTCTAATTCTAACACAAGGGCCATCAGAGAAAACTTATTCTTTAAAGAATGGGACTTATTTGATCCATCCATTATTGCCTATAATGAAAAATGGTTAAGGGATCTTGCTTATATACAAGATGCAAAAATAACTGCAATCCCAACCCCTTATGATACCAATCAAGTAGATCTCCTAGTAGTTACCAAAGACTTATTCTCCTATGGTGGCGAAGTACTCATCAATAATAGTAAAGCCTATAGTGCCAAAGTGAATAATATTAATCTTGGAGGCACTGGCAATAGTGTGCAATTGATCCAAAATTTTGAAAATGATAGAACGCCTAAAGCTGGATGGGGCTATGATGTTGGATTGAGTAATATTATGGGCAGTTTTATTTCTGTAAATGCAGGTATGAATGAGTTTGGGAACAATATGGCTAATAATGTATTATCCGCCAGCAAAAAATACATAAGTGTTCAAAGACCGATTCTCCACCCTAATAGCAAGTGGCTTGGTGGTATGGAATACCTAGAAGCGAATAATTTAAATGTCTTTCCAGCAAGATGGGACGACATTTTCGAACAACGATTAAATTATGATTTAATCCACAAAGATATCTGGATAGGCTACCAGGTAACCAAACAAAAAAAAATCATCAAACCAAATGAAGACAGAAAATTCATACAGTACCGACATTTTGAAAATAATTTTAAAGAAAGACCCATAGATTATCAATTACAATTAGATAAAAATTATCAAAATTTAATTGCGGATTTTATTTCCTATACCATTGTTCGCCAATCTGTCTACAGAACACGTTATTTATACGGACTAGGCAGGTACGAAGATTTACCCATTGGACGAACCTTAACATGGACCACAGGTAAGTATCAAATTGAAGGCGAACTTGCCCCTTATCTTGGATTTAAATTTGAACAATACAAACTTTCAAAAAAAGAAAACTACACCCACATTATTGCCAATATCGCTAGCAGTTATATGGATAATGGCTTGCAAGACTTTAGATTACTAGCAAGCCTTGAGCAGTTTAGTAAATTAAAATATTTAAACAATGGCTTTGGGTATCGTCAAATTTTAAACCTGAGTTTAACGCAAACCTTAAAAAACAAATACAACGATCCATTAAGAATCAATAGTATTTATGGCATCCCTCAATTGAATAGAGAACAAATTAAAGGGGGCACTAGGGTATCTGCCAACTGGGAAACTGTTTTGTATAATAACCGAGCCATTTGGGGTTTTAAATCCGCGCCATTTGTCTTTGGCAATATCACTTATATCAGAACCATGGGTGATCCAATTTTTAAAGGAGATATTTTTAGTTCTTTAGGTACAGGCATCCGGGTTAGAAACGAGAACCTTATTTTTGGCACCATCGAATTAAAAGGATTTTACTTTCCAAGAACAAATTTGCAGTTAAGTCCGTGGAATTTTAGCCTTATTACCAATCTAAGGTATAAGTACAATTCCAATTTCATAGAGAAGCCTAATTATGTTGAAATAAATTAATTTATTGGCTATTTCACTCAACCATTCAAGTCTAAAATTGTTGTATTTATTATGGTTCAAGCGTATAATTTTTTAGCGAGCTGGCAGCTCTTTCCAGAGAAATGTGATTTCGAATACCAAATGGTACCTAAATCTGGTAATTACAAAATAGAGACGGTAACAAGCGGTCATCTATTAAGTTTTAGCCACAATTGGGTGAATTTAGAAAACGATGCCTTCTATGCTCAATACCAGGTCAATCCAAATGGACAGCCTATGGAATTCGAAAACAAAGCATTGGCTGACACCATTAGTGCCGAAATCAATAACGCTTCCTGTTTGACCGTTCAGTTTTTTAAAGAGGAAGCCCTGCATCTTAAAGTAACGCATGAAATTTTAGCCAACGGTTTTTTAAAAGTAACCCATGAAGGATTAAAAGAGGATCAAACACCTTTTAAGAATACCGAGGTGTACCATAAACAATTGAGTGTGCTTCCTTATGCTTCTTCTGCTGGTAGCGTAGCCATTCGTCCTACCAAAGAAGGTGTGATAAAACACAAGGCTTTGTCTGCGATGGAAGATCAAACCAATATGCAGTTGAACCAAATTAAAGAACAAATTGAATTATTGGCAAGACAGGCACAGGAGATTCGTAAACGTAAGGAATTAAGCATGATGATTTACGAAGCAAAAATCACCTTCAAGCCACAGATTGGACAGATCTACCACGTGTACGAAAAACAAGACGGCAGTCATGTCTTATCCATGGTGGCACCACATGAATGGGGCGGTGGCGCAGGCCCTTTTGCTCAATTTATTGCAACGGTTAAATTATTAGCAGACCATACTTGGATCGAAGTTCCAGCTTAATAGCCGTACTTTTCTAAAATAGCATCTACCCTTTTTTCAATTGCTGCGTCTTTTAATACAGGCGGTGCATGATGTGGTTTAATAGTAGCATCAAACACCAATGGACCATTTGCAGCCCAATGTTTATTAGTGGTATAAGAGTCAATGGCATCCATATCATGCGAAGGATTTGTTCTCGTAAATGCTGCCCATAAAAAATTATTCAATTCGCTAGCCATCCATTTAGCATCTTCTGTTCTTATAATCATCACCACACCTTCTTGATTCAACAAAATGGCACCCTGCCCTTCTAATGCTTTTTGTAATGCTGATGTGGTATAAGCAGATGAATTCACCGCAACCACTCCAGGCATCACTAAACTAGCATCCATATTCAATGCTGTTAACCTAGCAGGAACAGCCGTTGCTAAATTCCTTTTTACATCGCCATAAGCTGCAATCACCACTTTTGATCCTGTATTTAATCCATCCCCAGAATAATCCAACGTATCCATAGTGGTCTTGGTGTAAAAATGAATATCATTCGCAAGGTCAAGTCTAGCTAAAATGTATTCAAAATATTCCTGTACATGATGGGTAGACAATTGATTGGTTTCATCCGCCGTAATAAAGACAAATTTTGCTAAACTCAATTGCCCTGTTCCCAAAATATGATTGGCAATGGTTAAAATTTCTGCCGGTTGTTTATTGGTTAAATAAGGTGTGTAACGTTCGCTTCCAATGGCTAATAATAAAGGATGTACTCCAGCAGCATCTACTGCATGTACTTCTTTTAAACCAGGAATCTCATTGGATACAGCAGCACCTGTCATAGCATGAATCAATTGACCGAAACTTGTATCTTCTTGAGGAGGACGCCCTACCACCGTGAATGCCCAAATGGCATTTTTTCTTGCATACACTTTGTGCACACGCATCAATGGAAAAGGATGCTCTAAACTATAATAACCCAAGTGGTCTCCAAACGGTCCTTCCGGTTTATTCTCTCCTGGATATACTTCTCCTGTAATTACAAAATCAGCGTCCGTGCTTAAGCAATAGCCGTCTTTATAAGTATAGCCAAATCTTTTACCAGCTAATACGCCAGCAAAATTCATTTCACTTAATCCTTCTGGCAAAGGCATCACCGCAGCCACACTATGCGCAGGTGGCCCACCCACAAAGCAACTTACTTTTAAAGGCATGCCTTTTTTATTGGCTTTTGTTTGATGCACGCCTATCCCTCTATGCAATTGATAATGCAATCCAATTTCTTTATCCAATTCATACTCATTGCCCGTTAATTGAATTCGATACATCCCTAAATTGCTATTGGCGATACCTGGTTTATCTGCATCTTCTGTATAAACCTGTGGCAAGGTTACGTATGCCCCTCCATCCATGGACCAATGTTTGATTAAGGGCAAATCACTGATCTTAATTTCTTCGTATGTAACAGGTTGGCTGATTGGATTTTTATTGGGCAACGCATGGATTGCTGCAGGCAATGCACTTAAAGCAGCCAATGGATTTTTTAACGCTGCAACAGGATCAATTTTAATTTCAATTAATTTTTTCACCTGTGGTAATGTATCTCTAAAAATAAATTCACTTCTTTCTAAAGTCCCAAAAATGTTTGAGGCGGCCCTGAATTTTGAACCCTTTACTTTTTCAAATAAAATAGCTGGCCCTTTTTGTTCATGAATGCGTAAATGAATCGCAGCCATTTCGAGATGGGGATCTACTTCTTCTTTGATACGGAGTAGTTGTCCATTACGCTCTAAATCCAATAAACAAGCTTCTAAATTAGAATAAGCCATGAGGTGATAATTGAGATGCAAAATTAACTTAAATTTGCTCATGACTCATTTAAGTGTAAACATAAAT
>JBEDDG010000020.1:0-19043 GCA_041176305.1 Bacteroidota bacterium | reverse complement strand
ATTTATAATGTATTAATAGGCATTTTGCAGACCATTTTCTAATAAACTACTGTCTTTGGACTCAAGTAAAGAGCTACCCATTAAATATAGATCTACTTGTCTGGCGCATTCTCTTCCTTCACTGATCGCCCATACCACTAGAGATTGTCCTCTTCGCATATCTCCTGCAGTAAATATTTTTTCTTGATTGGTTTTGTAGGCCTGCTCATTGGCTTTTACATTGCCTCTTTCATCTAAAGCAATTCCTAATTGTTCTAATAATCCGGTTGCTTGAGGATGTAAAAAGCCCATTGCTAATAATACTAATTCACATGGTAGCTCTCTAAGGCTTCCTTCCACTTCTTTAAATTGCGCAGGTCTACCATCTGAGGAGGCAGTCCATGCTACATCTACTATTTGTATTCCTTTTAAATTTCCTGCTTCGTCTCCAATAAAAGCTTTGGTGGCGACATTCCATAATCTTTCGGCACCTTCTTCATGGGAAGTGGTTGTTTTTAACAACATAGGGTAGGTAGGCCAAGGCATATATGCTGCTCTTGATTCGGGTGGTTTAGGTAGGAGTTCAAATTGCGTGATGCTTTTTGCTTTATGACGATTTGAAGTACCTACACAATCACTACCTGTATCACCTCCACCAATGACTACAACGTTTTTCCCTGTGGCAGTTATTTCAGTTTCGTCAATTGAAATATTACTTACTCTTTTATTTTGTTGCTTTAAAAAATCCATCGCAAAATGTACGCCCTTGAATGCCCTTCCAGGAATGGGTAGGTCTCTTGGAATGGTAGCGCCTCCTGCTAATACGATGGCATCGTAATTACGTTGGATATCGCTTACTCTTATATTTACGCCCACATTAGCATTACATATAAATTCAATTCCTTCTTGTTCTAATAAGTCTATTCTTCTTTCCACTACCTTCTTCTCTAATTTAAAATCTGGAATGCCAAATCTTAGTAAGCCACCTGGCTTTGGGTCTCTTTCGTAAACAGTCACTTGGTGTCCTGCGTAATTTAACTGTGCTGCTGTTGCTAAACCTGCTGGACCTGATCCAATCACGGCTACTTTTTTACCTGTTCTTGTGCTTGGTTTTCTTGGTTGAACAAAACCATTTTCAAAAGCAATTTCAATGATATGTTTTTCAATTTCTTCAATGGTCACTGCTGGTTGATTGATTCCTAAGACACAAGCACTTTCACAGGGTGCGGGACAAATACGTCCGGTAAATTCTGGAAAATTATTGGTAGAGATTAAGATATCATAAGCCTCCTTCCATTCTTTATTATATACTGCGTCATTGAATTCGGGAATAATATTACCCAATGGACAGCCGTTATGACAAAAGGGAACCCCGCAATTCATACATCTTGCTGATTGCTCGTTCAATTGTTGGTCAGGCATACGCTCAACAAATTCTTGGTAGTGTTGAACTCTATCTGCTACCGGTAATTTATTGGGTAGGGTTCTTGTGAATTCTTTAAATCCTGTTGGCTTTCCCATAATTTTATCTTCAATAGTTAACTTAAAATTTATAATTGCTCCTTTTTTGAACCAATAAAATTGGTTTCCCCTTTTTATTTTTTTAGTAAAGCTGCTTTTTTAGTAGCTAAAACTTTTTTATAATCTCTAGGAAATACTTTGATGAAGTTTTTAATTTGATTGTCTAGATCAGCTAAAATAAATTTAGCAACAGCACTTCCTGTTTTAGTAGAATGTGCCGTAAGCATTTGTTGTAAAATTGAAGCGTCATTTGAATCTAAAGGATCCAAGTCAACCATCTCAGTATTACAAAGGCTTTCAAAATTATTTTCAAGATGGTACACATAAGCAATCCCTCCACTCATACCGGCAGCAAAATTTCTTCCTGTTTTTCCAAGAATAACTGCAATGCCTCCTGTCATGTATTCACAGCCATGGTCACCAATGCCCTCGACCACCACATGCGCACCAGAATTTCTTACAGCAAATCTTTCACCTGCTTGCCCTCGTATATAAGCTGTGCCACTGGTGGCACCATAAAAGGCTACGTTACCAATTAAAATATTTTGTTCTGCTATAAATTGAGCTTTTTTATCTGGATAGACAATTAATTCGGCGCCACTTAATCCTTTTCCAAAATAATCGTTGGCATCTCCTTCTAGCTCTAGTGTCACGCCTTTGGTATTGAAAGCACCAAAACTTTGGCCAGCAGTTCCGGTAAATTTAAAATGGATGGTATTCGCAGGTAAACCTTCAGCTTGGTATTGTTTTGAAATTTCATTGGATAAAATAGTGCCCACCGTTCTGTCTGTATTTTTGATAGGGAAGGAAGCTGCTACTTTAGTTTGATTTTCTAAAGCAGGTTTTGCAGCTTCTAATAATTTCCAATCTAAAACATCATTTAATCCATGGTCTTGAATTGCTGTTTGAAACAATCCAATATCAGCTGCTGCAGGCGCTTTATACAACACACTACTTAAATCTACTTTTTTGTATTTCCAATGCTGGATGTTTTTGCGCATAGTTAATACATCCGCTTGTCCTACCATTTCATTCACTGTTCGGTAGCCTAATTCTGCCATGATTTCCCTAAGTTCTTCCGTAATAAATTCAAAGAATTTTACTACATGGTCAGGGTCGCCTTTAAATCTTTTTCTTAATTCAGGATCCTGGGTTGCGACACCTACTGGGCAAGTATTCATATGACATTTACGCATCATAATGCAGCCTTCTACTACTAAAGCTGCTGTAGCTACACCCCATTCTTCTGCACCTAGTAAAGTCGCTATTGCGATATCTCTTCCGGTCTTCATTTGTCCATCTGCTTGAACCACAACACGTGATCTTAAGTTATTATTCACTAAGGTTTGATGTGTTTCTGCTAAACCTAATTCCCATGGAAGTCCAGTATGTTTTATAGAGCTTAATGGAGAGGCGCCTGTACCACCATCAAATCCAGCAATTAACACCACGTCTGCTTTTGCTTTGGTTACACCTGCGGCAATTGTACCTACGCCGGCTTTTGAAACCAATTTCACATTGATTCTAGCAGCTCTATTGGCATTTTTCAAATCAAAAATTAATTGAGATAAATCTTCAATAGAATAAATATCATGATGTGGAGGAGGGGAGATCAAACCTACACCTGGTGTAGAGTGTCTTGTTTTTCCTATCCACTCATCTACTTTATCGCCAGGTAATTGTCCACCTTCACCTGGTTTAGCACCTTGTGCCATTTTAATTTGAATCTCATCTGCTTCGGTTAAGTATTGACTTGTCACACCAAATCTTGCACTAGCGACTTGCTTAATTGCACTGCGCATAGAATCCCCATTTTCCATTTTTTGATAACGAATAGGATCCTCACCACCTTCCCCAGTATTACTTTTTCCGCCCAAACGATTCATAGCAATAGCAAGTGTAGTATGTGCTTCCCAAGATATAGAACCAAAGGACATTGCACCGGTTGCAAAACGCTTATAAATAGCTGTGGCAGGTTCTACTTCATCTATCGAAATACTTGGTCTAGTAGGGTTAAAATCAAATAATCCTCTTAGTGTATAGGCTTTTTGAGTTTGGTCATTCACTAATTTTGAATATTTTTTAAATCCAGCATAGTCGCCTGTACTGGTTGCATGTTGTAATGCATGGATGGTTTGTGGGTTGAACAAATGAGCTTCACCTCTTCTTTTCCATTGGTAGATACCACCTTCAGGTAAACGATCATTGAGTATAGCTTTTTTTGCAAATGCCAATTCATGTTTTGCTAAAATTTCTATGGCTATCTCATCTAAGCCCATCCCTTGTATTCTGGAAGTAGCACCCGTAAAATAGCGATCCACAACTTCTTTATTAATACCAATGATTTCAAAAATTTGTGCACCTTGATAAGATTGCAAAGTGGAGATACCCATTTTTGAAAACACTTTATACAAGCCTTCATTCACCGCCTTGATGTAATTTTTCTTTAATTTCTCTGTGTCATATTCCGTTTTCAAAGTGCCTGCTAATTTCATAGCACGGATAGAGGAGAGTGCTAAATAAGGATTGATTGCGGTGGCGCCAAATCCAATTAAACAGGCATAATGATGTACTTCCCAAACATCTCCTGCTTCAACAATGATGCCTACTTTACCTCTTAACCCTTTGCGAATTAAATGATGATGCACTGCTGAACAGGCAAGTAAGCTTGGTATCGCTGCATGTTCTGAATCTATAGACCTGTCGGTTAATACAATGACTTCAAATCCATCCTCCACTGCATCCACTGCATAACGGCATAAACGATCCAGTCCTCTTTTTAACGAACCCTCTTTTCCATCCGCTCTAAAATAACATTGCAATGTTTTTGCTTGAAAAACACCTGTGTCAATTGACCTTATTTTTTCTAATTCATGGTTATTCAAAATAGGATGTTTTAAAGCCACACAGTGACTATCTTTTGCATCCTCCACTAATAAATTACCTAAGCTGCCAACAAAAGTGGCTAATGACATCACCATTCTTTCTCTTATTGGATCGATAGGTGGATTGGTAACTTGTGCAAATAATTGTTTAAAATAACTTGTTAAGTGTTGTGGTTGGTCACTTAAAATAGCAAGTGGCGTATCTGTCCCCATCGAACCTATAGGTTCTTTGCCTTCTAATGCCATTGGAGTGATGATCCAGTCCAGGTCTTCTTTACTGTACCCAAAAGCTTTTTGGTATTTGAAAATTTGTTCCTGCTCTAAGTGTGTAAATTGAATTCTTGGTTCTGGTAATTCTTCTAGTCTAATTTTATATTGATTTAACCAATCTGCATAGGGTTGTGCGCTGCAAATAGTTTGTTTTAATTCATTATCACTGATGATACGTCCAGCTTCCATGTCAACGACAAACATTTTGCCAGGTTGAAGTCTGCCTTTCTCTATGACGATAGCAGGATCAACAGGTAATGCTCCTGTTTCTGATGCCATGATCACACGATCGTCTTTGGTGACACAATATCTAGAGGGTCTTAGTCCATTACGATCTAATGTAGCGCCAATCATTTGTCCATTAGTGAAAGAGATAGATGCAGGTCCATCCCATGGTTCCATGATGGCTGCATGAAATTCATAGAATGCTTTTTTCGATGGGTCCATCAATTCGTTGCCATCCCATGCTTCTGGAATCAACATCATCATTACATGCGGTAAAGACCTACCAGATAGGGTGAGTAACTCTATAACATTGTCTAAACATGCGGAATCCGATTGTCCAGATGGGACAATCGGTAAGACCATTTCTAATTCTTCTTTTGTAAAATAAGGGGATAAAAAACTTGCTTCACCAGATCTTAGCCAATTCAAATTACCTTGTAAAGTATTGATCTCTCCATTGTGTGCGATATACCTAAAAGGCTGTGCTAATTTCCAAGAAGGAAAAGTATTCGTCGCAAAACGGGAGTGCACAAGACCAAATGCAGACACAGCCGTTTTCTGGCTTAGGTCAGTGAAGTACTCGCGTACTTGATGACTCGTTAATTGGCCTTTGTAAACAATAACATTTTGAGAGAGCGAAGCAATATAAAATCCAATGGCCTCTTTTTTAATGCTATTATTAATGGTGTGTGATGCGTAGTTTTTTAAGATAAATAGTTTTCTTTCAAAATCCATAGCATCCTTTATATGCTCAGGTTTTTTTATAAAAACTTGCTCCATGATTGGCTCCACAGATAAAGCTGTTGCTCCAATATTTGTTTTATTCACTGGCACTTTGCGATAACCTATCAATTCTAATCCTACTTTTTCAATCGCACGTTCAAAAATTTCTTTACATTCTGTTGCAATCCCTTTTTCCGTTGGGAAGAATAAAAAACCAACTCCATATTCAAATGCATTGGGTAGATGAATACCTTGTTGTAATAATTCATTGAAGAAAAATTCGTGCGGGATTTGAATCATGATGCCTGCACCGTCACCCGTGTTGGCTTCACTTCCACTAGCACCTCTATGTTCCATATTTTCTAAAATGGTCAAAGCGTCCCCTATGTTTTGATGGGACTTGATCCCTTTCATATGAGCGACAAATCCAATTCCGCAGGCGTCGTGTTCGAAATCGGGATGGTATAATCCAAATGGTTGGTGCTGTGACATAGAAAAACTATTAAATGGTACTGTCTAAAAGAATCGATCTTTTGAAAATTACAAAAAAATGCCTTTTTTTCGAGAGGATATTCAATATAATTACTAACCATTTGAAAACGTTTAAAATACAAACGTTACCGTTAGTAATTTTCTAATAACGAACGTTCGCAATACACTTTTGATTTGAAAATTTATACTAGGTCTATGCGGAGTGCATGCGCAATTGCTGGCGCAGTTGTAAAATATGCTTTAGGAAAAATACCAAATAAGGAACTACCCGATCCGCTCATGCTTGCGTAAATAGCCCCTAACTGATAGAGTTCGGCTTTGATTTGAGCAAGGGTAGGCTCCGCTTTGAAAACGGGTATTTCAAAATCATTGATCAATAGATTTTTCCATTCACCAATTGGTTTTGAAATAATACTTTGGATACTTTCTGGCTTAGTATGGGGTGTCAATTGTTGAAAGGCCCATGCAGTAGAAATATGTTTCCCAGGATGAACCAACACAAATTGATAATCAGAAAGGTCTAATGGAATGGGCGATAATTGCTCTCCTCTTCCTGTAGCATGGCATGCTTTATTTAAAATAAAAAAAGGACAGTCACTTCCAAGTTGACTTGCATAGTCCATCAATTGAGCTGTTGATAAACCTAAAGAAAATAATGTATTGAATACGACAAGTGCTGCACTGCCATCACTGGATCCACCTCCTAAGCCCGCGCCCATTGGAATATGTTTATGCAAATGCATTTGAACAGGAGGAAGCTGCGGGAAATCTTTTTTTAATAAATGATAGGCTTTTAAACAAAGATTTTGGGTGGTATCACCAGGTACTGGAATGCCGCTACTGGTGAATTGTAAAGTATCGGAAGGAATAATTTCTAGGGCGTCCTTTAATGCAATGGGATAAAATACAGTTTCAAGCTCGTGGAAGCCATCTGTTCTTTTAGCAAGGATAGATAAGCCTAGGTTGATTTTGCAGTTAGGAAAATGAATCATCCTATGGCTGATTTCTTTTATTGATTTCGTCTCTGATATCAATAGCGCGTATATAATCTTCTTGTTCTAACACTTCGTTCAAAAGTTCGTTGAGTTCAGACAAAGAAAGTTTAGCAAGGTCGCTTCGTTCGGTCGTTTTGGTGATGGTAGTAGGCGCATCTACTTTAGCTGTTTTGTCATTTGCTAAACCTGCTTGATCTAAAATATGTTCATATACATAAATAGGGCAGCCAAATCGAACGGCCAATGCCAATGCATCGCTGGTTCTGCTATCAATTTCTAAAGTATCATTGGCGTTAAAACAAACTAATTTGGAATAAAAGATACCTTCTTGTAAATCGCAGATATACACTTCCTGCAATTGAACATCAAAAGCAGTCATGAAATTTTTCATTAAATCATGTGTCAATGGTCTAGAAGGATGCATGTTTTCCAATGCAACAGCAATAGCTTGAGCTTCGAAGCCACCAATTACAATTGGCAATCGTCTCAATCCATTGACTTCTCCTAAAATAACCGCATAGGAGTTAGATTGAGTGATGCTATGGGATAGCGCAACAATTTCAAGTTCTATTTTTTGCATAAGATAATTTGCCTTACAAAGTTAAAGCAAAAAAGCATTGTTTTAAATTAGGCCTTTGATTTTTGTATAGCAGCAGTCAATGCAGGGACTACTTCGAAAGCATCACCTACTATACCATAGTCTGCCGCCTTGAAAAATGGCGCTTCTGGGTCTTTATTGATCACTACAATGGTCTTACTTCTATTCACACCAGCCAAATGTTGGATGGCGCCAGAAATACCCACAGCGATATACAAATTAGGGGCCACTTGAACGCCTGTTTGACCCACATGCTCATGGTGTGGTCTCCAATCTGAATCAGATACTGGACGACTACAAGCAGTCGCTGCGCCAAGTGCTTTTGCAAGGTCTTCGATGATGCCCCAGTTTTCTGGTCCTTTTAATCCACGTCCGCCACTAACAACTAGGTTAGCTTCTGTTAAAGGAATGTCACCTTCCACTTTATGTGTTGCAGTAATTTTGATAGATGGAGCAGGAATCGTTATTGATAAAGCCTCTACCGTTGCTGAGCCTTCATGGTGTTGAACACCAAAACAGTTTTGGTTGATAGAGATCACTTTTACAGGCGTGTCGATATTAATTTGTGCGAATGCTTTACCAGAGAATACCGTTTTGGTTACTGTAAATCCATTGCTTGTATTTGGAAGGCTATTAGCTCCAGTTACAATTCCTGCATTTAATTTAACAGCCACTGCTGGAGCAATTGCTTTACCATTTAAATTATGTGCAAATACGACAACCGTTGCGCCAGTTGCTTTTGCAGCTTCTGTAACAACTTGTGTAAATACTTTTGCGTCAAAATGATTCAGGTTAGCGTCTGCTACTTGATGTACTTTTTGTAAACCATATTTTCCTAATCCAGCCAAGTCGTCTGTAACATTACCAAGCAAAATTCCATGGGCAGGAACGCCTAATTGTTTTGCAAGTGCTGCCCCATATGAAATAGCTTCTAAAGAAGATTTTTTAATTTGTTGGTCTGCTTGATCTATATATATAAGTACCATGGGTTTGATTTGAATTGTTTAGAATGCTTTTGCTTCTTCTTTTAATAATCTTACTAATTCATCTACGTTATCTGCAGCTACTAATTTAACACCCGTTTTAGCTGGAGGTAAATCAAAGTTTTGAATGCTTGTAGTGGAATGAACTGCAACAGGCTCAACCACCTTCAAAGGCTTAGTTCTTGCAGCCATAATGCCACGCATATTTGGAATTCTTTGTTCTGCCATGCCTTTTTGGCAACTTACAATTGCAGGCAAACTTAGTTCACAGGTTTCTTCTCCACCTTCTATTTCTCTCTGAATGCTAGCAGTATTACCGTTAACATCTAATTTATTCGCTAATGAAACAAAGGGTAGGTCTAATAAGCCAGACAACATAGAACCAATACAAGCACTATTGTAATCAATGGTTTCTTTTCCTGTAAGGATTAAGTCATAGCCACCTTCTTTTGCGATCTGTGCAATTTGACTTGCTACTACAAAAGAATCATTACTTTGAATATTGATACGAATTGCTTCATCTCCACCTAATGCCAATGCTTTTCTGATGATTGGTTCAGCATCCGCTTCACCTACAGTTACTAGATGAATAATGGTAGCAGGGTCTTGCTCTTTTAACTCAATGGCTCTTACTAATGCATACCATTCGTCGTAGGGATTGATGATCCATTGTACGCCGTTTTCATCGAACTTTGTATTACCTTCGACAAAGGCAATTTTAGATGTGGTGTCTGGTGTTTTGCTGATGCAAACTAATAGCTTCATAGTCTAATTCTTTTTGGTTGTTTATGCAACTAATGCAAATATAAGACAAGATGCAACGAATTGAAAGAATTATTGAATTTTTAAATCAACAACCTAAGGATAACTTTTTAAGACATGCCTTAGCTTTGGAATACATTAAAATTGGGGAATTGTTGAAGGCAAAATCCTTATTCATTGAAATCCTATCTGAGTTCCCTGATTATGTTGGTTCTTATTATCATTTAGCAAAATGTTTGGAAGCATTATCCGAAAGGGAAGCGGCCATTGAATGGTATGAAAAAGGCTTAACGGCAACAAAATTGGCGAAGGACGATCATGCATACAGGGAATTGTTAGCTGCCTACGAGGACCTTGTTTATTAATTTGATACTTATGCATTCCTAATACTAAACGCTACTTTTTAAATGGGTTCTAGGTAAAATTATAAATCTAAACGTTGGCTTATTTTTTGGTCAATCAACTGAAAAAAATGTTCTGGTTTATAAGTTCGCCAAGGAGCAACTTCCATCAGTTCGATGTATCGATTCAGTTTGCGTAATAAAAAATCATGTTGGGCGGCAGGATGGAAGTTAATTAATACAGCCCATCCTTCTTCCTCCGATAATTCTTCATACAACTCTTCATAATAATCTTTATCACCGCTGTGAAAATTAAAAACGTTTTCAGCGATGAGTATAAATTTATAGATCCCTTCTGCCATCATTTTATCTAAGACTTCTCTTTTCAATTCCATGATATCATTCTCTATGGTGTCATTCCATTCTCCAATAAATTCAAGGATTGCAAAGGCGGCATCATAGTCTACATACAATATTTTTAAGTACAATGTTTTGCTTCCAAATTCATCCCATTGCGGATGGATGTAATAATTGTACACCGTTTGTGAAAATTCAAATTCACTATAAGTTCTGCCAAAAAAAATAGATTTTGAATCTGTTTCTGCCGTATATAAATGGCGCCAATGGTAATAAGGTTCTATGTCATGCATGGTAACCTAGTGTTGGCGATGGTATTCAATTAAACCATCCATTGGAGATTTAACAATCTTGCCTAATTCTATCTCGTAACCAATTGCTAATTGTTTTAACACATCCCTAAATCCATAGGCGACGCTTCCTACAAAATGTATTGGGTAAAGCCAAGACTCATTTAATTTATTCAAATGGGTAAAGAAAAAATCATTTAATCCATCTTCAATAATATTCTCCACCATATAATGTCCTCTATTTTCTACTAAAAAATCGGTGAAGCTTGCGATATAACTATTTGGGGTGGGTTCTTTGTAAACTTTATTTAAAATCGCTGCCCTGTCTAAATGGTATTTTTTTTCAAACATGTTCATCAGCTCGTCATCAAATGTTTTATATAAAAAATACTGCAACACTTTTTTGCCTAAGTAAGCACCGCTTCCTTCGTCGCCAAGCACATAACCTAGACCAGGACTATTTTTAGTGATTGTTTTTCCGTTATAAAATCCAGCATTGGAGCCAGTGCCTAGTATACAAACAACTCCTTTTTGATCTTGACAAGCTGCTCTTGCAATAGCCATCAAGTCTGTTTGTATATCTAATTTGGCATTTTTGAAAACAGTTTTTAACGCTTTTTTCAAGATGCTTACGTTGTCAGGGTTGCTCAGTCCGGTGCCGTAGAAATAGACAGCTTCTACTTTGGACAAATCGGTCTTTTTTTGAAAGGTTTTTTCTAATAATTGAACAATGGCGTCTTGCCCTAAAAAATAAGGGCTTATGCCGGTAGTTTTGATGGTTTGTTTTTTGCCATTTTGAACGAGGGTCCAATGACATTTTGTAGCGCCACTATCTGCAATTAAATACGTCTTTTTCATAGGAGTTGAACTGAACCATGAAATTAGCTATTTCATTTTGAATTGATGTAAATTTGCACAGAATTCATACAACATGCAACAAAATCAGCCTCGTTCAACCCAGACCAGTTGGGTCACTCCAATTTTATATGCCATCGTACTTTTAGTAGGTATTGGCATCGGTATTTTTATCAAAGGAAGTTTTTCTTTAGGTTTCCCTTCATTGGGTAAAACATCTGCGATGGATGAAATCATTGAATTAGTGAAATCAAAATATGTAGAGCAGGTTGACTTAGATAGTACGCAAACAAAATTGGCAGATTTTTATTTAGAACAATTGGATCCACATTCAGTGTATATCCCACCAGCAGACCTGGTGGGGGCAAATGAACAATTGCAACCTAATTATAAAGGCATTGGTATTGAGTTCATGCAATTTAGAGATAGTGTTGTAGTGGCTTATGTTTTGCCAGATGGTCCTGCAGCTAAAGTGGGCTTAAAGACCGGCGATATCTTGTTAACATTAGATGATACTGTAAAACTATCTGGTAACAAGTTGGATGGCGAAGCAGTAAAAAGAAAAATAAAAGGACCAGATGCACAATCCTTAAAATTAGCTGTACTTCGTAACCAACAAAAATTAACCTTTAATTTAACAAGGGCGTCTGTAGCTGTTTCGCCAATAGATGCAGCCTATATGTTAAAGGATACGGTAGGTTATATTAAAATAGACAAATTTGCTGATCGTACTTATGAAGCATTTATGCAAGCTTTAGAGCCATTGATTCAAAAAGGGATGAAGTCTTTGGTGATTGATTTAAGAGGCAATGGAGGTGGTTTGTTATCGGAAGCAGTTGCGATTGCAGATGAGCTTTTGCCTGGAAATAAATTAATCGTATACACAGAAGGATTACATGCACCAAGGGTAGATTATTATAGTAAGAGAGAGGGTTTATTTGAACAAGGCGCTGTAACCATCTTAATGGATGAAACTTCTGCCTCTGCAAGTGAAGTGTTGGCTGGTGCTTTACAAGATTGGGATCGTGCCACAGTGGTTGGTCGCAGGTCTTTTGGTAAAGGGTTGGTGCAACAACAATTCAGGTTATCGAATGGAGGTGCACTAAGGTTGACAACTGCCAAATATTACACACCATTAGGACGTAATATTCAAAGGCCTTATGCGCAAGGTAAAATGAGGTATGAACATGACTTTATACAAAGAATTGAAGCATCTAGCCAGGGCGCTCAAGACACTGCTTCAATAGGCAAAGCCTACAAAACCCCAAAAGGGAATACAGTATATGGAGGGGGTGGTATCATCCCAAATCAATGGATACCAGCCAATGCCTTGTATGCAGACTCAAATTATGCGTCGCTTTATTTGGAGGGAGGTTTAAATGAATTTGTTTTACAGTACTACCTCAAAAATCAACAATCAATGCAACCGTATACGGCTGTTGGTGCATTTGTAAAGGACTATGCGAATAAGGATTTAACAAAACCATTGGATCAATATTTACGTGCCAATCAGCAAAAAGGGTTGCCCGCGTCAATGTTGAACAACGTTTTATTACAACAGCAATTGGTTGCATTATTGGCACGTTGCAAATGGTACAAACAAGGGTATTATGAAGCGGTGAATTTAATGGACCGTCATTTTATGGCTGCTTTAAACTAACCATGACTGTATGATTTTTGTCATGAATTGACATGAGTGGGGTCATGGATGCCATCCTTGGTTCTACTGACCTTTGCATTCTATCTATGCAAGAAAAATGTTACCACTGTGGGACGGAATGTGACAGTACAATTTCAATAGAAGACAAGTACTTCTGTTGTGATGGCTGTAAGATGGTCTATCAATTACTAGACGAAAATGGCATGTGTCAATATTATGACTTGACCAATATGCCTGGACTCACAGCTAAAGGTATTTTCACTTCAGCTAAATACAATTATTTAGACAATCATGCGATTCAAGACCAGCTGATTCAATTTAAACAAGGGGATCAAGCACATGTGGTATTTTACTTACCTCAAATACATTGTGTGAGTTGTGTGTGGTTACTTGAGCACTTGCATAAAATTAATCCAGGTATCATTCAATCTCAGACAAATTTTGAAAAGAAAGAAGTAAAAATTGTGTATCAGCCTTCTTTGATCGCCTTAAAACAAGTGGTGCAATTATTAGCCTTTGTGGGGTATGAACCAATGATAAATTTAGGAGGAAATGATTGGCAAAAAAAGAAAAAAGTTAATCGAAAGCAATTGTATAAAATAGGTATTGCTGGATTTTGTTTCAGCAATATTATGATGTTGAGTTTTCCAGAATATTTATCAGATCAAGTGGCGGACTTAGGTAGCTTAAGGCCATTTTTTATTTACCTGAATTTAATATTATCTCTGCCTGTCTTATTTTATAGCGCGAGCGATTTCTTTATTTCAGCCTACACTGGTCTAAGACAGAAGTGGTTGAATATCGATGCGCCCATAGCTTTAGCGATCCTAGTTACTTTTGGAAGAAGTCTCTATGAAATTTTGACCCAAACAGGGGCAGGCTATTTAGATAGTATGTCGGGGATTGTATTTTTTATGTTAATCGGCAGGTGGTTTCAGGATAAATCTTATGACTCATTTGCATTTGACAGAGACTATACCTCTTTTTTTCCTTTAGGGGTGACCTTGTTAAAAGAAGGGAAAGAAGTCAATCTTTCCTTAAATGAGATTATAAAAGGGGATGTGCTTTTAGTACGCACTGGTGAAATGATTCCTGCAGATGCTATTTTAAAGGAAGGGGTTGCATTGGTGGATTACAGTTTTGTTTCTGGTGAAAATGCGCCTATTGCTTTTGAAGCTGGGACCTTATTGTATGCAGGTGGGGTTCAAAAAGGCAGGGCCATTCAGGTAGAAGTGATGAAGCCAGTTGGGCATAGTTATATTACTGAATTATGGAATAGCCCCTTATTGCAGCAGACTAAAAATGCCAAACAATCTTTTGTGCATCCTTGGAGTCAATATTTCACTTATGTGTTATTTAGTATTGCGCTCTTTTCAGGTTTGTATTGGTGGTATGTAGATACAAGTAAAATTTTGCCAGCAGTAAGTTCCGTGTTGATTGTCGCATGTCCTTGCTCCTTATTACTAACGGTTACTTTTACTTATGGGAATGTATTAAGGTGGCTTGGTAAGTCGAAATTGTACTGTAAGAATGCAGCAGTGATTGAGACCTTCGAACAAATTGATACGATTGTTTTTGATAAAACGGGCACTTTAACAAATCATGATGCAACAACTATGGTTTATATTGGCGTAGCATTGTCAAGTCAAGAACAATCCATGATCCGTTCTGTTACAAGAGAGTCCTTACATCCATTGAGTCAAATGATCTATCAATTGCTTTCAGAAGCGGCTATCCCATTAGTGCAAGTGGATCAAATTCAAAATAATATTGCCAAAGGTATCATTGCCTCTTCACAAGGTCATACCCTCCTTATTGGCTCCGTCAAATTATTATTAGAAGAAGGAGTGCCTGTGAATTCCGACTATGACCAGTCGGTGGTTTGTATTGCAATAGATGGGGTATTCAGAGGGTTTTACAAAGTGAACCATGCTTATAGGCAAGGTATATCCGAGATGATTCAATCTTTACAAGCTAAAGGCTATGCAATCCATTTATTAAGTGGAGATCATCCTAATGAAGGACAGAAATTAAAACTTCAATTAGGAGCCACTATTCCAATGTTATTTGAACAATCACCGGCCGATAAATTAAATTATATTCAGCAGTTGCAAAATGAAGGGAGGACGGTGATGATGGTAGGGGATGGATTAAACGACGCGGGCGCATTGCAAAAAAGTGATATTGGAGTAGCGGTGACAGATAAGTCTCATTTATTTACACCTGCGAGTGATGCCATTTTAGAAGGTCATCAAGTTACATCCTTATTCCATCTGATTCAATATGCCAAAAAGGCGAAAACAATCATCACCCTTATTTTTGGACTTTCTATTGTCTATAATCTTGTAGGCATGTATTTTGCTACACAAGCCTTATTGTCTCCAATGGTAGCTGCTATATTAATGCCTATAAGTTCAATTAGTATTGTAGCCCTTGCTGCTATATTATCCTACTACTACTCAAAGTCCATCCGCAACTAATATTGACCGCATTGCAATAAAATATGATATAAATCATTCTTGGCTTTGACATAGGTCATAAAACACCAGCGCAATAGGAAATAGCTTTGTCCAAACCCTATTCATGAGTGTATTCGTCCTTTTAATCATTGTCAGTGTCTTGGTCGCAGGAGGCTTTTTATTTGCCTTTTTATGGTCCGTAAAATCTGGCCAAATGGACGATGACTATACGCCCTCCATTCGTATTTTATTCGAGGAAGAGGTAAAAACAAAAACTAAACAATAACCATACAAATTAGCATTATGCAAGTAGAAAGTTTTCAGTATGATAACAAAACAGTGAGGAATTTCGCTATTGCTACCATTATTTGGGGCGTAGTAGGAATGACTGTTGGATTATGGGTTGCCTTGCAACTTGTTTTTCCAACTACATTGAATCTTCAACCTTTTTTTAGTTTTGGGCGTATTCGTCCATTACATACCAATGCAGTTATTTTCGCATTTGTTGGTAATGGAATTTTTATGGGAGTGTATTATTCGTTACAACGCTTATTGAAAGCGAGAATGTATAGTGACCTTTTAAGTAAAATTCATTTTTGGGGTTGGCAGTTAATTATTGTGGCTGCAGCGATCACTTTGCCATTAGGTATCACCTCCTCAAAAGAATATGCCGAATTAGAATGGCCTATTGATATCGCCATTACGATTATTTGGGTGGTGTTTGGTTGGAATATGTTTGCAACGATTTTAAAAAGAAGAGAGCGTCATTTATATGTGGCGATCTGGTTTTATATCGCCACATTTGTGACCGTTGCTGTATTGCACTTAGTAAATTCATTTGAGTTACCCGTAACCTTATTTAAAAGTTATAGTTGGTATGCTGGGGTGCAAGACGCGTTGGTACAATGGTGGTATGGACACAATGCGGTTGCATTTTTCTTAACCACACCTTATTTGGGATTGATGTATTATTTTATGCCAAAGGCGGCGAATCGTCCCGTCTTTTCTTATAAATTATCTATTATCCACTTTTGGGCCTTGATCTTTTTATACATCTGGGCTGGTCCTCACCATTTATTGTATAGCGCATTACCCAACTGGGCACAAAGTTTAGGGGTTGTTTTTAGTTTTATGCTGATCTTCCCAAGCTGGGGTGGTATGATCAATGGTTTATTAACATTAAGAGGTGCATGGGATAGAGTAAGAGAAGATGTGATTTTAAAATTCATGGTGGTTGCTGTAACGGCCTATGGTATGTCCACATTTGAAGGGCCTATGTTGTCCTTAAAAAATATCAATGCAGTAGCACACTTTACCGATTGGATTATTGCGCACGTACATGTGGGCGGTTTAGGTTGGAATGGTATGTTGACTTTTGGTATTTTATATTGGTTGATCCCGAAAATGTATAAAACAGAATTGTACTCTAAAAAGTTAGCTAACATGCACTTTTGGTTAGCCACCTTAGGTATTTTATTTTATGCGATTCCAATGTATTGGGCTGCGTGGCAACAGGCTTCTATGTGGAAGCAGTTTACGCCAACTGGTCAATTAAAATATCAATTTTTAGAGACAGTGACTTATATGCGTCCATTCTATGCCATGCGTTCATTAGGTGGTGTATTGTATTTGTCTGGTGCAATTTTAGCGATGGTGAATATTTTTAAAACTATCGGTAAAGGAACATTGGTGGCGAATGAGGATGCGGAAGCGCCTGCTTTAGAAGCAACTTTTGAAAAACACAAAGGGGAGCATTGGCATAGATGGATTGAGCGCAAGCCAACACCTATGTTGGTGATGTCTTTAATTGTTATTTTAATTGGAGGTGCTGTTGAAATGATTCCTACTTTCTTAGTAAAATCAAATGTGCCTACCATTAGTAGTGTGAAGCCTTATACACCTTTGGAATTACAGGGTAGAGATATTTATGTAAGAGAAGGCTGTTATACTTGTCACTCTCAAATGGTTCGTCCTTTCCGTAGTGAAACGGAACGTTATGGGGAATATAGTAAAGCTGGTGAATTTGTGTACGATCATCCATTCCAATGGGGTAGTAAAAGAACTGGGCCAGATTTAGCTCGTGAAGGCACAGGTAACAATAAAAAATCAAATACTTGGCATTTTAACCATTTAGACGAACCGAGCGCTATTTCTACTGGGTCTGTTATGCCTGCATATTCTTTCTTAATTGACCATGAATTAGATACAGCTACTACACCAGCTAAAATTCGAGCAATGCAAACATTAGGGGTGCCTTATGCAGCTGGTTATGATCAATTGGCTAATAAGGAATTGATGCAACAAGCAAAAACGATTGCTGCTAATTTAAAGCAAGATGGTATTGAGGTGGGTGCAAATAAAGAAATCATTGCAGTAATTGCCTATTTACAAAGACTTGGAACAGATATTAATAAAAAATAACCTTATAAACTTAATGACATGTTCAGTTTTATAAAAAAATATACCGAAACGATGGATCATTCAACCATCTATCCCATTTTCTCCTTACTCGTATTTGTCGCATTTTTTGTAGGGGTTTTATGGTATATAAAAGTGATGGACAAAAAAGAGGTCGATACCATTAAGCAATTGCCTTTAGAAAATTAAGCACTTCAAAAAATTTAAATTATGTTGAATTATATTGAATATTTAGTATTAGCTGTTGCACTTTTATTAGTGGCTGCCATATGGCTATTGTCATCTGTTTTGATGATGTTGTCTAGGAAAGTGGTTGAAATAGCAAAACAAAACAAAACAACCACGCTATTATTGCTTGCATTACTAGGGGGTGTCTTTAATCCCTTGCTTGCTCAAGAGGCAACTACTACCGCAGAGGGAGCAACAGAAGTAGTTGCTACAACTGCCTATTATGGAGGTTTGTCTGCACTTTCTTTTTGGACCTTGACTACCGTATTGGGGCTAGAATTGTTAATCATCTTTGTGTTACTTTATTTTATTCGAAATTTATGGCGCATTTTAAATCCTGTGCCTGTTAAACTAACAGTAGACGGTAAAAAAGCACCTTCATGGATTAAGACAACTTGGGCCAATTTGGATAAAAAATTCTTTACAAAAGCTGCTCCAATAGAGCAAGAAGCAGACATCTTACTAGATCATGATTATGATGGCATCAGAGAATTAGACAATGCCTTACCGCCTTGGTGGAAATATGGGTTTTACATCACCATTTTTGTTGCCATTTTTTACATTTTGAAATTTGAAGTTTGGCATACTGGAATGAATCCTACAGAAGAATATAACACGGAGATGGCTGAAGCCAAAATTGAAACGGATGCTTACTTAGCATCTATGAAAGAAAACGTGGATGAGAACTCTGTTGTGATGTTAGATGCCGCAGGTATAGCAACTGGTAAAACATTGTATACAAAGACCTGTGTAGCTTGCCATAGCCCTAATGGTGCTGGTGGAGTAGGTCCGAACCTTACCGATAATTATAGTTTACATGGAGCAACTATTAAAGATATTTTTAAAACCATTAAATATGGCTGGCCTGACAAAGGGATGCAGGCTTGGCAATCTAATTTTTCACCTGTCGAAATGCAACAGTTAGCTAGTTATGTAAAATCATTAGTGAATACCAATGTAGCAGATGGTAAAGCGCCACAAGGCGATTTGATTAAAGAGGAA
>JBEDDG010000019.1:0-19076 GCA_041176305.1 Bacteroidota bacterium | reverse complement strand
AATAAATCGTTTACTTGTAATTTTCCACCACGAGGCGTACCAATGTGTAATAACACACCGTCTTGATAGCTCTCCAATTCCATGGTTGCTTTATCCGTTTCTATTTCTGCTAATAAATCACCTTTTTTAACGGTATCACCCACATTTTTGTGCCAAGCCGCAATCACACCTTCAGTCATGGTGTCACTTAAACGGGGCATTAATATTACTTCTGCCATAGGTTAAAAGCTAATTTGTAATTGAGTCGTGAAATTACATCAAAAATGTATTTTTTCCCACCGAAAAGGGCAATTTTATAGCAAAATAGGGCAAAATAGGGCAGATAAGAATGAAATCTGATCTAACTCTGACCTACTATTGACCCTGTGCTAAACTGTAGGCTTTTTTGTCTCCCCACATGTTCAAGCATTCTACCGAACTGATCTGAAATTCCTTAGACAAAGCAGTGTAAAGTTCAATGATCGCTGCCTGAGATAATGCTGCTGCATTTTCAGTTTCAAAACGAACATAAAACTGATTTACCAAATTGGTAAATACAGAGCCAGTTGGCCAAACTTGAGTACCTCTATTTGCAATGGTAACCAACTTTAAATCAGGTGTTAAAAAAGGTTGACATGCCGCTGCTATCATTGCAGGTTGCAAAGTGCTTTCAATAAAAAAGTCAACACCAACTACCTTATGTGGTTCATTTACTTTTCCTACTAACATAGGGTTATTCGTTATTGCAGTGGCAGAAGGGATGTATTCAAAATTTTGCAAAGCTGGTCTTGGATTATGCTTAGGTTGTTTGCCAAAATTATCAATGATCGCTTGTGCAAATACGGTTGTATTCACTGAAGGGATAGACTTATCACCAAAGTCACCAGTATGAATACCAGACTCTAATGTATACAATAAGGCATTTTCAATCATCACTGCTTTTTCCATTAAACCAAGATGACGCAACATATTTAAACCACTCAACAACAATGAAGTTGGATTGGCAATATTTTTTCCAGCAATATCTGGTGCCGTGCCGTGTACTGCTTCAAATATAGAGATATGATCTCCAATATTAGATGATGGCGCAAACCCAAGCCCGCCAACTAATCCAGCACATAAGTCACTCACAATATCTCCTTGCAAATTAGTTAACACAATTACATCAAACAAATCTGGACGACTTACTAATTTCATACACAAGTCATCTACAATAATGTCGTCTGAATTTAGATTTGGGTATTCTTTTGCGATCTCATTGAATACTTCTAAGAATAATCCATCCGTTAACTTCATGATATTCGCCTTGTGGCCACAAGTAATTCTCTTCGCACCTTTTTTCTGTGCCATCTCGAACGCATAACGAATCACTTGTTCACTTCCTCCTCTCGATATCACTCTTCTTGCAACGGCCACATCCTGTGTCAACATATGTTCAATGCCACCGTAAGTATCTTCTATATTTTCGCGTACTATCGTCAAATCAATATTGACACCTGCTTTACTAAAAACGGTATCCACCCCACTTAATGTTTGAAATTTTCTGTCATTTGCATAAGTGTTCCAAGTTTTTCTAGCCGTTACATTCACACTTTTAACCCCTTTCCCTTTTGGCGTTTCCATTGGCCCTTTAAACAGAATGCCTAATCTTTCGATCGTTTCTTTTGCCTCAGGCGTCATACCATTGCTAAAACCCTTGTCAAAGACCCATTTTCCCATGTCCACATAGTCATATTCTAAGGGCAATTTTGCCGCATTAAATATACCAATAACAGCTTCCATAATCTCTGGTCCAATACCATCTCCTTTAGCTACAGCGATCTTCATTTTATTGAATTTTAAGTATAAAAATGGGGTTTTAGAACACGTTTTCAAACGTTCCCGCGAAGTTAGGTGAGTTAGGTGTTCCTAAAAAAAATTAGTGCCTTTTTTTAGCTTAGTCGTGTAAAATATTCCTAATTTTATAATGCAGTATCCTCTGCAAAATACATTTGATCCCTTTGATCATGATTTCGACAATTTCAGAAGGAATAGAAGTGAGTGTTGAGACTTTTTACCAAAAAGATTACAGTAATCCTTTACAGCAAGATTTTATGTTTGCGTATCGAATTACCATCGAAAACCACAATGCTTTTCCGGTAAAACTGTTACGTAGAAGTTGGGAGATTTTTGATAGTAATGGAGAACACAGGGTTGTAGAAGGCGAAGGTGTAGTGGGTGTCCAACCTTTGATCATGCCAGGAAAACAATACCAATATGTTAGTGGCTGTACCTTAAAATCAGAATTGGGTAAAATGCAAGGCTTTTATAGCATGGAAAATGTAGCAAATAGAACACCCATTCAAGTGGCCATTCCTCCTTTTAAAATGATTGCTCCAGTTAAATTGAACTAAGAAGTTTAAAAATCAATTGCTGTTTCTTGCAAGATCTTCATTGAAGACATTTGTAATAATTTTTTTAAGTCAGTTTTGTCAACTCCTTTTTGTTGACGCATCCAATCTTTAACAATTTTATACCCTATATATTTACCAACATTTCCGGGCAAATTCGTTCCAAATTGTTCATGGTAAGCTGCCTCGCCAAGCATGGAGTGGATAAAATTTGGATCCGTGGCATAAAGCCTGTTTTCTGCTGACAAATAAGTCCAAATGTATGATTGTTCCGCATTTAACGCATCTAATTGTTGCGCTGTATAACCCATCCTAACTGTATCTGCTACACTAGGCAAACATTGTTCCATAATATATTGACGCTTCCCAATTTCAATCATCTGTGTAATTAAGGATTGCCCATTCAATGCAATGGATTGATAATCATTTAAAATATTTTCGAGCGTGTTTACTACGATATGTGCTGGTGTAAAACGCCTACTTATATAAGATGGATAAATGGTATGCACTTGTTCCGAAAAATACCAGCTGGACTCGGCGCCTAAATAAAGCTGCAATCCAATCGCAATGCCGTCTTTAGTAACTATATTCCCATAGGTTTCCAATGGGCCAATAAAGTAAATAATATTTTTTGGCAAGACATAATCAGGAAAAAAATAATGAAATCTTTTTAAAGCTTCTTCTATCTGAGGAGTTGCCGTTGAGGCAGCATTTAACTTTTTAACTTCTTTATAAATGGGCCAATAGGCTTTGTAAAATGCCCTAATTTGCTGGGGTTCTTTTATTGGAGATTGCATTAAAATTCGATCAAAATAATCGGCAGCAAAAGAGGGATATTGTTGTACTAATTTTGCTAAATTTTCTTTAAAGCGGAGACTATCCATCCCAAAAAAAGCATCTTCAAAATGAATGACTTGGATGGATGGCTTAGGGGCATTATTGGCCAGGTCTCGAGTTGGACCTTCACAGGCCACTGCAAGCATACTGATTACACCATACAACAAAAGGGTCCATCTCATCCTCGAAAGTACAAAAAAAGCGAGGTTATTTCTTTTAAAAACCGACCTTTGGCTCATGAAAATTTGTATCGCCCAACAGAATTATCATATCGGCAATTTTGAAGCTAACACAAAGCAGATAATTGATGCGATTGAACAAGCAAAAAAAGAAGGTGCTGATTTAATATTATTTAGTGAAATGAGTGTCTGTGGTTATCCCGCTAGAGACTTTGTAGAATTCAATGACTTTATTCAACAATGTTATGCAAGTGTGGATGCAATCCGCAAAGTTGCTGATACAATCGGTGTCTTGATTGGTTCGCCTGCCCACAACACCAACGAAAAAGGAAAGCCCTTATACAACGCCGCTTTTTTCTTGTATGATCAAAAAATACAGGCAGAGATTCATAAAACTTTACTACCAACTTACGATGTATTTGATGAGAACCGCTATTTTGAACCCGCAAATGCATGGAAAGTAGTTCCATTTAAAGGAAAAAAATTAGCAATCACCATTTGTGAAGATATATGGAACTTAGGCGATAACCCATTGTATACAATTTGTCCAATGGATCAGATGATGCAACAGGAACCTGATATTTTATTAAACCTGAGTGCTTCTCCATTTGACTACACACATGACGAAGACAGAAAAGCAACGATCAAATCGAATGTGGTAAAATATAAAAAGCCATTATTTTATTGTAATGCCATAGGAAGCCAAACTGAAATTGTTTTTGATGGCGCTTCTTTGGTTTTTGATAAAGACGCTAACTTATGTGGCGCACTTCCTATGTTTGAAACAGCCATACAAGTTTTTGAATGTAACGAAGATGGCAGTATAAATGCGCCAATTCTGGAGCCAGCCGCATCTGTTCCAAGTAAAGAATTGAATCCTGCACAGCTCATTCCAACCTTGAATATTGATCAAGTATACCAAGCCTTGGTATTAGGTGTAAGAGATTACTTCACTAAAATGGGTTTCAAAAAAGCCATACTTGGTTCTTCTGGCGGCATTGATTCCGCAGTCACTTTAGCGATTGCTTGCGATGCTTTAGGAAAAGAAAATGTATATGCTATCTTAATGCCTTCCCCTTATTCAACTGCCCATTCAGTTGACGATGCAGTTCAGTTAAGTAAAAATTTAGGCAATCCTTGTGACCTATTGCCCATTCAAGAAGTGTATGAAAGCTTTTTACATACTTTAAAACCAATTTTTAAAGACCTTCCTTTTTCATTGGCCGAAGAAAATATACAAAGCAGGTCTAGAGGCAATTTATTGATGGCCATTGCCAATAAATTAGGCTATGTATTATTGAATACTTCTAACAAAAGTGAATTAGCGACGGGTTATGGTACTTTATATGGTGATATGGCTGGAGGATTAGGCGTGCTGGGTGATTGTTATAAATTACAAGTGTATGCTCTAGCCAATTATATTAATGCATCTAAAGAAATAATACCAAACAATATTATTCAAAAAGCACCAAGTGCAGAATTAAGACCAGATCAAAAAGACAGTGATAGTCTACCTGATTATTCCATCCTTGATCAAATCTTATATCAGTACATCGAAAAACGCGCAGATCCAAATAGTATTAAAGCAAACGGTTTTGATAGTGCATTAGTAGACCGTACTTTAAAAATGGTCAATACCAATGAATACAAACGAAATCAATTCTGTCCAATTATAAGAATATCGCCAAAAGCATTCGGCGTGGGTAGGAGAATGCCTATTGTTGGAAAATATTTAAGTTAATTTATGAAATACAAAACGATTACTTGCTTAGCGGCTGTTTTACTTTTGATTGCCTTTGAAGGAACTGCACAAAAAAGCGCTCCTATTTTGCCAGGCGCTTATCAAACCGCACAGTACTTGCCTATTTTAAAAGGTAAAAGAGTAGGTCTGTTTACCAACCACACAGCAACGGTTGGAAGCAAACATTTAATGGACACTTTAATGGCGAGTGGTATTCATCTACAAAAAGTTTTTACCCCAGAACATGGCCTAAGAGGTACTGCCGATGCAGGTGAAAAAACAAAAGATGGAATAGATGAAGCTACAGGGGTTCATATCGTTTCTCTTTATGGAAAAAAATATGGTCCAAGCGAAGCTGATTTAGTAGATGTAGATGTGTTGGTTTTTGATATCCAAGATGTCGGAACACGTTTCTATACATATATTTCTTCCCTTCAATATTATATGGAAGCCGCATGGGCTAACAATAAGCCGCTTGTGATTCTAGATCGTCCAAATCCGAATGGGCATTATGTAGATGGTCCTGTATTAGAAAAACCTTTTAGCAGTTTTGTAGGTAAAAAAGCTATTCCCATTGTGTATGGTATGACGATTGGAGAATATGCAACAATGTTGGTAGGCGAAAAATGGTTGACTGCTCCAGCGGACAGTAATATCAATAAAACAGCAAGTCCTTTACAATTAACAGTCATACAGTGTAAAAATTACGACCACAATGCGATGTACACTTTCAATATAGCGCCTTCTCCTAACCTGCCAGATATGAATGCCATTTATTGGTATCCAACTACTTGTTTGATCGAAGGCTCTGTAATGAGTGAAGGACGCGGAACGGCACATGCATTCGCCCATATTGGCCACCCAAGTATCCAAGGTAAATCATTCAGTTTCACACCTGGCCCAAGAACAGGTGCCATGAACTCAAAATTATATGGTCAATTATGTTATGGCTGGGACCTAAGTCAACAACAAGCTCCAAAAAATAAAATAGACCTTGAATTGCTGATCGAAATGTACCAAGCATTCCCAAAAAAAGATAGCTTTTTTATTGAGCCTAAATCTAAATTAGCGACAGACTACTTCTTTAATAAATTAGCTGGCAACGCCAAATTGATGGAGCAATTAAAAGCTGGCACCTCTCCTGCTGCAATCAGGTCCAGCTGGCAACCGGGTTTAATGGCATTTAAGCAAATGCGAAAAAAATACTTATTGTACAAAGATTTTGAATAAAAAAAAGGTCCCGAAAAATCGGGACCTTTTTTTAGCTCTACAATGAAGTAGTATTAACCTCCAATAATTGGAATGGCTAATTGATGTACCGCATCATTCAATTGTTTGATGCCTGTTTTCTTAAGGGTATCTAACTTATTAAACTCTGCATCTACTTGTGCTTTCAATACATCATACACGCCTTGCACTTGCTTAGTTGGTGCTGTGTATCCAGATGCCGCAGATTCAAATACACCTGCAATCTTATCATCTAAACGAATTGGGAAGTTTAATACATCCTGCCCGCTTTTAGCTTTTGTTTGATGTAAAGCTTCTTCGATTGCCGTTAAACTTGCTAACACTGTTTTAGCTTGCTTTTGGAAGCTTGTATCTTTAGTCTTCTTCTGTAAAGTTTGAATTTGACTACGTAATTCTTTAATACCTTTTAAGTTTTTCATGATGTCGCTAAAAGTGCCTGCTACTTTCAACAAGAATTGCTCCTGTGCTTTTAAGTCTGCATCTGACACTTTATAATTTGGATCAGCCACAATCGTGAAAGGTTGTTCTGTCACGACATTATCAATAGTCACTTTCGCAGTGTAATTACCAGGCGCAGCTAACACTGGACTAGTTGAGCCATTCCATAGAATCAAACTCGCTTCAGGTTTCTCCACTTCTTTATGGTACATATCCCAAACATAAGTTTGGAATCCAGCTTCTGTACTTGGACCACCCGTATCGGTATGACTCACTGTTTTAATCACTTTCTTTTGATCATCTAAAATACTAATCATGACGCTTGTTGAATCAGATGGATTGCCAGCTTTCCAATATTTAATTACCACGCCTTTAGCAGGGTTCATACCCACATTGCCTGGCATACTAGCACTCATGCCACGACTTCTTCTTCCACCCATTTGTGGTGGAACACGATACGTATTTGCAATAGGAAATACTTTACTAGTGGTAGGAGTTGTTTGGAAATTTTCTACAAAAGACAGGTCATCTAATACATAAATACTTCTTCCTTGTGTACCCACTATCAAGTTCTGATCTTTAATCAACAAATCTGTAATAGGGGTTACAGGAAGGTTCAATTGAAAACGCTCCCAAGAAGCACCATCATTCACAGATACGTACAAGCCATATTCTGTCCCTGCAAATAAGACACCTGCTTTTCTTGGACTAGCCACAATAGCTCTTGTAAAATGCATTGGATCAATACCATTGGTAATTTTGGTCCAAGTAGCACCATAATCTGTTGTCTTATAGATATAAGGTGTAAAATCATCTAATTTATACCTTGTACCAGCAAAATAAGCAGTTCCTTTTCTTGTTGGGTCTACTTCTACCCTATTCCACATCATCCATTTTGGGGCATCTTTTGGCGTTACATTTGCCCAAGTTTTTCCGCCATCCTTGCTTACACTAATCACGCCATCATCACTACCTGTCCACAATAAATCTTTTTCAAGCGGAGATTCTGCAGCAGTGAAAATGGTACAATAATATTCTACACTGGTATTGTCTTGTGTGATTGGACCACCTGAACTTTTTTGTTTTGCTTTGTCATCTGTTGTTAAATCTGGAGACAACATCGTCCAACTCGCTCCTTCATTTTCAGTTGAAAATAAATGATTGCCCGCTGTATATAATTTTTTAGGATTATGCGGAGAGAAGAAGATCGGATGATTCCATTGGAAACGATATTTCATTGCTTCTGCACCAGCACCCATAGGATTGTCAGGCCAAACATTGATCACTCTGTTCTCGCCTGTTTTATGGTCAAATCGAGTAATTAAACCACCATAAGATCCACCATATACAACATCATTATTCAAAGGATCTGACACAATATAGCCACTCTCCCCTCCCGCTGTGACGTCAAAATCACTTTCTCCAATAAATGCACCATAGGTACTTGATTTAATCCTGAAAGCAGAATTATCTTGTTGAGCTGCTAAAATTCTATAAGGGAAACTATTGTCTGTACTTAAACGATATACTTGCACCGTTGGTTGGTTCATCATGGTGCTCCAATTTCTTCCTGCATCCAAACTTACTTGTGCGCCTCCGTCATCCGCTACCACCATTCTTTTGCCATTCTTTGGATCAATCCATAAATCATGGTGGTCACCATGTGGTGTTCTTAAAGATGTGAAACTTTTACCCCCATCAGAAGAGACCATAAAATTTACATTCGGACAATACACTTTGTTCTCGTCTGCTGGATCAACAAATACTTTGGTATAATACCAAGCACGTTGACGAATATTGTTATCACTACTTACTAAATTCCATGTTTTACCCGCATCATTAGATACATATAAACCACCGTTTGCATTTTCAATCAATGCATATAATTTATCGGTATTAGATTTAGCAACAGCAACCCCTACAATACCCCAAACCCCTTTTGGTAAACCTTTATTATTTTTAATAGACTCCCAAGTGTTACCACCATCCGTACTCTTGTACATACCAGATCCTGCACCACCACTTTCTAAACTATAGGGTGTGCGGATTAATTCCCAAGTGCCTGCATATAAATTATCTGGATTGCTAGGATCGATGATTAAATCACTTGCGCCCGTTTGTGGATTCACATACAATACTTTTTTCCATGTAGCACCACCATCGATACTTTTGTACACGCCCCTGTTTTCATTAGGTCCAAATAAATGTCCCATCACAGCTGCCCATACAATATCTGGATTTTTAGGATGTACAATCAAACGAACAATATGTCGTCCTTCTTTCAATCCAATATTTTTCCATGTCTTACCATCATCTGTAGACTTCCACATACCTTCTAATCCTTCACTTACATTACCACGCATGGTGTTTTCACCTTCTCCAACATAAATGATTGACTCATTAGAAGGCGCTAGCGCAATCGCTCCAATCGTTCCTCCAAAATAACCATCAGAAATATTTTTCCAGTTATTACCTGCATCCGTTGTTTTCCAAACACCTCCGCCGGTTGATCCCATAAAAAAGGTATTTACATCGGTGTATGATCCAACAGCAGCCGCAGCACGACCCCCTCTAAATGGACCAACCAATCTAAAACGCTGGGCTTTAATAATTGGATCTTGTGTTAATTCAACTGGCTTTACTGGCTCAGTTGCTTTTTTCTTTTGGGCTGTTGCAGGACTGTAAACAAGTACCGCTAAGAAAGCCGCAAATACAAAAAATAATTTTTTCATAGTTGACTTTTAAATTGAATAATCCTTGTTAATAGAAAAGAACGAGCCCTCCAAGATTGGAGGGCTACGTAATTATTTGATGGTTTCTACTTCTTTAAATTTTTTGATCGGTGTTGCCTCCACTAATTTTCTAAAGTCGGCCCAATCTTTTGCAAAAAAGGCATTTACTTTTAATGCAACTTCATCTGCTGCTACTTTAGCTGCTGCAATCATACGTTCTTCCTGCGCACCAGGTAAAGTGTTTTTACCCATGATCAACATGCTTGCAGATCGGATGATAGAAATTGGAGTGATCGTTGGCACGGTACCATAGCCTTGCTTTTCTTGTCGCTTGCCTACCATCATCTCTTTTAAATTTTTCACTTTTTCAGCAATCGCTTTATGTGCTTTATTTAAACTATCTACGCCTTTGTCTTTTTTGTCTTTCCACTCTGCTTTAAGTTGTGTCAATGTTAATTCTGCTTCATCCAATTGATCTTGAGCAGCATTGTATTTATCTGCAACCACTTGTAATTGATCTAATAACTTGTCTTGCGCAAGTACTACCTCATTTTTACTAGGCACTCTAGGATCATCCGAAACTTGAACCATTGCAGAGTCTTTCCATGCACCTGCCGTTACTACAACTTTATAAGTGCCAGGTAATACTTCTCTACCTGTAAATTCTCTTTCTTCTGCAGCAGCTGCCTCAGGCGCTTCTTCTGCCATTCTTCTGCCAAAACCACCGCCAGCATTTTTAGGTGCACCAGCTGCTCTTTTGCCCTTTTGTTCAAAACCCCAATAGTTTCTATTAAAACCAGTATCTAATTTGAAGTTTAAGTTTCTAATGACATTATCATTAGCATCTTTGATTTGCACTTTTGCTTTCTTCACCGTATCCATTGAATAGATAGTGATAGGCATACCTGTTGGTTTGTTTGGCGCATCCCACATACCCCATGTACTCCATTCGTAAGGCGAATTTTTAATTGATAAATTAATAGAAGCTGGTGGTACACTTACAAAGAATTTAGTAGTTTGTGCTTTTGCTAATTTTCTTAAAGGCCTGATATCATCTAATACCCATAAGCTTCTACCAAATGTAGCAATCGCTAAATCTGCTTCTCTTTCTTGAATGGCAAAATCATAAGTAGACACAGATGGGTAACCATTTTTCCATTGTTGGAAATTGACACCATTGTCTATACTTACATACATACCTTGTTCAGTTCCTACAAAAATTAAATTTGGCTCAGTAGGATCTTGTAAAACGGTCAATGCATATCCAGTTACTTTCTTTGCATCTACCATATTTGTCCAAGTCTTACCCGCATCATTCGATCTAAAGATATAAGGAGCAAAATCACCTTGTCTATAATTATTTACCACTACAAAAACTTCATTTGGATTCGTTGCAGAAGTTCTGATCTGAGGAATCCAAGCGCCTTTAGGCAAGCCTGTAATGTTGGCTGTTAGATCGGTCCAAGTTGCGCCACCATTGGCTGTCATTTGAACTTTACCATCATCTGTTCCAATATAGATTAATCCTTTTTGTACCGCACTTGGTGCAATACAAATAATAGTACAATGGTTCTCTGCACCAGTGATATCAATACTCAAGCCGCCATTGTCTCTTTGATCAATCTTTGCACTGTCATTGGAAGTTAAGTCTGGTGAAATAATTTCCCATGCAGCACCCTTGTTGGTACTCTTATGTAAAAACTGTGAACCAAAATAAATTGTTTTTTTATCAAATGGATCTTGCGCAATAGAAGCATTCCAGTTAAAACGCAATAAAGTTTTTGCATCTGGTGCTGGTGGTTTGATATAAGAAGACTGACCCGTTACGGTATTGTATCTTCCCACATTACCTCCTTGGCTCATAGCATACACCCAATTCGCATCTTCTGGATCTGGCATCACATCAAAACCATCGCCACCCCATAAATTATCCCAATCAAAATTTCTGATACCTCCTTGAACCGTTGTATACGCTGGGCCTCTCCAAGAACCATTGTCTTGCATACCACCCATTACATGGTAAGGAATTTCATTATCTACATTAATATGATAGAACTGTCCTACTGGAATTTTTTCATCAAACATCCATGTCTTACCCCCATCACGTGTGATACCTATACCACCATCATTACCGTCAATGATATATTTATTATCGGTTGGATGAATCCAAAATGCATGGTGGTCAGGATGGATACCACTGTATGGAATAATCGTTTCGAAACTCTTTCCACCATCAATACTTTTTTGAACTGTCTGACTGATATACCATAATGTATTTTCATTCAAAGGATCACCAATGATGTCTTGGAAATAGAATGGACGATTGTCAACAATAGATTTTTGACCATTCACCAACTTCCAAGAATAGCCTCCATCATCACTCTTATACAATCCACTTTTCTTAGACTCCACTAATGCATAAACTACATTAGGATTAGACCTGCTGATGGTAATACCCACACGACCTAGATCGCCATCAGGTAAACCATGCTCTTTTCCTAATTTTACGAAATTTTTTCCACCATCAATTGTCATGTAAATACCACTTCCCTTACCACCACTTTCTAAATGATATGGATTACGGTAATGGTGCCACATAGCCACAAATAATTTATTTGGATTAGATGGATCCATGATCATATCACCAGGACCAGAAGTGTCATTGGTAAATAAAATTTGATTCCAAGTTTCACCACCATCGGTTGTTTTGTATACGCCTCTATGTTTACTTTGTCCATAAGGATTACCTATCGCTCCTGCATACACCGTGTTTGGATTAGTTGGATCAATGATGACTCTATGAATATTTCTAGTTTGCTCTAAACCCATTCGCTTCCAGGATCTTCCAGCATCCATTGTTTTATATATACCCTCTCCAATACTAATGGAATTTCTTGGATTACCTTCTCCTGTTCCAACCCATACCACACTTGGATTAGATTGTTGAATTGCTAAAGCTCCAATATTTAAGATAGGTTGTTCGTCAAAAACAGGTGTCCAACTAACGCCTCCGTTATAAGTTTTCCAAACACCTCCAGACGCAGCACCAATCCAAATATGATTCGGATTAGCCACTTCAGCATCAATGGTCGTGACACGTCCACTCATACTTGCTGGTCCAATATTTCTTGGCTTCCAATTTTTAAATACTTTATTGATGTCTACTTTTTCAGTAGTGGCTACAGGAGCAGTAGCAGCTTTCTTTACTTTTTGAGCAGTTGCTTGACTGAATGTCAAAACAGAGGCCAAAAACATAGAACCTAGTGTAATAAAACGCATATGAGCTTATTTTCTTATTAAAATAATGAAGTTCTAAGCTATTGCATTTTACCCAAAAATCAATAAAAAAGGGATGAACGTATTTTACAATCTTTCAATGATTCCAGCTACCCCTTGACCGCCTCCCACACAGGCTGTTACGATACCATAACGCTTATTTAAACGTTCTAAGTCATTGATAATCTGCACGGTAAGCTTTGACCCGGTGCAACCCAACGGATGCCCTAATGCGATCGCCCCCCCGTTAATATTCACTTTGTCTTGATTTAAGCCTAAGGTTCTAATGACTGCTAAAGACTGAGAAGCAAATGCTTCATTCAATTCAAAAAGGTCTATTTGATCCAAGGTCATACCCGCTTGCTTTAAGACTTTAGGCACAGCTTCAATTGGACCGATGCCCATGATTCTTGGATGTACCCCAGCAACAGCACAATTCACTAATCTTCCGACAGGTTGAAGTCCTAAAGATTGCATCAAACGTTCACTCATCACTACAACAAAACTTGCACCATCACTCGTTTGTGATGAGTTACCTGCAGTCACCGATCCCTTTAATGCAAAAGCTGGTTTTAATTTAGCCAAGGCTTCAATGGTCGTATCAGCACGTACCCCTTCATCTGTATCTACTGTATAATTGCGGGTTGCCTTTTTATTATTTTCGTTAATATAAGTTTCTGTAATTTCTATCGGGAGGATGCCTTTTTTAAAGTAGCCATTGTCTATCGCTTGTTTTGCTTTTTGATGCGACGCCAATGCAAAAGCATCCTGATCTTCCCTGCTAACATGGTATTCATTGGCAACTGCTTCTGCCGTTAAGCCCATAGACAAATAATAATCTGGCTCGTCTTTTGCGATCGAATAGGCTGGAACCGTTTTCCATCCTGCTGTTGGCACCATCGACATCGATTCTGTACCACCTGCTATAATACAATCTGCCATACCTGTTCTGATTTTAGCAGTCGCCATAGCGATACTTTCTAAACCACTCGCGCAATATCGATTGATTGTAATACCTGGCACTTCTATCCCTAAAGCTTTAGCTGCAATGATTCTACCAAATTGTAAACCTTGTTCTGCCTCTGGCACAGCATTCCCCACAATTACATCATCCACTAATTTGGAGTCCAATGCTGGCAAGGATTTCATTAAACCTTGAATGAGCTCAATTGCTAATTCGTCAGAACGCATAAAACGAAATCCACCTTTTTTACTTTTAGTCACTGCAGTTCTAAATCCCGCTACGATATACGCTTCTTGCATAAAATGGTCTTTATTTGACCCCATAAATGTAGGCATTTTTATAAACAGTTGTTTATGCAACTAAATATTTCATTGTAAATTTGAGCCATGATGTACCCAATTGTTAGAAATACCCTGTTTTTATTGCCTCCGGAAACGGCGCATGAAGTGTCCATGAAAGGATTAGACTTAATTGCATCAGTTCCATTCTTGAACCAGTGGATGAGCAATCAATTTAAAGTAGAAGCTAAAAATGTATCTAAGACTGTATTTGGCCTCCATTTTCCCAACCCAGTTGGACTTGGCGCAGGTTTCGATAAAAACGCGGCCCATTTAGATGCCCTTGCTATGTTGGGATTTGGTTTTGTTGAAATTGGAACCGTTACCCCTAAACCACAAGCAGGCAATGTAAAACCAAGGTTATTTAGAATACCAGATCAAAAAGCATTGATCAATCGAATGGGTTTTAACAATGATGGCGTAGATGCTATTGCGAATAGATTAAAAGCAAGAAAATCAAATGCCCACCATGCTGCTGATTTAATTGTTGGCGGCAATATTGGAAAAAATAAAGTCACAGATAACCAGGATGCATGGAAAGATTATTGCACCAACTTTAAAGGGTTAGAAGAAGTGGTAGACTATTTTGTAGTGAATGTAAGTTCCCCCAATACACCCGGCCTTCGTGAATTACAAGAAAAAGAGGCTTTAAGAAAAATATTTTCTGAGCTTCAAGATATCAATAAAAATAATAAGCCCATCCTATTAAAAATTGCACCCGATTTAGAAACAAGTGCCTTAGATGATATTATTGCACTCACTACCGAAGTTAAAATAGATGGCTTAGTTTCAAGCAATACTACATTGGATCGTAGTCTATTAAATACGCTCAATACAGCGCGTGCTAAAATCATTGGACCAGGCGGATTGAGTGGACAACCTTTGTTGACTAAATCCAACCAAGTGCTTGACTATTTGTATAAAGGGATCGGCGATCGACTTCCCATTATTGCAAGTGGTGGCATATTTAAGCCTGAGGATGCCAAAGCTAAATTTGCATCTGGTGCAAGTTTGGTTCAAGTATGGACAGGCTTTATTTATGAAGGACCAGCCATTGTAAAAAATATTTTGAAGGGACTGGTAAATTAAATTTTACAAACTGACCCTGAAACTTCCAAAAATACCAAAGGAAGAAGGCGTGGCAGTTTGTAATTGAGCATTGGTTAAACGCCAAACAAAATCAATCCTAAAAAACTTGGCAATATTTTCGACTCCAGTTCCTATTTCAGCATAAGGCTTAGATTTCAAAGAATTAAATGGATGTGCCCCTATAAAGTTTAATTGCTGATTCGCTGCTGTTAAACCACCCACTACCGCTTTCGCACTCCAAAATTGTCTCCATTTTGTTTTTTTCAAAATCGGTAAATACCTCAGTACTCCTTTGCCAATTTTATGTTCAATATTTAACCCTATAAAGGCATCACTTATAAATTCATAACGTTGCATTAAATTGAATGCATACTTATTATAATAACTCATTTCATTACCTGGCATAATATCCAAAAAAGGATAACTGGTTTTACCCCAAGTTTTACCAGCAAAAACACTATAGTAAATATTGCCAAAGGGTGTAATTGGCAAATAATCGTTTACACTTAAATTTAGTTTTTGATAGTTATTAGGACTGCCCAAAGCGCCCGCCAAAGCTTTCGTGTATTTAAGATCAACTACAGGATATAAACTCCCAAAACCAAATCTTGAAAAGTTACTTTCTAAATAACGTTCTTGATACGCAAACCTGATTCCAATACTCGCTTCAACCGCATGCATCCAATTGCCCCCACCAATATTTGTATTGTAAATACGCGGCATATTGAGTAATGGGTCAAATTGCTTTTCGGCAATACCCCCTAATAATTGAAATCCTTTATTGTTTTCTTTAAAAAATTCAAGTTTTTTTTGTGTAAAAAGCAAGAACTTAAAAGGAATATTTGGCCTCCTTAGCAATGTGCCAAATAAATTGTCATTGTTAATTTGATCAAAATATTCTTGTCCGAATTCTAAATCAGAATGGTATTCAGCCTTGATATAACTTAATGGGCTTTGTTTAAATTGGTACATCGCACCCAATTCACCTTTGCTTTTTTTGTCCCTAAAACCATAAGCACCATAGCCATAGAAATTCCAATGTTTACTAAAATGTTTATTCGTTGCAATATCTGCTCTTAATCTAAAGCCTTCCAATTTATCAGAACTGATGACATTATACCATGGTCCTAAAGTAAAATTACCGACCTCCTTAATCCCCTTCACTAGAAATTCTGCAGACTGCTTATAAAATAAAAAGGTCTTATTTTTATTTAAGGTATCTAATAAAGTATATACTGCTTGTTCTGTCTTTGCCAAAGGCTCATGCCTGAGCGCTTGCCAAGTAGCTTCATTGTCATTGGTGCTATTGGGCAATAGACGCACTTCTGGATTCTTTACTGTACTATTTAATACAGTATCTGTAAAAGGGTCATTGATTTGTATAGACTTATAGGTAGTGGTCTTTCTGCCTTTGATACCTAATTTATCTTTGCCACCAGGTGTAAAATCAGCTACAAATCTATCTTTCGATAAGAACCATACAGAGTCATTCACTAATTTATACTCTTGTATTAATGAAAGAGATTGTAAAAAATTAATGTCTGCAAAAGTAGAAGGCCTTAAAGTGATTTTTTGAATTGCATAACTAGTATCATGCACCCAACAATCTCCTTCAAAAGTCAGTTCATTGCTGTGTTTGGGCTGAATCAATAAGTGGACTAATCTTTTGCCATTTAAATACGCCGTATCAGCTAATTTAAATTTATAATACGTATCCGCATTGGTATTAAAGGGGCTTATAAACTCTCTATTAAACACAGGAATTACGTTTTTATATACATTGATGTTTTGATACGTGCCGCCTAGCTCTTTTATCAATGTCTCATTTTCAATACCATTGGTTCTAGTATACTGAATCTCTTCTAAAATTTTTAGTGGATCAGATTGATAATAATATTTAGAAATGGTTTCTGTAATATATACTGGAAGAAAAGATTGATGAGTTTCTGTTGTGTCAATATAATCAAAGACAAAGTCCAAAGGCTTTATCAAACTATTTTTGGAGAGCTTATCCTTTCGGACATTGATCAAGTCTACTTCAAGTTTATTGTACAATTCATAACTGTAGTTTTTTTTAAGGGCGGGATTATTAAAGGCTTTTTTTGACATGATTTTTTTCCAAAACCATAAAGATCGATTGTACTTTGATTTAACAACTGCTTCTTGTTTAGCAGCTTGAACAAATAAATGTATAATCCCTATATTTTCTTGAGTCAATTTTGTCAATGGAATCTGCAAAGTAGCATACCCTACACTTTGCAATACCAATGTATCTTGCAGCCCAAAAGAAGAATAAGGAAGGCTAAAATTTCCAGCAGTGTCTGTAATCACCCCGCGTTTAGCTAAAACATAGGATACAGACGCAAAAGGAATTGGCTCTTCACTTTGATGATCTGCCAACTTGCCTTTTAATTGAGTAAATGCCAAATTTTGCGCATGAATTGAAAACGGCATCCCCAGTCCTAAAACATTAAAAAATATAGAAAATAAAAAGATACGCACAAAAAAGGACTTTTTCATTTCGCAAAGGTACGTCGTATTTATTTTTTTTAATGTACTTAAAGTCACCGTTCATCCTTTTTGAATGTACCTTTGCATAAATTGTATGCCATGTTGACCATTCATTCTTTTTGCTTTAATGCGTTTCAAGAAAACACTTTTGTTATTTATAATGAAGCAAAAGAAGCGATCATCGTAGACCCTGGCTGTTATTTAAAAAACGAAGAAGCACAATTGTCCAATTTTATTGCCGAAAATAATTTAACACCTACTTTATTGCTCAATACCCATTGTCACTTAGACCATGTTTTTGGCAATAATTTTGTAAGTGAAAAATATGGATTGACTGCCCTATTCCATGCAAAAGAACAAGCAGTCATTGATCGTTTACCAGAAGGTGGTGCTAGGTGGGGTGTCCCTACAGAAGCCTATAGAGGCAAAGTGAAGTATATCCAACAAGACGAACTAATTCCTTTTGGTAAGGTCCATTTTAAAGTGCTAGAAACCCCTGGTCATTCACCAGGCAGTGTCTGTTTTTATCAAGCAGAACAAGATTTCTTAATTGGTGGGGATTTGATCTTTAAAGATGGCGTGGGTAGAACCGATTTGCCAGGAAGCAACCCCTTGGATTTAATCAAAAGCATTCAAACGCAAATTTTTCCATTGCCAGAAACGATGACCATCTATTCAGGGCATGGTCCTGAAACCACATGGGGCAGAGAGAAAAAAGCAAATCCTTATATTTTACACTTATTAAAAGGCCAATAAGCCGGATGTACAGTTAACAATTTGATAATACAATCCGTTGACTTAAGTCTGCTTTTAAAGCGGTAATTTTACTCAAGAATTATGGAATCCTCCCCGATCAAAATACTTATTGCCGACGATGAACCAGATATCATCGAAATCATCAGTTTTCACTTGAATAAAGCGGGATACGATGTAGCTACTGCAAAAGATGGCGCTGAGGCGATTGAAAAAGCAAAACAATTTAATCCAGACTGTATCATCCTTGATGTAATGATGCCCAAAAGAAATGGATTTGAAGTATGCGAATACTTAAGAAGCAATAAGCAATTTGATAAGACTTTAATTGTTTTATTGACCGCACTCAATGACGAAGCATCTCATATCAAAGGATTAGAATTAGGAGGAGATGATTTCATCAACAAACCAATCAGTCCTAAAGTATTGGTGAGCAGAATTAGCGCTTTGTTCAGAAGAATTCAACCAGCCACAGTCGAGACAAAGACCCTAACCATTAAAGACTTAATAATCGATGCAGAACAATACAAGACGATTTTAAATGGGGTTGTACATGTACTGGCCAAAAAAGAATTTGAACTTTTGTATTTATTGGCAGCAC
>JBEDDG010000018.1:0-19776 GCA_041176305.1 Bacteroidota bacterium | reverse complement strand
AAAAACAACCATCATTTATGAATCGAAATTACAATGCCCTGAAATCAGGGCATTGTAAACTGAATATATTAGTGTGCTTTTTCGTCCGCACCTACTGGCGTTGTTTGGGTAATGAAATCTTTTCCATCTTTACCGTAATCATAAGCCCAACGGTGTACTTCTGGTATTTCACCAGGCCAGTTACCGTGACCAGGACGGATTGGCGTAGTCCACTCTAAAGTATTTGCTTCCCATGGATTCTCAGAAGTTACTTTACGTCCTTTAAAAATAGAATAGAAGAAGTTGATCAAGAATAAAATTTGAACAGCAAATACGATGATAGAAACAATCGTGATAAATTTATTCAATTCGGCAAATTGCTTGAAACTTTCCCAAATGCTAAAATCAAAATAACGACGTGGCATACCTGCTAATCCTTCGTAGTGCATTGGCCAGAAGATCATGTACGCACCTGCCATTGTAACCCAGAAGTGGATATACGCAAGTGAATTATTCATGTAACGACCATACATTTTAGGGAACCAGTGGTATACACCCGCAAACATACCGAACATAGAAGCCACACCCATTACAATATGGAAATGCGCAATTACGAAATACGTATCATGTAAGTGAATATCTAATGCAGCGTTTCCTAACCAGATACCAGTTAAACCACCAGAGATAAATAAACTCACAAAACCAATTGCGAATAACATACCTGGCGTGAAACGAATATTACCTCTCCACAAAGTCGTCAACCAGTTGAATACTTTGATCGCAGAAGGAATTGCAATTAATAAAGTTAAAAGTACGAATACAGAACCCAAGAAAGGATTTAAACCTGTAACGAACATATGGTGCGCCCACACTAAGAAGGCCAATGCTGCGATTGCAAACAAAGAACCTAACATCGCCATATAACCAAAGATTGGTTTACGAGAGTTGATAGACATAATCTCAGAGACCATACCCATGGCTGGTAATAAGATAATGTATACCTCAGGGTGACCTAAGAACCAGAATAAGTGTTGGTATAAAATAGCACTTCCACCTTCGTTTGGTAAAGCACCCACACCATTGATATAGATATCAGAAAGATAGAAAGAAGTACCAAAGTTTCTATCAAAAATTAACAAGATCATACCAGACAACAATACTGGGAAAGACAATACACCTAATACTGCTGTAAAGAATAAAGCCCAAATTGTTAAAGGTAAACGCGTCATGCTCATGCCCTTTGTACGCATGTTCAAAATAGTAGCGATATAGTTCAAGCCACCTAGTAAAGAAGATACAATAAATAAAGCCATTGCAATAATCCATAAGTCCATACCAGTTTTAGAACCTGGAGAAGCATCACCCAATGCAGACAAAGGAGGATAAGCAACCCATCCACCACTGAATGGCCCTGTCTCTACAAACATAGAAGACAACATTACAATACTTGCTACAAAGAAGAACCAGTAGCTCAACATATTCATAAATGGAGACGCCATATCTCTTGCACCAATTTGCAATGGAATTAAGAAGTTGGCGAAGGTTCCAGATAAACCTGCTGTTAATACAAAGAAGACCAATACGGTTCCGTGTGTAGTTACCAAAGCATAATATGCTTCAGGGGTGATTTGTCCACCCTTAGCCCATTTTCCTAAAAGGGATTCTAACCAAGGAAAGCTTGCATCAGGATAACCTAATTGCAAACGGAACAGCACACTCATTAACCCACCTAATACTGCCCAAACCATACCTGTGATCAAGAATTGCTTCGCGATCATTTTGTGGTCCATGCTGAAAACATATTTTGATAAAAATGTTTCATGGTGTTCGTGGTGTCCATGCTCATCGTGACCATGTGCATCATGATGTGTTGTACTTTGTACATGCACGTCTTGAACTATTGTTGCTTCGTTACTCATACCGTTTTATTTAAAATATTTCTAAACTTCTATTGTTAAAATAATCTTCTTTCTTTTTCTTCAAAACCAAATTCGCTCAATTACATTTTAGCGACTGCTGTTTTTGCTGTGCTATCAGTTACAGTTGCAGTAGACGCAGCAGGCACATTAGATGGATCCTTCTCAGGGAAAGCCACTAAATATTGTGCTTTTTGCTTCGCCATCCATAAATCGTATTCTTCTTGTGTTACTACTTCAATCACCCCTTTCATAGAGTAGTGTCCGTTACCACACATTTGATCACAAGAAATCTCATAAGCAAAATTTGGATTACCAGTTTTCTCTTTCATCTCGGCAGTCGTGAACTTAGGCGTAAACCACATTGTTGTTGGAATACCTGGCACCGCATCCATCTTTAAACGGAAATGCGATAAACCTACGTCATGAATCACGTCTCTAGAACCAATGATTAATTTAACGGGTTGGCCTTTCACCACATACATGGTTTGTTCTGTCAAGATATCGTCTTGTGCTAATTTATCATCCCATACAATACCCACAGAGTTGGTCGCAGGGTCAATGTTCTTGTAATATTTTTTTCCAAATACGGCATCCTTACCTGGGTAACGGAAGATCCATCCAAATTGTTTTCCAGTTACTTCTACGACCATGGCATTCTTTGGTGCTTCACTTGTAAAAAAGAACCAGTTACGTAAACCAAAAATTACTAAGATGGTTAAAGTAATAGCAGGTATCACCGTCCAGATCAATTCCAACTTTGTGCTATGTGCAAAGAAGAAAGATTTTCTATTTTCTTTTTCTTGGTACTTGTACGCAAACCAGAATAATAAAATTTGAGTGATAATGAATACGATACCTGTAATGATCAAAGTAACCCAAATCATTTGGTCAACTTTCTCTCCTTGCACACTTGCCGCTTCTTGCGCTAACAAAGTTTTGTCAAAAAGATATTCATTACAAACGTACACACCCACAAAACCTAATACTAAAAACACGATCATTAAAAAACCGTTGATCTTATTATTATGTTTACGGCTTTCTTCTTCTCCTTTAAGGATAGAAACGTACTCACTTGCTTTTGCGATTTGGAAGACCACAATAAAGATGAGGGCGATAATTGCTATGGATAAATATAAACTCATAATCTTATTTCTATTTTCTTACGCTAAATAATTTTTATTCAAATGTCGATTAAGTATGGTGGATGATACTTTCTTTTAAGAACGGATGATGCTTTGCAATCAATGGCTTACTTGCCAATGCTTTTGCTACAAAGAAAATCATTACACCTACAAAGAAGGCAAGGATACCAAAATCTAATACGCCTAATTCAACATGTTCCTTCATCAAAGAACCCATAATCATTTGATAGAAATCTATCCAATGACCAAAGATAATCACTACTGCCATCAACGCAACTAATGTGTAATTACGCTTAGCAGAACGCTTCATTAAGATTAACAAAGGCGCTAAAAAGTTAATGATTAAGTTCAAAAAGAAGATGCCTTTATAAGGACCTTGAACACGGTGCTTAAAGTAAACAGTTTCCTCTGGGATGTTTGCATACCAGATCAACATATATTGAGAGAACCATAAATAGGTCCAGAAGATAGAGAACGCAAACATGAACTTAGCGATATCGTGTAAGTGCTCATTGTTGGTTAACTCTAAATAACCTTTATTTTTTAAGTACACTACCCATAATGCAATCAAGGCCATACCCGCTACAAAAGTACTAGCGAAAGTATACCAGCTATACATCGTAGAATACCAGTGTGCATCGATACTCATCATCCACAACCAAGGAATGGTAGACGCTACTGTTAAACCAAACCAAACTAAGAAAAATCCTGAACGCACCATGCTTTGGATATTAAATGCTTTCGCAGTTTCCGCATCCATTGGGGCAACGTCTGCTTGGTTAGATAACTGACGCATTCTATAACCAAAATAACTCCATAAAGTAATGGTCAATGTGGTCCAGATCACAAAGAAAGTTGGATTCAAGAAACCAGTCTTTCCTTTTAAAATAGGATCATTCGCTACCGCTTCTGTATCTAACCAATGGTAGATATGGTGCTTGTGACCAAAGATCATATACAATAACACCATCAAAGTGATACCACCAAAAACAGGTACCAATGTAGAAATGGCTTCTGGAATACGACGGAAGGATTGCATCCATGCAGCTTGTGCCATCGCACTAAAGCTTAAGAAAAACATAGCGGCGTTACATACCAAAGTCCAGAAAATTGTGTTGTACATTAACGTACCCCAAAAATGAACTTGCTCATGCTCGTCACTGCTAAATCCTTTGGTAAACATACCATACAATAACACAGCGCCTCCAATACCAATTAAGGAGTAGGCCCATGTTTTAAGTCTACCAGGAATTTCGAATTGTTCTTTTATAGATGCCATCTTTTCTCTTTTAAAAATCTTTTAAATAAGTACTTTATTATTTTGCGGCTTTCGCTGCAGCTTGTTTGTCTTTGATGTATTTAATAATCATCCAACGTTGGTGCTTGTTCAATTGAGAAGCATAAGAACCCATTAAGTTCTTACCATATGCTACAGAATAAAACATTTGACCAGCAGGCATGCTCTCATACTTTACATCCCCTACTAATGTTGCAGGCTTTGCAGCGTAAGGACCATTACCATCTTTATATAAAGGACCATTACCATCTAATTTAGCACCGTGACAGATACCACAGTTGATTAAATACAAACGCTCTGCTTCTGCAGTTTCTTTAGCAGACATAGAATCGATTGGATTCACAACAGATTTTGAAGCGATATAATTAGTAGTATCACCTGGCTTATCCATAGCATAAGGGAAAGGCATTTCCTTGCCACGTGCAATGGTACCCGCTACAGGCTTCGCATCAAAATGGATGCCTTGCTCTTTTAAGTAAGCCAAATCTGTGTAAGATTCAATGGCGCGACTATACGCCATATCTGGCATGTAGATAGAACCTGGCGTACGTTTTACGTCAGAGCAGCTTACCAAAGCAACCACCGCTACTAAAAAGCTCATTATTAAATATTTCTTCATCATGTATGTCTTAATCAGTTTATAAATTCTCTTAGTCCTTTTATATTTCAACTCTTTTTTAGGAATCCGCTTTTTGCTTACGCAGTTACTGCTTCTTCCTTATCATAAGTACCAAACCACCACTCTTCTTCAGCTACTTGTACATCTGTTTCAACAGCACCATTTGCTTTTAATAAAGCCAATAAATCATCGGTGTTTGTTTTATCAGTGCACTCAATCGCCATAACAAATAAATCGTCTGTTGCTCTTTTGTGGAAGTGGTGCTTCTTTACACCTGGTGCCAATTGGCATAGGTAACAGAAAGTCAACACCATACCCACTGCTGCAAACAATACGGTTAACTCGAAAATAATTGGGATCCAAGCTGGCAAAGCAAAATGTGGTTTACCACCAATATTCAAAGGCCAGTCTTTTGTGAAGATCCAGCTGATTGCGCTGATTGCTGTTGTGGTACCTGTGATACCATAAATAAATCCAGCAGTGTGCAAACTTGTTTCACGCATTCCTAATGCATGGTCTAAACCGTGCACCGCAAATGGTGTGTACACATCTTTGATCTTATAACCAGCAGTACGCACTTGCTTTACTGCAGGAAATAAAACTGCTTCGTCATCAAAACAGCCAACTACGAATTTCTTTTGTGCCATAATTATTTTCTATTAATATTCAGATCCAAATAATTTCTTTTTTAATCAAGCGATTAGTGCGCGTTGTCATGAACAAATTTGTCCAGAGGTTGCGCCTCAATGCTTTCCATTCCTGGTTTGAAGGATTCACCACTTCTCTTTAATACATACTTAATTTCTGCCACAGCAATTACTGGGAAGTATTTAGCGAATAAGAAGAAGCAAGTAAAGAACAAACCAAATGTTCCTACATAGAAACCAATTTCCCAAATGGTAGGGCTGTAGTATACAGACCAGCTAGATGGTAAATAGTCACGATATAAAGAGGTAACAATGATTACGAAACGCTCGAACCACATACCAATGTTTACGATGATGCTCATGAAGAAAGTAACGAATACGTTTCTTCTCATTTTTCTAGACCAGAAAATTTGAGGAGACAATACGTTACAAGCCATCATACCCCAATAGCTCCATCCATAAGGGCTAAATAAATAAGCACGAGAATACCAGAATGTATAGCCCTCATATTTATTTTGAGAATACCAACCCATGAACAATTCTGTTAAATATGCGATACCAACGATAGAACCTGTTAATACAATTACTTTATTCATTAAGTCGATGTGACCAATCGTGATATAATCTTCTAAACCGAATACTTTACGAACAATGATCAACAAACTTTGTACCATCGCGAATCCAGAGAAGATCGCACCGGCAACGAAGTAAGGAGGGAAGATGGTCGTGTGCCATCCAGGAATTACTGAAGTAGCAAAGTCAAAAGATACGATGGTGTGTACAGACAATACAAGTGGTGTAGATAAACCTGCTAATACTAAAGACAAACTCTCATGACGTTGCCAATGTTTAGTAGAACCAGTCCAGCCAAATGCAGCGATACCATATAATTTTTTACGCAATTTTGTAAAGGCTCTATCACGCACTGTAGCGAAATCTGGAATCAAACCAGAGTACCAGAATAATAAAGAAACAGTAAAGTAAGTAGAGATCGCAAATACGTCCCATAATAATGGAGAGTTAAAGTTCACCCATAATGGACCACGAGAGTTAGGATAAGGCATTACAAAGAAAGCCATCCAAACACGACCCATGTGGAAGATCGGGAATTGACCCGCACACATTACGGCGAAGATAGTCATTGCTTCTGCAGCACGATTCACACCTGTTCTCCAACCTTGACGGAACAATAACAATACCGCAGAGATCAACGTACCCGCGTGACCGATACCCACCCACCATACGAAGTTGGTGATATCCCAACCCCATCCAATGGTTTTGTTCAAGTTCCACTGACCGATACCATAAGTCACCTCACGGTAAACGCTATAGGCACCAAACATTAATAAGGTAACGGCAATAAAAAAGCCGATGTACCATAAACGTGTTGGCTTCGCTTCAATCGGGCGCAAGATATCTTCAGTAACTTGTTGGTAGGTTTTGTTACCATACACCAAAGGTTCGCGCAGTTGTGATTCGTATTTAATATGCATCTTCGTCTATTTCTAAATTTTTATAATCTATATTCTTTATTGAAACCATTTTTACAAATGACTTCAACTATTTTTTAGTGATGAGCTTCTGCTTTTTTAGTTTCAGCATGACCTTCTGCTTTGTGTCCTTCCGCTTTTGCTTCGTGACCGCCAGCGTGCGCTGCTACTTTCGCATTGTCATTTCTAACTTTTGCTAAGTAAGTCACATTTGGTAATACGTGCAATTGCTCTAACACGGTGAAGTTGCGATTTGGATTCTCTGCACGCACCATTGTGATTGCACTATGTTTGTCGTTTGCATTACCAAAGCTGATAGCGTGTGTAGGACAAGCTTGTTGACAAGCCACTTTCACATCTGCATCTACCATTGGACGAGAATCTTTCTTCGCTTCTAATTTAGCAGCTTGTAAACGTTGAACACAGAAAGAACATTTTTCAATTACACCACGAGAACGTACCGTCACGTCTGGATTCAATACCATTCTTGTTAAGTCATCGTTCATGTTCAATACTACATCGTTCACTTCACCTACTTGGTTATCTGCGAAGCTATCTGCACCACTGTAATCAGCCCAGTTAAAACGACGCACTTTGAAAGGACAGTTGTTCGCGCAATAGCGAGTACCAATACATCTGTTATAAGTCATCTGGTTTAAACCTTCAGAGCTATGGTTGGTTGCAGCAACTGGACAAACGTTTTCACAAGGAGCGTTATCACAATGCTGACACATTAATGGTTGGAATACCACATTCGGGTTATCCATATCACCACTAAAATATTTGTCGATACGTAACCAATGCATTTCATGACCACGTAAAACTTCTGGCTTACCAACAACAGAAACGTTGTTCTCTGCATTACATGCAACCACACAAGCACCACAACCATTACAAGTGTTTAAGTCTACATTCATACCCCACTTGATACCTGGACGCTCGTACACAGGGTACATTGTACCTTGCTTTTCGAAGTTAGCTAACACTTCGTCGTTGTTCATTTTATCGCCACCCATGATTTGACCTTTCAATTCATGTGCGCGTTCTTCACGAATCTCACCAGGATGTGCCATGAATGCAGCAAGAGATAATTCTTTCACTACTTCTGTACGATTTCCTTGAGTGGTGTCGTAACGGAAATGCGTTTGCGTTAAGGCAACTGGATACGTTTCTTCTGTTAATGTTAATTGAACATCCGCTTGATCAAAAGAAATGGTTTGACCATTAAAGCTTGCAAAAGGATACGCGTTTTTACCTGTACCGATTACTGCTTTACCTAAAGCTTCAGCACGGCCGTAACCAACAGCAATACCGATGGTAGAAGAATGTGTTCCTGGAATAATTAAAACTGGTAACTCAAGACTCACTTGACCTACTGTTACTTTAACTACTTTCTTAGGAGGTTGTACTTCGTACGCATCTGCTTGACCACCATTGTTCAAATCAATGTTCAACAATGTTTTTGCCATCGCAGGTGATACTATAATATAGTTATCCCAAGTAGCACGTGTTACTGGATCAGGTAATTCTTGTAACCAAGGGTTACTCGCCCCTTGACCAGCGCCGATACCTACTTTTTGGTATAATGCTAATTCTATTTTAGTTGAAGGCTTCTTTGCAGTAACCGCAGCAGTTGCAGTTGCAACAGCAGCACCATTTAACGAAGCACCCACTGCAGCTGCAGTAGTTGGATTAATCACACCCGCTTGTAATGTTTTATCCCAAGCAGACACGCCACCTAATTTAATAGACCAGAAATTCTTTAAGTAAGTGGTGTAATCATTTACATCACCCGCCCATTTCAACAAACTATCTTGGAACGCTCTTGTTTTAAATAAAGGCGCAATCGTTGGTTGGATGAAAGAGTAATGACCTGTTGCAGGTTCTGCATCACCCCAGCTTTCTAAGAAGTGTGGAGCAGGAATTACATATTTACAAAGTGCGGTTGTTTCATCTAATTTTTCGTTGAAAGAAATCGTTGTCTTCACTTTCGCTAAACCAGCTTTTACTTTTTCAGCGTTCGGCCAAGAGTACACAGGATTTGCACCAACAAATAATGCAGCATTTACTTTACCTGCATTCATCTCGTCTACTAAAGTGGCAAAATCACTATCAATACCTTGACGGTAATTTAAAGTGGTTCCGAAATCAATAGTGTTGCCATTCGCACCCACTGCATCGTTGATTGCGTTTACTAAAATTTGAACGTTTACATCGTTGCTACCCGCTACTACTAATGCAGCGCCTTTGTTAGCAGTCAATGCTTTTGCAGCCGCTTCAATTCCAGCTTTCAATGAAGCATCGCTAATATTATTTACTGCAGCACCTTTAACAGCGTTCAATAAACCTAATGCAATTGCTCCCATTTCAGAAGGACGGCATAAATATTTTTCGTCTGCGTTAGAACCTGTCAAGCTCGCCACTGTTTCAAAGTGGATATGCTTGCTCATTGAAATATTTTTCTCGTCAATTTTTTTACCTACTGCATATTGCGCAGCAAATTCAACTGGACTTAACCAAGTACCTAAGAAATCGGCACTCAAAGAAACAATTGCTTTTGCTTTATCAAAATGGTAAGAAGGAATCACGCGCTTACCATAAGCAGCTTCATTCGCTAACAACATCGCACTGTGTGATACAGCGTCATAAGTAACGTGTTTGCTACCAGGATATTTAGAAAGGAATTGAGCAATAATATTTTTTGTAGAAGGAGAAGTGATGGTGCTTGTTACAATTACTACATTACCCCCTAATTCACCTGCAATCGCTTTATCAATGTCTTCGAAGCTCGCTTCTTTACCAGCGATCAAAGGAAAACGTAAACGAGCTGTATCATATAAATCTAATACAGCAGCTTGCACTCTTGCAGAAGTACCGCCTTTTGTTAAAGGAGATAAATCGTTTCCTTCTAATTTGATAGGACGACCATCACGCACTTTAGCCAATACACTTACCACATCACCATCTTGTACATAGGTAGTTGCATAATAATCTGCAATACCTGGTACGATGTCTTCTGGCTTGTTTGCAAAAGGGATCGCTTTTTTAATGGGCATTTCACAACTCGCTGCCGCTGCTGCTGCAGCTGTGCTGAATCCTAAATATTTCAGGAAATCACGACGAGGTGCTTTCGCTTGTAAAAAACTTCCGTTTTTTGCCATTACCGTTTCATCTTCCACAAAAGGAAGAGATTCTGTAAATTCATCTTTCACGGCTTTGTTGTAAGTCTCAGAATTATTTAATTCTCCAAAACTTGACCAGTGCTTTTTTTGCTCCATAATAATGTATATAAAATATTACGCCTCTTTATTAATGCTTTGTTGATTTGAACTGTTTCAAATCAGTTGGTTTTTAGTAGTGACATTTTTGACACTCTGTACCACCAATTTTTTCTACAGTGATTCCTTTAGTGCTATCGATTTTACCAGTGCGGATATCCTCATGGTATTTCTCGTAGATGCTATAAAAACCATTGTCTTTAAATTGAACTTTTGTTTCTCTATGACAGTTAACACACCATCCCATGCTTAAATCAGCAAACTGTTTTACTTCACCCATGTTTTGGATTTCACCATGACATTGTTGACAAGCAACTTGTCCAGCGTTCACGTGTTGTGCGTGGTTAAAGTAAACGTGGTCAGGTAAATTGTGGATTCTAATCCACTCAATTGGTTGTGCTTTTGTAGCATCCCAAGGTTGACCTTCTGTGAAACCAGCGTACTTGTATAATTTTTTAATTTCTGCAGTACCGTCTACGATATCGCCATTCTCTCTTACCAAAGGCTCGCCTTTGTATTCATTGATCGCCGTATGACAGTTCATACACACATTCACACTTGGTAATGTAGCTTGCTTACCTTGGTAAGTTCCAGTGTGACAGTATTGACAGTTAATTTGATTCACACCCGCATGCACTTTATGAGAATAGTAGATCGGTTGCTCAGGTTGATAGTCTTTTGAACGACCTAAATTCATAGCACCAATAGTGGTATAATAGCCGCCTACTACAAACAAAATAATTGCAGTGAAAGCGATGTATCTTTTGTTGCGATAAAAAGCTACAGGCGTTTCAGGTGTTATGCCTAATTTATCGTCTGTTAATTTTTTTAAGTTATTGTTTACTTGCAACAAGATGATTGCAACCACTGCTAAGATTAAACTTAAAATTCCAAACACTAAAGAGTTATCTGATTCTGCAGGAGCAGCAGCACCAGCGGCAGCGCCACCAGCAGGAGCAGCACCTGGAGCAGGAACTGTTTTGATATAAGCAAGAATTGCATCGATATCTGCATCTGATAAACCAGGGAAGTTATTCATTGCAACTTTGTTGTACTCATTGTACAAGTTGTTTGCATACGCATCACCTGTTTTCAAAAACGCTGCAGAGTTTTTAATCCATGCATACAAGTTTTGTTTGTCAGGCCAACGATCTTCCACGCCAGCTAAAGCGGGACCAGTTAACTTTTTATTAACCGCGTGACATGAGGCACAATTCGCAGAGAAAAGTGCTTTACCATCTTGCGCATTTAGTTGATTACCTATAGCAGTACTAGAGGTGATAAGTAAGAAGATCGAAACGATCTTAGCGAGTTGTCTTAAAATTGTCATATACACAAACAGTGTCAAGTGTGGAAAAATATCCTTTAACGGACGCGAAATTAACTAAGAAACGTTTTAAAAAGCTAGTTTATTGCAAGTTTTTTTTTCTTTCTATTGATTGAGTTTCAATTGGGTGGAGCGGTTTTTACTGACGAATGTCATAAAATTGTAAGGTTCAAACTTATGCCCCTAAATTTTGTTTAATCTTGTGGTGGAATTTGGAAAAAAAGAGGACCTTCGGGCAGCGTAAATGAGGGGTTATGGAGGGGATTTGAGGGGGTAAGATGGGATTTCGAGAGGTTGAAGCAGGGTTTTGAGGGAGGATTGGGTGCTAATTGAATGAGATTTGAGACGAATAGGGTCTAAATAAGGATAATATATTATGAAAAGCATTAATAGGTTAAAGCAAAAATGGGGTGTTGGAGGGGTACAATTTTGGTTAATCATGACCACTTTTGCCCTGGGCGGAAGCTTGAGTGGCTACCTAAATAAGCAAATCCTAAATTTGGTGTTTTTGGAGAAAAATGCGGCATATTGGCTCATTTATCCCCTATTATTGACCATTTTATGGCCTTTTTCGGTGATTTTGGTGAGTTTTTTAACTGGCCAATTTTCGTTTTTTAAGGGCTATTTGGGTAGAATTTGGGGTAGATTGGCAGGCGGCGGTGGAGGGTCGATTGAGGTTAGCGGTAGTTCAAAAGCGTTTGGGGGTGGCGCAACTGAACTAGCCAGCCCGATACATGTGGCGATTTTTGCCTCTGGCGCAGGATCCAATGCTAAAAAGATCATCGAATACTTTGAAAATAAGACGACTCCGATCAAAATTTCACTCATCGTTTGCAATGTGCCGGACGCCGGGGTACTTGAAATTGCAAAATCAAAGGGTATTCCCACCCTATTGATCAATAAAACAGAGTTTGCGACTTCAGGATATGTAGAAAGTCTACACAATGCCGATATTCATTTTATTGTTTTAGCAGGTTTTCTATTGAAAGTACCCGAGGTTTTGGTAAAAGCCTACCAGCCAGGAATGAAAATAGACTCCACTGTGGTGAATGGGAAAACGAATACCGCTAGAGGCATTATTAATATTCATCCAGCCTTATTGCCAAAATATGGAGGCAAAGGGATGTATGGAGCACGCGTGCATGAAGCCGTGGTTGCAGCGGGAGAAAAAGAAACCGGCATCACGATTCATTGGGTAGATGCCCATTATGATGAAGGCGATATTATTTTTCAAGCAAGTTGTCCTGTTGATCCTAGCGATACACCAACAACAGTTGCAGATAGAATTCATGTATTAGAGCATCAACATTTTGCTCCAACGATAGAAAAAATATTAGCACAATAAAGAAGGCCTCGAATTTTCGAGACCTTCTTTAAATTTTTTTTAAGCTGCTTTATTTTTCTACTTGTTTTATTGATTAGCTTTTCCCGAACTCAATGGTGTTCAACCATTCTAATAAAACTTTTAATTGAAATTTAGTATTGGCTGTATTAATGGCACCTGTAGGATTACTTAGTACCATAAAAAAGCCAGTCATGCCTTTGTCTTCTGCAACAAGTAAATAATTTGGACGCTGAATTTTGAAATTACTGTTTGCATTTTGCAAAGCAGTCATTGTATTTTGTAGATCTTGTTTTAACAATGTAAATGCTTCTAGGCTTTGTATTTTCAAGGTATCAATTTCTTGCTTATAAATAAATTGATCGTTCTTGACAATTATCTCTAAACTATAATGATTGTTATTGGATACACTATAGCTGTAATTTAATTTACCGTTATTGCTAGACTTGATAATGTTGATCACTGAATGCGCTCCAATTGAATTGCTAGTGGATTGAGCAGATAAAGTGTTTGTACTACTGGCGAAAAGCAATACAAACGCAGCAAGGGGGATATTGCGCATTGATAATTTTTTGCAATATTACAGTATTGAAAAGTAAAAAATGAAAAAATAAATCGAATTAAATTGTAAATTATACATATTGTAATTAATATATATACTATAAATTAATTACGTAAAGTTTACTAAATTTCTTTTTTATTAGTAATGAAATCTTAGTGAAAGAATTTCTATGACTTCGTTGTTCTTAACTCTATAAAGCAACCTATGTTCTTTATTAATTCTTCTACTCCATAATCCTGTAAGTTCATACCTTAATGGCTCTGGTTTACCTATACCCAAATAAGGGTTTATTATAATATTTTCTAATAACTTCTGTATTCTTTGTTGTATCTTAATTTGATTCTTAAGTTTCCAATAAATTAAATCGGCTTGAGCGTTTTCTGTGAAGACTATTTCCAGAGGTCTTTACTATTTATTTTTTTAGTCTTGCCTTCTTTTGCTTGTTGGATACTTTCCAATAAATGTTTCCTATTCGCAGGTGTAGATAATAAGTACAAAGTCTCTTCCATAGAGTTATAAGCTTCTTGAGATAAGACAACAATATTCCCTTTACCCTTTGGTCTTTTGATAATGATTTGATTTCTCTTGTCACTACCAACGTGTTCAAGTTCAACTGCTAAATTGCTTCTAAATTCTGTAACTGAAAGAACCTTTGGCATAACTCTAATTTGTACAAAATTACGTACGTTTTTTAGAATTGCAAACTTTCATTTTACCCAGGCATGCGAGAAATATACTTCTCGATCTCTTTGATTTGATCTAACACTTGTTTGGTAGAAGGCTTACATGCTTTGGCTTTACGGAAGAAATCCTTAGCAGCACGGAATTCACGCTTATTCATAAAGATTTGACACATGCTTAAATAAGCAACCGCTTCAGATTCTTTATCAGGAATACCAGCACGAATTGCAGCGCGTATATAAGCTTCACCTTGTTTGGTGTCCCCTTTTTGCATTGCCATCATCCCTAATTGTAATTTATTTGCCCCTTCTGCTTCAGGCATAGCCGAACCAAGGTCATTACTCATTTTAAGGTGCTTCTCTGCAGTATCAAAGTCCTGCTTCGCCATGGCGATATTACCTTTAATCGTATAGTAAGTACTTCTTACAGGTGTATACAATAAGTTAGGAAACCAAATAGTAGCAAGGATTCGCTCCACTTCTTCAATGTCGCCCGCTTCCATAGGTGCTTGCACTAAACGCAAAGGGCCAATGAAGATATGGCTCAATAAACCAATTACACCAAGAAAGTATAGAGGGAACACAGGCCAAAAATTAGCCAAATCAGTAATTTGAAGAATCGCAGCGCCTAGAATTGCAACTAAGCTCAACCAAAAACGAAACTTGATAATAATATTGTAAAAGCCCATAATGATGTCAATTTGAGGAGTAAAGATACCAAATTATAGTTTAATAATAAGCTGAGCGGATAAAGTATGGGTGCTTAAAAAAGAATAGTTATTTTTGCAATCCTTCACGCAGACCTAGTTTGATTGAAGACTCGGGTCAGAATGGCTCGATGGTCCCGTAGTTCAATGGATAGAATAGGTGTTTCCTAAACACTAGATCCAAGTTCGATTCTTGGCGAGACCACAATTGATTTTATTTGCCGCCAAGTTGTACCAATCTTGGCGAGACCACAAACCCTCGCAGCTGACGCTGCGAGGGTTTTATTTTTGCGAAGACGCGAAACAAGCTTGCTTGATTGAGCGGATGAACAAAAATAAAACCAGCAACGACCGAAGGTTGTTGCTGTGGGTTTGAGTAAGTTCAATACGGAGGAAGACAGTGCGAGCGAAGCGAGTACTGGCAGTCTTGGAATAAAAAGACGTAGTCTTGGAATAAAAAGACGTAGTCTTGGATTAAAAAGACGTAGTCTTGGATTAAAAAACTATCCACTCTTAAATCAAAATAATTTTTTTAATCGCAATGATGGTGTTCTTGTATAACAAATAGACAACATAACGTCCTTTTGGCAAGGAGCTTGCATTGACCTGTAATTTTAAACCATTTTGTGCATAGGTATAATTACCCACTTTGTTTCCTAAATAATCGAAAATCAAAAGATTGTCTGCAATTAAATCATTAAAATAAAAAATGCCTTTAGATGGATTGGGATATAAAAAAATATGATCAAATGATTTAACATATTCATTTGGAAGTACCCTGACATTCATTTCAGCGTATGCTGAATATCCTAATTGGTCTGTGACTCTGTAGGATAATCTATCTACCCCATTAAAAAAGTTGTCTGGATAATAAACTTGTTTAGTCCCCTCTTTTACGATTGACCCATGTATATAAGATTTATCAAATTCAATGGATAGGTCTTCAAGCTTATTATCAATATCAACAGCCCCTTCCAATAATGCGCCTTGTTCTTCGAAAACAATTTTTTCATTCTGTCTAATCTGATAAAGCAGTGTGTCTCTATTTAAAACAGGGGCATCGTTAACCGGCAATACATCTAGCTCATACAATCCTGTATCAGCAGCTGCACTTACATCATACACCTTATATGAAAAACTATCCAGCCCGTTATAATTTTCAACAGGTTGATACGCAAAAGAGCCATCCTTATTAAAATCAAGTTTACCGTGTTTTGTACTAGTTAGTAATTCAAAATGTAAGGCGTCCCCATCGGCATCAAAACTATATTTTGACAATCCATTTCCTTGAGCTTTAATTAAAGAAGCATCTTCTAATAAGCTGTCTTTATAATGCATTGCAACAGGTGCATCATTTATAGCACTAATAGTTACGATCACCCTTCCGGTATCTATAAATAAATGATTGCTATCTCCTTTGCTAAAATAAAAAGTGTCAACGCCGTTTGCATTTGGGTAGGGGGTGTATTTAAAATCTCCTGATTTATTCACAAAAGCTACCATCCCTTTTGTAGGTTTTTTAACGGTATAAAAATAGGCGCTTGTATCTGAAGTAGCGGAAGCCCTTAATTTACCTGAAACGCTTTTATCTTCTTCAGTAGATAAGTAAGCATCTTCTACCATTGGGCTAAACGCAATTGGGTTATCAGAGAACTGTTGATCCAGCCACTCTACTCTTTCTTTTAACCAATTTTTTAAAAACCAACTATCCTCTTTAAAACTTTTATCATTTGGCCTCGTTGCAAATTCCCATATCAACTGATCAGTCAAAGCCGATGCTGCAACTTTTCTTGTATGTTGATTGATGGAAGAGCTCATAGTAGATAAAATAGCTGCTCTTTTTTCTAACCACTTCTTTTTAACTAGATTTTCAAAATTAGGATCTTCAAAAAAACGACGTAACCATGCATTCTCCACTTTTGCCTTAAAACCAATTGGCCCTTCCCTGTTGCCCGCGGATAAATCAAAGTCCCATATTGGACCGTAGGTAATTTTATTATTGTTCTTGGTGTCTATATATTTAAATACAGAATACTCGCCAATATCAAAGTTCTTTGTTATTTCTACGGTCAGGTAAAAATCTATAACAGATTTAACATTAAAAAATTTAGGATATCCAACTGCACTGTCTGCAAAGCTTACACCATACAAAGCATCTTCTGCTCTATTTAAGCTATTCACTAAATAATCAAAATGCTGGGCTGCAATTTCAGGGGTTTTTGCGTTTAAGTCATCTGGCTCCTTGATAGAAATTGGAACCCCCGCATTGGTATAAAAATTATATACTTCATCGCGCCTTAAGTTTAATTCAAAAATGGCACCTCCTGTTATAGTATTATTCTTGGTATTAATTGTTGTTATATTAATTCTGTTGGGATCTATTTTAACGATTTCAATCAATTGATAAGCACCCAAATGTGCCCCATTTAAAACGAGTTCAACAGGAACACTTCTTGGCACATAACCCATGCCCAAATAGATGCCTAAATCAGATGCTAATGTAGTTCTGGAAAGCGACTTGTCCTCAAAGTTTGCTAATAGTGCCCAGTGTTTACTAGAGGGCATACCTGCAATAGATTGTGCCTTAAATAATTTTAATCGAAAAGGCTTTTTGGGTAATTCCCATGTTGAATTTCCTCTCCCTTTTATTTCTGTGGAATCACTAACAATTTTATACGTATTGTTTTTGTATTCATGAATACGGATTCCTGCATTTAAATACGTTTCTTTGGACGTAACATTTTGATTGTCTACTGTGTTTATTTCAACTATACTTATCTTATTTGCTTTCAGTTTGTCAATCAGCTGCACTTCTTGGGCATGCACTGTGCAATATAAAAGAGATAAGAAAATACAAAATGAACCTTTGAAAATCATGAATTAGTAACTAGTTCCAACAAAATTAGCACTTATAACAGGTTAAAAAAATATTTAATTTAATCCGCTTGTCTAAAAAGTAATAAGGCAGTAATGCTTAAGAAAGCTAAAAATGCGCCAAGCAAAATACCCTCATACCATTTAGTTTCAATGCGCTCTAATGGGAAACTAGGTTGATCTACAATTTGCACGGTTGGCGTTTCTTGTATCAATGCAGCTTTAGACACTTCTAAGTTTTTCATCAATTCAGCATAGATGGTCGTTAAAACCATCTTGTCTCTTTGTGAAATTTCGGAATATACTGGCGCATTGATATCGGCAGGGTTTACATTTAAAAGCAATCTTGCATCTTCGGTAGCAGCATAGGTTTGCTGATTCAACAAATTTGAAATACTATCTGTTCTTTTTTCAAGGCGTTCAATATTGCTTTTCAATCTGCCTACTTTCGCATTCACATAAAAATCTGTGGCAATCTTGATGATCCCTTGCGTAATCAACATGCTCATCATTTCGTCTTTGGTGTTGATGGCGATATTAAAGAAGCTTAATTTTTTATCTGGTTTAATCACCGACAATTCTTTTTCTTCGATGCGCTTAATGATCAATTTCAATAAGCTATCCTGTAAGCGTAAATTTTGATCTGGTTGACCAAAATAAATTGCACGACCAATTTTTTTATTGCCTGCCCATTTTTCTCTCAATCCATATACATCAGCATATCTATCTGCAATCACATAATTAGCAATAGCAGTTTGTTTGCCAGAAGCAGCACTAGCACTATTCCCTAGGGGATAAGGCGTCTTTAAACATTCCGCCATCATGGACTTACTCTTTAACAAAGAAAGTACATTGTCTCCAGACAAAACGCCATTGCCCGCGCCAGTAAGGCTACCGATATCCATACCGATAGAGCCGCCTAAAGAAGATAATAATCCACCACCAATGCTTTTACTATCTTCTACAGAGAAGGTGATTTCTGCATTGTAACGAACGGGTTTAAAAATACTATACGCTAAACCCAAAGCAGCGCCTACCGCTACCACCATTAGTACCAATTTAAAATGTGCACTAATGACTAGTTTAATTTTTGTTACCCAGCCTTGCAACCAACTTGCAAAAGAAAAAGGCTGCTCGTATGGATTCATATCGTTCGTTGCGTTCATTGAATTATAATTTTAAAATGGCAGCCAAGCTCACCAATCCAGAAATGATAGAAGTAATCGCTGTGATTTCTGCAATCGTCAATCCTTTTTGTTTTTCAGGCACTTCGGGAACAATTATTTTACTGCCCGATTTTACGGTTGGATAAAATTTAAAGAACAAGAATTTAGAGGTCTTACGATTCATGCCATTGCTATATTGAATATAAGCTTTCGATAAAGAGCCTCTGTTCTTTACACCCCCAGCCGCAGAGATATAGGCTTTAAAACGACTCGATTCAAAACGCACTAACTGAGGATTGTAGACCGCACCCACCACTTCTACAAATGGATCGTTACGAGATACAAATAAACTATCTCCAGGTAATAATAATAAGGCCATGTCCTTAGCGGCATTTTGTTCTAGGTTCACCCCAATTCTAGTGCCGTTACGGAAAACTTGTAAATCTTTTAAAGAACCATACTGCGTTAAACCACCCGCACGTGTAATGATATCTTGAATGGTTTCGTCACGACGCTCCAAAGTAAAATTACCTGGGAACAATACTTCACCACGTACTTTCACATCTCCAATAAATTTATAGTTCAATAAACGAGGTACGTAGATATAATCTTGCGGCTCCAAAGTCAATTGAGCATCTTTATTGGTCAATGCGGCATCCAATTCTAATTTCATTAGGTCTACCATTTGATTGCTCATGGCATCCGTTCTGTTTTTCTCTAAACGAGACAGCTCTACTCTATGGTAAG
>JBEDDG010000017.1:0-20396 GCA_041176305.1 Bacteroidota bacterium | reverse complement strand
CTATTTGAGGGGGTATATAGTAAATACTAAAACTAGTACTATGAATTTAAATCAATATACCATCAAAGCCCAGGAAGCCATTCAGGCTGCACAGCAGTTGGCTTACAATAACCAACATGCCAATATAGAAACGGCGCATTTGTTAAAGGCCATCCTTGGAGACAAGGATAGTCCTACTGAATTTTTATTGAAGAAAAATAATGTCCAACCATCTTATGTTATTCAGAAAGTGGATGCCTATATGGAGACGCTGCCTAAACAACAAACTGGCGAACCAGCTTCTGCTTTAAGTAGAGACTTGAATGCTGTTTTGTTAAAAGCAACGGCCTCTTTGAAAGATTTTGGAGATGATTTTGTAACGGTAGAACATTTAATTATTGGCATCCTTCAAGTGAATGATGCGGTTGCAAAAATTTTAAAAGATGCAGGGTTGACAGAGAAAGGATTAAAGACCGCCATAGCAGAATTAAGACAAGGAGAGACAGTAAAATCTGCCACGCAGGAAACGCAGTTTCAAGCACTTTCAAAATATGCAAAGAATTTAAATGAGATGGCCAATAAAGGTAAATTAGATCCGGTGATTGGTCGTGATGATGAGATAAGAAGAACTTTACATATCCTTACAAGAAGGAGTAAGAACAATCCAATTTTAGTGGGTGAGCCGGGTGTAGGTAAAACAGCTATTGCGGAGGGATTGGCCATGCGTATCGTCAATGGCGATGTACCTGAAAATTTAAAGTCTAAAATTATTTATGCTTTAGATATGGGTCTTTTAATTGCTGGTGCAAAATACAAAGGAGAATTTGAAGAACGTTTAAAAGGCGTCGTCAAAGAAGTTACCGGAAGCGATGGAGAAATTATTTTATTCATTGACGAGATCCACACATTAGTTGGTGCTGGTGGTGGCGATGGTGCGATGGATGCAGCTAATATTTTAAAACCAGCCTTGGCTAGAGGAGAATTAAGAGCAATTGGCGCAACCACTTTAAATGAGTACCAGAAGTTTTTTGAGAAAGACAAGGCATTAGAAAGAAGATTCCAAAAAGTGATGATTGACGAGCCGTCTAAAGAAGACGCAATCTCTATCTTAAGGGGCTTGAAAGAACGCTATGAGACGCACCACCATGTACGTATTAAAGACGAGGCCATTGTGGCTGCGGTAGAACTTTCTAGTCGCTATATTACGGATCGTTTTTTACCAGACAAAGCAATTGACTTAATTGACGAGAGTGCTGCTAAACTCCGTTTGGAAATGAATTCTATGCCAGAGGATTTGGATACTTTACAGCGTCAGATTCGTCAATTAGAAATTGAAAGAGAAGCCATCAAGCGTGAAAACAATCCAGATCAATTGAAACAATTGAATGTTGAAATTAGCAATTTGATGGTGCAGCAGGATACACTTACTGCAAAGTGGAAAGTAGAGAAAGAATTAGTGGATAAGGTACAAAATGCAAAAGGGCAAATGGAGCAGTTAAAACAAGCTGCAGAAGTGGCTGAGCGCAATGGAGATTATGGTCAAGTTGCAGAAATTAGGTATGGAAAATTAAAAGAGCAAGAGACTATCCTATTAAAGTTGACCAATCAGTTGAATGATTTGGGAGAAGAGGGTAAACGCTTAATGAAAGAAGAAGTGGATGCAGATGATATTGCAGAAAATATTGCAAAAGCAACCGGCATTCCTGTTCAAAAAATGATGCAATCAGAAAGAGAAAAATTAATGCATTTAGAAGCCGCATTGCATGAGCGTGTGGTGGGACAAGAAGAAGCTATAGGTGCTGTATCAGATGCGATCAGAAGAAGCAGGGCTGGGTTACAAGACCCTAAAAAACCCATTGGCTCCTTTATATTTTTAGGCACTACTGGTGTGGGTAAAACAGAATTAGCAAAAGCCTTGGCAGACTATTTGTTTGATGACGATAGTATGATGACAAGGATTGACATGAGTGAGTACCAAGAAAAACATACGGTGTCTAGATTGGTGGGTGCCCCTCCAGGTTATGTTGGTTATGACGAAGGAGGTCAATTGACAGAGTCAGTGCGTCGTAAGCCATACAGTGTCGTATTATTAGATGAAATTGAAAAAGCACATCCAGATGTTTGGAATGTTTTATTACAGGTGTTGGATGATGGTAGATTAACTGATAATAAGGGTAGGGTGGTAAACTTTAAAAACACCATCATCATTATGACAAGTAATATTGGAAGCCATTTGATTCAAGAAGCCTTCGAAGACGTGACGGACAAAAACCTAGACGAAAAAACTGATCAAGCGAAGACAGAAGTCATGAATTTATTGAAACAAACCATTCGTCCTGAATTTTTGAACAGGGTAGATGATATTATTATGTTCTCTCCTTTATTAAGAAAACAAATGGCAGCCATAGTTCAAATTCAATTAAATCAATTAAAAGCATTGGTGACAGAAAATGGCATGCAGATTGAGTTTACGGATTACTTGGTGGAGTATCTTTCTGAGCAAGGGTTTGATATGCAATTTGGGGCAAGGCCTTTAAAGCGCTTGATTCAAAAATTAGTGGTGAACGAATTAAGCAAACAAATCTTATCTGGTGCGATTGATAAGTCTAAAAAAGTATTGATTGACATCTTTGATGGCGTGGTGGTCTTCAGGAATGAAGCTTAGTCAACAATAGGGCTTACAAGGTACCTCGGAAAGGGTTTTGAAGTCTTGAATTGTACTTGTATATTTGACGGGTAGATGAATCAATCTATCCATCAAATTATTTTATGGCAAATACAAAGAAAGCTGCAGTTGGTTTCATATTCTTCACTTTAGTGATTGACATTGTAGGGCTAGGTATCATCATACCCGTTATTCCTCAATTAATTGAAGGTTTATTGCATACCCATGATTTAAGTAAAGCAGCTTTATATGGCGGCTGGATGACTTTTTTGTATGCTACCATGCAATTTTTATTTGCACCTATGATTGGAAGCTTGAGTGATCAATATGGTCGTAGACCTGTTTTATTGATTTCTTTATTAGGTTTTGGATTAGATTATTTATTCCTTGCTTTTGCGCCTTCCATTTTTTGGTTATTTGTGGGCCGAACTATTTCAGGGATTACTGGAGCGAGTGTAACAACTGCGTCTGCTTATATGGCTGATATAAGTGACGACACCAATCGTGCACAAAATTTTGGAATGATTGGTGCCGCATTTGGCATTGGTTTTATTATTGGCCCCATGTTGGGTGGGTTTCTTGGAGAAATTGGACCAAGGTTGCCCTTTATTGTAGCAGCGTCTTTGGCCTTGCTGAATGTAGTGTATGGTTATTTTGTATTACCTGAATCTTTACCTGTGGAAAATAGAAGGACATTTGATTGGAAAAGATCCAATCCACTGGGTTCTTTATTACATCTAAAAAAATACCCTGCAGTATCAGGGTTAATATTTTCTTTAATTTTTATTTATTTAGCTTCTCATGCGGTGCAAAGCAACTGGAGTTTTGCTAATATAGAAAAATTCAAATGGACGCCAAAGATGATCGGGTTCTCATTAGGCATGGTGGGCTTATTAGTTGGTTTAGTGCAGGGGGTGTTGATTCGATATATCAATCCAAAATTAGGCAATGAAAAATCTGTTTATTTTGGTATCGCTTTATATGCCATTGGCTTGTTTCTTTTTGCGTTTGCAAGCAGTTCATGGATGATGTTTGTTTTTTTGGTGCCTTATTGTTTAGGTGGTATTTCTGGCCCAGCTTTACAAGCATTAATTTCGGTACATGTCCCAAAAAATGAACAAGGAGAATTACAGGGGTCTTTAACCAGTATCATGAGTGTTACCTCTATCGTAGGTCCTTTGATTATGACGAGTTTGTTTGCTTATTTTACAAAGCCTAGTAATCCAATTTATTTTCCAGGCGCTTCTTTTTTACTGGGGGCAATTTTCATGCTCTTTAGTGCTGTCATTGCTTATACGGTTTTAAAGGCAGAAACTAAGTCAATTAAGGCTTAGAGTCGCATACTGTTGTTATATTTGTGGCTCAATAAAGGCCAATATATGTCTCCATTAATGCGACAGTTAAATGAAACTGCTCTTTTTATTCAGTCAAAAATCAGTGCATCCGCAAATACTGCCATTATTTTAGGTAGCGGATTAGGTAATTTATCTAGTGTCATTGAACCAGAGTTTAGTATCCCTTATGGTGACATTCCTAATTTTCCAGTGAGTACGGTAGAAGGACATAAAGGTAGATTGATCTTAGGCACTTTGAATGGTAAAAAGGTTTGGGTGATGGAAGGCCGTTTTCATTTTTATGAAGGCTATACAGCGGAGCAAGTAGTCTTCCCAATTCGTGTTTTAAAATTATTAGGCGTAGAGAACCTGTTATTATCTAATGCAGCAGGTGGGGTAAATAAGCAGTACCAAGTGGGCGATTTAATGATCATCAAGGATCATATTAGTTTCTTTACAATCAATCCGTTGTTAGGTAAAAATGAACTTGAATTAGGCACCCGTTTCCCAGATATGAGTGAGCCTTACGCAAATACATTTATTGAAAAAGCAAAACAAATTGCTGCTGCAAATAACATCAAAGTACACGAGGGGGTATATGTGGGGGTAACTGGTCCAACTTTTGAAACTAGAGCAGAATACCAATTGATTAAAATTGCTGGTGGAGATGTAGTGGGCATGAGTACAGTACAAGAAAATATTGCTGCAGTACATTGTGGCATGAAAGTATTTGCCATGAGTGTGGTGACAGATTTAGGAATTAGAGAAGACAATAATGTCATTACACATGAAGAAGTGTTAGCAGCTGCGAATGCTGCTGAACCTTTGTTGACTTTGATCTTTAGTGCTTTGGTAAAAGAAGTAGCCGCTTAAAATTGCTATTTTATAAATTGAATCTTTCAATGACACAAAAAACCTCGGCTTATATTGCGTTGTTTTGCTGTTTATTCAGTTGCTTTTTAGTAAAGCAATCGAGTGCGCAAAATATGCGTTATAATTCATTCGGTGGCGGTGGTGGTGGGGGCACGGATTCTTTACAAAAAAGGGATCTCTCAGAAGATTCCATAGGTATATACTATCGCTTATATAATAGTTTAACCATTCGAACGCTGGATAGCAATGTAAATGATTTCTATTCCAAGTTCATTTTACCATATACCCAATACCATCTTGGTAATTTAGGAAATGCTACAAGGTCCTACTTATTTAATCCATTGCAAAAAGGAGGATGGGATGCGGGTTTTAGGGCTTATGAAGCGTATAATTATACCTTGGAACAAACGCCATTTTTTCAAACGACAAAACCCTATACAGAGCTCGGTTATTTATTAGGAGGCAAAGGGGAACAGTTGATGGAGATTTTACATACGCAGAATAAGACACAGCAGTTCAATTATTCATTTGCTTATCGTTTTAGCAATGCGCCAGGAAATTTAAAAAACCAGCATGCGAATTTGAATAATATGCGATTGACAGCAAATTATCAATCCAAAAGAAAACGCTATGCATCTTATTGGGTGATGTTAATTAATAAGTCAGCATCTTCTGAAAATGGAGGATTGGTGAATAGTGCATTAATTGATAGCCTTTCCTTAAACAATCCATACGAGTTAGAGACACGTTTAGGGGTGAGCGGAACCTCTTTTAGAAATCCTTTCAATACTAATATTGCCACAGGAAATACTTACAAGGAAAATAGTTTTGTTTGGAAACAAACTTATGATCTAGGTCAAAAGGACTCTTTGATAAAAGATACTATTACTACTTATTTGTTTTATCCAAGACTTAGATTTCAAAATGAAATAAAATTCCAGTCCAATCAATTTGCTTTTTCGGATGCGAATCCAACTTCAAGTAATTACGAAACTTTTTTTAATTACACGCAACCTATTGGCGCAGTAGTTTCTTTTCAAGACAACTGGAAAAGATTTACCAATGAATTTAGTTTAGTTTCTTTTCCGGAAAAAACCAACCCCAATCAATTTTTACAAGTGGGTGTGGGATACCTACAAATGAATTATAATGACACTACTGTTCAATGGGCGAACCATGACCTATATGGGCTTGGTATGTACAAAAATAAGACCAAGAATTTACGTTGGGAGGTGGAAGCTGGAGGAAAATTATTTTTGAATGGCTATCATGTTGGTGATTATGAAGCACAATTTTCTTTAAACTCTTTAATCAACAAGAAAGGAGATAAATTAGCACTTTGGATGCAAAATACCAATCGAACACCATCCTTTAATCGATTAGGGGTGACCTCTTTTCCTCTGTTACAATTAAAGGGGATTCAAAAAGAAAATGTAGTAGAATTAGGGGGCATGTGGGCGCAACATCAAAACGGATTCAATGCAGCTTTTCAATATAAGCTTATTCAAAATTTTCAATACTATGGATCAGGTTTTCAGCCGTTGGTCTATGGGAAAACCTTGAGTTATGTAAAAGGCAGTCTTTCAAATAAAATACCTTTGAGTCGTCATTGGAATTGGTACAATGAATTGACAGTGCAAATGGTAGATCCTAATGCACCTGTGCATTTACCTTTGATTTTAACCAGACAAAGACTTGCTTTTGAAGGCAATTTCTTTAAGAATTTATATTTATCTACCGGGTTGGAATTGATCTACCATACTAATTATCAAGCGGATGGTTACATGCCTTTAACAGGACAATTTTACCTCCAAGATCAGTTTACCACAACCAATAGGCCTATTGCCAATGCGTATTTAAACTTTAGAATCAAGCGTTTTAAAGGGTATGTTCGTATGGAACAATTAAATACTTTATTAGCTACTAGTAATCAATTTGGTGCAAGGTATAACTTTATGGCGCCTAATTATCCGGGCACAGGTACCTGGTTAAGGGTGGGTATATGGTGGAATTTTATAAATTAGTCCTAACTTTGTAGGGTGAAGCAATTTTTAACCATACTCCTTTTGTTTGTATACAGTTTCTCTAGTATTGGAGCCACTGTAAAAACACATGTATGTGCGGGTAAGGTTCAAAAATGTGCATGTGCGAAGACCAACAAAAAAGACACTTGTTGTAACGAGCAATCTACTTTTGTAAAAAAACAAGATCAACATCAATCCACAACTGGTGCTTCTTTTTCATTTACCAGTCTACAAATTGTATTACCTGCGCCAGTTGATTTTTACAATCAACTGGGTGTTGTTGTTCCTTCTGGTTCTATAGTGAAGAATAAGTTTTATTCAAAAAAAGGACAACTCTTTTCCAGTCCACCACTCTACACGTTAGACTGTCTTTATTTAATTTGATTTTAGTTACACTTTATTTTAATAGGATTTATCTACTTGGATAGAGCCTATTTGTAATCTAGTTGCTATTTAAAGCATTTCAAGGAATGGACTGCTTTATTTTTCATCTATATTCTATCAATATCTTTATCGAATTTTTTAAAATCATTTTATGAAAAAAATAGTTGTATTTCTTAGTTTTTTATTTGCTACAATAACAATTGTACATGCTCAAACTCCTACAAAATTGAAAGTGGCGGGCAATTGCGGCATGTGTAAATCTAGCATCGAAAAAGCAGCTAAAGCTGCTGGTGCAACCAATGCAAGTTGGGACATGGACGCTAAATTGTTGACCCTGATGTTTGACAATAAAACCAGTTTAGATAAAATAGAAGCTGCTATTGCAGCTGTTGGATACGATACGGAACATAAAACTGCTACCAAAGCCGCATATGATGCATTGCACGAATGTTGTAAGTATGATCGTGAGGCAAATACTACTTCTGCTCAGGTGCCAACTGAAATAAAAAAAGTGAGCTTGGTTGCATCAGGATTAACTTGTTCCATGTGTTCTAAAGCAATTTTTAAAGCCTTGTCTAAATTAGATTTTGTTGAAGAAGTGAAAGTGGATATTGAAAAGTCAATGTACCAGATGACTTTTAAAGCAGGTAAAAAAGTTGATGTAGATCAAATTAAACTAGCTGTAACAGATGCTGGTTTTGGTGTTCAAAGTATTGTATATGAATAGGCATATCATTAAGAGCCGCTTTTATTACTTGTTGATTTTCTGTTGCATGAGTGTACATTTAAAGGCGCAAGAACTCTATGTCTTTTCTGAGCCAGCAAGTACCAAGCCTGCCAATGCTTTAGGAATCAAGCATAGTTTTCAAAAAATGGGCGGTAATAGCAGTCGTGATAACCAGTATACCCAATTGCAATTTGGAATAAGCAAAAAGTTATCTGTGTATCTAGGGACGAATTATGCAGCTAAAGATGCTTATATGCAATACCGCTTTTTTACAAAGGATGCGATGTATGCACATACGCGTATGGCATTTTATGCTAAAGTGATTCAATCCAATCAAAAAGCAGTGCATACCAATGCCGTATTGTTGGATGGGGAGGAATCTGTTCAAGGTGCAGGCTTGATTTTAACTCAATTGAAACATAAATGGGCCAGTTCACTTAGTCTAGGGGTTGTTCAAAAAAAGGATTGGAGTCAACATTATGGGAAATCTGCTTTTCAGTATAGTTTTTCCAATGGGGTACTTATTTATCCCAAAAGTTATACTTCTTATGGACAAACGAATGTGAATCTTTACCTTGAACTAATAGGTCAAAAATTATTGTCTGGCAAAGGGCAGTACTTAGATGCTGCCCCAGCTATTCAATTCATTTTCAATAGCCAAGCCAAACTGAACATGGGATATCGATTCCCCCTCTTAGAAAAAACCAACCGGATGACCAATAATAGCCTCTACTTAAGTGTAGATTACCTATTTTTCAACGCCTTACCTAAAGTAATAAACCGAAAAAAGCATTAACTTTAGTGAGTGAGAAAGGTCATCACCATATTATTGATGTCTCTGTACCTCTTAGGAGCTACAGAGGCTTATCAATTACTGAAATTGCCTAATTTGGTTGCACATTATAAAACGCATCAACAAATTACAAAAGGGATTAGTTTCGGTAAGTTTATCGACATGCATTATTTTTCGGTTCAAACCTACGATAGTGATTTCCAACAAGACATGGAACTGCCTTTTAAATCCTCTAATAGAACTATTTCACTTTTAAATTTCGTGAGTGTCTTTGCACCAAAAAGTTTTTGTATTCAACCCATTGAGTTTGTGCTCAATAAAACTTATTCGGTCATCGATGATAGCTTTAATCCTACTGCAAGATTAAACGCCATTTTTCAGCCTCCACGAGTATAATTTAATTTTTATTGTACTATCATTGACATGACTTGCATTGCAGCAGTATGTCTATTCCTTATGTTGAATAAGAAATTAAATTATGTTATCAAAAATTATTCAGTTCTCTATTAAGAACAAATTGGTTGTTTTATTGGGTGTATTTGCTTTGGTATTGGGGGGTGTTTATTCTATTTCTAAATTACCTATTGATGCTGTCCCGGATATCACTAATAACCAAGTATTAATTATTACATCTGTACCAAGTGCCGGCGCACCTGATGTGGAGCGCTTAATTACGGTGCCTATTGAGCAAGCTACTAGAAATATTCCTGGAATTATTGAACAAAGAAGTTTTTCAAGATTTGGCTTAAGCTTAGTAACGATTGATTTTGATGAAAGTGTTGATATATATTGGGCTAGACAACAGGTTTCTGAAAGGCTGATTACTGTAAAGGCTCAAATGCCTGAGGGTATGGGCACACCTGAATTAGGACCATTGACAACAGGGTTGGGTGAAATTTACCAATACGTGGTAAGGCCTAAAAAAGGATACGAGGGAAAGTATAGTTTGGCAGAATTACGTACCATACAGGATTGGATTGTACGTAAGCAATTATTAGGGACACCTGGGGTAGCAGATGTAAGTAGTTTTGGCGGTGCTGTAAAACAATTCGAAGTGAGTGTTAACACAGCTTTACTTCAACAGTATAATTTATCAGTGAACGATGTTTACACCGCCTTAAATGATAACAATCAAAATGCAGGTGGATCCTATATTGAACATGGTCCAAATGTTTTATTTATTCGAACAGAGGGTATGGTAGATAGTATGGAGCAGATAGCAGGTATACCAGTTAAAACCTTGGCCAATGGAATGCCCCTCTTAATTAGAGATATTGCTAAGGTACAATTAGGAGAAGCGACAAAATTTGGAGCAACCGCTTTTAATGCAGAAGGAGAAGTTGCGGGCGCAGTGGTGATGATGTTAAAAGGGGAGAATAGTAAACAGGTAATCGAGGATATTAAATCTAAAATTGCAACTATTCAAGAGAATATGCCAGAAGGGGTTGTCATTGAGCCCTTCTTAGATCGAACAAAAATGGTGGACAATGCGATTGGTACGGTTTCAAAAAATTTAATCGAAGGGGCATTGATTGTGATCTTTGTCTTGATTTTATTTTTAGGTAATTTAAGGGCAGGTTTGGTCGTAGCATCAGTGATACCACTTGCGATGTTGTTTGCTTTTATTTTAATGCATCTTTTTGGAGTAAGTGGTAATTTAATGAGTTTAGGGGCCTTGGATTTTGGACTGCTGGTGGATGGGGCCGTCATTATTGTAGAAGCAGTATTACATCAGTTATACTATAGCTCAAAAAAAGAACAAGATAGTCAATTAGATAAGACTGAAATGAATACTATGGTTGGTCAAGTATCTAATAAAATGATGGGTGCTGCATCATTTGGACAAATCATTATTTTAATTGTGTACTTGCCAATTCTTGCTTTATCAGGAATAGAAGGCAAGATGTTTAAACCAATGGCGCAAACGGTTTCATTTGCTTTAATTGGCGCGTTTATTTTGTCCATTACCTATGTGCCAATGATGAGTGCCTGGGTATTGAGTAAAAACAGCATACAAAAGGAAACATGGACAGATAAGTTCATGCAAAAGCTTGAAGCTTTCTATGTACCACTTTTATTGAAGGCTTTGAAAATCCCAAAGCAAATAGTAGCAATTACGATTGCAGTTTTCATTGGCGCATTATTTTTATTAACCACACTTGGAGGAGAGTTCATTCCAAAATTAGAAGAAGGTGATTTTGCAGTTGAAACAAGAGTTTTAAGTGGGGGATCTATCAATACTACATTGGATGCTACACAAAAAGCCTCCAAATTGTTGCTTGATAGCTTTCCAGAGATAGAAAAGATTGTAACAAAAATTGGAGCAGGTGAAATTCCAACTGACCCGATGACAATGGACGCTTCTGATTTAATGATTATATTGAAAGATAAAAAAGACTGGGTCTCTGCAAAGACCTTTGATGCATTAGCGGATACAATGGGCAAAGTAATGTCTCAAGTGCCTGGAATTACTTCTGGGTTTCAGTATCCAGTGCAAATGCGCTTTAATGAATTAATGACTGGGTCAAGACAGGATGTTTCTTGTAAAATATTTGGTGAAAATTTAGATAGCTTAGCCAAATATGCCACACTGATGGGTAATATCATTGCAGAAGTTGAAGGCGCAAAAGATTTGTATACAGAAACAGTGACTGGTATCTCTCAAGTTGTGGTTCATTTTAACAGAGCGGCCATCGCTAAATATGGTGCTAACATTAAAGAAGTCAATCAAGTCATTCAATCGGCTTATGCAGGTGGCCTAGCTGGAAAAGTGTTTGAAGGTGATCGTCGATTTGACCTTGTAGTAAGATTGAATGCAGTACAGAAGAAAGATTGGCAGGAAATAAAAAATTTAATGGTCACGGTAGGCAACAGCAAGCAGGTGCCCTTGTATGAACTAGCCGAAGTTAAAATAGAAGAAGGCCCTTATCAAATACAAAGAGAGGATGCGGGCAGAAGAATTGTGGTGGGCTTTAATGTAAGGGGTAAGGATGTAAAATCTGTGGTAACTGAAGTACAAGATCGAGTGAAAAAATCAATTCAATTTCCGCCAGGCTATTATGTTGTTTATGGAGGACAGTTTGAAAACTTAGAACATGCTGTAAGTCGATTGCAGGTTGCCGTTCCATTGGCTTTGTTATTGATTTTAGCGATGTTGTTTTTTGCATTTAATAATATCAAGCATTGTTTGCTTATTTTTTCAGCGATTCCTTTTTCAGCAATTGGTGGCGTTTTTGCCTTATGGATGAGAGGCATGCCGTTTAGTATTTCAGCGGGAGTGGGATTCATCGCGCTTTTTGGAGTAGCTGTTTTAAATGGGATTGTATTATTAACGGAGATGAATAAATTAGCCATGGAACCCAATAGAACTATATTAGATATTATTGTAACAGCTACTAAGACAAGACTAAGGCCAATTTTAATAACGGCTTCTGTCGCTTCTCTTGGCTTTATCCCAATGGCTATTAGTAATGGCGCTGGAGCAGAAGTTCAAAAGCCATTAGCCACTGTGGTGATTGGTGGTCTTTTGTCAGCAACACTTTTGACTTTATTTGTGTTGCCTATTTTTTATCAATTATTTGAAAAGAAAAAGGTTGGATCAGCTGTATTACCGATACTATTGATGGTATTTGGCTTGTCTGCAAGCAGTTTGCATGCGCAGCCCTTGCTTGTGAAAAAGACCTTGTCACAGGTAGTGGAACAAGCAGTCAAAGTGTCACCAACTTTAAAAACAACAGCAGCGCAAAGGGATTATTATAACACATTGGCTAGCGCTAGTTTTGATCCAGCTAAATTATCTGTTAGAGGAGAGCTGGGGCAAGTCAATAGCAGTTTGAATGATTCAAAATACGCAATAGAGCAAGTATTTGACCTCCCTAAAGTATACCAGGCTCAAAAAGCCCTCAACCTTTCCATGAGTCAATCTTATGGCTATCAAATGGTAATAGATCAAAATTTTATAAAACACGCAATAGAACAATTGTATATTGAGTTACAGTTTCAAGTTGCTAAAGGCGCATTACTTCAACAATTAGATACGGTTTATCAGAAACAATTGATTGCAGTGGAGGCAAGGTTTAAGGCAGGAGAGGACAATGGTTTAGCAAAAATGAATATGCAAAATTGGGTTAGTATGCATCAGCAATTGATGATAAAGCAACAAAATGAATTGCTAAGCTTGCAAAAACAATTTACCATTTTATTAGCTGATCCAACTTTATTGCTGCCTGCAAGTCCATTGAAGTTTGAACCTATTTTATTAGATACAAGTTTGTCTTCTAATCATCCAATAAAAGCTTATTGGCAACAAAAGGTACAAGCTGGAATGCAGGAGACAAATCTTGCGAAATCAAAATTATTGCCACAAGTAGCAATGGGCTATACCAATCAAAGTTTTAACCTAAGGCCCGAAGATAAAACAAGGTATAATTCAGTAACGGTAGGCTTGAATATCGCGCTATTTAAAGCTGGATTAAAAAATAAAGTAAAAGCAAGCCAGGCCAATGAAACAGTGCTTGAAATGGAAAAAGACAAAGCACTTTTCGATTTGAATTTGCAAATTCAAAAAGCATGGAGCAATTACCAACAATCAATTAGCATGTATCAGCAGATTCATAAAACCTTGGTGCCTAATGCAACTAAAATGGGTCAAATTGCTAATCTATCATTTAAAGAAGGACAAATTGGGTATCTAGAATGGTCTACCGCCATGACACAGGTGCAGCAAATCGAAATGCAGGCTTTAGAAGCTTTAGTCCTATTTCATCAAAATCAATCCACCCTGAATTATTTATTGTCAAAATAGTCAGTTAAAAAGTAAATCATGAAAAAAATATATAGCGTTTTAAGCGCAACAATCGTTTTGATAGGTTGTGGTGTAAAGCCATCATCCGAGGCTGTAAATAAAGAATTGACAACCGCTACAAGCAATATCGTTTTGTTGACGAAAGAACAAGCAGCCCTTGCTCAATTAAAACTTGAACCCATTCAAATGGGTAAGATGAAAGGGGTGGTACAATTAAATGGTGTGGTGGATGTGCCTCCAACTGGCATTGCTTCTGTCAGTATTCCAATGGGTGGCTATGTACAAGACATCAATTTAATACCTGGAACTTATGTTAAAAAAGGACAGGTTTTGGCGACGGTGAAAGATCCTGGCTATGTACAATTGCAAGAGCAATACTTATCTGCTAAAGCCAAGATGATTTACCTGCAACAAGATATGGATCGTCAAAAAGTCTTATTGACACAAGAAGCTGTAAGTAAGAAAACCTTTCAACAATTGCAGTCAGAATTCAATAGCATTAGTATACAGCTCAAAGCTTTGTCAGAGCAATTGAAATTAATCAATATCCAACCGGAAACATTAACAACAGATAAAATGTCTAGTCTTGTTCAATTGACTGCGCCAATCAGTGGTTATGTGACTAAGGTTAATATCAACAGAGGTAAGTATGTAACACCGGCTGATATTTTATTAGAAATAATGGACCCTAATGATCTACATGCTGCAATTACAATTTATGAACAAGATATTGCAGGGTTTAAAGTGGGTATGAAAGGCACAGTAGCATTGACTCAAGACCCATCAAAAAAATACCCAGTTACAATTTTAGTCGTTTCGCAAAATATCAATGAAGACAAGACGGGGCTATTGCATTGTCATTTTGATCAAGTACCAAAAAATATATTGCCAGGTATGTTTATTACGGCATCACTTACGGTTGAAAATAGAGAAACGGTATTGATACCAGCGGAAGCAGTTCAAAGGTTCCAAGGAAAAGATTATATTTTTATAGAAAAGAAGTTGAATGAATTTGAAGCTTTTGAAATTCAAATCAATCAAAGGAATAATGAATTCGTTGCCGTTCAAAATATCGAAGCAAAAAATTGGGTAGGGAAAAATATCGTGGCTAAAAATGCATTTAGCTTACTAGGCAAATGGATGAATAAGGCGGAATAAAAATGCTAAACACCTGACCTGAACTTTTACTTATTGTTCAAAATAGCTGATACTGCCACCTATCCAGGTGGCAGTATCATTGTAGCTCACGCCAATCATGGCGCCCTTGCTGATGCGCGTTAAATTATTGGTCGCAATGTATTGTTGAAGAGTTTTGTCCCAAAAATAAAATAACCTTATCTCTGCTTTACTTGGACCAGAGGGTGTTTCGATGACTGGTGCATAATGCACTTTCTTTTGTAGGATCCAATTTTCAGGGTCCTTTATGCTTTCAAGTGCTTCCATCGTCAGATCAAGCATGACGCCTTGTCCTCCAAACGAAAAAAGCGGCTTACAGATATAGTCAGTTAAGGGGTAGTTCAGTATGGATTTGTTCTTGTACCAGTCTTTTAAATAGAAGGCCTCTGGGATAGCAGCATGGCTTAATAGGGGCAACAAATATTTACTAATTCTAAAAAAGTGATGAGGATGATTGACCCATTCTATGTCTTTAGCAATTTGTAGTAAATTAAATTGAGCAATCATGTGCTCATTTTGTTGCATGAGTTCGTCGTATACGACTCGATTATAAATTCGCTCTACTTTGTATTCAATCCCTTCTTTTTTATAATAAAGTTGATGCCCATTTAAATAAAGTTCAGAGAGACAAACCAATGGAATAGAAAACAAAGCCTCCGTTAAAAACAAATCAATTTTTGTTTTCTGTTCATAGGGGTTAATTTCTAATAAGATGGTATGCTTTTCAGCTGCTCCTAAAAGCATCTCTTTTAAAAATTGAGTATAGGTATCTTTATTGTATCCGTTTAAAAAGGGCGAAAAACCCTCGGGCAATGAATAGGCCTTTTCTAAAGCTGTTTTTTGTAATAATTCAAAAGCAAATAATGAAGGGAAGCCTTGCAGTTCTATTAATTGAGGAACAGGTATTCCATCCTTGCCTTCCGCAATAGCAAAATCAATTACCAAGCAATCTGGAAAAGGTGCTTCATTGGGGACATGCAATGCTTTTGGGATGGCCGCTTCTGTAGTAGAACGAAAGGGGGGATCTGTAATAAATGAACAAATAAAATCTCCTGCCGATAGTAATTGGTCTTTGAAGGAAGTTGGAATAAAAACCGGGGTCTCTGCAATTCGAAAAGGGATAGCCTCTTTAAAAGGGGTATTTAAAAAAGACAAATACTGTTGATAACGCGCTTCCGTAAACTGTGCATTAAATGCAGCTCTTATAGCTGGGATCATGCGAGCAATTTTTGGGTAAGGAAATTAGGTATAAAATTGTTGCTTGTATGTTCGATTTTTGTATCATCTTGTAAAGCAAGCATAATTTGATTCCATTTTTCTTCGCTAAAATCTTCGAATATGGTTGTTTTGATGGGTGCAGAGTCAAAATAGTTAACAAGTCTTTCTTGCGTTGCTTCTGGATGAAATTGAACACCAATCATTGCATCACTAAATGCCACTCCCATCAGCGCACGTTCATATGGAAGCTGGGGCCTTATTTTTTCGAGTGCAATAATTGTGGCACCCATTGCTTTAATTTTTTCATCATTGGGTTCGGTTATTTGATAGAGACGACTCTCTAAAGAAAAAAATGGGTCTGCTAAACCATTGAAAATGGGATGCGGAATAGTTGGGTGTATAGGTAGGATACCCAATTGTTTTGATTTTCTTAACCACACTTTTCCAATATCAAAATGCCTGCAGGCCAATTGAAAACTATGACAAATTAATAACACTGGTTTTTTTAAAACAAGCATTTGGTCCAACCATTTACAATAGGCTATATCCCAGGGCATTTCATTGGTATCGATAGGCGAACCAGGCCCCCCTGAGGAAATGTACAAATCAAATTGTTCATTAGGTATAGCATCCTGTGCACGTACATCGAAAATTTCAACTTTAACTTGAACGTTATTATTTTTTGACCATTGATCTACAATTTCCATAATACAATCCATTCCCATATTGGCGCTGCCATTGTACAAGTCTAAAACTGCAATCTTTATTGGAGTGGTCGTGGACATTATAAATAACTAAGATTGGTCTTAGGGCTTAGTTGTAATAATGTTTCATACATCAACTGAATGGTATCCACAATATCTTTTTTATGAATCATTTCTACTGTGGTATGCATATACCTCAATGGGATAGAAATCAATACAGAAGGACAACCATCATTTGCATAAGCAAAACTGTCCGTATCGGTTCCTGTACTTCTACTCAAGGTTCTAAATTGTACAGGTATTTTTTTATCAGCTGCTGCCTTCTCCACAATGGCTAATAATTTATTATGAATGGCTGGGGCATAGGCCAAAGAAGGTCCTTTACCACATTGGATATCCCCTTCAATCGCTTTATTGATCATTGGGGTATGTGTATCATGTGTTACATCTGTAACAATGGCAATATTTGGTTTAATTCTTCTTGCAATCATTTCGGCACCTCTTAATCCAATTTCTTCTTGTACTGCGTTCACAATGTATAATCCAAAAGGCAACTTCTTTTTATTTTCTGAAAGCATTCTTGCTACTTCGGCAATCATAAATCCGCCGACTCTGTTATCAAAGGCCCTACCAATAATAAAGTCATGTGCTAATTCGTCAAATCCTTCTTCATAGGTCACTACTGCGCCAATATGAATACCTAATGCTTCTACTTCCTTTTTAGATCTTGCGCCACAGTCTAATGTTAAATTATCCACTTTAGGTTGTGGTTCTTTTTGTTCTGGGTTGCTTAATCTTGTATGGATGGCAGGCCAGCCAAAAACAGCTTTAACGGGTCCTTTTTTTCCGTGAATCCAAACACGCATAGAAGGGGCGATCTGATGGTCCACGCCGCCATTTCGCTTAAGGTAGATCAAACCTTGGTCACTGATATAATTCACAAACCAACTTATCTCATCGGCATGTGCTTCTATTACAACTTTGAAAGGAGCGTCTGGGTTGATCACGCCAACAGCAGTGCCATAGGGGTCTGTAAATGTTGTATCCACATATTGTTTCAAATAGTTTAACCAAATTTTTTGACCACTACTTTCAAATCCCACTGGAGAGGGGTTGTTGATATATTCTTTCAAAAATGCATAAGAAGTAGGATTGATTAAATCTTTTTTCTTTGGGGTTGCTTTTTGTTTAGTGGAAACGTTTTTTTTACTAGATGCAAGTTTTGCCATAAGAAAGGTTTATTTATAACCCTTGCAAGATACTACATTCTGTATTTATTAATACATTTGTAACAAAGGCAAGTAGCATGAAGGGGCAAAGTATCCACATAGAGGCATTAAAGGGATTGGACGCATCCAGCTTCTTGATACATGCTATCGCATTGATGCAGGAACAGGCAGCCCACAACGAAGTCTATAGAGATTGGGTTCATTTAATGCATACCCAATTAGAGGAGGTGAAAAGTCTGGAATCCATACCATTTTTGCCCATCCATTTTTTTAAAACACATGCCATTTTTAATGGAGCAGCCTGTCCTGATTTTCATTTTGAAAGCAGTGGTACAACACAGGATACGGTGAGTAAACATTATGTCCAAGATCTAACCATCTATGAACAAAGTTTCATGACTTGTTTTCGGCAATTTTATGGTGCACCAAAGGACTATTGCATACTCGGTTTATTGCCAAATTATTTGGAAAGACAACATTCTTCCTTGGTGTATATGACGCATCATTTAATCAAAGCAAGCGGACATGCTTCCAGTGGTTTTTACCTTTATGATTTTGAAGCATTGAATGCCCAGTTGGCTGTTCTTGAAAAAGCAAAGCAAAAAACAATTTTGATTGGCGTGAGTTTTGCGTTGATGGATTTTGTGGATGCATTCCCTCAAAATTTAGCAAATACGATTGTCATTGAAACAGGAGGGATGAAAGGGCGAAAACAAGAGCTGACAAAGCCTGCATTACATACTTATTTATCCAAAGGATTTGGAACGCCAATCATACATTCTGAATATGGGATGACAGAATTATTGAGTCAGGCCTATTCTAAAGGTGCAGGTATTTATCATTGCCCTCCTTGGATGAAGGTGTTGGTGGCAGATGAAGCCGACCCTACTTCTATCTCCACTCATGGAAGAGGTATTTTGCATATCATAGATTTAGCAAATGTGCATAGCTGTGCTTTTATTGCTACCGAAGACCTTGGGATGGTCTATCCAGACGGGAGTTTTGAAGTACTAGGGCGTGTAGACCATAGTGCCCGAAGAGGGTGTAGCTTATTGGTTGTTTAATATCAATAATTCCAATGGCTTAATAAATAGTAGATTAATATTGTAATTGTATTGTCGCTTATCTGTTTCCTCACGTTGTTTTACAATTAATGCTTCTGTGGATCTTGTTGCAAGCATGAACTTTTGATTAATCCTTAAGAAGTAGTCACTTCTACTTTTATTCTGTGTGATCGTGTCTTTTTGTTGCACACCAATAATTTTATTGATGGTTTTAATACTTATTTGTTCCTGCTTTATTTGTAATTGATAGATAGCTTGTATCAATTCTTTTTCGACTATTGTGAGTGAGCTATAAAAGTTTTTATATAAAATTGATTGAACCTCCTGCGGAATTTTATTTTTCTTTCTCTTTTTTTGAATGAATGAGTAGGTCAATAGTAGTAATCCAACAATTAGGATATTACCTATAAATGACCTGCCTGGCTCTATTTTTTTATAAATTGAAGCAAAAAAGTTATTGGTGTAAATTTTTTGTGGACTTGGATCTACAAAGTCTTTCTCAGTAAGTTGTATGGTTTCGTAGGTCAGTTGACCATCTTGTTCAATTCGGATTAAATAAAAAACATCGCCCATTGCAAATTGAAACATATGTTTTGGTTGACCCTTGTATAGTTTAAGCCATTTCTCTCTAAATGCCGCTTGCTTATTCTTGTTTAAACTTCCATATTGATTATTGGCAAAGTTTAACCAATACATCTCTAAGTCCGCATGAAATAGAAGGTAGGGTCCAAAGTTGCTTTTTAAAAATTCACTTTTTGCACTTATTTTTTTTAAATCAGGATTTAGTAAGCCCAGGCTTTTCCAGGTTCTTTCTTTGAAATCAAAAGCCATACAACTATCTACCGTATAAGTAGTTAATGAGTTTGGAAAATCTTGTTGATCTACAGTATGAGAAATATATAATTTTCCATTTTTTTGATCTACAAAAGAAAATAATCCATCATTTTCACTTAAGTAATTCGGTACTTTTTTATTGGCGTTGTAAATTTCCCATTCGTTTGTTTTTGTGCTAAAAAAAGTGAAATAATCCTTTATTTTCCAAAAGCCAATACCCCCATATTGAAATAGGGTGTCTTTGTAAAAAAAGTTCATCCCCCCAAAGTTGACTCCAGAATGATAGGTGGAGTCTAATCTAATAAAAGTAAAATTACCCTTGTCCTTCTTTTGAACCTGATACAGTGCACCAGATCCTAAAAGCTGCATATAGATCGCCTTATTCCTCTTTATTAGATTGATACCATTGGCGATTTTGTAAGGTATCCCAAATCTAAAATTCTCTTTAAAAAAGGTAAGGTTCAAATTGCTTGTACTATCTAAACTTATAAAATCCAATAAAGCCAATTCAGGTTTTGGAATTGGGTTAATCACCATTTCTTTCTGTGCTTTCCCCTTCAGTTGGGTAAAAATGATCAGAACTGCAAT
>JBEDDG010000016.1:0-23871 GCA_041176305.1 Bacteroidota bacterium | reverse complement strand
AGACACTAAACTGGTATAATTATAACGTTCTATTACTTTATAATGTGTAATGGCATGCTTGCCTACTTCACCCTCTGGGTAAGCATCAAACATTTTACGGAAAGTTTTATGTCGTGCGATATGCGCATTCACGGTGCCTTCGTCTTCTTCCATATTGCCCCAAACCAAGGCCACGTATTTACGTTCTACCGTATGGTTGAAAAATTGTTTCGCTAAATGACTAGCAGCTTCTGGTGTTTTTGCAAGTACAATTAAGCCAGTGGTGTTTTTATCAATACGGTGTACTAAACCAAATCTTGGTAAAATCTCTTCGTTTAAGTTTGGATTCTGTGCCAATAAATGAAAGGCCACGCCATTGAGTAGGGTGCCTGTATAATTGCCAATGCCAGGATGCACCACCATATTGGCGGGTTTATTGATCACCATTAAAGCATCATCCTCATATACAATATCCAAGGCCATTTCCTCAGGCTTCAATTCTGTGTAATCCGGGTTCACATAGCTCATATACACCACTTCGTCCCCCGGACGCGTGCGGTAATTGCTTTTAACCACTTTCCCGTTTACGGTTAAAAAACCACCTTCTATACCGTTCTGTAATTTGCTCCTTGTAAGCCCCTCGATCCTCATTTGAACCCACTTATCAATACGCATCGGTTCTTGACCCTTATCTACGATAAAGGTCAGCTTTTCATACACATCTTCATTTTCTATTTGTAGCTCTTCGGTTGACATGCTGCAAAAGTAAGTTATTGCTGCTTAGTTTGTAACTTTGTTCTATGCGTCAACAAGTGATTTTTGAAGATTTAGGGATTCAATCCTATCAGCCTACCTGGAATTACCAAGAACAACTATTAAAACAAAACGTTGAACTTAAGGCGCAGGCTAGAACAGCAGGTATGGAAGCTAGTGATGCAGCCACCCAACATCGTTTGATCTTAGTGGAGCATCCACCTGTTTTTACATTGGGTAAAAATGGCAATAGAGCCAATGTATTGGTCTCTGATGAGCAATTAAAAGTATTAGGGATTGAGTATTTCCACATCAATAGAGGAGGCGATATTACTTACCATGGTTTACAACAAGTAGTGGGGTACCCGATTATTGACTTAGATAAATTCAAGCCAGACCTGGGTTGGTATTTGAGAAGTTTAGAGGAAGTGATTATTCAAGTGCTTGCTGAATATGGATTAAAGGGAGAAAGGAGCGCGGGAGAAACAGGGGTATGGTTGGATCCGCAGGATCCTTTTGTGGCAAGAAAAATTTGTGCCATGGGCATTAAATGTAGTCGATGGATCACTATGCATGGCTTTGCATTAAACGTCAATACGGATTTGTCGCATTTCGAATTCATTGTGCCCTGTGGTATCCAAGGCAAGACAGTCACTTCTTTAGAAAAAGAATTAGGCAGCAAAGTAGACTACGAAGAAGTCAAACAAAAAATCAAATTTCATTTTGAGCAAATCTTTGATTGCACGCTCGTATAATCAAATCAATTTTTCCAAATAAGGTTAACTTTTATAGCTGTTTAAAATTGTAAGCTGCCTGCAGGTAAAGACCGATTCCCTTGTAATCCGCCACTGTGTAGAATTAGGATAGAAGCCCCTTGTTCAAAATAATTTTCTTGAATCAATTGGTCCACTGCAAAAAATAATTTACTAGTGTACACAATATCAGTGGGTATTTTTTCTTTGTCCCATAAGGTGTTCATATAGGCGATCATGGAGGGATTTGTTTTTGCATAACCTCCCTGATGAAACTGATGCAATAAAGTGTAAGGTTTGTTGGTGTCAATCAACAAAGCATCAATTTCCGTTTTGATACTGCCCTCGTTTTTTAATACGGGTATGCCAATGACTTTTTGATGGGGTAATGCAGCGTTGATACAACCAGCAAGCATTGTACCTGTCCCCACTGCAGCAAGGATATAATCGTATTGCGCAGTTTCATGATTTGTTAAAATGGTGGCTGCGCCTTTTGCGCCAATGGTTCCATAGCCCCCTTCGTCTATAAAATAATAAGTAGGATTTGCAGCGGCTTCTTTTAGGAGGTCTTCTTTCTTAGATTGAAATTCGGTCCTACCTAAAAACACCAATGCCATCCCATAGGACTTTGCCTCTGCTAAACTTGTAGTAAGGGGTTCATTCTCATTGGTCCTAATGTAACCAATGCTTTGCAAGCCCGCTTCTTTTGCGGCAAAGGCCAATGCAACGATGTGATTGGAATATGGCCCTCCAAAGCTAGCCAGGGTCTTGGCTTCTTTATTTAAAGCTGATTCGATATAAAACCTAAGTTTAAAAAACTTATTGCCACTGACCACTGGATGCATGACATCTAATCTTAAACAATCCACCTTATGCGCTAGACTGAAAGAGGGGATGGCTTGCTTAAATGGGGTAGGATGCAAAATTTTATATTTAAAATAAATCAACTATTTTTGTCCGCCGTAATGGTTCGTGAAATTACAATTAAAAAAAGGAATAATGAGTGCACCAACATTAGTGATTTTAGCAGCAGGGATGGCAAGTAGATATGGCAGCATGAAACAAACCGAAGGATTTGGACCTAGTGGAGAGACCATTATGGAGTATTCGATTTACGATGCCATTCGAGCTGGATTTGGCAAAGTGGTTTTTATTATTAGAGCAGATTTCGCAGAAGCTTTTAAGGCGGTGATTGAACCAAAATTAAAAGGCAAGATCGAAACTGCCTATGTGTTTCAATCCTTAGATAAGTATACAGAGGGCTTTTCAATTCCAGCAGAAAGAACCAAACCTTGGGGTACAGCGCATGCTTTATTATGTACAAAGGGGGTAGTGAATGAACCTTTTGCGGTGATCAATGCAGATGATTATTATGGACAAGCAGCATTCGAAGAAGCGTATACTTTTTTAACGACGACTTGTTCTGAAAAAGAATATTGTATTCTTGGTTATGAATTGGCCAATACATTAAGTGAAAACGGTACTGTGAGTAGAGGGGTTTGTAGCTTAGATGCTGCAGGTTATTTGACAGCAATCAATGAGCGTACTAAAATTTATAGAAAAGACGGTGGAGGCATTGTGTTTGAAGAAGAGGGCGTAGAGACACCGCTTGAAGCAACCACTAGAGTGAGTATGAATTTTATGTGTTTTGCGCCTGGCTTTATTGATTTATGCGAAGCCGAGTTCAAAACTTTCTTAGCAAAAGAAGGGCAGGCGTTAAAGTCTGAATTTTATATCCCTTTTGTAGCAGGCAGATTTAAAGCATTAAATTTAGGTGCAGTGAAAGTGATCCCTACCAATGCAAAATGGTTTGGAGTGACATATAAAGAAGATGCGCCGGGTGTGAAACAAAGTATTGATGCATTGATCGATGCAAAAGTATATCCTACTAATCTTTGGAGTAACTAATTGACCGACTAGTTAAAAGCACGAACGCTATAAATGTAATTCTTAAATTTATTGATCTGCGTGGTACGATCTTTTGATCCTTTTACCTTTTGCTTATTCAATTTAACATTCAAATCTTTTGTAAGATCATTCTCCTCTAACTGATCTACTAAATCAAATAATTTATTGGCTTTAATTGCAAAGGCAACGCCTTCTGCTTGTTTTTGTCTACTGCTCATGATACCCACTAATTCGTTTTTATCATTGAACACAGGTGCGCCAGAATAACCAGGGTTAGCACTGATCTGAATTTGATATGTATTGCTATCTCCATTGAATCCGGTTTGTGCACTTAAATAGCCACGTCCGTAAACAATATCATTGTCATTTCTTGGGAAACCTAAAGTAAAGATATCTTCACCTAATGCAGTCGCTTTTTTGCGGATGGTAAATGGCAATGATTTAGCTTGCTTATAATCGGTGTCTTCTATTTTTAATAAAGCCAAATCGGTGTTTTTATCGCTGTACACAATGGTCGCTTTAAATTCCTGACCCAAGCTGTTGACTACAATAGCACCTTCTCCTTTTAATACATGGGCATTGGTGATCACGTATCCTTTGGTATCTATCAAGAAGCCAGAACCACCACTAATTAACTTAGCGTTCTCAGGTACTTTTGTCTTTACTTCATTTAAAAGATGTCCTTGTACTTTTTGATTTCTTTCGATTTTCTCTACCGCCTTACTTAATTCTAAAATTTGATTGCCACTAATGCTAGGGAAAAAGAAAAGGATCATAGCAGAAGTAAATAAAGCAATAAATCCACCCACAGAAGCGGCAATGGCAGTTACTTTTTTATACTTACTCCACAATTGAATGTGCTTGAAAGAAGTAGATTGATCTTCGATCGGTGTCCAAGTACCTTCCTCTACTAATTGATTGAAAACCTGGTTGCTTAATTTGGAGAAATTCTTACGACGTACATAAAGGTCCATCTCTCTTAAGAACATATCATGCTCTACCACCATTTGGTCAATCTCAGGCGTAGCTTTACGGATCGCCTCAAATTGAGTACGCTCTTCAACAGACATTTCGCCTGTCAAAAATCGTTCGATCGTTTCCTGTAATTGAATGTCGTCCATGATTTATTCTCCTATATTATATTGCGCAAAAAAGAGTTTCTTTAAGCGCATTAAACATTTATATTTTTGGTTCTTCGCATTGTCTGCATTGGTGTATCCAAATTGACTAGCTAGTTCCTGCATCCCTTTTTTATTCAAATAGTAGCCTTCTAACAAACTTTTACAAGGTTCGCCAAGACTATTCAAGGCGCGGTCCATGATTGCAAAAGCAGCATCTTTTTGTTCAAACTGCTCCAGGTCTTCTTCGACCGAGATTGTTTCCTCTAGCGCATTGAGTGGGTTATTGTATTTGCCCATCTGTTGAAGCCTTTTTAACCAAAGGTTTTTGCAGATAGAGAATAAATAGGTTTTTATCTGACAGGTTAATGCAAAATGGTCTAATTGCACCTTTTCGTACAAAGTGATCATTGCCTCCTGAAAAATATCCCTTGCGTCGTCAAAAGAGCCATTGTTATTGGTAACAAAGTGCTGAATCATGCTAAAATGACTTTTATAGAGGGCTTCCACCGCCTTGGAGTCATTTTGTGCTAACCCTTTTAAGAGGGCTTGTTCGTTGAGTTCAGCTTTCAAGAGATTAATACGATTAGGGTACAAAAGTAACCCAACTGGGTTAAAAATGCCCTGTTTTTAAAATTTTTACAAAAACCAGGTTACCTTTTATCCAATGGGGTATTAAGAGTATAATTTAAACAATTAAAACTCATTCAAATGAAAAAAGTATTCGCAATCTTCGCTATCGCTGCTTTAACTGCATGTGGTGGTGCTTCTACTGAAGCTACAACTGATTCTACAACTGCTACTGTTGATACAGCTGCTGTTGCTGTTGATTCTGCTGCTGTTGCAACTGACTCAACTGCTACTGATTCTGCTGCTACAAAGTAGTAGACGAACCATATTGAACTGTTGTCCCACTTAGGTGGATGCTTGCCAAGCAACAGTAATCATACAAATTTTCATTTGGCAAGCAATCGTTAAGCCACTTCGTTTCTACGGGGTGGCTTTTTTTTATTTTTTTAGTACCCTTTTCATTGAAAATAAGGGCACTAAAAAAACCTCTAATAATTTGCAGCCCTGCTGGGGCAGCAAGGTCTTTACTTATAAATGCAAACTAACTTAATCCATTTACGAATATTTGTTAGTAAAATGTAAAAAACTTTATGCTTTTAGCCTATTTTAGGCTGTTTTAGCCTATCTTTGTATCACGATGAAAGCAAATAGCAACTGGTTTTACTTTTTCTTTTATTTCTACTTTAACCAAAGTAGCCGGGTAGTATTTGTAAAAGCTTAAACGAAATAACTAAATATACAATCCCGGCTCAATCAGCCGGGATTTTTTTTAACCCTATTTGAATCAAGCAATTAGGAAACGAAAAGGATGAATAAAAAAGTAACGATACAAGGATACGAGGGAAGTTTTCACCAGGTGGCTGCAAGGCAGTTCTTTGGTAAAGACGTTGACGTGATCACCTGTGCTACTTTTAGAGACGTGGTTCGAATTGGGGAAGATGCGAAGCAATCCGATGGAGCTGTGATGGCGATCGAGAATTCTATCGCTGGGAGTATCCTGCCAAATTACAATTTGTTGCAAAAAAGCAAATTGCAAGTCATAGGGGAAGTGTATTTATCCATTAGCCAAAACCTGATGGTGTACCCTGGGGTGAAATTGGAGGAGATCAAAGAAGTGCATAGTCATCCGATGGCCATCCTTCAATGTTTGGATTATTTGGAAAAACAACATTGGAAATTGGTGGAATCAGAGGATACCGCTTTAAGTGCTAAGCATGTGCGACAACATAAGAGCAAACACATTGCAGCCATTGCAAGTAAGTTTGCTGCTCAGTTATATGATTTGGAGATGATCAAGCCAGACATCCACACTTTAAAAAACAATATCACCCGTTTTTTAATCATGGTGCCTGCAAAACAAAAAATGGAGATAGCAGATGCGGATAAAGCATCTATCTATTTTCAAACAGACCACTCTAAAGGCATCTTGTCCAAGGTATTGGCAAAGATTGCACAGGGTGGGGCGAACCTAAGTAAGTTACAAAGTATGCCTATACCGGGTAGTACTTTTAAATATGGTTTTTATGCAGATATCGAATTTGAGCATCAAAAACAATTGGATAAATTATTGGTGGAATTAAAATCAATGACCAATAGTTTCAAAGTATTTGGTGTGTATAAAAAAGGAAAAGTTGTAAAAGGATAAACATGAATTGGACGGTAGCAAAAAGATTAGATGGGATTGGTGAATATTATTTTTCATCCAAGTTGCGCGAAATTGACGAACTCAATAAAGCGGGCAAGCAAATTATCAATTTAGGTATTGGTAGTCCAGATTTGCCGCCGCATCCCGAAGTCATCAAAACTTTGCAAGAAGAAGCAAGCAAAGACAACCAACATGCTTATCAATCTTATAAAGGTGCGCCTGTGTTAAGACAAGCCATCGCCGATTGGTATCAAAAATATTTCAAAGTAGAAGGCATCAATCCTGCTACCGAAATATTACCCCTATTAGGAAGTAAAGAAGGTATCATGCACATATGCATGACCTATTTAAATGAAGGAGATCAGGTGTTAATCCCTAATCCTGGTTATCCTACGTATACAAGTGCAGTTAAACTAGCGGGTGGCACTCCGCTTTATTATGAGCTAACTGCCGAAAACAGTTGGGCGCCTGACTTTGAAAATTTAGAAAAATCAGATTTATCAAAGGTCAAGTTGATGTGGGTGAACTATCCACATATGCCAACAGGACAAAGTCCAACCAAAGCACTTTTTGAGCAATTGGTTGCCTTTGGGAAGAAGCATCAAATATTGATTTGTCATGACAATCCTTATGCCTTTATCTTAAACAATCAACCCGAAAGTTTATTGTCAATAGAAGGCGCTAAAGAGGTGGTGATCGAATTGAACTCTCTGAGTAAAAGCCAAAACATGGCAGGGTGGAGAGTCGGCATGTTAATTGCTGCCGAAGACAGAATCAATGAAATACTTAGGTTTAAATCCAATATGGACAGTGGTATGTTTTTACCCGTCCAACTAGCCGCTGCAAAAGCGTTGAGTCTAGATGAAAGTTGGTATGAATCCGTGAATAAAATTTATACAGCACGTCGCGAAAAAGTATTCGAATTATTAGATGTTTTAAAATGTGCTTATTCAAAACAACAAGTTGGAATGTTTGTTTGGGCAAAAATTCCAGCCACATTCAAGGACGGTTATGCGTTGAGTGATAAAGTGCTTTACGAAGCCAATGTATTTATCACACCAGGTGGCATTTTTGGTGCTGCAGGGAACGAATATATCCGTGTGAGTTTGTGTGGGTCTTTAGAAAAATTTAGTGAAGCAATTAAAAGAATTGAAGCATGCGTTTAACAGTAATTGGTATTGGATTAATTGGTGGCTCTATGGCCATGACCTTAAAGCAAAAAGGCTTTGTGGATCATGTGATTGGAGTAGACAATAATCCTTTGCACCAAGCACAAGCATTGCAATTAGGTATCGTAGATGAAATTAAGACTTTGGAAGAAGCCATTGATGCATCTGATATCATTGTGATCGCTACGCCTGTGAATATTGCTGAAAAATTATTGCCGACTATTTTAGATCGAATGGACAAGCAGGTTGTATTTGATGTAGGGTCTACTAAGGAAAGTATTGTACAAATCGCGAACGCGCATTCCAATAAAGGAAGGTTCGTTCCTACCCACCCCATGTGGGGAACTGAGTTTAGTGGTCCAGAAGCGGCTCTGCAAGATGCGTTTAAAGAAAAAGCAACGGTCATTTGTAATAAAGAACAAATTGACGAAGATGCTTTGAATTTAGTACAGCAAGTGTATGAGCAATTAGGGATGCATATAGTATACATGGATGCAATCAAGCACGACATCCATGTGGCTTACGTAAGCCATATATCGCATATCACTTCTTTTGCATTGGCGAATACCGTGTTAGAGAAGGAGAAAGAGTCTGATGCTATTTTTGAATTAGCGAGTGGTGGTTTTGAAAGCACAGTGCGTTTGGCAAAGTCCAATGCGGCAATGTGGGTTCCCATCTTTATGCAGAATAAGGAAAATGTGTTGGATGTGCTAAATGAGCATATCAGTCAATTGAAAAAGTTTAAGTCATGTCTTGAAAAAGAAAATTTTGACTACTTATCTGATTTGATTGAGAATGCGAATGGAATTAAAAGGATTTTAAAATAAAATTCTTATTGAAAGCAATTTAAAAAATTAAAAATGAAGAAAACAGAAGAGATGAATACAACAAATGAATTGATTGAAGCAGTAAAAACAAAAAAGACATTTGCTGAAATCGGTATCAATGAGCAATTGGTGAAATCAGTTACTGAATTAGGATATACGCATGCAACAGAAATTCAAGAGCGTGCCATACCAGTATTGATTAGTGGTACAAAAGATTTTATTGGATTAGCACAAACAGGTACAGGTAAAACTGCTGCGTTTGGTTTGCCCTTGTTACAGTTGATCAAAACTGCTGACAGGTTCCCACAAGCATTGGTAGTTTGTCCTACAAGAGAATTATGTATGCAGATTGTGAATGAGTTGAACTTATTCAAGAAGCATGTTCCAGGATTACAAGTATTAGCAGTGTACGGTGGAACTTCTATCAGCATGCAAATAAGAGACCTAAAAAGAGGGGTACAAATTATTGTAGCTACTCCAGGTCGTTTGATTGACTTGATCGAAAGAAAAGCAATCAATTTAGAGCAAATTGAATACGTCGTATTAGATGAGGCAGATGAAATGTTGAATATGGGCTTCCAAGAAGACATTGAGTTTATCTTAAAGAATACGCCAAATAGAGAAAGTATCTGGTTGTTTAGTGCAACTATGCCAACTGAAATCCGAAAAGTAAGCAAGCGCTACATGAAAGAGCCAGTAGAGGTAACCATTGGTAAAGTGAATGCAACCAATAAGAGCATCGACCACCAATACTATGTTACTTCTGCACAGTATCGTTATGAGACTTTAAAGAGAATCATTGACTTTAACCCAGGTATTTATGGTATCATCTTCACTAGAACAAAAGCAGATGCGCAAGACGTGGCTGCTCGTTTAACAAGAGAAGGGTATGATATCGATGCAATCCATGGCGACTTAACGCAACAACAACGTGATAGAGTGATGGGACAGTTTAGAGATAAGTCTTTACAATTGTTAATTGCAACGGACGTGGCTGCGCGTGGTATCGATGTAAAAGGTATCACACACGTAATCAACTTTGAATTACCAGATGATGTAGAAGTGTACACCCACCGTAGTGGTCGTACTGGTCGTGCAGGTAGTCAAGGAGTTTGTATTTCAATTGTGCATGCAAGAGAAACTTACAGATTACGTCAGATCGAAAATATCAACAAGAGTACTTTCCATAAATTAGATATCCCTAGTGGTAAAGATGTTTGTAGAAAACAATTTTTCCATGTAATGGATAAATTGATGTCTACCGATGTGAGCCATGGTGATTACGAAACTTATGTACCTATGTTGGCAGAGAAATTTGCAGACATGTCTAAAGAAGAGATATTAAAAAGAGTCGCTGCTTTAGAATTCAACCGTTTCTTGAGCTATTATGAAAATGCACCTGATTTAAATTTAAGAGCTGCAGAAAAGAATGGTCGTAGAGAGCCTATGCAACAACAAGATCGCAATCGCGACAGAGGTCGTCAAGAATTTGGTGGTGGTGACCGTGGAGATCGCGGTGGTCGCGCACAATCTAGAGGTGCAGCTGGCGCAAAGCGTTTGTTTGTGAATTTAGGTACCAAAGATGGTTTTTACAAAGCAAGTTTCTTACAATTCATTTTAGACATGAGTGATTTAAAGAAGGATGTCTTAGGTAGAATTGATATGAGGGACATGAATAGCTGGATTGAAATTGAAGCAGGTGCTGCTAAGAAAATGATTTCCGCTTTAGATGGTAAAAACTATAAAGGTCGTCGTATTCGTATGAATGATGCGGATAGTGGTGGTCAAAGAGGTTCAAACGAAGGATAAATAAAGAAGTAAAATAAAACAACATCTCAAATACTAAATTGGTTAACATGGAAAGTTTATTAAAAAAAGCACCATTGATTATTTCAGGTCCTTGTAGTGCAGAAACCGAAGAACAAGTAATGCAAACAGCTAAGCGATTGGCTGCCACGGTTAGAGTAGACATTATGCGTGCAGGTATCTGGAAGCCAAGAACTAGACCAGGAAGCTTCGAAGGTATTGGAACAAAAGGTTTGCCTTGGTTGCAACAAGCAAAAAAGGAAACTGGATTACCTATTGCTGTCGAAGTAGCGACTGCTAAACAAGTGGAAGATGCATTGCATTTTGATGTAGATGTATTATGGATTGGTGCTAGAACCACTGTGAATCCATTTAGTGTTCAAGAAATTGCAGATGCATTGAGAGGTGTTAAAGTGCCTGTGTTAATTAAAAATCCATTGAATCCTGATTTAGAATTATGGGTGGGTGGTATGGAGCGTATTGCTAAAGCAGGAATCGAAGAACTTGGATTAATCCATAGAGGTTTTAGTTCTTACGGCAATACGGAATTCCGTAACGCACCTATGTGGCATTTAGCAATTGAGATGAAACGCCGTTTTCCAAACGTACCAATGATCAATGACCCTTCCCATATTTGTGGTCGTCGTGATATTTTACAAGAGGTAGCACAACAAGCAATTGACTTAGATTTTGATGGTTTAATTATTGAATCACATATTGATCCGGACAATGCTTGGAGTGATGCAAAACAACAAATTACACCAGAAGTCTTAAAGGAAATGTTAGAAGCAATCCGTTGGAGAAAAGAAGACGTTGCTTCTGAAGAGTTTCATGTGGCTTTGGAGAAACTGCGTCAACAAATTAATCAGTTAGATGATGAGCTGTTGCAAGTGTTGTCTACCCGTATGAATGTGGCTAAAAAAATTGGTGAGTATAAAAAGAACAATGACATCACCATTTTACAAACTAACCGTTGGAACGAAATTTTAGAAAGAGCGGTAGCAAAGGGAAATAAGATGGGATTGAGTGAAGACTTTATCACTAAATATATGGATGCGGTACATATGGAAAGTATCCAACAACAAAATAAAATTATGAATAACTAAAATTACCTGGTCCGCCATGTGATTTTAGTTATTTTAAAAGCTGATCAATGAAAAACTGGAAAGTAAAATTTTCAAATAGTACAGTTGAATTTGTGTTAGACGGCAAATTTGCAGCCATTGCAAGAATGGTGGATAAAGCAAATGCAATTTATATCACAGATGAAAATGTATATGCCCTGCATCAAAAACAATTTAAAGGGAAACCAACCATTGTGGTTCCTGCAGGAGAAGTACATAAGCAACAAGCTACCGTAGATTTTATCATTGAAGCCTTATTGAATTTTGGTGCCAATAGGCAATCCGTATTGATTGGCGTAGGCGGTGGTGTGGTAACCGATATGGTAGGGTATGTAGCGGGCGTATTTATGCGTGGCGTTGCATTTGGTTTTGTACCTACTACTATTTTAGCCATGGTGGATGCTTCTATTGGAGGTAAAAATGGCATTGATGTGGGTGTCTATAAAAATATGGTAGGCTTGATACGTCAACCTAATTTTATAGTGTACGATCATAGTTTCTTAGCTACTTTACCTAGTTGCCAATGGGAAAATGGTTTTGCAGAAATCATTAAGCACGCTGCTATCAAAGACGCAAAAATGATGAAGGAATTAAATGAAAACAATTTAGCCTTCTATCAAAAAAATAAAAAAGCTTTAGCTGCATTGATTCAAAAAAATGTGGAGATCAAAGTGAAAGTGGTTCAGAAAGATGAGTTCGAAAAAGGCGATCGTAAGTTGTTAAACTTTGGACATACATTAGGCCATGCGATAGAAAATGAACATGCTTTATTGCATGGACATGCAATAAGTGTGGGCATGGTGTATGCAGCTAAAATTTCACAAGTATTACAAGGCTTTACAGGGACTGGACTCTTAGTGGAAACACTTAAAAAATATGGCTTGCCCACTGCGATGCATTTTGATGTAGCACAAGCTATGGCAGTTATGCAAAAAGATAAAAAGAAAGCCAACGCAGGTATGCAATATGTGCTTTTAAATAAAATTGGGAAAGGGGTGTATGAAACAATCCCTATGAAAACTTTACAAAAACTGATTCAACTGTATTCTTAATATGATTGCTATAGTGTATCCAAATAAAATTTCTGGGGTGCAAGTTGCGCCAGCAAGCAAAAGCAGTATGCAAAGAGCTTGTGCAGCTGCTTTATTGCATCATGGTACTACAAGCATATTAAATCCTGGTCATTCCAATGACGACCTTGCTGCAATCGATGTGATACAGAAATTAGGCGCCACTGTTCAAGTAAATACAGGTGAAATTTTAGTTGAGTCCAATGGTGTACAACCAATTGGACCTGCAATGAATTGTGGCGAAAGTGGTTTAGGTATAAGGATGTTTACGCCGATTGCTGCATTGAGTGATCATACTATTAGGATCGAAGGAAAAGGAAGTTTGGTAAAAAGACCGATGCATTTTTTTGATGAAATTTTTCCAAGTTTAAAAATTGACATTCAATCTCAAGCAGGTTTTTTACCTATTCAAATAAAAGGCCCATTGCAACCGACTTCTATCACAGTGGATGGTTCTTTGAGTTCACAGTTTTTAACTGGTTTATTAATGGCTTTTGCTGCAACAGAAGCAAAAGGGGCAGTGATACATGTAAAAGATTTAAAAAGTAAACCTTATATCGATTTAACCTTGGCGGTATTGAATGCTTTTGGTTGGAAAGTGCAACATCAGTCCTACGAAAGATTCGAATTTTTAGCACATCCCCCTTTGGCAGCTCATATTGACTACAGGGTAGAAGGAGACTGGAGTGGTGCAGCATTTTTATTAGTAGCAGGAGCGATTGCAGGACCTATTGCTGTGAAAGGATTACAAATGGATTCTACTCAAGCGGATAAAGCTGTAATGCAAGCATTAAAACAGACAGGTGCTTCGATCCAGATAGAAGAAGAGCATATATTAATTGGACCAGCAAAAGGAATAGAGGGGCAAACTTTAGATTTAACTGCATTTGAATTTGATGCCACTGATTGCCCAGATTTATTTCCGCCATTGGTTGCGCTGGCAGCGGTATGTAAAGGCATTTCCACCATCCATGGCGTGCGTCGTTTGGCGCATAAAGAGAGTGACAGAGGGATTACTTTGCAAACAGAATTTGCCAAAATAGGCATTCAAATAGAATTGAAAGACGATACGATGTTGGTGCATGGTGGAACGGGTGTGCATGGTGCGGAAGTTTTTTCACAACATGATCACCGCATTGCCATGGCATGTGGAGTTGCTGCATTAGTTGCAGATGGACCTATTACCATCACAGATGCAGAAGCTGTGAACAAATCCTACACCGACTTTTACGCCCACCTTCAAAATTTAGGGGCAAAAGTGGATTTATTTTAAATTCCTTAACTTGTATACACTATAATAGTACATTCATGAATAGTTTTGGCACCTTATTTAAAGTTCAAATTTTTGGCGAATCGCATGGCGAATGTGTTGGTGTGTTAGTGGATGGATGTCCAGCTGGATTGCCATTGCAAGCCTCCGATTTCCTAGAGGACATGGAGCGTAGAAAAGGGGGAAAGCAAAAAGGTACTACCCCAAGACAAGAAGAGGATGTTCCCTTTTTTAAAACGGGTGTTTTTAATGATACTACGACGGGTGCGCCATTGATGGTCTTGTTTGAAAACAATAATACAAGGAGTGGCGATTATGAAAAACAAAGAGCTGTGCCAAGACCTGGACATGCTGATTTTACAGCCAATCAAAAATTTGGAGGCTTTGAAGATTATAGAGGTGGGGGACATTTTAGTGGCAGACTTACAGCAGGCCTTGTTGGTGCTGGTGTGATTGCAAAAAAATTACTAAAGGGGATTGAAGTTAAATCTACTCTACTCAGCATAGGAGGAGAAACAGATTTGGAAAAAGGCTTACAAAATGCCATAGATCAAAAAGATAGCGTAGGCGGGATTGTAGAATGTGTGGTAAAAGGTTTGCCTATTGGGTTAGGAGAACATTTTTTTGACTCAGTTGAATCCTTAATCAGTCATGCAGTGTTTGCAATACCAGCCATTAGAGGGATTGAATTTGGTACTGGTTTTGCTGCAGCAAGCATGTATGGGGTGGAACATAACGATGCCATTCTAGATGCTTCGGGTAAGACAAAAACAAATCATGCAGGTGGAGTAGTGGGTGGATATACCAATGGCAATGACCTTGTTTTTAGAATTGCTGTTAAACCAACCTCCTCAACTCCAAAAACACAACATACTTTGAATTGGGAAACCAATACATTGGAAGATTTTTCGGTAAAAGGCAGGCATGATTTATGCATCGCATTAAGGGTGCCTGTGGTATTAGAAGCGGTAACGGCGATCGTGTTAGCAGATTTAATGCTCATTGATCAGCGAATACCAAGGATTATTAAATAATTAAAAGTAAAAAAAATGGAAAGCGAATTTATATATCATGTGACAACAAGTAAAGCTTGGGAGGCTGCACAAGCCAATCAAAGCTATATGCCACAAGATTTCGAAAAAGATGGATTTATACATTGTTCAATCGAAAGACAGATTGAAGGAGTATTGGAAAGATTTTACCAAGGACAAACAGGACTGGTGAAACTTAAAATTGAAAAAGCAAAAGTGCAAAGACCGGTCTTATTTGAATTAGCAGAAGATTTAAATGAATTGTTCCCGCATATCTATGGTCCATTGAATTTGGATAGTGTGGTTGCGGTAATACCAATTTAAGCGCATGCAAAAAAGATTACAAAATAGCTTTTTCCCGTATTTCATACTATGGATGACTTTCATGGTATTGAATGTACAAGTGTTGCAGGCCCAACAAGTCTATTCCAATACGCTAACAACAGAAAATTACTTGGACAGTGTCAATATCAAAAAGTATAAAAAAAGAATTGATACCAGCAGGATCAAAATTGAGATCAATCATATTGAGGGCATTTCCAGTTTTTATGGTAAGCATTTAAATGGCACATTGACTTCGACAGGGGAGCGTTTTTACAATAATAAGTATACTGCTGCTTGTAATCTCTACAAATTAAATACCATCGTGAGGGTCACTAATTTGCGCAATGGCAAGACGGTCCTTGTCAGGATCAATGACCGGATGCACCCCAATATGTTAAACAAGGGCAGGGTCATAGATTTAAGTCAAGCTGCTGCTAAACAATTGGTTTTCAAGTCAAAAGGATTGGTGAAAGTGATGGTAGATGCCATCGGGTACTCCAAATCGAACCCTAAATTGGACGAGTAATTAGGGGCATAAAAAATTTCAATAATTCGGCATTAAGGCCTAATTTTGTGAGACATTTAACAAACAAATTATATGAAGAAATTATTATTTTCTCTAATCGCTTTGGGTTTAATTATTTCTGCTCAAGCTCAAGATAGCAATGGCGGTAAGAAAAAAACTTTCTTGTCAGCAAGGTACACAGCAATCGATTATAGAACCCCTTCTTTAGTTAACAAAACTTCAATCGGTCAGGTTTTAAGTGATAAGAAATGGGCACAATTGCCAGATACAAAAAAAGCACTTGGTTTAGGAATGATTCGCTCTTATGCTGATCAAGTTGACATCTTCACTAATGTTGATTTATCTATCTCAACAATGCCTGGTATTACTATCAACGCATTCAAAGGATATACTGAATATTTTTATGCTTCTGTTGAATCAGGAATGAACGTAAGAATGTTCAAAACAGACAAAAAAGTGAATCCTTATGTTTCATTTGGTTTAGGGGTTAGAAGCTTCAACTTTAGCAAATATGGTGCTTATGCGCCATTGGGCTTAGGTTTACAAATCAAAACTTGTAAATCTTCTACTTTGAATCTTACTGCAGCATATGCAACAAAGATGTCTAAGTCTTTTGTGCCTTCTTATAACTATGGTATTAGCTATAATTTTCCATTGAACTAAATATAAAACATGTCTAAAAAAGTAATTGGGCTAAGCTTAATTTTATTTGCTGCGTTGACTAGTAATGCACAAGAACAAAAAGTAAATAAAAATAAACCAGCTTCGATTGCTTTGAAAGCATCTATACTGAAATTTAAGAAAACCCCTCTTACGGAGGGGTTAACTGTTTCTACCCCTGCCATAGGGCTTCAATTGCTAAAAGGCATTGCACCTAGATTGGATGCGGTTGTGAACTTAGACATGAGTTCGCTTAAATACCCTTATTACGTTTCTTCCAAGCAAACTAAAGCCACTACCAATACTTTGTATGCTGCTTTAGATACGCGTGTTCATATTAAATTAGCAACGGATGATAAAGCATTAGTGCCTTACGGCATTTTAGGAATAGGCCTTGCAAAAGAGGCTTCTAATGTCTTGGCTTATGCGCCAATGGGACTTGGACTTCAGTTTAAAGCAAAACAAGGTTCTTTTTTGAATCTATTTGGCGCCTATCATGCAGAAGCTTCTAAGCTTACTAAAATGCATATGAATTATGGAGTGAGTTATTCCTTCCCGCTGAAATTAAAAGAAAAGAAAGCGATTGCACTACCAGAAGCACCAGTTCAAGCCGACCAAGATGATGATGGTGTTAGCAATGATATAGATGCATGTCCAGATCGTGCAGGTTTGTTGAAATACAAAGGCTGTCCTGTACCAGATGAAGATGGAGATGGCATCAATGACGAGAATGACAAATGTCCTAATGCAGAAGGTACTATAAAATACAGAGGCTGCCCTGTGCCAGATACAGATAAAGACGGTATACCAGATGATCAAGATCAATGTCCAACAGTTGCTGGTTTATCTGGTTACAAAGGATGTCCTATACCAGATACAGATAAGGATGGCGTGAATGACGAAGTGGATGCATGTCCAACCATTGCAGGTATTGCTGCAAACAATGGATGTGAAGACCTTCAGCCTTCTTTATCAACTATCGCTGCTGCATTAAAATTCGAAGTAGGACAAGCCACTATTGCTACAAAATCATTGAGTGGATTAGATGTGGTTGTTTCTATGATGACACAATATCCTCAAACTACATTAACTATCACTGGTCATACAGATAATACGGGTAAGCGTAAGATAAATGATGCATTGTCTTTGTTGAGGGCTAAAAAAGTGCAAGCTTATTTAGTTAAAAAAGGCCTTGCTATTAACAGAACTACTTTAGTTGGCTTAGCCGATACGCAACCCATTGCAGATAATTCAACCAAACAAGGTAGAGCACAAAACAGACGTGTAGATTTGACGATTAAGTATTAAGCAATAGATAAGACCACTAAATTTTTAGTTAGGGTCGATGTCTATTATAATCTGTACCGATTTATACCTTGGATGTACAGCAATTAAATGAATGAAATGCAATAGTTGTTGCTTTGCTATTTGCAATTGCTGTGGTTGTTTGCTAATTTTTACACAAAGCTCCCAAATATATTTGTTCCTAATTCTATTGATAATTGGTTGAGCCGGTCCCATCACTGTTTTTTGAATCGAAGGATCTAATGATTTCAAAAAATGGTTAGCAGCTTCTTCTGCAATATGGTTTTCTTTATGTTTAAATAAAATGCTCATCAATCTACTGAATGGAGGATAGGCAAAATGCTTTCTATTATTCAATTCAAATTGATAAAAAGAAGTATAATCGTGTACTTTTACAAATTCAATCACCGGGTGATTGGTTTGACTTAATTGTACAATCACCCTGCCTTGGTCATTTCTTCTGCCAGCTCTACCACTTACTTGCTCCATCATTTGAAAAGCCCTTTCGTTGACCCTGTATTGGTTAAAATTCAATAGGCTGTCCGCATCTACAATGCCCACTAAGTCTACATTTTCAAAATCGAGTCCCTTGACTACCATTTGGGTGCCTACTAACACATCAATTTGTCTTTGTTCAAATTGTTGAATCAATTGATCGTGTTCGTTTTTCCCTTTTACATTGTCTAAATCCATTCTTGCAATTCGGAGATGCGGAAGTGCTTTGGCTAATTTTTCTTCTATTTGTTCGGTGCCAAAACTTTTTTGTTTGAAACTTTGTTTGCCACAAGCTTCACAGGTATGCACCACAGGATAGGTAGCGCCGCAGTAATGGCAAGAAAGTAGGTGTTTGGCTTTGTGTAAGGTCAAGCTCACATCGCATTGCTTGCAATGCGGTATCCATCCACAGGTTTCACAAATGATATAGGGGGCATAGCCTCTTTTATTTTGAAACAGGATCACTTGTTTCTCTTTAGCGACCGTTGCTTGAATTGCGTCTAATAAAAATGGGGTCAAAATACCAGCCTGGTCGGACTGCTTTTTTGTATCCACAATTTGCATCGTTGGCAATGCTCCTTCACTGAATCTTTCGCTTAAAAAGTGGAAGCCATATTTATGTTGCATGGCATTATAATAACTTTCTATGGAAGGAGTAGCAGAGCCCAGTATCACTTTAGCACCTATTTGATTGGCATAATAAATGGCAGTATCCCTTGCTTGATACCTTGGTGCCGGATCCTGTTGTTTGTAAGAGCCATCATGTTCTTCGTCAATAATAATCAAGGACAAATCCTTATAGGGTAGGAATAATGCAGACCTTGCACCAAGTACAATTTTAATTTCTCCAGATTTTACTTTGTTCCAAATTTCAACTCTTTCGTTCGGGTTAAATTTTGAATGGTAAATAGCAATTTTGCCCCCGAAATATTGCTTCAGCCTTCTAATCATTTGTGCCGTCAATGCAATTTCTGGTAGCATATACAATGCTTGTTGATTGGATTGGATAACTTGCTCAATCAATGCGACATAGATCTGTGTTTTTCCACTTCCTGTAATACCATGTAATAAATTGACCGAATGGGTTTTCATTTGTGCTTCCATGGCATCAAAAGCAATTTGTTGCTTAGGAGACAAAGCGTGTAAATGAGCATTGCCTGTGTTGATGTCAACAGCAAGTCGGTCTATTTTTCTTTTTTCAATAATCAGAATCCCTTTTTCGATCAATGCTTTTAATTGTGCATGTGCTGCGCCAGATTTTTCAAGTAAAGCTTTTTGCTGTACTTGGCCTTCTGTTTTTTGAAGGTGTAAAAATGAAAGTAGGAGTGCTAATTGTTTTGGCGCCCTGCTCCAGTCGTTCATTAATTTTTCTAAAGCTGCTTCTTGTTTGAAATTGGGATGTAAGAGCAAGACATTTTCAACTTTAATGGTGTATTTATCCTGCATGGTTTCTTGCACGTAGCAAATACCTTTTTGGATGAGTTTATTCACCACAGGATACACCACTTTTTTATCAAGTAGCTTTTGTATTTCAACTAAGCTCAATTCCTTTTTTATTTGTAAAGCCTCTGTTAAAATGTATTCTGCATCACTCAAGTTTTGTCCATCTATATCCGCATCTTCGTTGAGTATAAAAATGCTTTCACTCGATATTTTTAAATGACTAGGCACTGCAGCTTGCATGACTTCGCCCTCGGTACACATGTAATATTGGGCCATCCATTCCCAAAGTGCCAATTGAGCAGGAAAGACAATGGGGGCTTCATCTAATATGCCTAATATAGGTTTGGGATTAAAGCCGGCAGGTTTTTCTGCATGAAGCCGTTTAATGATACCGGCATATCTCTTTGTTGCGCCAAGCATGACTTCTACGCGCATGCCAATCATTACCCCTTCAGCAAATTCAGCTGGGATAGCCCAAGTATAATTCTTAGGTAAGGCTAATGGTATAATAATTTCGGCGTACATAATGGGTACAAAAATACACTAAGATGCTGGATAGTTTCGATATCTTCTTAAGCCAGCATCCATCATTTGGTAGACTTGTTCCTTGAGTAATTCAAGGTCATCTATTGTATAATTATCGACATATACAGTGGGCAAATAAACCACTCTATTCATACCAGGGCTAAGGCTAAAAATACTAGAAAAATGCATCCTGTCTACTGCATCAACCATTAGGACAGGTTGAATAGGTACTTGCATTTCTATGGCTAATTTAAAAGCCCCATTGTAAAAAGATTTTAAGGGTTGATCCTCTGTCATGCTAAAAGTGCCTTCTGGGAATATAAAGATGGAAATCTTCTGTCTTAAAGCTTCTTTTAAATTCCTAAGACTTTCTGCTCTTTTTTCGGGATTGCTTCTGTCCACTAAGATCACTGCATGCCTGTAAAAGAGTCCAAAAAGTGGAATCTTAGAGGATTCGAATTTTCCTAAGGGTCGAATTGGTTGATGTTTCAGTCTTACAATTGGAGGGATATCCATATATGAATTATGGTTGCCCACAAATACATGGGGGCGATCAAAATGATGTTTGCCCTCGTAAATTTCTTTATGGTGCATGCCTAGGAATAGGTACAATGCTTTAGAAAAGTACCTTGCGATTTTATAAATGCGTCTTGTTAAGTTTTTCTCACCTAAGGGCAGGGTAATCAACATGGTGAGTAAAGAAATTATAGTTAGTAATGCAAACACAAAAAGCGCATAGCAACAATACAGGAATCGAAAGGGGCGTAGGATAGTTTTCATCTTGAATGCTAATATAAACAAAAAGGCCCGAATAGACATTCAGGCCGTAGATTGCTTGCTTAAAAACCAATAAAACCATTTAAAATTTATAGATCGCCGCAAGTAAGAAACTTGCTGATTTGCTTGTTGGGCTACCTTTTTTATTTACATAAATTGGATCTATTGCACTTTCGATGCGTAATTCAGGAAGGAGGGTTATTTTTTTTACTTTATAATTCAGTGATAGGGTATTTGCAAAAATTGTTGTAGCAAATGCACCTGCGGAAATTGCATTTTTATCGTAAAAGCTTTCTGATCGGAAGGTCAAACCTAGTTTTTTACTTGGATCATAATTCACGTAAAATGCATTGCTTTTCCATATTGTTTTTTTACCTGCTAATTTTGACATATAAACGGTACCATCATAATTGATCGCTACTTGGTCGCTTATAGTATTGGTGACAACTAAGTCCCATTGATTGTAGTTTGCATTTTCACCTGTTTTGCCACCTTGGTAATTCACATAAAGCACTGTTTTATCCTTCCATAATGTCTTACTATACTGTCCAATCCATACTTTATAAGGACCAACCGCATTTAAATTATCCGTAGGATTGGCTAGTCCAATCATGATACCTGAACTACTGTTGATTGCAAAATCTGCTTTAAGACCTGTATGAAAAAATGGGCCATAAGAAAAGCCATAAGACATACTATAGTTCCTATTCAATGGGGCGTCTAACAATTCATATCCAATATGTGTGGCCCATTTACCAGTAGTTATTTTCAATCGGTCTGATACATTATAAGCAATATAAGCTTGCTTCATATTTGATAATACACCTTTGTCATTGTAAGAAAATTCTTCGGCTCTTTTTCCAAAGCCTAAGTCAAGGGTGGCGAAAAATTTCCCTTTGGTATAATCTAGCTTTCCTGAAACCATACCCAGTTGTAGTTGTTGATTTGAATTGGTAAAACTGGTAAAATTATTATAAGTTGTTTTTGAACTGTTGAATGCAGCCCTCCAATAAGCGTCCACATTTCCAGAAAATACAAAGGAACTAGCAGCTTTTGTTGAATCAGTTTGGCTATTACCTGCTTTTAAAATGAATAAAAACAAACCAATTAGAATAATATTTTTTATCATTGTATAAGTTTAATAAACGGGGGGTATAGCAGATTAACTTTGTCAGAAGTTTTTCAATCGCTGTACCCTTTTTTTATGCTTTCATTGGGTTTCTGCCATATTTTTCGTCATGTTGTGTTGCATCAAGTCCTAACTCTTCCTCTTCTTCAGATACACGTAATGGTAAAATAAATGCGATGAATTTAAAGATGCCATAAGATACCGTGAAGCTATAAGCAACTACAATTAGCATTGCCTTTAATTGTGTAAAAAAGAATGCGGGGTTTCCGTAAAATAAGCCATCATTCCCTGCTGGGTTAATTGCTTTTGATGCAAAGACACCTGTTAGCAACATACCAACTATACCACCAATACCATGACAAGGGAATACATCCAAAGTATCATCCACTCTGGAAAGTTTGAATACATGGCTTAATACATTTGAAATAACTGCACCTACTACGCCAATAAATATACTCTGTGGGATACCCACAAAACCTGCTGCTGGTGTAATAGCTACTAATCCAACCACTGCGCCTATACAGAACCCAAGTACAGATGGTTTTTTACCGCGCATTACATCAAAGAACATCCATGCTAAACCTGCTGCTGCAGCGGCTGTATTGGTAGTTGCAAAAGCATTTACTGCAAGGCTATTCGCGCCTAATGCCGATCCTGCATTGAATCCAAACCAGCCAAACCATAATAAACCAGTACCAATCAATACATAAGGGATATTGGCTGGTGGGATTTCCTTTTGTTCTAATTTGGCTCTTCTCGATTTTAAGACAATAGCGCCAGCTAATGCAGCGCAGCCTGCACTAATATGTACAACCGTACCTCCTGCAAAATCTAATGCACCCATCTTTAGAAGAAAACCATTTGGATGCCAAGACCAATGTGCCAATGGTGCGTACACTAATAGCATAAATAGGACAATAAATAATATGTAAGAAGTGAATTTAATTCTTTCAGCCACCGCGCCTACTACAAGACCAGGTGTAATGATGGCGAACATCAATTGAAATAAGGCGAATAATAACAAAGGGATAGTTAATGGAACGCCACCTTGTAAAACAGGAGCGCCATCGGCAACGCCTTTGAAAAATAAATGTGTCATTGGATTACCAATGATACCTTGGATTGATTCACCAAAGCTTAAACTATAGCCAATGGTCACCCAAATAATGGTGACTAATCCAGCGGATACAATACTCTTAATCATTGTTGAGATAATGTTCTTACGATGTACCATACCGCCATAAAAAAAGGCTAAGCCTGGTGTCATAATAAATACCAATGCTGTTGCAACTAGGATCCAGGCAATGTCTGCCGGACTGTAAGTACTCGCATCACCAGTGTAGCTAGGTAAGGGAGGTACAAAAAGTGCAACAATTGCAACAAGGATTAAAAGGAGAAAGGGAGCCCATTTTTGAACAGTTTCATGCTTCATAATTGTGTATTTATATTATAAATGTTTCTATATGATTGGTTACAGGGTAAAACTACTTAAAAATGACATACGTTTTTAAAATTATAATATATTAATATAAATATAATATGATATAAAATTAAATTTAAAATACGATAAAAGTCAATGGTGGATTGATTTATATCAATATGTGTTACTAAAAATGTAAAACTAACAATTATTACTGTGGAAAAGTTTTTCATTAAAAAAGGGTC
>JBEDDG010000015.1:0-25525 GCA_041176305.1 Bacteroidota bacterium | reverse complement strand
CCTTTGGTTACATTAGTTAAGTAAGTTTCTACTGCTCTTCTTACTTGCGCAGCCGATTGACTCATATGGTTTGCAACTAATACTGAAAAATATAATTTTTGTTTTTTAGGCGTATAGATAAAACCACTTAAAGCCACTTGTCCACCCAATGTGCCCGTTTTAGCATAAATCGTTCCAGGAAAATTTTTGTAATACGCAGCAATCGTCCCCTCTCCCCCTTTTTCAAAAATATTTTTTACACGGTCTTCGCCAAATTTAGATTGCATCTGTTGTAAGATGGCTACATAGTTTTCGGGTGTATTTAAATTATACCTACTCAATCCGCTACCATCTGCCCAGCGCATACGTTGTGGTAAATTAGGGAAAAGTAATTTAGTGGCTGTATCTATCAAAACACCATCATCCATTCTCCCTAATAATTGCTCACTCGCCATTAAGACGATCTGGTCTGCATAAAAATTATCGCTACGCAGCATCATAATTCTCAACAAACTATCCGTTGGAACAGTCTTAATGGTCTTATAACCAGTTGAAGGTGCAATAATGTTTTTATTGATAATTACTTTATTACCTAAGGTATCGTTTAATAAAGTAACAGCCATTAACAGAGGCGCCTCTTGATGGCTAAACGGCACTTGGAAGTATTTACTTTTATTCGTTTCTGAAGTAGTAAAAAAACGATTCCCTGCCATATTTCGAGACCAATTTTTTTCTTGAACTGTATGTAGATCGACATAGTCTTTGAAAAAATAGAAAGGTTTTATAGCATCTAATCTTTTATTGCTTTGATAAAAGTGAACCACGTTGCCATAAATTGGCATCCTGCTTCTTTCGGGTTGATAGTCTTCTGCATAATCACTCCACGCCCATCCATTACCAAACTTTTCAAAATGATCTTGCACTTGATTGGTAGTAATCACCACTTTTTTACCGGTATTTTTAATTAAATCTACTACGGGCTGATAGGTAAACTCAGGATGTAAAAAGCTAGGATCCCCTTGTGGGACTAAAAAAATAGTATCCGCCGTTTCCGCCATCTTCCAGCCTGGTAAAGAATCCCCTAAGAACTCAAGGCCCAAATAGGTAGCCAATATTTTTGTGTTACTTGCGGGAGTGAAATAATGATCACTCTGGTACTTAGACAGCCATTGTCCTTTGCTATCATTGTAAATAGCAATCCCAATATGGGCACCTTTCACCGCGTCGGTTTGGAGTAAAGTTTTTTGCGCCTTACGAACCGAACAAGCACTTAAAATCATGGCAATGCTTGCTATGATAAACAATACTTTAAACCAACTTTCAAATTTGAAATTGGTTATTCTCTTTCTAAAGCTCTTAGCCATCTTTCTGGGATTTCGTTATTAGAAGCTACTAAATAATCTTTGTAACTACAAGGCATCCACTCGTCGTTATGCAATTTCATCCACCACCTGCCGGTACTTTTACTTTGCAAAAACTGGGTATCAATATCTGAAAATGCAATTTGGAATTCTTTGAATCGATCCAATGCTGTCAATGGCGCTTCTTTTTTACCACGGTGTACTCCATCAATAATATACCAGATCATTTGAGCCATTTGTATTGCTGTTAATCCATGGTGGTCCAACTCTGCTTGATAACCGAATAACCCAATAGAACTAGTCTTCCAACTCATTCCAGCGTATTGCATTAACACACAAGCCTCTTCTCCATTGAAACCATTAGGTGTAATGATATTCGCTGGCGCTTGTGCATGTTGAATAGCACTTATATCAAAACTCATCATGTGGCTATCTCTTATCACCGGCTCCATTTCTTCGATACTTTCACGCACTACCCCTAATCTAAAACAATCAAACCTTAATTTGTCTATTGTTTCTAGCATATGCGGGTGCATAAAATAACTTTGGAAACCTATATGCGCGTAATGATTTAAATGATTGGGCAACCCCGTAAATAATTCTTCTAAAAAATGATCCGAAGGAAGTCTAGCTTCTAAATCCAGGTCAATTTTAGCATCTGCTACCACGGCATTCACTAAGGTTGGAATGGATGTATAAGCATGGTATTGAGGAAGTGTTAAATCATGAGAACCACCCATAATGACCACTTTCTTATTTTGGAGCATCAATTCCGCTATTACCGTTCTTAATGCGGCATAGCTATCTTGAATGGTCTGTCCTAATTTTACATTTCCTAAATCAGCTATGGTTACTTGGGCATGCCAATAGTATAAATTATACAAAGCAGCACGTACTGCATTAGCTGCTTCAAAACCATTTAAGGCAAAACCAGCACCCCTACATTCTCCCGCCCCAATTAATACGATATCCGCATCGCTGATATCAGGCAGTTGATTTTCATAAGATTTGATGTGTTTACCAAGCTGAGTATCACGATAGCCTTCGTCCTTTGATAGGTAAGAAAGGTTAATAGGTTCTACGAAATCTTGAATAGAGGACAATGACATGGGCTAAAATTATCTATAAATATTAACGCAAAATTTGCCCAAACATTGCGTTCATAGGCTTAATCTTGGAATTTATAGCCCACCCCGCGCATAGAAATAAAGTGTTTTGGGTGTTTAGGGTCAATTTCGAAGTACTTTCTAAAGTTTAGGATGAAGTTGTCAATAGTCCTAGTATTCGGAAATACTTGATAACCCCAAACCAATTGGAGGATTTTTTCCCTTGCCACCACCGTGTTTTTGTGTTCAATCAATAACTTCAAAAGCAATAACTCTCTTTTGGTCAGGGTTATTTTTTGACCAGAAGCAAGCGTCGCCTCCGAGGCATTGAAATCAATCCGATGACCCTGAAATTGGTATTGTTCTAATAAAGGAGCAGTATTTACCTGTTGTGCATTTTTCTGAAGTAGTTTAGCTACCCTCAAAAGCAATTCTTCTAGGTTAAATGGCTTAGTCAAATAATCATCAGCACCTAACTTCAACCCTTGTACCCTGTTGGCACTCGTATTTTTTGCACTTAATATTAAAATAGGTGTCTGGTTATTGTTCAAACGCATGCGTTCTGTAATACTAAACCCATCTAAAGAGGGCAACATGATGTCTAGAATAATTAAATCATAATGTGCAGATTGTATTTTCTTCAAGGCTTCTTGGCCATCGAATACCGAATCTACTTCATAGCCTTCCATTTCTAAATTCAACTTCAAAGCTTCATGAAGGTGCTCTTCGTCTTCTACTAATAAAATATTAGGTTGCTGCATACTTAATCTGCCTTAAATTGAACGATAAAAATACTTCCTTTAGGTTGATTGGGCTGAACCAAAATTTGTCCAGCATGAAATGTGACAATTTTTTTACACAAGTACAAACCTAAGCCAGTTCCTTTTGTAGACCTTGTTTGCTCTGCACCCACTCTGTAAAACTTATCAAATATTTTTGACCTTTCCTCTAAAGCAATACCTACACCTTCGTCTTTAACAGTCAATTCAATTTGCCCATTGATCTGCTGAATATCGATCATGATTGGTGTATCTGCGTCAGCGTACTTATTAGCATTGTCTAATAAATTATTCAGCAACAATTGCAATAATAAGGGCTCTCCGTGCAGCTGAATGTCTGGCTGAATTTGAACAATACATTTTCTCTTTGGATACCTTTCTTCAAAAGACTGTATACATTGAATAGATATAGCAGATAGATCTACCAATTGTTTATTTGATTCGTACTGCCCCATATCAAGTTGAGACGCCAATAAAATATTATTACACAAAGCATCTAAACGCTTGGTTTCTTTTAGTGAATTTTGGATGAGTTGCTGCTGCTGCTCCGTTTTTAAATCTCTTTTAAGAATCGTCTCTAGGTTTAATTGAGTCACAGCAATGGGTGTCTTAAGCTCATGCGTTACCGCCATCATGAAGTTTTGCTGTAAGGCGGAATATTTTAATTGCTTTAATAAAGAGCGGTATACATAAATAGCACCTAAAAGAAAAAGCATTAAAAAAGTCAAACCTTCTCCAATGTATTGCTTTGTTTTTCTGGTTGCAAACGCCTCAATGGCCTCAATATGTTTAGGAGCTGCTTTACCCGTCGCTACTAAGGTTTCAATTTTAGTTGCGGTAAGTAATTCATTTTGTTGCACCAAGGCAACATACCACCAAATAAAAGCCGCCACCATATAGGTTAAAAACAACCAGTAGATGATTCGAACCCATATTAATTTTGAGAAAGCAATTGGACTTTGCATTTTATAAACTTGCTTTTTCGATACGGATCCCAGTGGACAAAATATTTTGCAATGGGTCTTCACGCATGGTATGCTTAATAACAAATGTATTGATACCGAATTTCAACTTCATTGGCTTGGTAGACAATGGGATTCTTTGGTCATAAATATCATCCATACCTGTACCTAACCAACCTTTTTGATCGTCTGCCAAGTTTAAGTTAAAAGCAGCGGTTTGTGGTTGCTCGCCAGTTCCAAAATGCTTTAATTCAACCCATATGTTCTTATAGTGATACGCATTGTGGTGTCTAATCACAAACGACACTTTGTACAAACTATTGGTGTCAGTTATATTGAAAAGGTATTTTTCTGGCTTTGCACTATTCCATTGATGGTCTGAGTGAATTGTACTTTGTTCAGACAAAGGCATGGTTTGACAAGCAGCCATACCCATAAAAATTGAAACACCAAAAACCACACGAATCAACTTATTCATTTATAAGACGTTTAAGATTTGCTCTTTTGCTTTTTCTAACTCATCCTTCATCACAATCACTGATTTTTGAATTTCCACATCATTTGCCTTCGAGCCAGTTGTATTAATTTCTCTGCCCATTTCTTGCAATACAAAAGATAATTTTTTTCCTTTATTTGGATCTTTCTCAGCAAGGATAGATTTAAAATAAGCGCAATGATTGGTCAAACGAACACGCTCTTCTGAAATATCTATTTTCTCGATATAATAAATCAATTCTTGCTCAAGACGATTGTTATCATATTTATCAGGTCCTACATTTTGTTCTAATAATTTAATCAAGCCGTCTTTGATCTTGGCTCTTCTGTTAGGCTCTATAACGGCTATTGCAGCTTGCTGTGCTTCTATCGCAGCGACTCTTTCTAGCAAATCAATTTCGATGGACTTACCCTCTTCTTGCCTATGTATATTTAACAAGTCGATGGCTTGTTTTAATAAAGAAAAAATGGCTTGCTTCTCCTCTTCTATCAACACTTCGTTGGTAGAAGAAACCACATCGGGCATTTTTAACAAAGTGCTTAAAATATTTTCTTTACCAATCCCTAACTCGTCTGCCAATTCTACAATAGGTTGATAATAGGATTTAGCCAATGCCTTATTAATATTCACTGGTTTTGAAGCACCATTGGACCTTACTGCAATTGAACATTCCACACTGCCTCTAAACAAATGCTCATTTAAAGTATTTCTAATCTCAACTTCAATAGGTTTTAATAAAGAGGGGATGTTTAGGCGCACATCAAATTGCTTTCCATTTAAAGACTTAACTTCCACTAAAAGTGTTTTGTCATTAAACGCCATTTCTGCCCTTCCATAACCCGTCATTGAATACAACATAAGTAGTCCATTATTTAGTCCATAAAGGTATTAAATATTGAGCTTGCAAGCGCTAAAGTTTGTACTTTAGCAAAGATTTTCATCTATGTACGAGAAAGCACAAATACAAGCATTACAGCAAACAACGAAGCAGTTTTTAGCAACGCCTTTGAGCATTGAACTTCATGCCTTAAAAAAAGTATTGCAGTTTCATGAATACCAATATTATGTGGTCAATGAGCCCTTGATTAGCGATTATGAATATGATCAACTATATCAGGCTTTACTCAACATTGAGGCGGCTAATCCAGACAGTATTACCCCTGATTCGCCAAGTCAAAGGGTGGGTAATAGTTTGAATAGCAATTTTGAAACTGTGCCCCATTTGGTGCCTATGTTGAGTTTGGAAAATAGCTATAATGCAGCCGACTTAAATGACTTTGATCGTAAAGCGAGAGAAAGTGCTGCACTCGAAGCAATCACCTATTGTGTTGAACCAAAGTTTGACGGCGCTAGTATATCTTTAATCTACGAGAACGATCTTTTAGTGCGCGCATGTACCAGAGGAGACGGCGTGGAAGGAGAAGATATCACCAACAATATAAAACAAATAAGATCCATCCCATTAAGTATCCCCCTGGCAGCAAATGGGATACAACAAATTGAAATACGTGGCGAAGTGATTATGAGCAAAAATGCATTTGATGCATTTAATGCACAATTAAAAGCCAAACAACAAGCCACGCTTGCAAATCCAAGAAATGCAGCTTCTGGTAGTTTAAGAATGAAGGATCCCAAAGAAGTGGCTGATAGAAATTTAGATGCTTTTATTTACCATATAAGTTACTTACTTCCTATTGCTGGAAAAACAATTCATCCCTTATTAAAAACACATAGCGGCGCTTTAGAATTCTTGTGGAATATGGGCTTCAGGTCACCCGAAAAAGAAAAAAAGGTTTTTCACAAAATGCAAGAGGTAGTTGATTATTGTAGCATTGCAGAAGCAGGTAGAGACCAGCTGCCTTATGAAATTGACGGCTTAGTGGTTAAAGTCAATGACCTTGCTTTACAAGAAAAATTAGGCATGACCTCGCACCATCCAAGATGGGCGATCGCTTATAAATTTAAAGCAAGACAAGCCACTACCATTTTAGAAAATGTTGAATTCCAAGTAGGCAGAACGGGCGCTGTTACTCCTGTTGCTAAATTAAAACCAGTTGCTATAGGCGGCGTCACCGTATCGAGTATATCCATCCATAATGAAGAATACATTCTTGAAAAAGATTTAATGTTAGGCGACACGGTTATTATTGAACGAGCAGGTGATGTGATTCCACAAATTGTACATTCAATTGAACGCCTAAGAACGGGCAATGAACAAAAAATTCAATTCCCTACCCACTGTCCAGTTTGTAATACGGTATTAGAAAAAGAAGCAACAGAAGCGGTTTGGAGATGTACTAATTTTAATTGTAGTGCACAAGTAGTAGAACGTATAGCGCATTTTGTAAGTAAAGATGCCATGGATATAAAAAATTTAGGGGAAGCCAATATTAGAAAATTTTTTGAACTTGGTTTATTAAAAGACATTCCTGGCATTTATACTTTAGACTTTGCACATATTGGTCAATTAGAAGGCTTTGGTAAAAAAAGTGTAGAGAATCTTAGTGCCGCTATCCAGGCTTCTAAACAACAACCTTTACATCGTTTGATCTATGGATTAGGCATTCGTTTTGTGGGTGAAACCACTGCCAAAACCATTGCAAGTAAAATCAATCATTTACTTGACCTAACCCGTATCACAGCAACACAATTACTAGAGTTCGAAGACATCGGTATTAAAGTGGCTAATAGTATTGTCCAATTCTTTCAAGACCCGGCACAACGCAATATGATCGAGACCTTAATTCAGTTGGGCTTGAAGGTGGAACAAACCAATCATCAACAAGCTGACGGCTCATTGACTGGATTGAATTTTTTATTTACAGGTACTTTAACGCAATTAAAGCGTGCAGAAGCCGAAGCGATGGCAGAAGCCAAAGGTGGTCATATTTTAAGTGGCGTAAGTAGTAAATTAAACTACTTGATCGTGGGTGAAGACGCAGGAAGTAAATTAGAGAAAGCAAAAAAAATAGCCTCGATAAAAATTATTACCGAGGCCGAGTTTATAGACTTAATAAAATAAAGAAGTTATTTTCTAAATTATTCCTTGCGCAGCCAAGTATTCTGCAATTTGAACCGCATTGGTAGCAGCTCCCTTGCGAAGGTTATCGCTCACAATCCACATGTTCAAAGTTTTAGCTTGCGTCTCGTCACGACGTAATCTTCCAACAAACACATCGTCTTTTTCGTGCGCCCATAATGGCATTGGATAAAATTGCGCAGCGTCATCTTGTTGCACCACTACACCAGGAGCTGCAGCTAAGAGCGCAGTTAATTCTTTTAAATCATATTCATTTTCAAATTCCACATTCACACTCTCGCTATGCCCCCCTACCACTGGAATGCGCACGGTAGTGGCAGTCACTTTAATAGCATCATCCTGCATAATTTTACAGGTCTCTTTCACCATTTTCATCTCCTCCTTCGTGTAGCCGTTTTCTAAGAAAACGTCGATCTGTGGAATCACATTTAAATCTATTGGGTATTTATAAGCCATTTGATCAGCCTCCAGTTTTACGCCTTTACGCTCATTGAACAATTGATCCACTGCTTGCTTCCCCGTTCCAGTAACGCTTTGATAAGTACTCACCACCACTCTTTTGATTGTATATTTTTCATGTAAGGGTTGTAAAGCGACCACCATTTGAATCGTAGAGCAATTTGGATTCGCAATAATAAAGTCTTCTTTAGTTAATACTGCCGCATTCACTTCTGGCACGACTAATTTCTTGGTAGGATCCATTCTCCAAGCAGAAGAATTGTCAATGACACGAATTCCAGCTGCAGCATATTTAGGAGCCCACTCTAATGAGGTACTGCCTCCTGCCGAAAAAATTGCAACAGCGGGTTGTGCTGCAATCCCGTCTTCCATACTCACTACTTTATATCCTTTTCCCTTAAACATTACTTCCTTACCCACAGAGCGTGCTGAGGCAACTGGTATTAACTCACTTACAGGGAAATTACGTTCTGCAAGTACTTCTAACATTTTGGTGCCTACTAAGCCTGTAGCACCGACTACTGCAACTTTCATATTTCTTATTTTATAAATTCATTTTTTTATTGATGATCCCAAAGTCCTGGTGAGGACTTTGGGATCATCAGTGTTTTTATTTTTATGCCTTATTTTCTTTAAAGGCATGAAAATAAAAAGCCTCCCAATTTCTTGGAAGGCTTCTGAGTATAGTATGACATACAAAAAATCAGCACCTTCCTTTTACAGGGGTTTCTTAATTTGTTTTGTATGTTTCAATTGTTTGTTCACTTGCACAAAAGTAATAGGATTCTAATTCATGACAAAATTAAACCAACTCAAAATCAAAATTCACTAACTGAACAAACGATTGTACGCGTGCTTTAATATCATCTACCTTAATTTCTGTCAAACGCTCTGTACCAAATTTCTCTACGCAGAAACTTGCCATCGCACTTCCTAAAATAATGGCAGACTTCATATTTTCAAATGAAATATCTTTTGTTTTTGCAAGGTGTGCCACAAAGCCACCAGCAAAGGTATCCCCAGCACCAGTTGGATCAAACACTTCCTCTAAAGGCAAAGCAGGTGCAAAGAACACTTCATTTTCATGGAATAACAAAGCACCATGTTCTCCCTTTTTAATGATCAAATACGTAGGGCCCATTTCCATGATTTTCTTCGCAGCTTTTACTAAACTATATTCTCCACTTAATTGACGTGCTTCACTATCATTCACTAATAACACATCCACTAAACTAATCGTGTGCTTTAAATCTTCCATCATGATTTCCATCCAAAAATTCATCGTGTCCATTACGATTAATTTAGGACGATTTTTCATTTGCTTAATCACACTACTTTGTACTGCTGGAACCAAATTACCTAACATCAAAATTTCGCAATCCTGATAACTATCTGGCACAACAGGCTGGAAATTTTCCAACACGTTTAATTGTGTATCCAATGTATCACGTGTATTCATATCTAAGTGGTACTTGCCACTCCAGAAAAATGTTTTCTCGTCTTTTTTAATTTGCACGCCTTCTAAATCAACACCTCTTGCAGACAATGCATCTAATTGTGCTTGTGGGAAATCTCCACCTACGACAGAAATTTGTTTCACTTTCGTAAAATTAGAAGCACACCAAGCAATATAAGTTGCAGCGCCACCAATAATTTTATCACTCTTCCCAAAAGGGGTTTCAATGGCATCAAAAGCCATAGATCCAACGACTACTAAAGACATGTGTATTTTTTTGATTTTCAGCTGCGAAACTACGATTTTTAAGACAACCTGCCCAAAGCAATCCAAATCGACATAGTTCTAGAATCGCAACTGATTGATTATCAAAAACTAACAAATTTCGATATTTTAATCAAAAATTAATAAAAACGTTGGTATTTATTCGATAATTTTGTGCTAACAAACGATCAAAAATCAAGTTATGGCAAGAATCAAAACCGAAAAGAACGGATCTAGAAAAGACGTCATTGTAAGCAAAGCAGCTACTTTATTTAGAGAAAAAGGGTACAAGGCGGCTAGTATGCGCGATTTAGCCGAGGCCGTAGGGGTGGAAGCGGCTAGTTTGTACAATCATATAAAATCAAAAAGTGAATTATTACACGAATTGGTTTTTAATGTAGCCAATCGATTTGTATTAAAAATAGACGAGATCGAATCTGAAGAAATTAGTTCTCTTAAAAAAATGGAGAAAATTTTACGTTTTCACATTGTAGAGATGATCCATAATTACGAAGAAGTATATGTTAGTGATAGAGAGTGGAAGCATCTTTCCGATCCTTACTTATCCAATTTTCAAAACCAAAGAAGGGTATATCGTAAAAGATTAGCTGCCATTATTGAAGAAGGTATTCGTAACAAAGAAATCAAACCTATTGATGCACCAACTGTTGTGTTAATCTTTTTACATGCAGTGAGTGGTATCGAAAGCTGGCATCGTTCAACAAAAAAAATCAGTGCAGAAGAATTAGAACAAAACATGGTTGCCATTTTGATTGATGGCCTTAAAGCCAATAAATAAGGTTAACTTTGTAGCTAATCTTATATCGTGTCAGAAAGAAATAATTTTATTGATTACATCCGCATTTTTGCCCACAGTGGTCATGGCGGAGCTGGTTGTAGACATTTCCTAAGAAATAAATTAACAGCGAAGGGTGGACCGGACGGTGGTGATGGAGGAAGAGGTGGCCACGTGATTCTTAGAGGGAATTCCCAGCTATGGACATTGTTGCATTTACGCTACCACAAAAACGTTTTAGCAAAAGATGGCGAGAATGGTTCAAAAAATAGATGTACTGGTAAAGACGGTGAGGATATCATTATCGAAGTGCCTCTAGGTACTATTGCCAGAGACGAAGAAACCGGTGAAATAGAAGCAGAGATTTTACATGATGGTCAAGAGATAGTTTGGTTAAAAGGCGGAAGAGGTGGATTAGGGAATTGCAATTTTGCAACGCCTACTCAACAAGTACCTGAATATGCACAACCAGGTGAAGAGGGTGTAGAAGGATGGAAACAAATTGAATTAAAAGTATTAGCAGATGTAGGTTTAGTTGGTTTTCCTAATGCAGGAAAGTCAACACTCTTGTCTGCCATCACTGCTGCAAAACCAAAAATTGCCAATTATGCATTCACCACCTTAACCCCACAGTTAGGCATGGTTGAATATAGAAACAATCGATCATTCTGTATTGCAGATTTACCTGGCATCATTGAAGGTGCCGCGGAGGGCAAAGGTTTAGGACATCGTTTTTTAAGGCATATTGAAAGAAACGCAGTATTACTTTTCTTAATTCCTGCAGATTCAAATGACCATAAAAAAGAATTCGAAATTTTAAAAAACGAATTGAATGAGTTTAATCCTGAATTACTTCAGAAAGATTTCATCATCGCTATTAGTAAGTCAGACTTATTAGACCAGGAATTAATGGATGCGATTGAAAAAGAATTACCTGAAAATATTCCACATATCTTTATTTCTTCTGCGATTTCAAAAAATTTGATGGAACTAAAAGATTTACTTTGGAAGACCTTGAACAAACCAGTAGATGCCTAGGTTGTACAAAAAAAATAGAATCCATAAAAAAAAGAGGCTCAAAAATCGAGCCTCTTTTTTTTATCTTCAAATAGCTTATTACTATTGTCCTGATTGCTTTGATGCTTTGTTACGATCGTTCTCGTCCAACAAAGACTTACGCATACGAACTGACTTTGGCGTTACTTCGATACACTCATCAAATTGAATATACTCCATACACTCTTCTAAAGTGAATTGTACTTTTGGAGTGATACGAACGCTATCATCTGATCCACTCGCACGGTGGTTCGTTAATTTTTTCATTTCCACCGCATTGATATTCAAATCTCCTGGCTTAATATGTTCTGCTAAGATTTGACCGCCGTATACTTCTTCACCTGGTTCGATAAAGAAACGACCTCTATCTTGTAATTTATCAATAGAATAAGCTGTTGTAGTACCGCCTGTTTTAGCAATCAATACACCATTGCTTCTTCCAGGAATTGGTCCTTTCCATGGTTTGTATTCATTGAATCGGTGTGCCATTACAGCTTCACCAGCAGTTTGTGTCAACATTTGAGAACGCAAACCGATCAAACCTCTAGAAGGAATATCAAATTCTAAATGCTGCATTGTACCTTTTGATTCCATGATCAACATTTCACCTTTCTTTTGGGTTACTAAGTCAATTACTTTACCACTAAATTCACTTGGAACATCTACCACCAATATTTCAAATGGCTCATGTTTTTTACCATCGATATCCTTTACCAATACCTGTGGGTTACCTACAGTCAATTCATACCCTTCACGACGCATTGTTTCAACCAATACCCCTAAGTGTAAGATACCACGACCGTATACCAAGAAACTATCCGCAGAATCAGTTTCTTCTACACGTAATGCTAAGTTTTTTTCTGTCTCTTTAATTAAACGATCACGAATATGTCGAGAAGTAACAAACTTTCCTTCTTTACCAAAGAAAGGAGAGTTGTTGATACTGAAAGTCATACTCATTGTAGGTTCGTCTACACTGATTACTGGTAATGCTTCTGGATTTTCTGGATCAGCAATGGTATCACCAATATTGAATTCTTCTAAACCAACCACAGCACATAAGTCACCAGAAACTACTTCTGTTACCTTACGCTTACCCATTCCTTCAAATACGTATAATTCTTTTACTTTATTCTTTTTGATGCTTCCATCCGCTTGAACCAACACAATGTTTTGTCCTTCTTTAATTGTGCCTCTTTCTACTTTACCAATCGCAATACGACCTAAGAAAGTTGAATAATCTAAAGAAGTGATTTGCATTTGAGTGTGGCCTTCCTTCACGTCTGGACCAGGTACAAATTTCAAGATACCATCCATTAACGGTGTGATATCATCACATGGTGTTAAGCTATCATTGAACCAACCGTTCTTACCACTACCATAGAAGGTAGGGAAGTTCAATTGATCTTCTGTTGCGTCTAAGTTGAAGAACAATTCAAAAACTGAATCATGCACTTCATCAGGACGACAGTTTTCTTTATCTACTTTATTAATAATTACAATTGGTTTTAAATTCAATTGTAATGCCTTTTGTAATACGAATCTTGTTTGAGGCATTGGCCCTTCAAAAGCATCCACCAATAAACAAACACCATCTGCCATTTTTAAAACACGCTCCACCTCGCCACCAAAGTCAGAGTGACCTGGCGTATCGATAACGTTAATTTTAACACCTTTGTAGGTTACAGATGCGTTCTTACTTAAGATAGTGATACCTCTTTCACGCTCTAACTCGTTGCTATCCATGATCAAGTCTCCAGTCTCCTGGTTGTCTCTGAATACTTTAGTTGCGTGTAAAATTTTGTCCACCAAAGTTGTTTTACCGTGGTCAACGTGCGCTATAATAGCGATGTTTCTTATTTCCATGTACTGTTTTGAGGCTGCAAAGGTACACCGTTTACAGTCCTAAAAAAAACAAAAGGGGAAAAAGGATAGCGCAGCTTTAAATACGTATATATATTTTATATTTATCTAATATATAACCCAATAACCAGCAGACCAACATGTACATAATGGAAAATGCAAGGGAGCCCCAATACAAGGACATATTTGCGAATCCTAGCTGGTAAACCCAGTCAAAAATGGTCGCATGGTTGCCTGGCCCCTTCAATAGATTGATCGAAATGAGCAGAATTTCAGAGAAAAGGTAGATCACCAGCGGATTTTTACCGAAAATCTCAAAAAATCGAGCAAATTGATGTTGTCTATGCAGTTCGACCCTATAAATTATCGTTGATAAAATAATCATATCCAACCCGATGGTCAAGACCACATAAGAGCTGGTCCAAAGTTTTTTATTGATGGGAAATTGATAATCCCACATAAAGGCTAAAAATACAAAACCAGCACCCCACATAAAAAGATGGGTAAGGCCTTCATAAGTTTTACCACTGGTTCGCACAAAATTTCCTACGATAAACCCCACTAGCACATTGACAATTGCAGGCAAAGTACTTAATAAACCTTCCGGATCAAATGCAATCCCTTCTCCCTGGTACAAATGCGAAGGGCCCCATAAAAAAAGATCCAATTTAAGTACCGCATTGCCTGTTAAACTGAATGGATCAGCTGCTTGACCAAAATGTAACGCCAAGTACCAGTACAACAATAAAATAACAGCAGTTAAAACCTTTACGACACGCTCGTGCATGAAATGTACAAACAAAGCTGCAAAGCCATAGGCCAAAGCGATGCGTTGCAATACGCCAAAAATTCTTGTATCCTCAATTGCACCTGTAAATGGGAACCAGTACATTAAAAAACCAAGTCCAAATATAATTAAAGTACGTTTTGTAATCGTATACAATACTTTCGCTCTGCCTTGTTTTTCTATAGTCGGCAAGACAAAACTTAATGAATTACCCACGGCAAATAAGAAGGAAGGAAAGACTAAATCCGTTGGCGTAAACCCATGCCAACTTGCATGCATAAAAGGAGCAAAAGTATGCAATGGATCCCCTGGCGTATTTACAATAATCATTAAGCAAATGGTCATTCCTCTAAACACATCCAAGGACAAAAATCTTTCTTTTGACATAGCAACAATTTAGTGTATTAATATAAGCAAAATATTTTTTTAAGGGCTACAAATTAACTAGCTTTAAAATAAATAATCACCTATGCGTTTGTTAAAAATAGGCATTCTAGCCCTTATAGCTTTATTTGGAATTTATTTTTTTGGCCCAAAACCTACCGATCCAGTATTCAACGACCAATTACCAACTGTAGCTACAATAAATAGTTTAGATCAATATGTGGCAGAGATGGAATCAAAACATGCTATTAAACCAAATAATGAAGCTAAAATCATTTGGGCAGATAGCAGCAAAACGCAAACAGATTACGCCATAGTTTACTTACATGGATTTAGTGCAAGTCAAATGGAAGGAGACCCAGTTCATCAAAATATTGCAAAGCAATTTAATTGTAATTTATACTTAGCAAGGTTAGCAGAACATGGCATTGACACGACCGAAGATTTAATGAATTTAACAGCAGAAAGTTATTGGGAATCTGCTAAACTAGCTTACGCCATTGGAAAGCAAATTGGTAAAAAAGTAATTTTAATGAGCACCTCTACAGGAGGCACATTGGCTTTGCAATTAGCAGCTAGCTATCCAGAAATTGCTGGCTTAATTTTATACTCCCCTAATATCGAAGTCAATAACCCGGCTGCACCTTTATTGGATAATCCTTGGGGATTACAAATTGGAAGAGCTGTCATGAAAGGCAATTACGTGGACGTAAAATATACCGACTCTAATTATCCTAAGTATTGGAATAGTCATTACAGAATAGAAGCAGTCGTTGCTTTGCAAAATTTATTGGAAGCAACCATGACTGAAGCTACTTTTAAAAAAGTGCACCAGCCAAGTTTAGCACTTTACTATTATAAGGATGAAGCAAATCAAGATAAAGTGGTTAAAGTGTCTGCGATACAAAAAATGATGTCCCAAATAGCTACACCAGCCGATTTGAAATTAGCACTAGCAATGCCTAACACAGGCAATCATGTATTGGCATCGCCAATCGTTTCAAAAGACATTGTAAGCGTTGAGCAAGCAACTGCTAAATTTATTAAAGAAAAAATTATTAAATAATTACCTTAAGAAATACGTCCAATCATTGGAGCATTTATAATCGTGCTATTTAAATTGTTTATTGCTTCGCAATGGCTACGCCAATTTTTGAATCGGCTGTACCATAATATAAATACCATTGTTTTTTAAAAGGCACTAAACCTTCTACAAAACAAACATTATTCACTTCACCCACTAATTCATAGGCCTTGTTTGGGTAGATGAAATAACCACTAGTTCTGTCTATGAGTTTATATGGAGCTGCTGTGTCAAATAAAGCTTGTCCTGCAGCGTAAGTAAACTTGGGTAAAGCAGGGTCACCGTCATTTGCTGCATTACTACTATTGTATATTAAAACGATTCCATTTGGTGTATACAATGCAAACGGACCAGGTTCTACTAAACGACTATCAAAATATCCAGGTCTTGGATGTAGCACCGAAAATATTTTTGTAGACTCTTTATTTTCGAAAGCTTCCCACTCAATAAGGTCTTTTGAATAAGCCATAAATAAATCTGTATCCCCAAAATACATCCAATACAACCCATTGATTTTTTTTGCCACCATTTGGTCATTTACCTTTTCTACGACCAACGCACCAGATTTTGACCAGCTATTGATATATTTTTCATTTTTTAAAACAGGGCCCATTTTTTGCCATGTTTGCAAATCTGTTGAAAGGGCAAAACAAAGTCTGGCAGTTTTGCCATCATAGGAAGTGTAGGTTAAAAAATATTTCCCTTCAGGCGTCATCACAATGCGGGGGTCTTCTACACCACCTTTCCATTCGTATTTTTTAAAAGCGTCTTCAGCAGGAAAAAACATAGGGGCTGCTTGTTTCGTAAAATGTATACCGTCTTCGCTAATAGCCAGGCCCAATCTTGAAGTCATCGCACTATCCTGTGCACGATAAATCAAGTATACTTTACCAGCTTTGACAAAAGCAGTTGGATTCAACACATTTTTCTCCTGCCAACTTACCGCTGTATTGCTAACAGGACAATCAAAAGTAAAATTGGTATCAGGCATTAAAATAGGATTGGCTGAATCCAATTTAACAAATTGCTTAAACGACCAAGCGGCCTGTCCTTTTTCTTTTTGATTTGAAAAATTACAAGCCGCTAGGAAAAATACTATACAATAATAAATTGGTTTCATTCAACCAAGATACAACATTGCCTTTAATCTACATGACGCTTATGTTTACTTGAAACATAAGTATATACAGCAGGAATAACAAACAAAGTCAAAATCAAAGAGAACAATAAGCCACCTACCACTACGGTACCCAATGGCTTTCTACTAGTTGCGGCAGCCCCTAAGCTAATAGCAATTGGTAAAGCACCTAATGCTGTTGCTAAGCTGGTCATTAAAATTGGCCTTAATCGTTGGGCTGCTGCTTCTAATACTGCTTCTCTAATACCCAACCCAGCTTCTCTTTTCTTATTTGCGAACTCAACAATTAAAATACCATTCTTGGTCACTAAACCAATCAGCATAATGATACCAATTTGAGAGAAGATATTTAAAGTTTGATCTAATGCCCATAGTGAAATCAAGGCACCTGCAATCGCCAATGGTACAGTGATCATAATTATAAATGGATCTGTAAAGCTTTCAAATTGTGCAGCAAGTACAAGGTAAATCAAGATCAATGCCAATAACAAAGCATAAGAAGTATTGGATGCACTCTCTTTGAAATCTCTAGATGGACCACTTAAAGCAGTTTGAAAACTTTCATCTAATTTTTCTTTTGCAATTCGCTCCATTGCATTTACACCATCTCCAATGGTCTTACCTTCCGCTAAAGAAGCAGAAATTGTCGCCGAATTAAAACGGTTAAAGTGGTAAAGGTTTGGAGGATTACTATTTTCTTCAATGGTCAAAACGCTTGCAATTGGTATGCTTTCGCCTCGATTGTTTCGAATATAAATCTTACTAATATCTGTAGGTGTATTACGGTCCGACTTAGGCACCTGTGTAATTACTTCGTACTGACGATCGTTCATGATAAAATAAGCAGAACGTGCACCACTAAACGCAGATTGCAACGCTTGTGAGATATCAGCAGTAGATAAGCCAAGGTCTTTGGCACGCATACGATCTATTGTCAAGTCTAATTCTGGTTTATTGAATTTTAAATTGACATCCACATTGCCAAATGTTTTATCCTTACGAGCAGCTTCTAAGAATTCAGGAATCACATTTCTAATTTTTTGGAAGTCTAAGTTTTGGATAATGAATTGCACCGGCAATGAACCACGTGACATCATCCCTACAGAAATGGTTTGCTCTTCAATAGAGAAAATACGCACGTTCTTTAAGCGTTTGAATTTTTTATTTAAGTCGGCAGCAACTTCCGATTGAGTTCTTGTTCTATCTTGAATATCCACCATACCTAAACGACCAGATGCACCACCGCCACCGCCGCCCCAACCAGGTACACTACCCCAAGTAAATGCATGTTCTGGAATAGAATCTTGCATGATCCTGATAGCTTTCAATAAATCTGTTCTTAACTCTTCATAGCTAGTGCCTTCTGCCGCAGACATTGAAATACGCACCGAGCTCTTATCTTCCATTGGCGCTAATTCACTTTGAATGTTTTTGCCAATCAAGAAAATGATAGCAAAACAAACAGCTACTATCACCCAAGCCATCCATCTAATTTGTAAGAATTTTGCTAAACTATTTTTATACCCAGATTCCATTCCTTTAAAAAACGGTTCTGTACGCTCATAAAATTTACCATGTTGGCCACCGTTTCTATTTAAATAAACATTCAATACAGGCGTAATGGTTAAAGATACAAATGCAGAAACCAACACCGCTCCGGCAACCACTACTCCAAATTCTTTGAATAATGACCCTACAAAACCTTGTAAGAAAATCACAGGCATAAATACCACTGCCAATGTAATTGAAGTAGAAACGACTGCGAAGAAGATTTCTTTACTACCTTCTCTTGCAGCCTCTTTAATAGGCAAACCTTCTTCTAGTTTTCTAAAAATATTTTCTGTCACTACAATTCCATCATCCACCACTAATCCTGTGGCCAATACGATAGCAAGCAAGGTCAATACATTAATGGAGAAACCCGCCAAATACATGATAAAAAAAGTAGCGATCAATGAGATAGGAATATCAATCAAAGGTCTAATAGCAATCAACCAGTTTCTAAAGAAAAAGAAGATCACCAAAACCACTAAGGCAAAAGAGATTACGATAGTTTCTTTTACCTCTGATAAAGCACGGCGAACGTTGATCGTATTGTCAATTGGAATAAAAAATTCAATGTCAGATTTATTCTGTGCTTTTACTTGCTCTAATCTTTTATAAAATTCATCTGCAATTTTAATTTGATTGGCTCCTGGTTGAGGAGAGATGGACAACATCACCACAGGTACACCATTAAAATAAGTGCCTTGGTCTTCTTGTTCTGGACCAAGCTCTACCCTTGCAATATCTCCTAATCTTACAATACCAGCAAGGTCTTGCTTGATGATGATATTTCTAAAATCTTTTTCGGTAGATAACCTACCTAAAGTACGAATGATGAATTCTGATTTGTTGCCATAAATACGTCCTGCAGGCAATTCCACATTCTCTTTATTCAAAGCAGTCTGAATATCATTAAAAGCAATGCCAAATGCATTCAGTAAATCTGTGTTTGGGAAAATACGCATCGACATTCTCTTACCACGCACATTCACACTACTTACTTCGTCAATCGTTTGAAATCTTTGTTGTAATACATTTTCTGCATATTCAGTTAATTCCAATAAACCTTTTGTTTTACTTCTTAAAGTAAGCATAATGATAAAATCCGCGTTAGCATCTGCTTTTGAAACGACTGGCGGATTATTGATATCTTCTGGCAAACTACGCACCGCTTGACCCACTTTGTCACGCACGTCATTTGCAGCTGTCTCTAAATTAACCCCCAAATTAAATTCAACAGTGATGTTTGAATTGCCTACTGAACTTGAAGAGTTAATCGTACGAATCCCTGGTATACCATTGATTGCTTTTTCTAATGGCTCTGTAATTTGGCTTTGTATAACTTCGGAATTGGCACCTGTATAGGAAGTCTGTACCGAAATAATTGGCGGGTCAATTGCAGGATATTCTCTTAAGGCTAAAAATGAATAGCCTACTAATCCAAAAATGATAATTGCAATATTCATCACAGTGGCAAGCACTGGACGTTTTAACGAGAGTTCAGATATGTTCATCTAAATAATGTATTAATGGTGAGCCTACTTGATAATGTCAACAAGCGACAATGTCTTCCCTATTTTTAAATCACTTCCGTCTCTTACAAAAAGCATTCCGGCAACGATTAAACTATCTCCTACTTGCACACCAGAGGTGATTTCAACGCCAGCAGCAGTTCTATAGCCCGTCTCCACATTGACAAATTTTGCCTTGCCATTTTTAACAACCACAAGCTGCTTCACTTTTGAATCAGGAATAATGACATTCGAAGGCACCAAAATACTTGGCTTTTGTTGATTCTCTCCAAGGAATACTTTAGTATAAGCCCCTGGAATTAATTTGCCTTGTAAATTTGCACGCACTTTAATATTTCTTGTCGTTGCAATGATTTGTGGTTCAATCGCAGCAATCGTTGCAGACATTTTTACTCCTGGATTTGCAATACTTTCGATGGTGATTTTTTTACCAACTTTAATATAGCTTTGATACACTTCTGGCAAAGTAAAATCAACTTTCAGTTGATCTATTTTTTGTAAAGTAGCAATCGTCGTTGCATTGGTAATGAAAGCACCTAAGCTCACTTGTTTTAAGCCCATTTGACCTGCAAATGGTGCTTTGATCACTGTTTTATCAATCAATGATTGTGTATAAGCTAGGTCAGCCTTTAAGCTATTGACTTGTTGCAAACTAATATCGTAATCACTTTGATTGATCCCTTTAGCAAGGACTAATTTTTTATTTCTTTGCTCATTGATTGTAGCTAGTTCAAGTTGTACTTTGATTTTTTGCAACTGTGCTTGTAAGTCTGCGTCATTCAACTTAGCTAAGACAGTTCCTGCTGCCACCATTTTGCCTTCTGGAATTTGTAAAAACACAATTCGGCCATTGGTTTCTGGACGGATATCTACAAACTCACTCGCAACAACTGAACCATTCACTTCGATGACTTTATCAATCATCTGTGTGGATGCAAGCGCAATATCTACCGATACGGGTGCATTCGCATTAAACTTATCTGTAGACTTTGTCTTTTCCTTACATGCAAACAATCCTAAAATCAGGATTAAGGCAAAATTATTTAGCTTTCTCAAATTGATCTTATTTTAGTGAATAAAGATAGCTAAAAAGCCATGTTTTAAGCAAGAAAATAGATGAATGGCGGTTTAGCGTCCCTGGTTAAATTGAATTAATTTCTGTTGGATATAATAGCCAAGCTCTAAATCGTTCAACAAGGCCAAAGTGGGATAAGAAGGCTTGCAATACTCCATAAATATATCTAGTCTAGGGCCGTCTAATTTGGTCAATTTCTGCACAAAACGTCTTGTAAATCTGTAATTAATGTATTTATCTTGTTCCTGACTGATAAGGCGGTTCTGTAAAAACTGTAGGTTCCTATTGCGTTTGAACCTAAACATATTGATTATTTCATTCACATCAAATCCAATCGTTACGCCACCGTTTCCAAAGAAATTCTGTTGATTACTCAACTTCAAGCCTGGAGGCTCGTAATTGAAATATTTGGCATAATCCATTCGGTTCTGAATGGAGTCATACCGGTAATAACTATTGCGGACAGTCACTTCTGGTAAGTCAACACCAGTGACATGGATCATGATATTGAAATTGCTAGGGTCTTCTATTGCTGAAATGCTAAATTTTTGAGTGCTTTTGCCAAACAAAGAGAAAGTAAGGGAGTCAGTGGATTGTAGGGTGATTAAATACCTGCCCAAAGAATCGGTTTGGGTAACACTACTTTTACTGTACACCATCACCGCTTCTATCGGTCTTCTTCCTGAAATGTCATACACGATACCACTAATCGTGCGCATTTGTGCATTCGCTTTAAAAAGGGATAAACAAGAAATGAATAAAAATAGAAAAAGGAGCTGCTTCATGAATGGCTGTAAAAATAAACATTTCAAAGCTTTTATTTATGTTAAAATCGCCCCAAGCAGTATCGTGCCCATCACCACCCATTGTGGTGCCAGTTTGTATCTAACCAGTAAAATGGCAGTGGCGCTAAATACCAATAAATATAGCCCTATATTGACTGTACTTAAATGGTCTAGATCAAATAAAATATCTTTTAATAAATACAAGGTCGCTCCCAGCATAATGCCTACCACAGCGGCATAGATCCCTTCTAGAGATCGGTAAAATAAAGCGTATTTTTTAAGTTTTTGCCAGATGGGGAAAAAGAATAAAACAATAAAAAAGCTAGGCAAAAAAACACCAATGCTAGCGACAATAGCCCCTAGGACCTGACCGCCAATACCCTTTTCGGCCAAAGCCAAGGCCCCCGTAAAACTTGCAATTGAAAAAATTGGACCAGGAATGGCCCTTACGATACCTGAGCCAGTTAAAAAAGCAGCTCGATCTAATCTCAATACATCTCTTTTACTTTCCTTGACACGCTCTGTATTCGGTCTTGTTACATACTGCTCATACATCATTGGAATGAGCACATCTCCCCCTCCAAAAACAAAACTGCCGAATCGATAATTATTTTCAAAAAGATTGAATGCTTTACGTTGTTCCCAATTTTGACGCGTAGATTGTTCAGACAAAAATCCGGCAGCCACAAAAAAGAATAAAAATAAATGTAAGTGGATCCATTTTATTTTTTTGGGTGCTGCACCTTGATCTGGTATTCTTTTATTACTAAAATTAGTGACGATGCCCGCTAAAACAATGACCACAGGAATGGTCCATGGGGTTTTAAATCCTACGATGGTTAGTAGGCCTGCCGCAATAAATACAAAAAGAGTGATGGTATTGCGAATGGCTTTTTGATATAACAAATAAGTTGCACTGGCGATAAAACCAATCACCATCGGCTGTAATAAATGTAAACTTTTCAATAATGGTTGTAAATCAAAATGCGTGTAGGCGATCGCAAGGCTTGCCATGAAACTGGTAGCAGGTAAAATCCAAATCAATAAAGTAAGCCAGGCTAGAGAAAATCCACCTCTTTTAAATGCAATAAGTACCACGGTTTGTGTAGAGGAGGCGCCTGGAAGTAGCTGACAGAAGGCATTGTACTCCATCAACTCCTCCGAACTAATATCCTTTCGCTGCGTTACAAAGCGATGTTGAAGCAGCCCTACATGTACCTGTGGTCCACCAAATGCAGTTAAGCTATGTTGAAATACGGCTTTTAAAAATGGTATATGTCTTAATAAATGCAATCAGGCTATTTTGAGTAAAATTAAAATAATTTATTCGCATCCTTCTCTAAATTATCACAAACAAAATAAGCAGGTGCTTTTATAAAATGATACCTTTGCAGTATGAAAAGCATTGGTCTATTCCTAATTATTTTGAGCCTGGCTGGTTGTGCCAAAAGCAACTATACTACTTACAAGTCTGAGTATGAAAAAATTGACTGGGAGGACCAGCCTAATTATAGTCAGCTTAAAAACTGGGCAGCGCATCCAGCAAAATTAGATCCATCAGATAGTGTTCCAGCTCAGATTTTAAATAATCATGAGCACAAACAGCTGGCCGATGTTTTTTTTATTCATCCAACGACCTACCTTGATCCAACCCAGCCCAATGGATGGTCCGCCTCTTTAAAAGATATTGCTGTGAACATTAACACAGATTATAGCACCATCTTAAATCAAGCTAGTGTATTTAATGAAGTGGGTACTGTATACGCACCAAGGTATCGTCAAGCACATATTAAGAGTTATTATCCAGTTACTAAAATTGATACAATGTATGCATTGGCAGCCTTTGAATTGGCTTACCAAGATGTAAAACATGCTTTCGATTATTACCTAGCTAACCATAATCAAAACAAACCAATCATCCTTGCAGCACATAGTCAAGGCAGTACGCATGCAAAGCGATTGTTAAAAGAATACTTTGACAACAAGCCTTTGTCCAAAAAATTAATTGCAGCTTATATTGTGGGTATGGCGATTGATCCAGCAGACTTTACAAGCATAAAAGCTTGTGAGACACCCACTGAAACTGGTTGTATTTGTGCATGGCGCACTTACAAAGAAGGGTTTCTTCCTCCGTTTGTACAAAAAGAAAAATTCAATTCTATTGTTACCAACCCAATCACATGGAATAGCAATGAGCCTATTGCAAAAAGAGATGCCAATAAGGGTACCGTGCTGTATAATTTTAACAAGATCCTTCCAAAAGTAGCAGGAGCGATTGTACACAAAGGTGTCTTGTGGACGCCTAAGCCTAAATTTTTTGGCAATTTTTTATACAACACGAATAACTACCATATAGCAGATTTTAATTTATATTACATGAGTATTCGTAAGAATGCTACAGACAGGGCAGTGCAATACCTACAGCAAAATTCATTAAAGACCAATTAATTGCCTACAACGCTTAAGAACTTGATGCGCATAATTTTAAGTTGCTCCCAAGTGTAATCGTTTTCGCTCAATTCTTGTTGTGCAATTTGCAAAGAGGAAGTTTCACAGCTTTTAAAATATTCCAAAATTTCTTCTTGGTCATATTCGTCAAGCCATTCATCAATGGCATAGTCTAGGTTTAACTTAGTACCACTTGCGGCAATGGTTTCCATCTCCTCTAACAAAGCATCTAATCTTAAGTCTTTATTTTTTGCAATGGTTTCTAGAGGAATCTTTTTATCTACATTTTGGATTATATAGATTTTATTACTTGACTTATTGGCCACCGATTTCATCACAAAATCATCCGGCTTTTCGATGCCATGTTCTGTTACATATTGATCAACCAATTCAATAAATGGTTTGCCGTATTTTATTGCCTTCCCTTTACTAACACCCTGGCATCTTTCAAGCTCAGTCAATGTGGTAGGATATAAGGTAGCCATGTCTTGCAGCGAAGTTTCTAAGAAAATCACAAAGGGTGGTAAACCGATTTTTTTTGCTTCTACTTGACGCAGGTCTTTTAATAATTCAAATAAACGATCGTCTGTTGTGGCTGCCTCTTCTGCTACTTCACTATCTTCGTCATCGCCTAATTCTGATGCAAATACATTTTGTAATACCACCAAGAAAGAACTTGGCTTCTTTAAGAATTTTTGTCCCTTGCTGGTGAGTTTCAACAAGCCATATTCTTCGATGTCTTTTTCTATCAATTGTTCTAACATGGCTTGACGAATCAAACTATTCCAAAATAATTCATCATGTGCTTTGCCTATTCCAAAGACAGCTAATTTATCATGTCTATAAAGTCCGATTTGAGGTGTAAAATGTCCAGTAATAATTTGTATGACATAGGCAGCGACAAATCTTTCGTCTAAAGCCTGAATGGTTTGCAATAATTGCACCAGCTCCACTTTTGCCTCAAATTTTTCTTTAGGCTGTATACAGTTATCACATTTGCCGCAATTTTTATCGGGCCAAGCTTCTCCAAAATAATGTAATAAACTTCTTCTTCTACAAACCCCACTTTCTGCAAACGCAACCGTCTCGTCAATCAACTGCGCCCCTACTTCTCTTTCACTCAATGGCTT
>JBEDDG010000014.1:0-30270 GCA_041176305.1 Bacteroidota bacterium | reverse complement strand
GCCGTTTCTATATTGGCATGTTGGTTATTGTAAGCCAACTGCTGTGCAGCCTGAATGGCTTCCTGGGCTTTGATGGTATATTGATTTAAATTCATAGTACTAGTTTTAGTATTTACTATATACCCCTCAAATAGAGCGCCATCAAAATGAATCAGCTATTATGTCTTAAATCAGTTGAAAAAAATGCAATAAAGTCAGTTGCGCGTCTTTATTTCTGCTAAATTTACATACGAACAACAATTGTATCTAACATGGCACACCGCAGCAATGCTTTACTTCCTAAATACGAACACAAAACAGAACCATTAGCAAGTCCTAAAGAATACCTTAAAAGAATTTTAATCAATCTTGCCTGGACCACTGCTGTACTTTTGGTTTCATTAAGCATTGGCGTACTGGGTTATAAATATTTAGCGCCAATGAGCTGGATAGATGCCCTTCATAATGCTGCAATGATTTTAAGTGGTATGGGACCAGTGGTTGTCATACAAACCAATGTCGGTAAATTATTTTCTTCCTTCTATGCTTTGTTTAGCGGTGTTGTTTTTATCACCAATATTGGCATTTTAATCGCCCCCGTTGCACATCGTTTTTTTCATAAAATGAATTTAGAAGATTGAACCAGTTTCAGCATACACAGTGGGTTAAATCGCTCGCTCAACAACATGGCTTTGATTTTTGCGGTATAGCAAAAGCCAAAGAATTAACCGAAGATGCCTTTAGATTAGAACAATGGCTTGCAAAAGGTTTTCATGGAGAGATGCACTATATGGAAAAACATTTTGACCTCAGAATTAATCCAACGAAATTAGTTCCAGGCGCAAAATCAGTGATCACTTTTTTAAAAAATTATTACCCCGATCAAGTCCAAACTGCAGGCTTGCCTAAGATTGCAAAATATGCCTATGGCCAAGATTATCATGAGGTGATAAAACAATCCTTACATCAAATGCTGGACGATTTACGACAAAAAATTGGTCCGATAGAAGGCAGGGGATTTGTAGATGCTGCGCCAGTATTGGAAAGGTCTTGGGCCTGGTTATCCGGCGCAGGATGGATTGGCAAAAACGGCAATTTAATCCAACCTAAAAATGGGTCTTTCTTTTTTATTGCAAGTTTAATTGTAGACCTTGAATTAATTTATGACGAACCCCTTGCCAAAGATTATTGTGGTACTTGTACTAAATGCATAGACGCTTGTCCAACCCAAGCCATTTTGCCGAATAAAACAATTGAAGCAAATCACTGTATTAGTTATTACACGATAGAATTAAAAAAACAAAGCATAGACACGCCCTCAGATCGATCCTATCAAGATTGGGCATTTGGTTGTGATATCTGTCAAGATGTTTGTCCATGGAATCGATTTAGCCACCCCCATCAAGAAACTAAATTCAAACCAATTGAAGGTTTATTAAATTTGAGTTCAGAGGAATGGTTAACAATGGAAGAAACCAGTTTCAAAGCCAGGTTCAAAAAGTCTCCATTACTTAGGTCTAAACTAAGTGGCCTAAAAAGAAATATTCAATACTTGAAAGATCAAGGTCAATAAAAAGATTATGGCTTAGAGATAACGCAAGCAGACAAATGTTGTAATTCTTCTTCCATTTTTGCACCCAATACTTTTTCATTGAGTAAGGTCTGAAATTTTTCCCATGGATACCAATTGACCTTTTGTTCAAAAGACCAGTGAATGACATAAGTACCTTCTTGTAAAGGAAGCCATTCGATTTGAACCTTATAAGGCGCTTGTTCAGTAGCTACCCAATTTAACAGCACTGAACTATCATTTGTCGAAACCATTTGGATGGTTTGAGTGCCAACCTTAGCCATGCCTTTTTCTATCACCACCGACTGATCCTTCCAGTCACTCATCCATCCTTTCCAGGCAGATAAATCTTGCACACAATGTTGAATTTGCGCTTGAGTAGCATTGACTTCAACTGCCCTAGAAGTAATGACCGTCGATGGGAATAAACTTGATATCGCCGTAATCAAGCCACCAATAAGTACAACACTAATGAATGCAAAGCGGATCAATTTCATATTATTCCCATTTAAAAATTTTAAAGGCCACTGCGTAAACAACGACAATCCAAACAAATAGAATAGCGATGTCATCACCAACTGCCCATAAATTAGCCCCTTCGAATGCAATATCCCGCATCGCATTGTTAAAATGAGTTAAAGGTAAAATATTGCAAATGGGCTGAAGCCATTTAGGAAAAGATTCAATTGGAAAGAAAGTACCTGCCAATAAAAATTGAGGCAAAGTAATCAAGTTCGCGAATGGAGGAATAGTGCTTTCGTTTTTCGCCACACCACTCACAATAAATCCAAAGCCCATAAATAAAACCAAGGCAATAAAGCTGAGCACCATAATATTTAAAAAAGTAACCCTTCCATGCACCAGGGTAAATTTAAATGCAAAATGTCCAATACCAATGATGATGATGGCTGTCATCAATTGAAAAATAACCCTACTTAAAGCTTCTCCTAAAATAATATACAATCTTCGGATAGGGGTCGCATAAAATCTTTTTAAAACCAATTGTTGCCTTAAATTAAAAAACAAAAAAGCGACACCAAAAACACCTGCACTTAATAAAGAAAAGCCTAGTTGACCAGGTAAAATAAAATCAATTGTTCGATAGGTTCTTCCCGGTACTTCAATCACTTCGTTCTTTACCACGGCAATTGTGGGTGCGTCTTTAAATTGCGCTGCATTGATTTGTGCAATGACCGCATTTAAAATCGATTTGATCAGTTGAATATTCTGAGGGTTCGCCGCAGCAGAACTTGTCAACTGTATTTGATAGGGTTGATTTGGATTCTTTGTGGGCTGAATGTCAATTAATGCTGTAATCTTGCCTTTTGACAATTCGGCTTGTACAAAAGTAGTGTCTGCTGTTACAAAATTCAATCCAGCAATAGTCCTGATCTTGGAATAGACCAAATTTGTTGTATCCGCTTTAGTTGCTAAAGCCACTTTTACATTGATATTGCCTCCGCTGCTCAGGAATCCAAATACTAGGATAAAAATAAGCGGGAACGCAATACTAAATATGACAGCAGAGGGACTTCTCAATATGGAGCGCAAACTTGCTCTTGAAATGGCAAGCATGGCTTTAATTTGGCTATAAGAACGCATTATTATTAAGGCTGTTTAACCACAAAGATAGGCATTCGTGCTTGAGGTGTCCCTACCATTTGCTGAACTGTTTTTAATTGTTGAAATAGCTGCCATTGAGTAGCCCCTATTTCTGTTTCAATAGATTTAACTTTTACATAATCTTTATAGTCTTCTATAAAGTCTTCTAAAAAGGATCTAGACTCGGGGAATTGCTTTAAAGAATAGCCTTTTACTTTTGCAATTTTTGCAGCAGTTGCGATGGCATCATTCAATGTGCCAATACGGTCCACCAGCCCTACACTGATTGCATCTGAGCCTAACCATACTCTACCTTGCGCGATAGAATCTATGTATTCAATAGACTTCTTTCTGCCTTTTGCTACCCTTGATTTAAAATTGTAATAAATACTATCTACCCCAGCTTGAAGCATTTTTTGCTCCATCGTATTTAATGGTCTTGTGGTACTTGGCGCATCTGCATATGGAGCAGTTTTAACGCCATCAAAAGTAACGCCGATTTTATTTTTCATAAAACCCGAAATATTGGGGATCACCGTGAATACGCCAATAGATCCAGTGATGGTATTGGCATCTGCATAGATTGAATCTGCGCCACATGCAATATAATAACCTCCAGAGGCAGCTACATCACCCATACTCACTACAACTGGTATTTTATTTTTGATCAATGCAATTTCTCTCCAAATAATATCACTTGCCAAAGCGCTTCCGCCAGGAGAATTCACCCTGAGTACCAACGCATCAATGGATTCGTCTGCCCTGATTTTTTGCAAGATCATTCTAAAATCATCACTTGCAACGGCATCTCTATTATTTTTACCCATCACAATATCACCATCTGCATAAAGCACCGCAATTTTTCCTGAACCTCCCCCTCTCAATGCAACAGCCTTGCTATAGTCTTTTACAGCAACGAATGGAATTTCATTTTCTGAAACACCTGTTATTTTTTTTGCAATTATTTTCTTCAATTGATCGTCATACAATAAACCATCCACTAGGCCGTTTGATACCGCATCTTGAGCAGATTGGATCTTTGCTTCATTCGCTAATAATTTTAATTGATCAGGTGCAATATTTCTTGCATTAGACACTGTTTCAATAAAATGATTGTACAATCCATTCAGCCATACACTCGTTTGTAATTTGTTCGCCTCCGACATTTGCGCATACCTAAATGGCTCTGTGGCGCTTTTGAATTTGCCTGCATAAAAAACCTGCATTTCTACATCCAATTTGTCTAACATCCCTTTCAGAAACACCGTCTCTAAAGAGAAGCCACTAAAATCTAATCCGCCTTGAGGGTGGGTATAGATTGAATGAGCAACATTGCCAATCCAATATCCTTTTTGAGAAATTGTTTCTCCATAAGCAAGGATAAACTTATTACTCTTTTTGAAATCTACTAATGCTTTTCTAATCTCTTCAGAAGCTGCATACCCATTTGCATTCTCTTGGCACTTAAGATATATCCCTTTGATACTGGAATCTTTTTTGGCATGTTGAATTAATCCAATCAATTTAGACAAGCTAGGAGTTTTCCCTGTGCCAGGACGCATCAATTCACTAAATGGATCTGATACCTCTTTTTCTGTATAGCTATCCCCCAAATCAATTACTAAAACTGCATTCGTAGGAACAGCAGTTGTTTCTTCGGAAGAAACAGAAGCGGCAATGCCAATTAAAACAAAAACACTTAACACAGAAAAAACAAATAAGGCAAGTATTGCTGCAAGGAATGACTTAAAAAAACTTTTCATAGTGTGGATAGATTGAACTGAAATAGAAAATTATAGCCTAAAAAAGAAGGTTACCGTGTAAAAATATGGATATTTGTGCTCATTTTCAGCATCCTTCTATGAACCAAGTATACCTATTGATAGGCGGTAATATAGGCGACCGATTGGTCAACTTAGAAAATGCTAGAAACAGCATAGCAGCAAGCTGTGGACCAATCTTACAAGCCTCCTCTATTTATGAAACTGAAGCTTGGGGACTTAAAGAACAGCCTGCATTTTACAACCAAGCACTTTGTATTAAAACCGAACTTAGCCCAACTTTATTATTGGATACGATCTTACAAATTGAAATTTCAATGGGTCGAAAAAGACTGGTTCCCCTTGGACCAAGGAATATTGATATAGATATCATCTACTTTGCACAACATATAGTGGCAATCCCAGGATTAATTATTCCACATCCAAGATTAACAGAACGCAACTTTGTATTGGCACCTTTAGCGGAAATTGCAGCTGATTTTGAACACCCGATCCTCAAAAAAACGAACAGCCAATTGTACCAAGCCTCTACAGACCCTTCCGTTGTGTATAAAAAAACCTAGAAATAAAGCTGCCGAAACTTATCTTTGGGCGCAAGTATTCAAAGTATTATGAAGCATCATTTTATAGCAATTGAGGGGAATATTGGTGCTGGAAAAACAACACTATCACATTTACTCGCACAACATTTTAATGCCAAATTGGTTTTAGAAGAATTTGCCGAAAATCCATTTTTGACTAAATTTTACGAAAACCCCAAGCAATACGCCTTCCCATTGGAGCTGTTTTTTTTAGCAGAGCGATTTAAGCAACAACAAGAAATGATCAAGTCGAACGACTTGTTTCAAAATGTAACTGTATCTGATTACATTTTTACCAAATGTTTGCTTTTTGCAAAAGTAAATTTGCCTGAAGAAGAGTTTAGGTTGTACCAAAAAATGTTTGATGTATTTGTACAACAACTTACCCCACCAGATATAATCATCTATTTACATGCACCTGTCAATAGACTTCAAGGAAATATTAAAAAAAGGAATCGAAAGTTTGAACAAAATATTCCGGATGAATATTTATTTAAATTACAGGAGACCTATACTAGTTATATCAAACAGCATAATATCAAAACTATTTTTGTAGATGCAAGTAACGCTGATTTTTTATACAACGAAAAGCATTTTCAAGTCATTATTGACGCTTTAGAGAAGGACCTAGAGGAAGGTCAGCATTATTTTACCTTACCTTAATCCACCTTAACGCATATGGACAACACCTCATTACAATCTACGAAAGACCCATTTGCAGCTTTGAGGATTCCGGAATTTAGGAATTTAATGATTGGACGTTTTTTATTCATCATGGGTTTGAGGATGATGGGTACTTTGGTGGGTTGGTGGATTTATGAATTAACCAATGAACCTTTTGCAATTGGTCTGATTGGATTGGCAGAAGTCATCCCTGCCGTTTCTTTAGCCTTGTACGCAGGTCATGTAATTGATAAAAGTGAAAAAAGAAAAATCATCTTAAGAGGGGTCAGTCTTTATTTTATTTGCGCCATCAGTTTATTATTACTCTCCTCTAGTTATGGTGTTGCGCAATTAGGCAACTTGCAAATTGCAGTCGGTATTTACTTTGTAATTTTTTGTACCGGTATTATTCGCTCCTTTACAGGACCAGGATTTGGCACTTTAGTAGGTGAAATTGTGCCTCAAAATTTATTACAAAACGCTACTACTTGGAGCCAAGGTATGTGGCTAAGCGCCTCTGTGATAGGGCATGCAAGTGTTGGATTTATGATTGCCGGATTCGGCATTCACCAGTCTTTGATTTTTGTAGCTGCCTTAGTGGCGATTGGTTACTTCTTTATACAAAAGATAAGTGTCAAGCCACCTCATCCAACCGTTGTGGAGCAAAAGCCTTTGGAAAGTGTAAAAGAAGGTTTGCGTTTTGTATTCAATAGTAAAGAGGTGTTAGGCGCCTTGTCTTTAGATTTATTTGCCGTTCTATTTGGTGGCGCGGTAGCAATGGTGCCTGTATTTGCAAGAGATATTTTAAAAGTGGGCCCTATAGGTTTTGGATGGTTGAATGCCGCAACAGATATTGGCGCAATGCTGATTATTGTGCTGGTTACTTTATTCCCTGTGGAAAGAAAACAAGGTAAAAAATTATTGTTAGCTGTAGCCGGATTTGGGGTTTGTATTATCGTTTTTGCCCTATCTAAAATATTCTGGATCTCTTTTGCAGCCCTATTAATGAGTGGTATACTCGATGGCTTTAGCATGATTGTTAGAGGCACCATTGTACAACTCAAAACACCGAGTCATATGCGTGGTAGAGTGATGTCCGTGAATTCTATGTTCATCAACAGTAGTAATGAATTGGGCCAATTTGAAAGCGGTTTGGCCGCAAAAGCAATGGGCGTAATTCCTTCTGTGGTTTTTGGAGGCACAATGACGATTTTGGTCGTGCTCACCACTTGGTTCAAGGCGCCGAAATTAAAGGACATGGAATACTAGTGTAAGCTTACTTAGCCAATAAGCCATTCATCACATCATGTACTGCTGGGCAGAATTCTGCATTCTTCATGGTGATAGGAATACGCTTAAAAAAAACATCTTCGTCGGTATAAGGAAATCTTTGACAATCCGAAGGACGATGGTCATATACATTACAAGAATTGTCACTTGCCAAAAATGGACAAGGTCTTGTTTTAGAAACATAATCCCCCTCCTCGTCCATGCTAAGGTACTGGTCTATAAAAGCAGTCTCCTTCATGCCCATGTATTTACTAATTCTTTTAATGTCGGGCATTTTGAATCGAGGGGAGTAGTTTTTGCAACATCTAGCGCAATCCAAACAGTCAATCTTTTCAAAAGCAGCTTCATGCAAATCAGGCAATTGCTTTAAAATAACACGTTTGTCTACCCTTTTAAGGAAATTTTGAAATTTCTTTAATTGTTCAGGCGCTGGTGTCTCGTATAAGTGTTCAGTGTTGGCTTGCATATTGTACTTCAAAAGTAAACTATTTACACCTCATCCACAAGCTTTCCCCATTCAAAGCAATAGGCCTAAATATCCCCTTTAAGAAGGGCCTAAATGGCGTATATTTGTTGCAATTTTTAACCCTTTCAATTCCGTCGAACATGAATCAGAGTGTCGCAGAATTTATCCAAAGACATATTGGCCCCAATCCAGTAGATAGTGCAAAAATGTTAGCTGCAGTTGGTGTAGATAGTTTAGCAAGCTTAATTGACAAAACGATACCTGCAACCATTCGTTTGAAAAAGCCAATGGACATTCCAGCAGGCTTGTCGGAATTTGAAATGTTACAATCCTTGAAAGCTATTGGCGAAAAAAATATCGTCGCTAAGAATTTTATAGGACAGGGTTATTATGGCACCATAACCCCTTCTGTTATTTTAAGAAATATTTTCGAAAACCCAGGTTGGTATACACAATACACGCCTTATCAAGCAGAAATTGCACAAGGACGTTTAGAAAGTTTATTGAACTTTCAAACCATGATTACCGACTTGACTGGAATGGATATTGCGAATGCTTCTTTATTAGACGAAGCGACTGCAGCTGCAGAAGCAATGGCCATGATCTTTAACCACGTGAATAAAACAGAAGTGGCTAGTCAACCAAAACTTTTTGTAGACGACGCCATCTTCGCTCAAACAAAATCAGTTTTAAAAACTAGAGCCACCCCAATTGGTATTGAATTAGTGACGGGTGATTTTAAAAATACCACATTAGACGGTCAATTCTTTGGCGCGATCTTACAATATCCAAATGCAAATGGCGCAATCGAAGATTATAGCAGCTTTATTGATCAAGTACACCAATTAGGGGGTATGGTGATTTTAGTCGCAGACCTACTTGCATTAACAGTTTTAAAAAGCCCAGGAGAATTGAATGCAGATGTTGCTGTGGGTAACACACAACGCTTTGGTGTTCCAATGGGATTCGGCGGACCCCATGCAGCTTATTTTGCTACCAAAGATGCTTTCAAAAGAGGTATGCCAGGTAGATTGATTGGTGTGAGTATCGATGCTCAAGGCAATCGCGCATTGAGAATGGCATTGCAAACAAGAGAGCAACATATTAAACGTGAAAAAGCAACTTCAAATATTTGTACCGCTCAAGCTTTGTTAGCCAATATGGCGGTGATGTATGCCGTATACCATGGCCCAGAAGGATTAAAAAAGATTGCATCAAGAGTGCATAGCTTTGCGCAATCATTGGCACAACAATTAGATTCCTTAGGCGTTCAACAAGTGAATGCTTACTATTTTGACACCTTGCACCTGAAAGGTTTTGATGCAAGCGCTTTACATCATATCGCTGCTGCGCAACATATCAATTTCAATTACTTTGCTAATGGCACGGTCTCAATTACTATTGATGAAACCACTTCGGCTCAAGATATTCAAACTATCGTTGGCTTATTTGAAACATTAACTGGTAAAAAAGCAAATGCGCAAAATGCAACGATTAAAAATGTAGCTATTCCAACACAGTTAATTAGATCAAGTACTTATTTAACGCACCCTGTATTCAATACACATCATAGTGAAACACAGATGATGCGCTATATTAAGCAATTAGAGAACAAAGACCTTTCTTTGAATACGAGCATGATTAGCTTAGGTAGTTGTACCATGAAATTAAATGCTGCTACGGAAATGATTCCTGTAAGCTGGCCTTGTTTTGGAGGCTTACATCCTTTTGCACCTGCTAGTCAAACTTTAGGCTACCAAGAAATCGCGAAAGAATTAAGTGCTTACTTATGTCAAACCACCGGCTTCACTGCATGTAGTTTACAACCCAATAGTGGTGCACAGGGTGAATATGCAGGTTTATTAACCATTCGCTCTTACCATGCAGCTAGAAATGACCAACACAGAAATATTGTTTTAATTCCAATTAGTGCACACGGCACCAACCCTGCAAGTGCTGTCATGGCTGGCTTTAAAGTGGTGGTGGTAGCTTGTGATGCTGCTGGCAATATTGATTTCGATGATTTGAAAGCAAAAGCTATTCAATACAAAGAAAATCTTGGCGCGTTAATGATTACTTATCCATCTACACATGGTGTGTTTGAAGAAACCATTATTGATATCTGTAATACCATCCATGAAAATGGTGGTATGGTGTATATGGATGGTGCAAACATGAATGCACAGGTTGGCTTAACTAGTCCAGGTAATATCGGCGCAGATGTTTGTCACTTGAATTTACACAAAACATTTGCCATTCCTCATGGTGGTGGCGGACCAGGTGTTGGCCCTATTTGCGTGAATGATAAATTAGCCCCTTATTTACCAGGACATATATTTAATGGAGACGAAAGCAATGCGGTGAGTGGTGCTCCATTGGGCTCTGCAAGTATTTTATTAATTAGTTATGCCTACATTAAAATGTTAGGCGCAGCAGGATTGGAACTAGCAACCAGCTATGCGATCTTAAATGCGAACTACATGAAATCAAGATTAGAGAAAGCATACACTATTTTATATACAGGAAAGAATGGCACTTGTGCTCATGAATTCATCATCGACTTAAGACCATTTAAAGCGACAGCAGGTATAGAAGCAGAAGATGTAGCTAAGCGTTTAATTGATTATGGATTCCATGCACCAACCATGAGCTTCCCTGTACCAGGCACGATCATGATTGAGCCGACTGAAAGTGAAGATATGGCCGAATTAGACCGTTTCTGTGATGCTTTATTAGCAATACATGCAGAAATTAAGGCTATTGAAGATGGACGTGCAGATAAAACAGACAACCCATTGAAAAATGCACCGCATACACAACATGTCATTTGTGCCAATGAATGGTCACATGCTTATTCAAGACAAGAGGCAGCTTTCCCTTTACCATATGTTGCATTGAACAAGTTTTGGCCAACCGTGGCACGTGTCAACAATACACATGGCGATAGAAATCTAGTTTGCACCTGCGAACCAGTGGCTTCTTACGCTTAATCAAAATAGTTTACAACTAAAAAAGAGGCACCCAGCAATGGCGTGCCTCTTTTTATTATTGACCTTGAGGAAAATTATCTATCATGCATCCATCCTGGTGACCACACTCGAACTGGTAGAAATGGGCGGATTACCATTCAACATAAATTCATACAAGCCAATGATTTTTTCTTTGTCCTTCAATGCAATTTGAAGCTTATCAAAATCATTTTCTAGCAGTTTTAATTTTTTATTATCAGTGCTATATTTAATAGTATAGTCTTCTATTATTTGTTGTTTGGAAACTGGATAATTACTGGATGCTGATCTTAACATATGTCCCTCCCCAGTCAATATCCATAAGATATCTAATTCAGGATACGCTAGATAAATCTTGATTAAGATGTCGGATCCAACAGAACCAAGATGCCTTAATTGTTTAGAGAAATAACCATTTGACAGCTCGATTTTTTTCTCAAATGCATGGGGCGAAATAGTCCTAAACTGAAGGTACATCGCAATTCTTTCAATAGGTTTCATGTGCTTTAAATTTAGAGGTGAAATAGACATAGCATGTTTTTCTATATCGTTCTACAACTAAATTACCTATATGAATAAATGCACATGTAACGCATAGGCCTCATTTTTAAACACGATAGGCCTCATTTATAACAATTTAAAAAGAGCTATTGTTTCTCGCTCAATTCCAACCACCTTAATTCCGCATGCTCTAATTCAGCAGACACTGATGCAAGTTGGGCACTCAGTTGAGTGATTTCATTGTAATCTCCAGTAGAAGCATTCAAGGAAGCAGTCAGTTCCGTTTTTTGTGCTTCGAGCGCTGGCATGGACTTATTAAGTTGTTCTAATTCTAATTTCTCTTTGTAAGACATTTTCTCAGCCGGCTTCTTAGCTCCTTGATCATTCGACGGAAGGGTTGTAGTGTTTTGTTGCTGTATATTTTCGCTAGACGTTTTCTTTACCTCATGTTCTACTTGTGTCGTGATATCAGAACTCAAAGCCGTATAACTCTGTTTGCTTTTTTCTAAGATTCTAAACTGGGTGTAGTTTCCAGGATAATCACGAATGACCCCATTCCCTTCAAATATAAACAAGTGGTCTACCAACTTATCCATAAAATAACGATCATGCGATACCAATAAGACACAACCTGCAAAATCCATTAAGAATTGCTCTAAGACAGCCAAAGTAGGCAAGTCTAAATCATTCGTAGGCTCATCCAGGATTAAGAAATTTGGATTCTTAAATAAGATGGTTAGTAATTGTAAACGCTTTTTTTCTCCTCCACTTAATGCGCTTAGGTAAGTGTATTGTTTGTCTGGTGTAAATAGAAACAGTTCCAAAAATTGCGCAGCACTGAGTGAGCCCCCACTTGCCAATGGAAATTGTTCGGCAAATGTTTTAAGGAATTCAATCACACGCATGTCTTTTTTATAGGTTAATCCTTCTTGCGAAAAATGACCAAATACAATCGTATCCCCTACATTGATCTTGCCACTGTCCGGCTCCGTCAAACCTTGTAAAATTTGCAAGAAGGTAGACTTCCCAACTCCATTTTTTCCAACAATACCAATACGTTCGCCCTTGCTAAATGTATAATCAAACCCTTTTAATACCACTAAGTCCCCGTAAGATTTATAAACTTTTTTTGCTTCAATAATTTTTCCGCCCAAACGAGTCATTTTCATGTCCAATTGCAAACTCGTGTCTTCAATTTTTTGTTTTGCTTTGGCTTCAACCTCGTAGAAATTATCTTGTCTACTTTTACTTTTTGTCGTTCTTGCTTTGGGTTGCTTCCGCATCCACTCAAGCTCTTTTCTAAAGGTATTCTTAGCTTTATCTATGCTGGCTAACTCTGATTCAATCCTGGCCGCTTTTTTCTCTAAGTAATTTTCGTAATCTCCTTTATAACTATATAATTTCTCTCTTTCTAATTCCCAAATTTCATCGGTCACAGCTTCCAAGAAATATCGATCGTGCGATACAAGTAATAAAGTCACCTTCTCTTGTTCCAAATAATTCTCCAACCACTCAATCATGTTTAAGTCTAAGTGGTTTGTTGGCTCATCCATTAATAATAATACATGCTTTGGCTCAAATCCAATTTGAATTAATGTTTTTGCCAAAGACACCCTTTTTCTTTGCCCTCCACTTAATTTTGAAACAGGCTGTTCTAAATGATGAATATTTAACTGTGTTAAAATCGTTTTTACTTTTGATTCAAAATCCCATGCACTGTTTTCCTCCATTTCCATAATAGCATCAGTGATCAGCTGCTCGTCTTCGGTCTCCATCGCCATTTCGTAATTACTAATGGCCTTCATTATTGGATGGTCTTGGTTGAACAAATTTTGGGTTACTGAAGCTGTTTCAATAAACTGAGGATCCTGTTCAAATAATACCAACTGAACATCTTTATGCACTTTAGCCGTTCCTGCATCTGGTACTTCTTTTCCTGATAAAATGCGCAAAAGGGTACTCTTTCCTACCCCATTTCTTGCAACCAAGGCTATTCGATCCCCTTCGTTGATATTAAAGCTAATGCCCTTAAATAATGGCGTAATGCCATAACTTTTTGTCAAATTTTCTACAGATACATAATGCATGGCGCAAAGATACAAGCACTAAATTAAAATAGGGGAAAAAGCAACGAAGATTGTACTTTTGTACCTGATAATAAGCGAATAGATGAAAAACTTTGAAGTGCCTACTGGTTATAGAAGCCCCTTAATTGCAGCGATTAAACAACAACGCAAAGCAGCAGATAAGCTCAAAAAGGACTTTTCTCCTACTGAACTCGATTTTGGTAAAGTAAAAATCTATTTAGCTAGACATTTTGGATTTTGTTATGGCGTAGAGAATGCCATTGATATTGCCTATAGAACCATCGAAGAGAATAAAGGAAAACGCATTTTTTTACTCAGTGAAATGATTCACAATCCACAAGTGAACAACGACTTAACAAGTAAAGGTGTTCAATTTTTACAAGACACTTTAGGTAAAGAATTGATTCCTTTAAAAGATTTAACACAGGATGATATTGTCATTATTCCCGCTTTTGGAACTACTTTAGAATTAGAAGCTAAATTGAAAGCAAAAGGCATTGCGATTCAAGAATATGATACCACCTGCCCTTTTGTAGAAAAGGTTTGGAATAGAAGTGAACAGATTGCACAAAAAGGGTATTCCATCATCATACATGGTAAGCCAAAACACGAAGAAACCAGGGCTACTTTTTCTCATACTTCGGCACATACCCCAACTTTAATTGTCAACGATATTGAAGAAACAAAAGTATTGGGCAGGATCATCAGTGGCGAATTACCGGTAGACTATTTTTACGACTTCTTTATCAATCGCTATTCTGCAAATTTTGATCCAAGGATTCATTTAGATAAAATTGGTGTTGTCAATCAAACGACCCAATTAGCGACGGATACACAAGCCATTTCTGACTTCTTAAAACAGGTCATTATTGCTAAGTTTGGACCTGAAAATCTTGCAGCACATTTTGCGGACACCAGAGACACGCTTTGTTATGCAACCAACGATAATCAATCTGCTGTGCTTGGACTACTGCAAACGGAAGCAGATTTAGCGATTGTCATGGGGGGTAAAAATAGTAGTAATAGTTCCCATTTGGTAGAACTATGTGAACAAAAATTACCCACTTATTTTATTGATGATGCTAGTAAAATTTTGAACGTCAATCAAATAGAAAAAACGAATTGGAAAAATAAACAAACCGAAGTGGTGGAAAATTTCTTACCCGCTAAAGACCCCATTCGAATTTTAATGACAAGTGGAGCAAGTTGTCCAGATGCAGTGGTGGAATCTGTGATTCAAAAAATTATCAGCTTTTACGGGCTAGAAAATAATTTCGAGCAAGTAAAATCAAATTGGATGAATGCTTAAAATGAATTTCTAACTTGCTGCGATACGTTCTCTAGCCCAACCCATGGCTAGTTCAAATTGTTCCGCTCTATCTAATTTTGTATTATCCAAAACCAATGCATCTTCGGCCTGTCTTAAAGGACTATGCGTTCTAGTACTATCCATCAAATCTCTTTGTTGAAGGTTTTCAGCCACTTCTTCCTTGCTGATAGAAGGATTAGTTTGTAATAACTCTTGAAACCTACGCTCTACTCTTATGGCAGGATCTGCTGTGACAAAAATTTTCAAGGCCGCACTTGGAAATACAACAGTACCAATATCTCTGCCATCCATTACAATGCCTTTATCTATACCCATTGCTTGTTGTTGTGCTACCGCAAATTCGCGAACAGCAGGAATAGAAGCCACTTCACTCACTTTTTGACTCACGCGCATTGCACGAATTTCTTGCTCCACATTTTCCCCGTTTAAATACATGTCACTTTTTTGACTATCGCTATTGAATTTGAACCTCAATACAATTTGATCCAATGCGGCATGTATTGCAGACGTATCGGTAAATGAAATGTCGTTTCTTAAAAAATATAAAGCAATCGCTCTATACATAGCACCTGTGTCTACAAATACATAGGCCAATTCTTTTGCCATCGCTTTTGCTAGCGTGCTCTTTCCACAAGATGAAAAGCCGTCAATGGCGATAATGATTTTCTTTTCCATTAAGGTGCTACGGTGATGGTTGATGTTTTAGGTAGATTGGCATTTCTAATCGCAATTTGTCTGACTGCATTGCCTACAAATGTTCTAAAGGCTTCTTTTGAAAGCTGGTCTGTTCCAACCATGGCTGGCACCCCTTCATCTCCGCCTTCTCTGATACTTTGTACTAAAGGTATTTGTCCAAGGAAAGATAAATCATATTCAGAAGCGAGTTTTAAGCCGCCTTCTTTCCCAAATAAATAATATTTATTGTCTGGTAATTCTGCTGGAGTAAAATAAGCCATGTTTTCTACCAATCCAATAATTGGCACATTCACGTTGGCTTGTCCAAACATTGCAATTGCTTTTTTAGCATCTGCTAAAGCAACTTGTTGCGGCGTGGTTACAATCACCACACCTGTCACTGGTACTGTTTGCATGATGGTTAAATGGATGTCTCCAGTACCTGGTGGCATATCTATCACTAAATAATCTAATTCACCCCAGTCCACATCTGTTATAAACTGTCGAATCGCGCTACTTGCCATAGGACCTCTCCAAACCACCGCATCTTTTTCGTCCACTAATAAACCGATACTCATTAATTTGATGCCGTATTTATCTAATGGTATAATCACCCCCTTGCCCGCATCGTCTTTCATCAAAGGTCTTTGACCACGAACACCAAACATAATGGGCACACTTGGACCATAAATATCTGCATCCATCAAACCAACTTTCGCGCCCCCTTCGGCAAGTGCCAAAGCGAGGTTAGCAGAAACGGTGCTTTTTCCAACGCCCCCTTTTCCACTCACAACTGCAATAATATTTTTCACTTTAGATAAGACGGCATTTTCATCTTTTCTTAACGAAGTGGTATTAGAAGTAAAATTAACCTGCACTTTTGCATTTGGATTCACCAATAATTTAATGGCGTTTTCTGATGCATTTTTCATCAAATCCTTCATTGGACAAGCGGGTGTAGTCAACACAATGGTGAACGCCACCGAATCGCCTTCTATCTTAAGATCCTGAATCATATTCAAAGTCACTAAGTCTTTTCCCAAGTCCGGCTCCTGCACATTACTTAACGCTTTTAGTATTTCCTCCGTAGTCATCATGAAAGTTTTTGTTAAAAAAAATGAATCCTTGCAAAGTTAACGTTATACCACTTATTTTGCCGTTTTATGGGACCTAAAATAGGCACTGACCTCAAAAAACTACTCATTTCGTAACAAAAAAAACAGTTCATTTATAGCCATTGAGGTGTAAATTTGCAAGTACATGAAAAAGAAGCTGATCCTGCCATTTTACCTATTCATTGCTCTTCTGTCCACTCAGTTAAAGGCGCAGTCAGTAGACCTATACAGAGACTCTGTTGTTCAACTCTATGGTGTTGTGATGACAGCAGATAGTTTGAAAGCCATTCCATTAGCAAGTATAGTTGTCAACAAAAAAGGGAGGGGTACAATTACCAATAATGATGGTGTTTTTTCGATTGCTGTCAATAAAGGTGAAACGATCACTTTTAGTTGTGTGGGTTTTAAAAATAGAAGCATCACTATTCCTCAAAACTTAGTGGGCAATCAATATAGTGTCATTCAACTAATGATCAATGATACCAATTTTTTACCAGCTACTATATTAAAACCAAGGCCTACAAGAGCTCAATTTGAACGTGATTTTGTGAACTCAAAAGTGGATGATGATTTGTTTGAGACAGCAAGAAAAAATACAAGCCCCGCTCAAAAAAGAATCATCCTGTCCTCTTTGCCAAGGGATGGTAAAGAAGCGGTAGGTGCTTCTTTGCAACAACAAGCATCTAGGTATTATTATTCAGGACAATTACCTCCGATGAATATTTTGAATCCAAGTGCATGGAGAAGTTTTATCAATTCATGGAAACGCGGAGATTATAAATCAAAAAAATAAAGATGAAAAAGATAGCAGTGATTGGAGCAGGAACAATGGGAAATGGCATTGCGCATGTATTTGCTCAAAATGGATTTGACGTAAACCTAATTGATACGCAATCAAGTGCTTTAGATAAAGCCTTGCAAACTATTTCAAAAAATTTAGACCGTCAGCTTGCAAAAGCAATCATCAACGATAGCGATAAAGCGAACACACTTGCTCATATTGCCTGTTTCACAAGTTTAAAAGAGGGGGTAACAGATCGTGACTTAGTGATTGAAGCAGCGACAGAAAATAGTACCATCAAATTGGCAATTTTTGCCGAAATGGATCAATACACTTCTGCAAAGTGTATTTTAGCTAGCAATACTTCTTCTATTTCGATCACCCAATTGGCGAATGCCACCAGTAAACCAGGCAATGTGATAGGGATGCATTTTATGAATCCAGTACCTGTGATGAAACTAGTTGAAATCATCAATGGACAAGCAACCACAGCTGCAGTCACTGAATCTATCGTAACACTTAGTACCACTATCGGAAAAATTCCATGTGTAGTGAAAGATGCACCTGGATTTATCGCTAATAGAATTTTAATGCCCATGATCAATGAAGCTGTACTTGCTTTTGAAGAAGGCATTAGTGACGCAGCAACCATTGACCAGATTATGAAATTAGGTATGGCACACCCTATGGGACCATTGCAATTAGCAGATTATATTGGATTAGATGTTTGTAAAAACATTCTTGAGATCATGGAAGCTGGATTCGAAAATAGTAAATACAAGCCAGCTGCCTTATTAAGTAAAATGGTTGCTGAAGGTAAATTGGGTGTGAAAAGCGGATCCGGATTTTACGACTATACTAAATAAGACCACTTTATTTTAAAGCTGTCTTTACGATAACGTCTCTTAGTTCACCAAGTTTTTCCAGGACTTCTTCTTCCCTATTTTTTGGAATGCCGATATGAAGTTGCACGAACAATTGAGCCGTCTGTTCAACTACAGAACATTGGTAATGCTTTACAATCATCATTACTTCATTCATTTTCTGGTAGTCAAAATTGAGCTCGTAATCTATTTCAATCGCTTTTTTAAGAATAGGAGATAATTGTAAGGCCATTGCAGTTGCTGATTTATAGGCATTGATTAAACCTGGCACACCTAATAAAGTACCACCAAAATAACGCACCACTACTACTAGGACATTGGTCAATGCTTTACTATCTATTTGTCCTAAAATTGGTCTCCCTGCTGAACCAGATGGCTCCCCATCATCACTTACCCTAAAAGTTCCACCATCCACCCCTAAACGATAGGCTAAGCAATGATGCACTGCTTTACCATGTTCTTTTTTTAATTGTGCTAAAAGTTTTTTACAGGTATCAATGTCTTTAGCAGGGTAAGCATACGCCAAAAATTTACTACCCCTGTCTTTGAATTCAGCCATGGATGGCTGCTCGATGGTATAATAGTAAAATGGATCCATTCAAAAATAAAAAGGCTAATTTTTGGCAAAGCTAGTTCATAATGATGAATCATTTGTAACATTGCACTATGAGTTTAAACGATATCAAACAGGCATTGAAAAAACAGTTGGCAGCTCAATATGATATGGTTGAGCTCAACCCTGTCCTCTCTATTTTAATTGAACATATTACTGGATGGGATCAACTACAACAAGCTTTAAACAAAGACAGCGTTCTGCCCGAAGCACAAATAAAAGCTTTTGAAATAGCTGCTGCTGAATTACAAGCAGGCAAACCCATTCAATATATCACCGGCAAAGCATGGTTCATGGGCGCCCCATACCAGGTGAATGAACATGTCTTGATACCTAGGCCCGAAACCGAAGAGTTAGTGGACTGGATAATTGACTATGCCGAAATAAAAGGTAAAGCTTTACGTATTTTGGATATTGGAACAGGTTCGGGCTGTATTGCTATCTCCTTAAAAAAAGCATTACCTGATGCAACGGTGTCCGCAATTGATATTAGCCCTAATGCAATCAAAGTGGCAGCATCGAATGCCGCCGCACAAGAGGTTGCAATTCAGTTGACGACATTAGATATATTAGATACTGCTTTTTTACCGGATCAATATGATGTCATTGTAAGCAACCCGCCTTATATCCCCATGCAAGAAATGGGGAATATGGAATTGCAGGTAACAGCGCATGAACCTAATATTGCTTTATTTGTTCCGGACGAAGATCCATTGGTATTTTACAAAGCCATTGCAAGACTCGCAAAATTGCACTTATCCGAAAATGGTCAATTATTTTTTGAGATTCATTACGACCAAGGCGAAGCCTTAGTGAAATTATTAGATGATATGCATTTTCATGCAGAACTCAGAGAAGATCTTTTTGGAAAAGACAGAATGATCCGTGCTAGTTTAAAGCCTAGATAAAGCAGTCAATCCTTAATGTGCTGGATCTACTGCTACTACTGGTGTGGCACCTAATTGTTTAATAATTTGCATCACCTGTATGGTAACGCCTAAATTGGCTACACTATCTCCATTGATAACAACAGAAGGTTTCTCTGTTTCTTTGGCTAAAAATAATTGTAGTTGATTGGACAAGGAATCTAAGGCAACTGGCGTGGACCCAATAAATAAATGCTGGTCTTTATCAATCGTCACAACAACAGTTTGTTTTGCCTTGGTATCACTTGCTGCCTTTGGATTAGACACTTTAATTACATTAGGATTGGCCAAAGTAGATACAATCAGAAAAAATAACAATAGTATAAATAAGATATCATTCAATGCGCCTGTGTGGGGCTCTGGATGATTTCGAAAACGATTTCTTAAATTCATAAACGCTAGATTAAGCTTGAGTTGGTTCTTGTAAAATATCTAAAAAATCAGCACTCGCTCTTTCCATTTTATTTGCTGTTTTATCAATCTGCGTAGTTAAGAAATTATGTCCCACATAGGCTATTAGACCAATAATCAAACCGGTTGCAGAAGTGATCATTTTGGTATAAATACCGCCAGCAATGGTATTCAAAGTGTATTCACCAGTAGAAGCAATGCCATAAAACAATTGCACCATACCAATAATGGTACCCAAAAATCCAAACATAGGTGCTATCCCAGAAACCAAAGAAAGAATATTTAAATTCCTTTCCATAGAATACATCTCTAGCTTACCAACATTCTCCATGCTTTTTTCGATGGCATCAATTGGTTTTCCAATACGCATGATCCCTTTTTCAATCATATTCGCCACTGGGTTCTGTGTGTTTTTTGCCAACCCTTTTGCTGCTGCTATATTACCAGATAAAATATGGTCTTTAATCATTTTCATGAACTGAGGATCCATTTGTCCAGCTTTCTTGATAGCTAAAAATCTTTCAATGAACACGTAAATCGCGATCACTAATAATACATACAATGGATACATGATCCATCCACCTTTTTCTAATAAACTCAATAAAGAAATTTTAGTTGCCGCAACTTGTAACAAAATCAACATAGGATTAGTATTTATAGTTTAAAGTTAATTTATTTCTACCATATAGGCTAATACTTGCACGGCTTGCTGCATGTCCGAAACGCCGATCCATTCCTGCTTGCTATGAATGGCTTGCATGCCCGTAAAAATATTAGCAGTAGGTAAGCCCATAAAACTCATCCTACTTCCATCTGTTCCACCACGTATTGGCTCTATCACAGGTGCGATGCCTGCTTTTTGATATGCTGATAGAGCTAGTTCAACCATCGCTGGATGCTGGTCGATGATCTCTTTCATATTACGGTACTGTTGCTTCACTTGTATTTGCAGTTTAGCCCGATTGTAATTTGGATTTGCTTGCACCACCGTATTCGCAATTTCCAAAATGCGGGTTTCGTATCGCTCTAAATTTGCGGTATCGAAGTCACGAATTAAAAACTCAATGTTGACATGTTCCGCTCCACCTTCAATATGCGTAGGATGCACAAAGCCCTGCTTCCCTTCTGTATGTTCTGGACACCATGTATCTTTTGGGAAGGCAGCAATAATATCCGCAGCAATTTTAAGTGCATTTTGCATCACCCCTTTGGCCGATCCAGGATGTGCCATCACCCCATCTATTGTTAAGATCAATTGATCTGCACTAAAACTTTCCATTTCAAAACAACCTAACGCCCCTCCATCCAATGTATAACCAAAATCGGCATTTAATTTTTTAAAGTCAATATGGTCTGCACCCCTTCCTACTTCTTCGTCCGGTGTAAATAAAATTTTAATTGGTCCATGTTGAATGGCCGGATTGGCCATTAAATAAGCAGCTAAACTTACAATGATTGCGATGCCTGCTTTATCATCTGACCCTAATAAAGTCTGACCACTTGCTGTAATAATTTCCTTCCCTATAAAATTTTTAAGGTAGGGGTATTTTTCGATGGTGATGACTTGACTTGGATCATCTGGCAACACAATTGGTGCGCCAGTATATTGTTGGTGTAAAATAGGTTTTACATTAGTGCCACTGCAATCTGGAGCTGTATCAATATGGGCACAAAAACATATAACGGGCAATTGAAGGGCTGCAATTTTTTCAGCAGCTATTGTTGCAGGAATAGTCGCCATTACATACCCATTATCATCCATTGTGGCATCTTCTAAACCGATCTCTTTTAATTCACTTAGTAAAACTTGAGCTAATTTTTTTTGCTTCTCTGTCGAAGGAAAGCTTGTGCTATTGGGATCACTTTGTGTATCAATTTGTACATACCGCATCAATCGCTCTGCTACACCAAATGCATTCCATTCCATAGTTTATATTTTACGGAGTGAAGGTATAAAAAAAGGCATCCAGAATCAACTGAATGCCTTTATAAAAATGCTTTTAACTTTTGTTTATGGCATAATAATGGTTGACTTTGGCGTGATACCAACTAAATCAAGATCGAAAGTCAAGTCTTGACCAGCTAAACTATGGTTGGCATCTAATACCACCACTTCTTCCTTCACTTCAACCACGACCACTTGAAACTGTTGACCTTGACCATTGTTCATAGTAAGTGCCATCCCAATTTCAGGATTTAAATCTGGAGGGAATTGTGTCTTTGGGAACTCAACAATCATTTCTGGTTGTTTAGGACCGTATGCCTCCATAAATGGAATATGAATTGTTTTCTTTTCTCCGATTGTCATTCCTAAAACACCATTATCAAAACCAGGAATTACCATACCAGACCCAACTTCGAACTCTAGCGGGGCTCTTCCTTCAGAAGAGTCAAATGTTTCACCAGTCGTTAATTTACCGTGGTAATGCACTTGAATGGTATCCCCATTTTTTACTTGTTGCATATTGATTTTTTTAAATAAAGCACTTGAGGTGCAAAGGGCAAAAGTACTAAATTCTAGTTAACTTTGCGCTATGAATGACCAGCCAAGAATTGTATTTATGGGAACCCCGGCTTTCGCTGTTGCGTCTTTGAAAGCTTTATTAGAAGCCAAAATGAATGTAGTTGGCGTAGTAACGGCACCCGATAAGCCTGCAGGAAGAGGCATGCAACTCCAACAAAGTGCGGTCAAACAATTTGCACTCGAGCATCATTTACCTATCGCACAGCCAGAAAAACTAAAATCTCCCGATTTTTTTGCACAGATTCAAGCTTGGCAACCGGATATTCAAATAGTGGTCGCTTTTAGAATGTTACCTGAATCTATTTGGTCTTTCCCTCCAATGGGCACCTTAAATGTACATGGCTCTTTATTGCCTCAATACCGTGGTGCAGCTCCAATCAATTGGGCAATTATAAACGGTGAAAAAGAAACGGGCGTAACCACCTTTAGATTGCAACATGCCATTGATACGGGGGATACTTTATTACAAGAAAAAATCACCATTCCCCCAACGATGACAGCCGGTGAATTACACGATACGATGATGGAAGTAGGTGCGACCACTTTAGTAAAAACTTTAAAAGGCTTAATTGCAGGATCGATTGTAGCTTCCCCTCAAGCCAATACAACGCATTTGAAACATGCGCCTAAATTATTTACGCAAGATTGTACAATCGATTGGACAAAACCAGTTGATCAAGTGCACAATTTAATTAGAGGCCTTGCCCCATTCCCTGGTGCTTTGACAAAAGTGGACGGAAAAATTGTAAAACTATTTAGCACTTCGATCCTTCTTGAAAAACCTAAAGAAGCAATAGGCAGTTTTGTTACAGACGGCAAAACCTACGCTAGGTTTGCTTGCACAGATGGCTACATTCAACTGAACGATATTCAATGGGAAGGCAAAAAGAGGATGCCGATTACCGATTTTTTAAGAGGCTATAAACCTTTATAAAGAAAAGGCTTTTTCAAAATCTGCTTGTGGCGCAACACCTACTTTTCTCCACACTTCTTTTCCATTTTTAAATAAAATAAATGTAGGTAATTCAGAGGCCTGAATAGATTTCATGACATCTATATCCTGTCCTCCATCTACGGATAAAAAATAAAAAGGCTTAGGTGGCGTCTGCTTTAAGGCATCCATTACCGGTTGCATTTTTCTACAAGGAGGACACCAAGTAGCACCCACATCCACTAAAACATAGGCATTGCTTTGAATTAATTTTTGAAAATCTGTAACACGCATCTCTACGCCATTACCAGATCCCTCAACGGGCATTTGTTGCATTTTCCAATTGCTCATCCCGCCTTCTAAATTAACAACCTGATAGCCAGCCTGCATTAAAGCCTCTTGTGCAGAGGCACTTCGACCACCAGACTGACAATAAATAAAGATGGTTTTAGTTTTATCTAAATGTTGGGTTCTATTTTTAAATTCTTTTTCGTCTAACCAATTTGCTTGTAATGCATTTGCGATATGACCTGACTGAAATTCACCTGCTGTTCTTACATCCAATATTTGAGCACCTGGTGCAGCAATGGCTTGACTAAATTTAGCAGCATCCACTGTTAACTCCATCACATTATTTTGAACTGTTCCGTTTTGTTGATTAGACTGTTGCGCGCAACTCACTAAAGTAGTTGTTATAAAAAACAAACTAGCAAAACATTTTGATCTCATACTTATTTTTTGAAAAATTATTAATAGGTCACAGACACTTGAAAAGTCTTGTTTGTGACACCCAAAATGGCTGCTGCTGCATCATTCAGGCGATATTGAATGGCATTACCCATTTCAGGTAATGCATTGATCACTTTTGCACAGATACTTTTAAAGTCTGAAGTAGTGATACGAACAATGGTACCTACTGGCAATTCATTGGTGAGGATGTAAAATTTATTATCCTTCCAACCACTCACACTTTTAAAAACTGCTGCAGTGCCATTTAGTGTTTGAAAAGAGGCAGCCTTTTTTTGATTGGAAAAAAAACTTGCAAAATACCCTTCGTTCTCAGTCGTTTTTACTTGAACCATATTCGTTTTCTGAATACTATCCTTGATTCTTGTTTGCTCTTTATTTTGCGCAATCATTGCCCATTGTGCAGTCCTAACGACCGGTGCAATTTTAACGATTGGCTTTTTATATTTGTTTGAGCTCTTTTTCTTTTTCCCCTTACTTATTGGCTTTTTAGTTTTCTTAGAAGTTTTGGAGGATTTAGCAGCTACTTGGCTTTTTTTAGGCAGTTGTTTAACCTTTGCCCCAAGGACATCCGTTTGTGTAAATAGACCAAACGCTAGGAATAGGTATAAAATAAAATGCTTCAAGGAGGACAAATTTACAAAATCTAAATGCAAAAAAACTTATAAAATTACTTATTAACTAATTTTAATATTTGTAATAATCAATAATTCAATATTCTCCATGTATTTGGATAGTAATTATTTAGCCTATTGGGCAGGACTTTAACCCAACCAAGACGACAATTCATATAACTCAGGCTATGCCATCCTTTTGGAGCATACAAAGTGAAATCAGCTCTTCTAAGAAATTGTAAAGCATCAGACAGGTCAACAGCAAGGTCTGCATAGGGCATGTTCTCCCATTGACTCATTGCTAAATCATGTGCAGGAACAAGGTCATTGCCCTTGAGCGTACCCATTCGCATTCCCATCTTCTTGACATATAAATGCGCACGTATGGTTTGTAAATCTTGCAAGCAATGTCCAGGCAATGCAATCACCTCTTCTTGATGTTGTATAAGCTGCATCGAATCTGGAATTGGATAAATAGAAGCCAAAGTAATCGCATCTTTTTTAGTCAAAGGGGTAAATTGAAAGGGTGTTGAATACTGACTTACTGCTACCGCTTTTTGTTTTTGAAAAACTGCAATAAAAAATCCTTCTCCTTTTATTTTATCAGGATAAAATCGATACCCTGCAGCTTGGTATTTTGGGCTATGTGTTACAACGATTCCAGTATTGACTGGAAGTTCAACTGCAACAGAAGTCATGCCCTCTTTAGCTGCAATGAAATCCATTATTTTCTCATCCTCCTCAAAAGAATATGAACAAGTTGAATAAATATAATAGCCTCCTTCTTGTAAAGCAGTAATACTGTCTTCGATAATACGTTCTTGCCTTTGACTGCAATGCGTAACATTTTCTTCGCTCCATTCCTTTATAGCTTGTGGATCTTTTCTAAACAGACCACTGCCACTGCAAGGTGCATCTGCTACAATAAAATCGAAAAAATTTGGCAAAGCCTTAAAATGACTTGGATCATTTTGAGTCACCACAATATGATCACTTCCCCAGCGAATGCAATTTTCTTCTAAAATGGCATTCCTAGATTTAATGGTTTCATTGGCTACGACTAACCCATTTTTAAACGCATTCGCAAGCAAGGTAGTTTTGCCTCCTGGTGCGGCACAAAGGTCTAATACTTTATAATATTGATCAGGAGCGGCTACTTGTCGAATGATCCAATCTAAAAACATACTACTTGCCTCTTGTACATAATATGCACCAGCATGCCATAATGGATCCAACACAAAGCTAGGTCTACCTGATACATAATGGCCCTGTGCACACCATGGAATAGGTTCCACTGCATGGAGAAAGGGATGAATAGCAGTATCAAATTTTTTATAAGGGTTAATTCTTAGCGACGTAAAATCAGCCTGCGTTTGATGCGTTTGAATAAAAGCAGCTGGATCAAATCCTGGCAGCCCGACCAATGATGCTATGAATTTTTCTGGTAACAATGTATTAGATGGTATTTTTAAATTAATAACGAATGATAAAATGTTCTTTTTCTTTTTGCTCTTTCCTGCAAAATAAAATTCCTATAGAAAATAAATCTATAGTTAATCTTACTTGTTTATTTGTTTTCAATTTTTCCCATGCAGTCTCCATGGCTTCACTACTATGAATGCCTTGAACCATCATCCAAGCTGCTGGATGCATCATTTGCAATGCTTTATTTGCATTCGACAAAAAAGCCTCCACTTGATCTGTTGCTGTTAAGAAAGCGAAATCTAGCGTTTCGATATTTGACAAATTATTTTGATTGATATACTCTTTAATAATACAATACACAGTAGGATTAAACTTTAGAAGCAAACGACCCATTAATTGAATTATTTTTTTCGGCAATTGATTTGCAGATGCCAATTGAAGCTCTTGTACTAATTGCTGCATAGCTGGTGTAAAAGACTCAGGCACTTCCAATGATTTTGAAACGTTGAATTGCTCTTGAATAAGTTTAAAAACAAAAGGGGAATGAATACCATGTCCTTTTGAATTAGAGGCTACCCAATAATAACGTAGGTATTTAAAAAATTGGATTGGTGTTGAATACCCCATTTATTTCTTTTTCCAACATTCAAAGTCAAATGCAAAAGCATGTTTCTCGTCTGCTTGATTTGGATAACTATACATCAATTCCCATTGTTCATCCATGATTGGAAAGCTAGTATCTCCCTCAATTTGAGTATGCACTCTAGTCATATAAATGGTATCCGCCATCGGCATCGCTTCCTGGTATATTTGACCACCACCTATAACAAAAACCTCTGCATATTGCTCTTTGGCAGCCAATGCAATTGCTTCTTCTAAAGAACCCACTACTTCCGTATGGTCATATTGTATCCCAGTCTGCTTTGTTAAAATAATATTCAATCTTCCTGGTAATACACGCTTTCCTAATGATTCAAAAGTTTTTCTGCCCATTATAACGGGCATCGCCCAGGTCGTATCTTTAAAGAATTTCATATCCTTAGGCAAATGCCAAAGCAATTGATTGTCTTTCCCAATCATGTGGTTATCAGAAGCGGCTACAACTAAGGATATTTTCATGTTACTAAAATTATACGGCAACGGGTGCTTTAATACCTGGATGACATTCGTAATTTTCTAAAGTAAAGTCTTCGAATTTAAAATCAAAAATGTCTTTCACAGCCGGATTGATCTTCATGGTTGGGAGTGGGAAAGGTGCTCTGCTCAATTGTAATTGCGCTTGTTCCACATGGTTATTGTACAAATGCACATCCCCAAAACTATGCACAAAGTCACCATATTCTAAATCACAAACCTGAGCAATCATCATCGTTAATAATGCATAGGAGGCAATATTAAATGGAACACCTAAAAATACATCCGCACTTCTTTGGTATAATTGACAACTCAATTTGCCATCTGCCACATAAAACTGAAACATATTGTGGCAAGGCATCAATGCCATTTTTGACAAGTCACCCACATTCCATGCACTTACTATTAACCTTCTACTATCTGGTGTTTTTTTTATCTGTTGGATTAAATCTGAAATTTGATCAATCACTACACCGTTGGGCGCTTCCCAACTTCTCCATTGCTTTCCATAAACTGGACCAAGGTCTCCATTTTCATCTGCCCATTCGTCCCAGATGCGCACGCCATTGTCTTTTAAATATTGAATGTTAGTATCTCCTTTCAAGAACCATAACAATTCATGAATAATACTTTTTAAATGTAATTTCTTAGTGGTCACCAAAGGGAATCCGTCGGCTAAATTAAAACGCATTTGATACCCAAAACAGCTTTTTGTACCTGTACCAGTACGATCTGTTTTCTCGGTCCCATTGTCAATAATATGTTGGACTAATTGTAAATATTGTTGCATGCTGCAATTTACAACATGAGGACTAAATATTGGATTATTTTGCTTTTCTTCTGGCAATTTCCTGCCTGATCAAGAGCAATTCTCTATTCGTTTGCCCATTGACGCTTGAATTTTCCTGTGCCCTACGCATTAAATAGGGTACGACATCTTTCAATGGTCCAAAAGGCAAATATTTACTCACCTTATAGCCTTCCGCAGCCATATTAAAGCTGATATGGTCACTCATTCCATAGAGTTGGGAAAAATGAATCATTGGATGATCATTCGCTAAAGCTTTATGCTGCATGGATTGAGCACACTGCATAGTGCTTGATTCGTTATGCGACGCCAAAATCAAAGCGATCTGACCAATATTTTCTAAACAATAGGTCACAGCTGCATCAAAGTCTTTATCTGTGGCAGCTTTATCCACTTGAATTGGAGAAGGATAGCCCATCTGTGCCGCCCTTGCTCTTTCTTTTTCCATATAAGCACCGCGGACCAATTTTGCACCTAATATAAAATTACCTTCTTGTGCTATTTTATGAGATAGCTGCAAAAAACGCAAACGATCGGAACGATATAATTGATAGGTATTATATACCACCACTTTTTCTTTATTGTATAGACCCATCAATTCAATAGCTAAACGATCGATAGGATCTTGTATCCATGTTTCTTCTGCATCAATCAAAATGCCAACACCATGTTCTTCTGCCACATCACATATTGCATACATTCTTTGGCGTAAGCGGCTCCATGCCGCATCGTCTGATTCACTATCGTGCACCCCACTTCTTAGTCTTGGCGCTTCATTTAAACGTTCCAACAAATGCATGCTAGAAAGTCCGGTCAATTTTACACTTACAAAAGGAATATTATCTTGGGTTGCAGCAAACTCAATGGCTGCAATAAATTGATCCGTCACTGCATCAAAACTCTCTTCGCCTTCTTTAGCTTCTACACCATAATCCAAAATCACTTGAACCCCATAGGCGCCAAGCATTTTTGTCACTCTAGCAGATTCCTCTAATGTTTCGCCTCCGACAAATTGATTGAAAATAGTATTGCGAATGATGCCATTGATTGGCAAACCAGACTTCATTAACATGGGTGTGAACCTAGTCCCTAATGAAACAATCCATGGATTTTGAATCACTGTAAAAAGCCATTTTGCTTTTTTTAAATCTGTATTCGACTTGTACGCAAAAGCGTTCTTAGTATTGTTTAAAGATAGGTTCATGCTAACATTCATTCGTATCGCAAATATCGGGACAAAATTCTAGTTCACAAAGTTTAAATCGCTTGGTGATTAAATGGCTGTAAGACCATTTCACTCACCACACCAGAACTTGGTTGTTGACATAAAAACCAGATGGCTCTTGCTGCTTCTTCTGCTACCACCATCTTATCTCTTTGCACACGCAAATCAATGGTATCCCAAAAAGGAGAATCTACACCTCCTAAATACAATTGTGTAATTCTTATTTCGGTACGTTTTAATTCTTCTCTTAATGAATGCATCATTCCTACTAATGCGTATTTACTTGCGCAATAAGCAGCAGCCCCAGCCATAGGCACTTTACCCAATATGCCTGGAATATTAATGATTAAACCTTTTTTTAATTCCATCATCTTAGGCAACACTGCTTGTATGGTTTCAAAACTACTCAAGGTATTCACCTGAAAAGACTGTTGCATTTCTGCTGTCGTTAACTTATCAAATGACTTGATAATACCTATGCCAGCTGCATTAATGAAAATATCAAATGCAAAATCGAATTGTCTTAATTGATTGGTGAAATTTTGAACCGCAGATGCATCTGCCAGATCCACCTGAAAAAAGCGATCCGCAGAGAGGCC
>JBEDDG010000013.1:0-33777 GCA_041176305.1 Bacteroidota bacterium | reverse complement strand
GGCATGATTAATTTTAAATAATTTAATAAATCAGACCAAGAAAAATAAGAAGGGGAATTACGTTTAAATTTTTGACAGTAAGTCCTCATCGATTTTACCACCGCGGAGTTCGACTCTCTCGGTTGGCAGCCATTGAAGGCTTCTTGATGATGGCACAAAGATAAGGCATAAATAAAAACGATCCGAATATATTCGGATCGTTTTTATAATTATTACCATTTAAGCTGAATAAGATGCTCCCGCATGCTCCATAAATAAACAAATGGCCCTAATGAAAAAAGGATTAAAAAAGCATAAACAACATACTTCATTAAGTAAAATGGATTCCGGGAGATCAAAGCCTCTTCTTTAATTGCATTGAATAGGATTAAATCAACCACATAAATGGTGGGTAAAATAGAGAAAAAGAATAAAAGAAATTGATAACCATTGGTGTGCTTTTCGTGGGTATAACGATAGGCTAAAAATAGAATGGGGAGGCATAAGCCAAATAAATAGATAAAATTTTTTCTTTTATTTTCCATTAGTGTAGCAGTCGTGTATTTCATAGTTTAGTTTTATTTTTCATTTTTACGCAAAACACATGCTTTATAAGTATACAAACATGCTTCTTGGTTTTTAATATATATGTTAACAGCTTGAATAAATCCAGTTACACCTCCTATAATACCACCCGCCACACCAACGGAGCTTGTTCCAATAAATGGAACAATCGATCCATATAAAGAACCTAAAGCACCTCCACTTGCAGCTAAACTACTTCCTAGAAAAATAAAATCGGATCGATAGCTGGAAGCAGCAATCGTTAAGCAAGACTTATACTCAAAACAACAAGGTTCATTACATCCATTATCACCTCCGTCCATACTTGACTCAAAGGCCTCATTATACACTAAAGTATAATAATGGAACTCTCTTTCTATTTGATCTACCATGTCATTCCATAATCCAGTGGCTCTTTTTTGTTTAGCTTTTTCTAAACTGTTCAATTTATTTTTTAAAAAAGACTTAGTTGCTTTAAAAAGGCCCTGTTTTTGTTCGGCACTAGGCGTTATACTTAATTTAAAATAATGGTATTTAAGGATTGATGCATTTTGTGTTAATGCATTTGAAGCTTTTACCAATGCGTCAAAAGATTCGAAGTGATATAAATCGGATAAAGCTTTCTGAACAAGTTCATTGTCCTTGTTTTTATAATAGGCCATCAAAAGTTCCCGACTCCTAGCTTGTATTTCTTCCTTCGTCTTTGGTTCTTTATAGATCACCTGCAAGTACAAAGGATCAAATCTTTTCATTGCATCATCGAAGGCTGCTAAGGTTTCGTCAATTGCTATTACCGCAGGAATATGTTTTGCAGGTGCACCAAGTTCGACCATCGGCGCTTCTTTAGTACATGCAGTAAAAAATAAAAAGACTAGACTAGCAAAGAACGCTGTAAACTGAATTGATTTTTTCATGCTATTTTAATTTATCCCTAAACTGAATTGTTCAGGTTGATAGGCTTAAAATAGACAACCAATGCAATGCATTACTGCGTAAAAATACGCTCTAAAATTTCAGATCAAAAAATAAAAATATTTATTAGTATATAGTCTATGATTCAATGCGTGGTTGCATTGTAGGTCTTAGAAACAAGTCTAAGTATTCTGCTTTAGCGAACAAAAAACACAGCAGGCACTGGTCTTTGTCCTGTTGGATCGGATGGCTTAATGGTTTCTTTTCCATTCACTAATAAACAACTGCTTCCACCGCCATCTAGGTTAATGGCTTCTATACAGCCCAGGTCAATTAATATTTGCGCTGTCTCTGTTAAGGTGGTACCTATTGCAATATTTTTCATTCTACCCTGAACGGCTAATAAAATTAAATCGCCTGATGGGGTATAGCCCATAGCAGTGCGTGGATGATGATCTGCAATCGCTTTACCTGCGAATTTTTTTTCTTCGTTATTCGTAATAAATATTTTACCCTCTTTGGCGAGTACAGGTCCGCCGCCTACTACCCAACTTGCTTTCCATTTAGTAAGACTAGTTAATGCTTTATTTGATCTCGGCAATTTTATATTGACATCTTTAATAGGCGTCATAGGTACTTGTTGGTATAACACCGCCTTACTATTTGAATCCGTATACGTATAGGCTACATCCAGCTTTCCTTTTTTATTCATTCCGATTGCCGAGGACAATACATGCGTATAGCTTAAACTATCCTTACCCTTTCCTTCTATATCCTGCTTATTCAACGCAAGTAAATGGCCCTGGCTCACCAATACATTTAAGTTGGTATTATTTTTAAACTCAAAAAAAGAAGCATTCATCACGATAGTTGGTGCTGCCAGTCTTTCATAAAATCCAGTAGGCGTCATGCGTCTATATAAAGTAGTATCAACGCCTATTTGAATGGTAGGGTCCTTTGTTTTTATAAGCACATAGTAGGCCTTAAAGGCACTATCATTTAAAGTTGCATTGGTTGAAGCAAAGACCTGTATTGAATTAGAGTTCAAATTAAAATCTGATGAAACATTTTTCCATTGTACATGCTGTGCATGGATTGGTGTTGAAATACATAAACTAACTATCAAGATCGAAAGTAATTGTATCGGCTGGTATGTATTGAGGCTAAAATTTTTCATAGTATCGTGTATAGTTTAAAAACATATGACCTAAAGTTAGTACTTCTATCCTTAAAATAGTAGCCACAAAAAAGGCCTCCCGTAAACGGGAGGCCCTTTATTCAAATCTTACTAAACTTAGTTGTTGACTACTTAGTTGAGAACCACATTTCTTTGGTGTGGTAGTCTAAAGCAGTAGCACCGATTCTTGTTAACTCATTGATGTTCCATACATACTCAGAGTTAAATCTTGGACGCATTCTGTACGCTAATTTACCACCATTGTCTGGGAATAAATCTGCTGTAGCAGGAGGCGTAAAGCCAGTGTATACTTGAACACCATTCGCATCTTTGTCTGTGTAATGGTATCTACGCATGTCCACCCAAGTTTCAAAAGTACCATGACCCCAAAGCGCGATGTATTTTTGCAACATGATCATTGGTAATGTCAAGCTAGTGGCACTAGCAGGTACCACAGCTGTATTCGCTAAGAATGCATCTCTTTTTGCAGCAGTTAAAACATCTGCAGTTGGTACATTGGTATTGTAGTTCGCCATTAATAAATCAAAGTGTTTTGCAATACCTTCTTTATAAGCAGCTAATGCAGCAGCTTTATCTCCTTTAATGAAAGCAGCTTCTGCACGAATAAACGCCATTTCAGATGCAGTCATAACAGGGAAAGGTGCACTATTTCTAAAGATAAAGCGACAATTCACATCGGTTGAAGGGGCTGTATTAACAGTTCCATTTGCTTGAGAAACCCCATGAAAATTTTCTGGACGATCTGCTCCAGCCAATACTAATTGTCCTTTTACTGGATCAACCCCTTTAAAAGTACCATTGGCATTTTTTCTTAATAAATAGATCGCTCTTGGATCAGCTACACCGCTAAATGTTGGATTTGAACCAGACATTAAATCTGCGATAAATGCAGATTGTCTAATAGCAGTTGGAGAAGTGATACCAGTTCCACCTAAGTTATTTCTGAAAGGACCAAAGAAATTATTAGTTGCACTTACAGAAGTAGCAGCAAATTTCACCAATGCATCGTCTCCAGTTTCTTTCATTGCTAAATTTGTATAATACAAAACAGAATCTGCTTTGTAGATAGACTTATTAGATAAGTGGTGGTGTGTTCTTGCTAAAACGCCATACACAAACTTCTTCCACTTTGATACATTACCACCATATAAGAAGGCGTCCCCTTTTGCTAAAGCAGCTTGACTTCCGTTTTCACCTGTCTTATTTAATAAATCTAATGCTTCAAAAGAAAGCTTTCTTGCATGTGCATATACTTCCTCTTGTGTATCATATTTAAAAGTAATCAAATCGGTATTGAAGGCTTCTTTTAAAATAACTTCACCATGGTAGTCTGTTAAAGTCAACCAGCTCCATGCAAAAATTGCCTTGCCAGCTCCAGCAATTTCCCATTGCTTATTTTCTATCGCCCATTCAATCAACTTCATATTGTTTTGACCAATATCATAATAATGAGAGCGCCAGAAAGATTGAGCTATATCCGTATTCGTATAACCCATTTTATCAAAATTACTTTGGGTTCCTGCAAACGCAAAGTTTTGTACGTAAGCACCAATGTAACGAATGTCGTTCATTGGACCATGTCCGCCATAATTGCCTGCCATTGATGCTACAATCTGTGGCATTAAAGTTTCTGGTGCCACCTTCACATCATAGTTAGGATTTTTGTAGGCTTCGTCTATTTTTTTAGAACAAGCAGCCGCCAATACAATCAAGGCGCTTATTGCTAAAAGATGTTTAAAATTATATTTCATATATAAAAGTTTTTATTGATTAAAAAGAAGCTCTAATTCCAAAATTGAAAGCAATTGGTGCGCCCATGTTTCCATAGTCAAAACCAAAACCGCTTACACCACGGCTCGCAGATGATGTTGCACCTACTGCTGGATCAGCACCTCTGTAATTTGAAATAAGAATTAAATCATTAATCGTTAAAAATACATTTAGTGTTTTAGCTAATTTATCAATATCACCACGTAAGAACTTCTTTACATTGTAATTGAAAGAAAGATCTCTCAATCTAAACCAGTTCACGTCTTTCTCGATAAACGCTTCTTCTGGCATAGTTGTATAATACAATGAGTTATTTGCGGGTGTGATAGAGATACTGTTTTGTGTTGGTGTTGTTGTATTTTCTTTACCGTCTTTCAATACTCCTGGAACAATTCTAGCCACATCTCTGTCGTTAGTCAATGCGCTTCTACCAATTGCTGTTAAGTATTTTTCTGTGGCATTAAAGATATCTCCACCCACTTTAAGATCCCATAAGAAAGAGATTCTTAAATCTTTGATTGTAATATTGTTTAACCATCCCATTGTGAAATCAGGATTACGATCTCCTCTTACTTTAAATGTAGCGTCGATCAATGGTAAGCCTGTTGTTGGACTAATTAAAATTTGTCCTGCATTATTTCTTGCATAACCAGCAGATGTAATGGTAGTAGTTGGTCCGCCATTGGTTAAACCACCTCTTGCATTACCATACACCCATGTATCTGAAATATAAAACTCAGGAACGTTAGGAGGTAAAGAAGTTACCTTATTGCGCATTCTATTAAAGTTGAAACGAGTATTCCAGCTGAAATTTTTCTTGCTTACCACCATGTAATCCATGACAATTTCCAAGCCTGTATTTTCGTTTGAACCCACATTCAAGGTATTCAATACATAACCAGTACCATAACTCGCTCTAAAGTTCTCAGCAATCAAGTCTGTATTTTCGGTTTTGTAATAAGTTACTTCTGTGCTTAATTTTCCGTTGAACAATCTTAACTCTGTACCCACTTCCATTGTTTTTTGACGCTCTGGAGTCAAATAAGGGTTGGCGTTCGTGAAATCGTAATAATATCCACCACCACTACCCGTGTTAAAGTTTAAGATAGATTGGTTCGCATAAGGCGCACTTGAACGAGCTGTGCTCGCTAAAGATCCTCTTAACTTCCAATAGCTGGCAACCTCTTTTACTACAGGGAAGATGTCTGACATAATCACACTCACACTTCCTGCTGGGTAGTTATAGGCTCTACTTGCAACCGGGAAAATAGAAGACTCTTCGAAACGGTGAGAATAAGTAAAGAATACTTTATTGTCATAGTTTACTGCTGCTTCCCCAAAATAAGCTGCTTGACGATTGATATTGTAGTTAGGTAAACCAAAACGGTTCATATTACTGTTACGAATTCTTGAAGCAACCAAAGTGTTCGCACTATCTACTCTATTTGCATCCACTAAATTATTACCAAAAATAGAAGTGGTTTGTGTTTCATAATCCTGCCACATATTACCCACCATCAATCTTGTATTAATCTTACCGAAGCTTTTCTTAGCAGTTGCCGTTACAGTATGGTTGTAACCATAATAAGTACGGTAGTAATTTTCTAATGCTCCTTTTTGCGCACGGCTTAAGAAGTTAGAAGCAGAATCCCACTTTGTATAACCATCTTGTTGGTAAGTATCATAACCCATTCTACCATTAATAGTTAACCAACTTGTTGGTGTGTAGTTAACAGAAAGTGTCGCCACTGTTCTTTCTACATCATCATGGCTTCTATTACGGAATAAGTTGAAATAAGGATTGTCTAGTTCAGCATTTGGATCTGCGTTAAATAATACTTTTTTAGTACCATTCATATTTAACCATTGGTTCGCGTTGTCATCAATTGGCCAAGATAATAAACTTAACACATACCCTTTCACACCTCTTAATGGCTTATCGTTTGAGCTTTTGATATAACTTATGCTTGGAGAGATTTCCAATGTCTTTCCAATCTTGTGATTAGATACGATACGGAAATTGTATTTTTTATAGTTGTTCGTAGGTACTGGAGAATTCTCATCTAAATAAGAAGCAGACATACGTACTGAATTTGTTCCTTTACCATATTCTAAAGACAAGTTATGTGTGTTAGACATACTTGTTTGGAAGAAATTATGCAGGTTGTCATAACGCTTTGCGTTATAATCTAGTTTTGGTCCAAAATAAGAGAATATGTTTTGGTTCACACCGTTCAATCCTGCATCATAATCCGTCATGATTTCAGGAAACCTTGTGTACGTAGATGTTCTGATACTGTTGTCGTAGTTCACTTTTACTTTACCATCGCTATCACCGCCTTTTTTGGTAGTGATGACGATTGCACCAGAACTTGCTTGGCTACCATAAAGCGCAGTGGCTTCTGGACCTTTCAAAACAGTTACGTTTTCAATATCATTTGGATTCAAATCGGCAATACGATTGGTGTAGTCATTTGATCTGTTTTCTGTAGATACGTTAGCACTTGTTGGCTTTACCGCTAAACCAGTATTTCTATTATTTTCTTGAACAGATGAGTTATCAATAATCACACCATCAATAATAAATAAAGGAGAGTTATCTAAAGATAAAGAGTTAAAACCTCTCAATACAATTTGAGAACTTGCACCCGCCAAACCACTTGTAGGGTTGATTGTTAAACCAGCAACACGACCTTGTAAACTATTTACAAAGTTGTTACGTTGTGATTCAGCAATTTCACTTCCTTTTACTTTTTGAACTGAGTATCCTAATTCTTTAGGATTACGCTTGATGTCCATTGCGGTAACAACAACTTCCTCTAATGTATTGTCTTTAGGAGTAAGGCGAACATCTATAGTAGACGCATTACCTACTCTCACATCTTTGGACTCAAAGCCAACGAGTGAAAAAGTCAATACTTGATTGTTTGAAACGGAAATAGAAAAAGTACCCGCATTATCGGTACTTGTTGCTACCCTAGTTCCTTTAACAAGAACGGAAACATTGGACAATGGTGTTTTGTCGCTTCCGACAACCTTACCTGTTACCAATTTTTGTTGTGCATTTGCTATTGAGATACTTGCGAAAAGTACCAATAACAAACTCCATAAACCTTTGGTTTGCATAATTTTAAATCTTTAATGAATAATAAACGCAGGGTCGCCCCTTTTGTTAACGTTAAGTTAACGCTTATTCGTATTTAAAATGAAAAAATAAGTAAAAAACTACTATGATTTTTATTAGTATTTACTGGACTTATACGCTAATGGTTGCTATAGGGTCGAAATCCGACACTTTTTTGAAATTTTTATACCCCAATTGATTGGTGAACAATTGGGTTTTACCGAGCAAAAAGGGTGGAATATTGAAATGATGGTGACCGTAAATCCAGCCGTTTGGGGCCATTTTTTGGATAAAATCGTCCAAATTTGAGGCAAAACCGGCCATTATTGGGTCATTTTGGTGTTTTTTAGGGTAATTTGAAAAACAGGGTACATGATGGGTAATCACTATTTTTCGATCCAATTTGGACGACTCCATCTTAAGTGCATTTTCTATAAAAGCCAGTGAGTCCAAATGTAGTTGATGATAGGTTTTTGGGGTCAATGGGGGACCTTGATACCGGATCTGGCTAAAATCAAGCATTCTTTTTTCAACCAGTTCGGCCAAAGAGGAGGGAATATCGGACCATAAAGTTGCAAAAACCAGTTGAATGGCACCAGCTGCATCTTCGATGGTTTTTGCTGTATGATTTAATATGATCAAATTGGGGCGGATGGCTTCCTCAAAACTAAATGGATAACCCGCAAGGTCCGAACCAAAAAATTCATGGTTGCCCGGCAACCAATAGGTCATTTTAAAATGATCAGATAAGTAGTTTAAAAAATCTTGGTGTTGATCGATTGAATGTAAAGGCATGATATCTCCAGCCAATAGTAAAATTTCGGCAGCAGGCTGAATTGGTTTTTTACTCAAGGCTTTTTTATTTTGAGCAAATTCCAGGTGCAAGTCTGAAGCATATTGAAATTTCATGAGGATAAAACTAAACAAAGTAATTATCTTGCTGCTATAAAAATTAAAATATGAAAGAACAAAATTTTTCCAACCACGCTCAAATGGTGCCTGGGTTTCACTATCTGACATTTGGTGGTATTATCGCTTTACTCGGCGGTTCCATTAATTATCTATTAAAGTCAAGACCAGAAAATAAATACTTAGCCTCTTTAATCTTATTAACTGCGATCATTTTTGTTTTAGTTGCTTGGTTTACTAGAACATTTGCTTTAAAAGCACAAGACAGAGCGATTCGTGCAGAAGAAAATTTACGTCATTTTGTGTTGACTGGTAAACTATTGCCAGCAAGCTTAAGCGTGGGTCAAATTGTTGCTTTACGTTTTGCTTCAGATGCAGAGTTTGTAGCTTTAGTAGCAAAGGCTGCTGCTGAAAATTTATCTGGCAAAGAGATCAAACAGTCTATCCAAAACTGGAAGGCAGACCATTACCGTGTATAATTGATAGAAATTCTAAAAGATATAAAGACCCATCACGCGATGGGTCTTTTTTTTGCTTAAATTTATTGGATCTAAAACAATTTTATGATGAAACAATTTTTCGCGTTTTTATGTTTATTCGCTGCCACGCAGTTAAGCTATGCGCAGGACTTAAATAAGGCATTGGCTCCAGTAAAATGGAGAAGCATTGGTCCATTTAGGGGCGGGCGCTCTAATACTGCAACAGGTGTAGTAAACAATAGTGCCACTTATTATATGGGTACCACCGGTGGCGGTTTGTGGAAAACAGATAACAGCGGTATTAGCTGGAATAATATTTCTGATGGATTTTTTAAAACTGGTTCAGTAGGTGCTGTAGCTGTGGCAGAAAGTGATCCAAATATTGTTTACGTGGGCATGGGTGAACATGCCATTAGAGGTGTGATGACACATCATGGTGATGGTGTCTATAAAAGTAACGACGCAGGAAAGTCTTGGAAAAAAATGGGATTAGATGCAACCCAACATATTTCAAGAATTGCGATTGATCCAAAAAATCCAAATATTGTTTTTGTTGCAGCACAGGGTGCTTTGTATAGTAAGTCGACAGAGCGTGGTATTTATAAATCGATTGATGGTGGTGTGAACTGGAAAAAAGTTTTATATGTTGATGATAAAACAGGTTGTGCAGAATTGTCAATGGACATGCAAAATCCTTCTATCTTATATGCTGCCATGTGGGAGCATGGTCGTTTGCCATGGCAAGTGATTAGCGGTGGACCAGGTTCTGGTTTGTATAAATCTACAGATGGTGGTACTACATGGGATAAGATGGAAAATGGATTGCCGAAAGAAATGGGTAAAATGTCCATCGCTGTTTCGAGAGCAAATGCAGAAAAAGTGTACGCCTTAATTGAAAGTGATTTCAGTAAAGAAGCAGGTGGTTTATATGTATCAGATGATGCGGGCGCAAGTTGGTCACAGATTAATAAAAGTCATCGCTTAATTCAAAGAGCTTGGTATTATATTGAATTGTTTCCAGATCCAACCGACGAAAATACAGTGTATGTATTAAGTGCTCCTTCCTTAAAATCGATAGATGGAGGAAAATCATTTGAAGACTTTGCAGACACCCATGGAGATTATCATAATTTATGGATACATCCAAGCAATGGAAAAAATATGGTCATTGCAGATGATGGTGGTGCAGCAATAACACATGATGGCGGAAAATCTTGGAGCAGTCAAAACAATATGCCCACTGCACAATTCTATAGAATCAATGTAGACAATGAAACACCTTATAATATTTATGCTGGTCAACAAGATAATACTTCTGTAAAAATTGCAAGTCGTGCAATTGGTGCAGGCGGTATTGATGAAAGAAATTGGTCTGCCTCTGCAGGTGGTGAAAGTGCCTTCTTGGCATTTGATCCTAACAACCCTAGATATGTATTAGGCGGTTCTTATCAAGGAACCATTGAAGTATTGGATACAAAAACAAAAGCAAGCACCAATATCATGGCAGCGCCTATTCAATATTTAGGTAGAGATGCCAAGGATATTAAATATCGTTATAACTGGAACGCGCCAATTATTTGGAGCAAGCATGAACCAAATACCTATTACCATGGGGCACAATATTTATTGAAAACTTCAGATTGGGGTAAAACATGGAAAGAAGTGTCTCCAGATTTGACACGCAACGAAAAATCAAAACAAGGTAAGCCAGGTGTTCCTTATACCAACGAAGCAGTTGGTGCAGAAAACTATGGCACTTTAGCTTACGTGATGGAGTCGGTGCATGAAAAGGGTGTGATCTATACAGGTAGTGATGATGGTTTAGTACATGTAACCAAAGATGGTGGTGCAAATTGGAAAAATATTACACCAGCAGGTTTAGCTGAATGTTTGATCAATGCAATTGAAGTATCTCCACATGATAAAGCAACCGTATACATTGCAACCACTAGGTATAAATTCAACGACCATACACCTGGCTTATATAAGTCAACTGATTACGGAACAACATGGACTAAAATAAATACCGGCATCGCTAACAATGCATTTACAAGAGTGGTTAGAGAAGATGATGTAGTGAAAGATTTATTATATGCAGGAACAGAATTGGGTGTGTATATCTCTAACAATGGCGGTAAAAATTGGAGTCCGTTTCAATTAAACTTACCGTTAACGCCAATCACAGATTTACGTGTGCATCAAAACAATTTGATTGCAGCCACTTCTGGAAGGTCTTTTTGGATCCTAGATGATTTAAATATGGTGCGTCAATTCAAGGCGGATTCTACGGCTATTAAATTGTACAGCCCATCTAATACCTTATTGGCAACTGGCTATAGTGAGTTAGATAATAACGATGCTAGTTTTACAGGTGCTAAAACAAACGCGGGCGTTAACCCTGCTACAGGTATGGTATTGTATTATCAATTACCAACGCTTCACGACTCTGTGGAGCTTACATTAGAAATTCGAAATGCTGCGGGTCAACTTGTGCGTAGCTTTAGTTCAAAGGCAGATGAAAATTACAAACGTTATGATGGTGGACCAAGAAGAGAACCAACCTTAAGCAAATCAAAAGGTTTAAATCGTTTTGTTTGGAATCTACGTCATGCAACAACAACCGCCATTCCTTATGTGTACATTGAAAGTAGTTTTAATGGACATAAAGTAATCCCTGGCAGCTATACGATCAAATTAATGGCAGGTTCAACAACAGTAAGTACCACTGGAACAGTGTTAGCGAATCCAAATTATACCACCACGGCAGCAGACTATCAATTGTATGATGAAGTGATGACTAAGATGGAAAAAACAGTAAGTGAAATGCATCAAATGGTCAACGAATTAAAAGACAATAGCAATCGTTTAGAAATTTTATTGAAAAAATTAAAAACAGATGCTAATTATTCTGGCGCAAAATACACAAGCTTAACTGAGCAAGCTGCCGCACTTATTGCAAAATTAAAAGCATGGGATGAGTCAATGATTCAAAGAAAATCAACCTCCTACGATGACGTAGAAAACTTCCCTAATAAGTTTACTGCAAACTATATGTTCTTAATGAATCAAACAGAAAGCGATATACCACAAGTCAATCAGCCAAGTTTAGATTTATTAAAAACCTATACGGCAGAATGGGCGCAATTAAAAGCCACTGGCCTTCAATTAAAAAATGAAGCCATTCCTGCATTTAACAAACAAATGTGGGATCTAGGCATGGGTGCTATTTGGTAGATCTAGATCGTCTTTATAACTTATAAAGAACGCAATCCAAATTTTACTAATTGTCCGCGTGTACAATACTCGGCCTAGTATCTTTTGGATTGCGTTTTTCGTAGGTGGTTACGGGGTTGACTAAAGCTGGTTTAAATGCTCTTGGTCTCGTTAACTCATATTGGTAAAATGCCTCTCCTATGGATCTTAAAAATGGAAAGCCTACAGTTGCCTCATCATATTTGGAATCATTCACCACGCCGTCGCTATTTACATATACCGTTGCCGATAACATATAATCAATATTGTTTTTTGTATCTAGCACATAAGACACATCGGTTAGAAATCCATAAGCCCAACCCACTTTATTAAATACCCTAATATGCTTGGGCATTTGATGCGTGCTATCTTGAAAAAAGAATTTAACATAGCTATCGTAAAAAGTAGCCGTATCGTATTTAGGGTAGTTGGTTTCAGAAGGATATTGAGACAAATATTGCAATAAAAACAATCTATCTGCTTCTTGTATATTAAACCTGTTTTCTGGTTTTACTGAAGCTGGAAAAATAATTGCCTGTAGCATTTTTTGCATATCGGGCAAAGAGATATTGTTGTGTCTGGTAAAATCAAAAGGACCCTGAATCAATTCGTCTTTACTATTCCAATGTGCTTCCCCAATTAGTGCAGGGGGGCCAAATTGAAAACTATCGATATTGTATTGAGGCGCTAGTTGCAGGATGGTGGCTCCTTTTTCATCAAGGAACTTGATACCATTGGTGTGTCTATTCTGCGTTTCTGTATAGCCCATGAACTGTCTAGTTATCCTGCTAGAACTATAGCCCTTCTTTTGAAGTTTTTTATGGATATCTCCTTGCCCGACAAACTGATACAGTCTATTGTAGGGGTCGTTTTCTGAAATCAAAAAAGCACGTTTTACAAAATGTGCGATGGATGGTTTTTTATTTTCGGCACTAGAATCTTCATATTGAGCCACCTGTCTTTCATAGCTGCTGTCATATTGCATTGAAGTGTTCTTGTTCACCCCCTGTATATTAAGTTCGTTTAATTTTTCCATCGCTAAAATCGCCAAAGGCATTTTAACCATAGAGGCGGGATTAAAATAGTTATTTGGGTCTACCTGTAAATTGTAATTTGTAAAATGGGGTTGCCCCTTTTTATCTCTATTAATTTGAGTATAGACAAGCTGGTATCGATAAGTGGATGGATTATTTAATACCTTTTGAGTAAGCTCATTTGGAATAGTTCCAAGTATACTATTAAATGGTGTAGGCAATTGCGCCGATAAATTAAGGCTTACTAATAAAAGAAGGCAACTTAAAAAAAGATTCATTTTTTTCATGAGGATGGTACATGTTGTATTGCAAATAAAACAAAATATATTATATTCACTCAAACAAATTCACTATGGATAAAAATTTATTAATTGGAATATGGATCGTTTCGGCGGTTTATTGTTTATATAAACTTTACAAGCGCTCTAAAAACACCTCTCTAGATGGGGTAATAGGTTATTCACCAGGCTTAGAAGTAGTTATGGTTTTATTGTTAGGACCTCTATTGGCGGTGATTGATATCTCTTTAACTTGGATTAGAATTTACAAAGAAGCCGAAGAGGCAAGAAGACGCACTAAGTAATAAAATATATTTCCATAAAAAAGCCCTCCTAAATTTAAGAGGGCTTTTTGTAAAAGAACAAGCTTAATTGTACAATCTGATTTTAATTTCCTGGATGATAAATGCGGGTGGCATTTTTTAAAACCTGTTCTTTGTCTAAGGTCATTGGCTTTAGCTGTTGTGCTTGATACATCGCTCTTTGGTCATTGTAATGTTTGTCTCCCTTATTATAACTTGCACCAAAGGTGTTCACAGTCTCTATTAAAGGCAACCCTGCGTTTTTAGGGAACCTTACAAAACTAATATAGGCATCCCCACTATTCATTTTTCTTTTGTCTTTACCTAAAGGTTCTGACATCACTGCTGCTAATACATCTGGCATGCCGCCTTGTGGCCAGTTTTCATCCCCCCTTACCAATCTTTGAACATCACCTAATGTTAGGTCTGTTCTACCATAATTGGTTTGTAAAAAATCATAAATATTTTGATAGACTTTCACTGCTTCTGAAATGGTTAATTTATCATTCTTTCTGCCTTCCATAACCAATGGTACATTGTAGTAAGCTAAATTATAAATCAATGCACCTTTGCTATCTGCGACTGCGTTGTGGTCCCATTTTTTAAGCGTAGTAATGATGGACGCTAATTGAGGATATTTGTTTTCGTCTACTAAGAACATTGAATCTGCCGTAAATCCATAAGGAAATAAAATTGGATTAGGCAATTGACGATCAAACTTAATTCGCTTGATGTCATCGTAACTAATTTTATCAAGTTGATCTATTAAATCCTTTGCTCTTCTGCTTCTATTATTATGGTAGGTTTCATAACCATCGTTCACATCAAAATCTTTAGGATTTAAATTGTCCGCATCGCTACTTGCTAAAAATGGAGCATGGTTGGTGTTAAACAAATAGCCGCTATTTGGATTCATATATTGTGGTAATGCACTTATTGGTTTAAACTGATTCCATAAAGTTGCTGTCGTATTGCCAGGCAAGGTGCTACTCCAGTGAAAACTGGTATCTGCATTTCGATAAGGCATTTTACCATTAGAGATATAAAAAATAGTATCTGCTTTATCTGCATACATAATATTAAACATCGGCAAATGATTTTGAGCAAGTGCCGTTTTAAACTCAGTGAAATTCGTTGACTTATTCATCGCATACCATTGCTGTAAGGCACCCGCATCCATTAGGGCTGGTAAACGCATCGAAAAATATTCGCCCGTTGGTGTAGCCACTGTAGGTCCATAGATAGACTGGTAGGCAGTTTTATAAATTGGAATAGGAATGCCTTTGATATTTAATTTAATTTTTCGTTTTTCTAATTTCAACCATTTGCCATCTACTTTATAAGCACCAGGATGTTGTTTGCTCGTTTCCAATTGATAGATGTCAATTTTATCTTGGAAATTAACGGTATGTGCCCAGCCTAAATTGGGTGTCACACCATGAAAAATCAAAGGTGCGCCAGGAAACAAGCCACCTAAAATATTCCAGCCTTCTTCGCTTTGTACATGTGCTTCATAAAAAGCTGTGGGCCCCTCAATAGGTTGATGTGCATTAATAACCAACATCGTTTCGCCCGTGGTCGTTTTTTTAGCATTCAATGCAAATGCATTACTGCCTTCTCCTGTAAATCCTTCCAATTTTGGAATCGTGCCATTTAAAATTTTAGGCAAGGCTTTATCCACCCCACAAAAGATAGCCACCGAAAAAGCAGCAGAAGCAATATACTCTTCGATGCTAATTGGAAAAACATGTTTGTTCAATACTTGATTAGGATGTGCTTTAGCATACGCTTCTAATCCTAACAAGTATCCCTTTAACAATTGAATAAATTTGGGATCAAACTGAGGCATCTGTGCTGCTGCAGCCGCCCTCGTATTTAATAAACCAAAAACATAATCTATCTGTGCGCCTTTTTTACCCAAATGTGTGGCCACTTTTCCTTTTCCGGTCAATATCAAGGTTTGCATCGTTGCAAAATCATCTTCTGCATGTGCCCAAGCTAATCCATATCCTACTTCGGGGTCGGTTGGTGCAAAAATATGTGGCACTCCAAAATTATCTCTGGCGATATTAATTTTTTGGGTACGAATAATTGGTGCATTATCAAATTGAGCATGCAAAGCAATAGTTGCAAACAGAAAAGAAAGCAGAAGGAGTTGGCGCATATAAAAACTTTTTTTATTGAACAGGTTCAAGAATAACATCGCTATCGTTGAGAAGGTTCAAATTAGTGAAAATAGTAGATTTTGTTAAATTATTTACATTGGCGGCAATCCAACCAAATCAAAGTATTTTTGTTACTACATTATGAAATTTAGAAAATTAGGTTTTGCTTTTATTTGCGTATTTGCCCTTTTGCAAACATTGTACCTTTCAGGTCAATCCACTTTCATTTTAAATGGCAATGTAAAAGACAAACAAACCGGTGAATCCATGATTCGCGCGGCAATCAGAATTGACGAATTGCCAAGCCTTGGTGTGCTGTCTAATGAGTATGGTTTTTATGCCATTGCTTTGCCTCGGGGAAAATACACCCTACGCGTTACACAGCTTGGTTATGAAAAATACGTTCAAAAGATTCAGCTCGATTCAAATTTAAGTTGGCCAATTTATTTATCCAATGTAAATACACTTCAAGAAGTGGTGGTTGAATCAGGTCGCAAAAACGATAACCTGAGCAAACCTCAAATGGGCACTGAGACACTTAACATGAATGCAGTAAGTAAATTGCCTGTTATTTTTGGAGAAAAAGATATTTTAAAAACTCTTCAATTATTACCCGGTGTTAAATCTGCTGGAGAAGGCAATAGTGGTTTTTATGTAAGAGGGGGAGGTGCCGATCAAAATTTAATTTTATTAGACGAAGCGCCCGTATATAATGCGTCACACTTACTGGGCTTTTTTAGCACTTTCAATAGTGACGCAATTAAAGATGCTACATTGATCAAAGGCAATGGTCCTGCACAGTATGGTGGCAGGCTGTCTTCTGTATTAGATGTAAAGATGAAAGAAGGCAACAACCAATCTTTAAACGTCAATGGTGGACTGGGTCTTATCAGTAGCCGATTAAGTGTGGAGGGGCCTATTCAAAAAGATAAGTCTTCTTTTATTTTATCTGGCAGAAGAACCTATGCTGATATTTTCTTGCGCGCCTCGGAAGAATTTAAAGATAACATTTTGTATTTCTATGATTTAAACATGAAGGCGAATTATAAAATAGATGAAAAAAATAAAATTTTTATATCAGGCTATTTTGGAAAAGATGAATTAGGATTAGGAGATGCTTTCGGAATCGATTGGGGTAATAAAACTGGTACATTTAGATGGAACCGTATTGTATCCAATAGGTTGTTTTTAAACAGCTCAATTATTTACAGTGATTACAATTATAATGTAAAGCTAAAAAACGGATTGACAGATTTCAATGTGAATTCTAATATCAAGGACTTAAACGCAAAACAGGATTATACTTTTTACCTCAATCCAAAAAATACCTTGCGTTTTGGCTTGAATAGCATTTTACATACTATTACACCCAGCACATTTAGCGGTACAGTCATTAATAGTACACTAAAAACCGGAAGAAACGGTCTTGAAAACGCCCTCTATATTAGCAATTACTACAAAAAGAACGATAACCTAAGTTTGGATTATGGATTGCGCTTATCGGCTTATAGCTTAATGGGAGGAGACCCCTACAATGTCTACAAAGACGATGTATTAGTCAATACCTTTCGATTAGATAAAGGAAGTTTTGGTAAAACTTATTTGAATCCGGAACCTAGAATTACTGCAAATTATCGTTTCACAGACCAAACAAGTTTTAAAGCGGGCTATGCAAGAAATATTCAGCATTTGCATTTGCTCAGTAATTCAACGGCCTCTAGTCCTTCTGATCAATGGATAGGCAACTCCTACAATATCAAACCTGAAATTTCAGACCAGCTTAGTTTGGGCTATGTGCAAGGATGGCAAAACAATCGATTTGAGTTAAGCGCCGAAGTGTATTATAAAAATCTTCAAAACCAATTGGATTATAAAGACGGTGCCGAAATCAATACACTTGCCGATGTAGAGAGTGCATTGTTGTTTGGAAAAGGTCGTGCTTATGGCCTTGAATTATTATGGAAGAAAAAAGAAGGTATACTTACAGGTTGGGTGAGTTATACCCTTTCTAAAACTGAAAGACAAATTGTGGGGATCAATCAAAATAATTGGTACAATGCAAAACAAGATAGAACGCACGATCTTTCTGTTGTGGGGGTGTATACCATTAACTCAAGGTGGTCTATCTCTTCTATTTTTGTGTACAATACGGGAGATGCGGTTACTTTTCCTACAGGAAAGTATTTCTTACAAGGTCAAACGGTTTACCAATACGCTTCCAGAAATGCCAATCGAATGCCAGACAATCATAGAATGGATATAAGTGTGACCTATGATAAAAAAAGTAATAAAAGAACACAGTCTTCTTGGAACTTTAGTTTGTATAATGTGTATGGAAGAGAAAACGCTTACCAAATTAATTTTAAAGACGACCCCAATGATCTTAGTAGAACACAGATTATCCAGACCTCCTTGTTTAGATGGGTGCCAAGTGTAACCTATCAATTTAAATTTTAATTATGTTTAAAAAATATTTTACTGTTGTATTATTGAGCACCTTAACGATAAGTTGCGAAAAAGAAATTGAACTTCCACTGGATGCGAATCAATCTATCTTAGTGATTGATGGAAGCATTACAGACGAAGCTGGCCCCTACAGCATTCGATTGAGTCAATCTATTCCTATTACTGAAGTTGCTAGTTTTCCTGGTATAACCAATGCAGTAGTCATTGTAAAAGACAACACAGGAATGGTGGATACCTTACAACATGAAAAGCTAGGAAATTATAAAACAAAAAAAATCAAAGGCGTGTATGGAAACACCTATTTCTTAGAAGTACTTTTTGATGGTAAAAAATATACCGCACAGTCCACCATGCCACAAAAAGTAGGATTAGATAGCTTAAGAATTAATCCATTTAGGGTAAATGGCGAGACAAGATATACTGTAATTCCCGTTTATACCGATCCGGTTGTTTTGGGTAATAGTTATCGATTTATTCAAAAAATCAACGATACATTGGATCAAAATTTTCATGTGTTCAATGATAATTTAAACAATGGAAAAGTAAATCAAAGACCGATAAGGGGAGGTACAGATTCTTTAGAAGTAAAATTAAATGACTTGATTGATATAGAGATGCAATGTATAACTCGTCCAACTTATTTGTATTATTATACAATCAATCAACAAGCTGGCGCAGGACCTGGAGGCGGAACCACCCCTTCTAATCCGCCTTCTAATATTATTGGTGGTGCATTGGGCCTCTTTTCTGCCCATACAGTCGAAAGAAAGAAAATCATAATTCAATAAAAAAGCCCCCAACTTTCGTTGAGGGCAGTTATATTATTGAGTAAGAAAGCAAAAGCCTTGTAAATTTAAACTTACAAGGCTTTTGCTTTCTTTTTGTGGCACCACCCGGGCTCGAACCGGGGACACAAGGATTTTCAGTCCTTTGCTCTACCAACTGAGCTACAGCGCCATCGGATATTATCCATCCAAACAAATTGCTTTGTTTGGGCAGCAAATATAAGCAGACCGACCTTAAATAGCAAAAAATTAGCCTTCTTTATTGAAAATCAGTGGAATTAAGCAACTGCCGCCACCACAAAAAAGCTAGCAATAATCAACGCCAATCCCAACCACTGCTTTACAGTTAAACGTTCCTTGTATATGAAATAACCTATCAAAACCGAGAAGATTTGACTGCCAATAATTAAGATATTGATCACCACCACTGGCAAATAACCATAGCTCATATTGATCGCTAATCCTCCAATCACCAAGAGCGCCCCTAAAATCAAATAGGCTTTTAAATGGCTCCATTTTAAATAAGATAACAACTGATTGGCCATTCCGTCTTTAAGCACCAAGACCAAACCAAAGAGCATTGCAACTGATTCTATAATTAGACTAAAACCCAATGGACCCCACCATCCAATTGGAAATTTATACAAAGCATAAGAACTGCCCCAGAAAAAACTTGAAGCAATACCATATAAAATTCCTTTTTCAAATTCCTTTGGATTTTGTGTTGTGTTTTTTTGATAGTACACTAAAAACAAACCCACTGTACTCAAAATAAAGGCCCATAAATAATTACCATGCCACACTTCACCCATTACAAAAACGGCTGTTAATATAGTAAATAGCTTTAACGAAGACACAGGCACCACCACACTTACAGGCGCTTTTTGTATTCCTTGTAAAAAAAATACTAAACCAAAAATATTAAATACACTAAGTGCAATGGATAATAAAAAAGTTTGATCGAATGCGATAGCTCTTACCACCCAGTATTTAAAAAAATCGGCTTGTCTAAAACCAAAATATAAAATGGCAAAAATAACTGTAGCAAAAACGCCACGATAAAACATACCAATATGATAAGGAATTGTCTCGGTAACTTTTTTCCAATAAGCATTGCTAATGGCAAAACAAAACGCACCAATTAAAACAAAAATAATACCCATTAATACTCACAGTTTTTCGGCGTTCTTGCAAAAGGTATCACATCTCTAATATTGGTCATACCCGTTACAAATTGAACCATACGCTCGAATCCTAAACCAAATCCAGCATGAGGCACACTACCAAAACGTCTTGTATCTAAATAATAGCTCATTTCTGCTAATGGAATGTGCATGTCGTTCATTCTTTGTTCCAATTTTTCTAAACGCTCTTCTCTTTGTGAACCACCCACAATCTCTCCAATACCTGGCGCTAATATATCCATTGCTGCCACCGTTTCTTTGCCTGCTTCACATCCATCATTCATGCGCATATAAAACGCTTTGATGGCCGCTGGATAATTGGTAACAATCACCGGTTTTTTAAAATGCTGCTCTACTAAGTAACGCTCGTGTTCGCTTTGTAAGTCGATGCCCCATTTCACATCATAGCTAAACTTCTTCTTTTTATAATGATTGCTATTTAATAATATATCAATGGCTTCTGTATAGGTGATTCTTTCAAAACCATTCTCCAATACAAATTTTAATTTTTCAATCAATCCCAAGCCACTTCTTTTTTCTGTTGGCAATTGTTTTTCTTCTTCTGCTAATCTTGTATCTAAAAATGCTAAATCATCTGCATTGTGTTCCATCACATAAGCAATAAGGTGCTTGATGAAATCTTCTGCTAAATTCATATTGTCTTCTAGGTCGTTGAACGCAACTTCTGGTTCAATCATCCAGAATTCTGCCAAATGTCTTGTCGTGTTAGAATTCTCTGCACGAAAGGTTGGACCAAAAGTATAGATGTCTGAAAACGCCATAGCACCTAGCTCTCCTTCTAATTGACCACTCACTGTTAAGTTAGTGCTCTTACCAAAAAAGTCTTCATTAAAATCAATTTCACCTGCTTCGTTTTTTGGCGCACCTTCTAAAGGAAGTGTGGTCACACGAAACATTTCACCCGCACCTTCTGCATCACTTGAAGTAATGATGGGTGTGTGTAAATATAAAAATCCACGGTCGTTAAAAAATTGATGCACCGCAAAAGCCAATGAGTGGCGAATGCGAAACACAGATCCAAATGTATTAGTTCTAAAACGCAAATGCGCTTTTTCTCTTAAAAATTCTAAAGAGTGTTTTTTAGGTTGTAATGGATATTTTTCTGCATCGCTATCTCCTAAAACTTCAATTGTTGTAGCTTGTACTTCTACAGTTTGTCCTTTACCTAAACTTTCTACCACCAACCCGGTTACTTTTAAAGAAGCACCTGTGGTAATACGTTTTAATAAAGCCTCATCAAAAGCCCCCAAAGTGGCAACCACCTGTATATTTTGATTAGTACTACCGTCATTCAGTGCTATAAACTGGTTATTACGGAAGGTACGCACCCAACCCATGACTACAACTTGGCTACCGACAACAGATTTTGCGTCCGTACCACTTAACAATGCTTTGATTTTGACTCTTTGATTGAACATATGACTTATTTCGAGCTTCAAAGATAACCCATAAAAAATTGTTTTTTTATGCAAAAAGGGCTTTACTTTGTGGTAGAAACAAGCGAAACGGAACATTTCAATTTTTCGCATTGCTACCATTACCGGTCAAATCTTGACCAAATTCAACTAGATTTTTCAAACATTCCCCGATCTCGATTCGATTTTAAAAAACCCTTCATTTACTGTGCAAGAAAAAGACGACAAACCAAAGAGAGGACGCAAGCCCGTTGCAGCGCCTGCTGCGAGTTCAAAAAATGATTCAACCGCCGCAAAACCAGCGCGCAAGCCTATTGCAAAGAAATCAGCAGATGCGCCTGAAGAACCAAAACGTAGAGTTGCCGCTCCCGTAAAAGTTCAAAAAGATCATTCAGAAGACGACAAAGCCTCTAAAATTGCAGCTGCTTTATTTGGAGATGAGTCTGCAGCAAGTCAAGCGCCCGCTCCTACAGAAAATGCCGAAGCCGCTCCTGCAGCTCAAGTAGACCAGCCTAATCAAAGCCCTCAGGGCGGCGAAAACCGAGACCATCGTGGTCAAAGAGGTCCTGGACAGGGTCAACATCCTCATCAACATAGACATCAGCCAAAAAAAGAGCCTGTATTCAATGTAGAGTTTGATGGTGCCATTGCCTCTGAAGGGGTGTTGGAAATGATGCCAGACGGCTATGGTTTTTTAAGAAGCTCTGATTATAATTATTTATCGTCACCAGATGACGTATACGTTTCTCCTTCTCAAATTAAATTATTCGGATTAAAAACAGGCGACACCGTACAGGGTACTGTGCGTCCTCCAAAAGAAGGAGAAAAATATTTTGCCTTAACAAAAGTTGATTTTGTAAATGGTAAAAAACCAGATGAAATTCGTGATCGTATTCCATTTGATTATTTAACGCCTTTGTTCCCTTATGAAAAATTAAATCTTTATACTACTGCAAATAATTATAGCACACGTATTATGGATTTATTTACGCCTATTGGTAAGGGTCAGCGTGGCTTATTGGTTGCACAACCAAAAGTGGGTAAGACCATGTTGCTGAAAGAAGTCGCAAATGCCATTGCAGCCAATCACCCTGAGTGTTATTTAATGGTTGTCTTGGTAGATGAGCGCCCAGAGGAAGTAACCGATGTAGAGCGTTCTGTAAAAGCAGAAGTGATTGCATCTACTTTTGATGAGCCTGCAGAAAAACACGTGAAGGTTTCTACAATGGCTTTACAAAAAGCAAAACGTTTAGTAGAATGCGGACATGATGTGGTGATTTTATTAGATTCAATTACACGTTTAGCACGTGCACACAATACAGTAGCACCAAGCTCTGGTAAAGTTTTATCGGGTGGTGTAGAAGCCAATGCGATGCAAAAACCAAAACAATTTTTTGGTGCAGCGCGTAAAATCGAGAATGGAGGATCATTGACCATCATTGCTACAGCCCTTGTTGACACTGGCTCAAAAATGGACGAAGTAATCTTTGAAGAATTCAAAGGAACAGGTAATATGGAATTGGTATTAGATCGTCGATTAGCGAACAAGCGTATCTTCCCTGCAATTGATTTAACAGGATCAAGTACGCGTCGTGATGATTTATTATTAGATAAGGAAGTATTGCAAAGAATGAACATTCTTCGTTTGTTCTTAAATGATATGAATACAGACGAAGCAATGAATGAATTATTAAAACGCATGCGAGGCACCAAAGACAATGAAGAGTTCTTAGCCTCAATGAATCGATAGAGCAACTATAATTTAATAGTAAAAAGAAAATCGGCACCCTCGTTTTAGGGGGGTGCCGAAAAAATCATAAGAATAAAATAAATATGCCCTTAACTTTTTGTAAGGGCATATTTATTAATGTGCTTCCAACCAGTTTTTACCTTGTCCAATTTCTGCCTCAACAGGCACACCATTCGGTAGTTCCATAGCAGTGGTCATGCAAGACAAAATCAATTCTTTTAACGCAGGTAATTCTGACTCAACTGCGTCAAACACCAATTCATCGTGCACTTGTAAAATCATTTTTGATTCCCAATGTTTCTTTTTCATTTCCTGGTGAATCTTAATCATCGCTAACTTTATCATGTCCGCTGCGGAACCTTGAATCGGAGAGTTGATGGCGTTGCGCTCTGCAAATCCTCGGACCGTAAAATTAGAACTATTGATGTCTCTCAACCAACGCTTACGTCCCATCAAGGTTTCAACAAAACCCTGTTCTTTGGCTTTATTGATTTGCTGGTCCATGTATTGTTGAATATTGGGGAACTCTTTTTTATAATTATCGATGATTTCTTTGGCTTCTGTTCTAGAGATGCCCAAGTTTTCTGCTAAGCCAAATGCACCCTGTCCATAGATGATACCAAAGTTCACACTCTTTGCTTTGTAGCGTTGTTCTTTTGTTACCGCAGCTTCTTCTATACCATACACTTTTGCTGCAGTCGCCGTGTGAATATCCTTGCCCTGTTTAAATGCTTCGCACATATTTGGATCACCGCTAATGGCAGCCACCACCCTCAATTCGATTTGAGAATAATCGGCACTCACTAAAATTCTTCCTTCGCTTCTTGGTATAAAGGCTTTACGCACTTCTCTACCGCGTTCCGAACGTATAGGGATATTTTGCAAATTTGGATTGGTGCTGCTTAACCTTCCTGTTACCGCAACGGCTTGTGCATAGCTAGTGTGGATCCTGCCTGTTTTTGGATTCACGATAGCAGGTAACGCATCCACATAAGTAGATTTTAATTTACTTAATTCTCTAAAGTTTAAAATGTCGTCTACAATTTTATGTTTTGCAGCCAGCTTTGTCAATACATCTTCCCCTGTAGCATATTGACCTGTCTTTGTCTTTTTTGCCTTAGGATCGATTTTTAAAATATCAAAAAGTACCTCCCCCAATTGCTTGGGTGAAGCAAGATTAAATCTTACACCAGCCTGTTCAAAAACACGCTCTTCACTTATTTTAATTTCTTCTTCTAATACTTTGCTATAATCATTCAAAAATTGTTCGTCCACCTTCACACCTTCAAACTCCATATCCACCAATACTTGCATCAAAGGATTCTCCACTTCTTCAAACACGCGTTGTACTTCGCGCTTAGACAATAGTGGTGTAAAACATTCTTTTAATTGCAAAGTGATGTCGGCATCTTCTGCTGCATATTCAGTGATTTTTTCTAATGGCACATCTCGCATCGTGCCTTGGTTTTTTCCTTTTTTTCCAATCAAGTCTTCAATACTTACTGTAGCATAGCCTAAAAATTGTTCACTAAGGATATCCATGCTCCTTCTGCCTTCTGGCTCAATCACATAGTGGGCTAACATGGTATCAAAGGTCTTTCCTTTTAATACAACACCATACCATTTCAACACCAAGTAATCATATTTTAAATTCTGTCCTATCCAAGTAATGGATTCGTCTTCGAACAAAGGTTTTAGTTTTCCTAAAATATATTTTGCGCCATCTTCGCCATCCCCATCATTGGCAACTGGTAAATAATATCCAGTGTGGGTTGTATTTGAAAAACTTAATCCCACCAGCTGCACATTGTTGGCATCAATGCCCGTTGTTTCGGTATCGATACAAATTTCTTTTTTAACGCTAATGGTTTTTATAAAATTTTCAATCGCTGCCTCACCGACAACCATTTCGTATTGGTGCGGTGTGTTTTCAATATTTTTATTCGCTATTAATTTGGGTAGATCCGATTCACTCTCTTCGTCGTCCGACGCATCACCCATATTGCTCGGTTCATGATTAGGCTCTAACACTGATTGTGTTCCATCTTCTGCGTTTAACTGAATTGTTTTAGTTTTTACAACAGGTTTTTTTGTTTTTACTTCGTTCCCAAATAAATCTGTTTGTACCTCGGGATCCTGTGCTACCACCACTTCGAATTCCTTTCCCAATATGCGTTTGCCGAGAGTTTTAAATTCTAGTAAATTAAAAATTTCTGTTAATGCAGGAATATTTTTTTCTGTTAACTTATAATCTTCTTCGTGAAATTGTACCGGCACATTCGTAATGATGGTTGCTAGTTTTTTACTCATGATCGCAGATTCTTTGCCCGCCCTCACTTTCTCGCCCATCGCGCCTTTTATTTTATCTGCATTCGCTAAGACGCCCTCAAGGGTGTCATATTCTTTCAATAATTTAGCGGCAGTCTTTTCGCCTACGCCTGGTATACCCGGAATATTATCAGCAGCGTCTCCCATCAAGCCCAACATGTCTACTACTTGGTCTACTCGTGCGATATCCCACTTCGCCTTAATTTTATCGGCATCCAATATTTCTCTTTCATTTCCAAATGCCGGTGGCTTCCACATGTACACATTTTCTTTCACCAACAATTGTCCATAGTCTTTGTCCGGCGTAACCATGTAGACTTCATAGCCCATGTCTGCAGCCTGCCATGCCAGGGTGCCTATCACGTCGTCCGCCTCGTATCCATCACATTCAACCACAGGAATATTAAACCCTTCGATGATTGCTTTAATATGTGGGAGGGAACTTAATAAATCTTCTGGTGCGGCTTCTCTGTTGGCTTTATAATCCGTAAAGTCGGTATGTCTTTCTGTAGGTGCATGCGTGTCAAAACACACAGCAATATGTGAGGGGTTCTCTTTTTTAATGATCTCCAATAGGGTATTGGTAAAACCAAATTGTGCATTGGTATTAATCCCTGTACTTGTAATTCTTGGCGTGCGTATTAAGGCATAATACGCTCTATATATAAGTGCTAACGCATCTAGTAAATATAATTTTTTAGACATAGCGCTAAGTTAGCCAAAAAAAATCCTCCCAGTTCAGATTTACCGAGCTGGGAGGAAACTTATTTTTCCACTTAAACAATGCTATTGGTGTTCCGCATTGTTCGTGTTTCAACCTTGGTTATTTCAATTGATACTTGTGCTTATAGCGCTCATACAATTGTTTACCCTTATTGTCCAAAGACACATTGCGTCCTTGTATAAATGCTTGACCAATCACACTTGATTTCATGTCTAATAAGTCACCATTAACGACCAACAAGTTAGCGTCTTTTCCACTTTCAATGGTACCCGCTTTGTCGTCGATACCTAAAATTTTAGCCGGATTAAGCGTTACTGCAGAAAGCGCTTGCTCCTTGGTTAATCCATATGTAGCAGCAGTTCCAGCATTGAAAGCCAAATTTCTAAAACGACTTTGGTCGTGGGTATCATTTAAACAAAACAACACACCTGCTTTTTGTAATGCTGCTGGTGTTTTATAAGGCTGATCCACATCGTCGTCTTCCATAGTAGGTAAAGCATGTTGACGATCCAAGATCACAGGTACATTATGCTCGGCCAATAAATCAGCAATCTGATACGATTCAGTTCCGCCAACAATTACTAATTTAAATCCAAAGGTTTTTGCAATATCCATAGCAAGCAATATTTGTTTCACCTCGTTCGCGCGTACAAATAATTTTTGTTTGCCCTCGAATAATCCACGCACTGCTTCTAGTTTTAAATTATTTGCAGCATGTGTTTTTTCTTGATAATACGCTTTTGCGTCATGGAAGAAAGCTTTAATGGTTTCAATTTTATCCATCGCCGCTTTTACTGGATCACCAGCAGGACCAGGGCGCATGAAAGCCATACGGCCACCACGACGCGCCATCAAACTTGGCATATTAATATAAAGACCGTTGTCCATTTTATAAGCAGCGTCTTCATAGTTCCATGCGTCTAATTGAACTACGCTTGCTTGTCCCTGAATCAATTCACCCTGAGGAGCAACGCCTGCCAATAAAATGCCGTTCTCGCGCAACACTCCTATTATTTTTGAATCTGTGTTGTAGGCTACTATGGATCTTATGTTTGCGTTGTTTTCGCCAATTTCTGCGTAGTCATTACTTCCTCTAACGCCTGCGCTGATTTCTCTTAAACCCAAATCAGAACTTGGTAAAATTAATCCTGGATAAAGGTGCTTTCCCGTTCCATCAATAATTGTTGCGCCCGAAGGAGCAACTACATTACCTACGCCGGTAATTTTTCCATTTTCAAAGGCAACAGACGCATCTGTTAATGTCGTTCCATTGCCCACATGCACGGTTGCGTGTGTGATAACGGTGACTCCTTTTTGTTTTGCTGCTGGATAGACATTGTCTTGAGCACTTGCTGTTAAACCTAACAATGCAAGAGCGAAAATGCTTAAATATTTCTTTTGCATGGCTTAGTTTTTTTGAGATTCGTAAATTGTGTTAAGATCTTCCATATGATCATGATCTCCACACTCTAATAAAATTTGTGTTGTTGGCATCGCTGGTCTTGTTGGCATACCGGCTCTTTTTTCACCAAGCATTTTTTGAATCAACTTGGTTCTTTCTGCCGTTACCTGCTTGCTTTTTTCAGCATCTTTTTCACGATCAAAATAAACTGTACCATCTACAATAGTGTATAAAGATTTTGCATAGATGCTTATTGGGCTGTCGCTCCATAAAACCACATCAGCATCCTTGCCTACTTTAATACTTCCTACTTTATGATCCACATGAAGCGCTTTTGCTGGATTTAAAGTTACCATTTTGAACGCTTCTTCCTCTGGCACTCCGCCGTATTTCACTGCCTTTCCTGCTTCTTGATTTAAACGACGTGCCATCTCTGCATCATCAGAATTAATCACTGTGTTTACACCCACATTGTGCATGATCGCTGCATTATAAGCAATGGCGTCTGTCACTTCTGTTTTATATGCAAACCAGTCAGAGAAGGTTGCTGCACTAGATCCATGAAGCTTCATTTTATCTGCTACCTTATATCCATCTAATATGTGCGTAAACGTATTCACATTGAAATCATAGCCCTGTGCTTTGAATTTTTCAATGGCACGCATTGCATAAGTGATTTCAGTTTGAACATAAGAGTGACAAGTGATAAAGCGTTTTTTATTCATGATTTCAGCCAACGCGTCTAATTCCAAATCTCTTCTTGTAGTTGTTGGATTTGCTTTCATTGCTTTTTGATAATCTACCGCTCTATCAAACGCGTCTGTCAATACTTCTTCTACACCCATTCTTGTGTCTGGGAAACGATTGTTATTAGTAGACGTTGTTCGCTTTACGTTTTCACCCAATGCAAATTTGATAAATGGATCTGCGCCTGCAAATTTTAAACCTTCATCGGTCGTACCCCATCTTAACTTGATCAATTGTGTTTGTCCTCCTACTGTATTAGCACTACCGTGTAAGATATGTGAAGAGGTTACGCCACCACTTAGCTGACGATAGATATTTATATCTTCTGGGTTCATATTGTCTCCAATGCGCACTTCAGAAGTAACAGACTCTGCACCTTCGTTAATTGAAAGTGCTGCAATATGAGAGTGTTCATCAATAATTCCAGCACTCAAATATTTACCAGTACCATCAATCACTCTTGCGCCTGCCTCTGTCAATCCTTTGCCAATTTTTGCAATTTTGCCCGCCTTTAATAATACATCTGTATTTGACAAAATGCCTTCTTTTTCATTGGTCCACACCGTAGCGTTTTTGATTAAGATGGTTTCTTGTTGTGGTATCGTTTCGTTACCCAATCCAACAAATGGATACGTCACTTTTGAAATTAATTTAACAGGTTCAGCTGCTTTCTTTTCTGCAGGGGTTTTGTTGGCTGCTGCAAGTAAATTTGCAGACCAAGTTAATTTTGCACCCTTTGCATCCGTTCCAAATCCATTCCAACCTCCATCTGCGATCACCCCGCTTAAGCGAATGCTTTCTGCGCCACGGCCTTTTCTTTCTGGAAAACTAATTTTTACCAAAGATTCGCTTACTGTAACCTTTCCGGCTAAAGTATCTGCGCCTATAATAGTTGCAGATAAATCTTTTTTAAGCTCCACTGTATAATCCGTTTTTGTTCCTGCGTTATTGATGGTCAATTTGTATTTGCCTGCAAAGCTGTTCCACTCCGAAGCATTTACATCATACTTATTTCCTTGAATCCAGTTTTCAATAATCTTAGCATTGCTATTAAATATAGACTCGGTAGTAATTAAGAAGTTGGCTAATTTTCCGGCTTCTAAAGAACCTACCTGATCATACACCCCAACTTGTTGTGCTGGTGTTTTAGTTAAGGCCTCTAATGCTTTTGTTTCTGATAAACCATATTGTACCGCCTTGCGAAGGTTGGTCAAAAATTGTTTGCTATCTCTCATGTCAGCAGCGCTGATACTAAAGTTTATACCCGCTTTTTCAAATGCAGCTGGATTGGTGGGTGCTAATTCCCAATGTTTCATTTCAGACAAAGCAACAAACCTTGCATCGTTTGCGTCTTCCACATCCATAGCTGCAGGGAAATCTATTCCTAAAATAAATGAAGCTTTTGTTTTTGCTAATTCATCTATTCTTTGGTAGCCATTGTCTCCACCTCTAATTATATATTGTGTGCCAAATTCTTTTGCAATACGATCCGCTCTTAAAGTTGACCACTTATCGTCGGCAACAAAAATTTGTGGCAATCCTGCGTTCGCATTAAATGCATCTAGTGACAGGTTAACACCTTCGGACGCTGGCTTGGTTGCATACCACTTTGCATCTAAATATGTTTGACGCAACAACGCAATGCTACCCATTAAACTACTAGGATACGTTTGTGTAGATGTGCCCTTTTCAAATGAAAATACTTGTGCCGCTTTTGTTTTTAAAATTGTTTTGTTTTCGTTTGTAGCGGCCAGTGTCACCACTGCACCCGTTCCTCTTACGATACCGTCTTTTACATGTGTAAACACCACGCCATATCCGTTGTTTCTAAAACCAGTTGCTGCTGCTTCGTCCATACTGAAAGACTCTACTGCATTTACTTCTGGTTTAATCGCTTGGTTCCAATTATAAGCGCCCGCTTTGTTTGATAAAAATTGTGCTGGTGCCCCAAAGTTAAATCCTGCCGCGCCGCGCTTTGGTGTATTCGCTCCATAATCGGTTAAAGGGTCGATAAAACTTGGGTAAATAAACTTACCATTACAATCTACTATAATTGCTTCTTTTGGAATTTCAACCGCCGCGCCTACCGCAACAATTTTTCCTTGTTTAATCACAAGGGTTCCTTTTTCAATGGTTGTTTTTTCGTTTTGAACAATGGTTGCATTAGTGAATGCATACACGCCTGTTCTCACATCTCTTACGCCATTCACTGGAAAAGTCTCCTGCGCAATAGCAGCAGTTCCAATTACTAGCAAAAGAAGTGATAAAATAATCCTCCTCATACGCGGTTGATTTTAGTTTTGAATAAAAAATGATGGTCAACATTTGGTGTCACAGGGGTGCACACAAATATGAACGACTCGTCCTTCTAAAGCTACTAAAAACAACGATTCAACGGAGTGGATGTTTTGTTTTTTTGATAAATGGCTACCTGCCCATATAAACCATAAGGATTTGGATATCACTTGGGTTCACGCCGCTGATTCTGCTTGCTTGGCCAAGTGTTAGGGGTCTGATTTTTTTAAACTTCTGCATCGCCTCAATAGAGAGTGCGGCTACCTTGTCGTAATCGAAGTTGTCTGGTATAATTTTATTTTCTAGGGCAGACATGCGCTCCACAATTTCTTTTTCTTTTTCGATATACCTTTCATACTTCACTTGTATCTCGGCCTGCTCTAAATAATCGGGATCATTGCCTTGTAATTTTTCATTTAACGAAACAGAATGTTCCATTATTTGTTGCAAACTAATATTGGGTCTTAAAACTAATTTAGCTGCTTTTTGTTTTTCACTCATCGGCGCAGAGTCAATTGAACCAAGGAACACATTGATTTCAGCTGGCTCAATGGAATGGGTGTTTAATATATTTTTAATTTCTGCAACATGGTTATTTTTATCTTGTACTTTACGCATGCGCTCAATACTTGCTAAGCCTAAATTATAAGAAAGTTCTGTTAACCTTAGATCCGCGTTGTCTTGACGCAAGAGGGTTCTAAACTCTGCCCTGGAAGTAAACATGCGATAAGGCTCGTTGGTGCCCTTGCTAATTAAGTCGTCAATTAATACACCAATATAGGCGTCGCTCCTTTGTAAGATCAATGGTGCTTTATGATTAATTTTTAAATGCGCATTCATACCCGCCATCAGCCCTTGGCAAGCCGCTTCTTCGTAGCCGGTTGTGCCATTGATTTGTCCAGCAAAATATAAGTTTTTAATCGCCTTGGTTTCTAGGGTATACTTTAATTGAGTTGGTTGGAAATAATCATATTCGATCGCATAACCCGGACGAAACATTCTAGCATTTTCAAAGCCCGGAACCATACGAAGGGCTTCGTACTGTACTTCTTCTGGTAAACTGGTGCTAAACCCGTTTACATATACTTCTACCGTATTCCAACCCTCTGGTTCTACAAACAATTGGTGTCTTTCTCTGTCTGCAAAACGATTGATTTTATCTTCTATACTTGGGCAATACCTTGGACCAACGCCTTCAATGCGGCCCTGATACATTGGACTGCGATCAAATCCTGTTTTTAATATCTCATGAACCACAGGATCGGTATAAGTAATCCAACAAGAACGCTGGTCTGCCGCTTTTACCCTTGGAATATCCATATAACTAAAGCCCACCACTTCTTCGTCTCCTTTTTGCTCCTCCATTTTAGAATAATCTAAACTACGTCCGTCTACCCTTGGTGGGGTGCCTGTTTTTAGCCTATCTGATTCTAAACCATAAGAAACCAATTGTTCTGTGATACCCGTCGCTGCTCTTTCTGCCACACGACCTCCGCCTATTTGTTTTTCACCAATATGCATGATGCCGTTTAAGAAAGTACCACTGGTAATTACCACGGCGTCTGCTGCAATTTCATGGCCCAAGCTGGTTTTAACCCCACAAGCCTTTCCGTCTTTAATTATTAATTCGTTTACAGAGTCTTGATAAAAGTCAACATTAGGCGTAAGCTCTAACATTTCTCTCCACTTGCTTGCAAATAAATGTCGATCATTTTGCGCCCTTGGACTCCACATCGCTGGACCCTTGCTTTTATTCAACATCCTAAACTGGATGGTACTTAAATCTGAAACAATACCACTATACCCTCCAAGTGCGTCTACCTCTCTCACAATTTGCCCTTTGGCAATTCCTCCCATAGCGGGATTACAACTCATCTGCGCAATGGTCTGCATATTCATGGTGATCAAAAGTACTTTTGAACCCATATTGGCCGCAGCTGCAGCCGCTTCAGAACCTGCGTGCCCTGCGCCTACTACTATTACATTGTATTTTGGAAACATAAGGATGCAAAGATAAGTTGGTATTATTAATTAAAACGTTCCACGTGGAACAGTCTGAAATTTTTCCACTTTTAATAACTGATTAAAAATCCCGAATAAGTGTTTGACTTAGAAAAAATACCTAAATATTCTCCTCTCCGCTCGCAGGCTCGAAGGTTCGGCGAATATTTGTATTGTTTTCTAAGTTTTCCTTTATTGGTAGAAACAATTATTATTTAATGGGTCTTGAGTAAAATATGCTATTCCGTAGCGAACATTCGAGCAAAGCGAGCTGAGAGCCTAGGGATAGATATATTTTCTCAAAATTCCGTATTACAAGGTGTTTTCTTGTTTATAAATGTTCCACGAGAAAACGCATAGCGCTTGATACACCTATTAATTTAAGAATGTTCCACGTGGAACATTCTTAAATTAGAAAACCTAGGAAATGATTTTCAAATACGCCTTCAACCATTTGTCCTCCATAGCCCTCATTAATTTAATATCTGCAGGTTTTTTATCCTTATAACCACAAAAATGTAAGGCTCCGTGGAAGATTACCCTCAATAATTCGTGTAAAATAGGCGTTTTATGCATTTTTGCATTCTCCTTAACCCTGTCCACACTGATATAGATATCGCCAATTAATTCACCCTTTTCCTCAGACAGGTCAAAACTTATTATATCCGTATAATAATCGTGGTTTAAAAATTG
>JBEDDG010000012.1:0-39903 GCA_041176305.1 Bacteroidota bacterium | reverse complement strand
AATGGTATTATTGAAAACTATACACAAATTAAAACTGAATTACTTTCTAAGGGTTATACTTTTAAAAGTGATACCGATACCGAAGTATTGTTGAATTTTATTCAAGATATTCAAGACAATAATAACAGTAGTTTAGAAGAAGCATTACGTATTGCTTTAAAAAGAATTGTAGGTGCTTATTGCATCCTGTTGATTGACCAAGAAGATCCTGAAACAATTATTGCCGCGCGTAAGGGAAGTCCTTTAGTCATTGGTATTGGCAAGGACGAACACTTTTTAGCAAGTGACGCCTCTCCTATTATTGAATACACAAAGGAAGTGGTGTATGTAAATGATTATGAAATTGCCATTGTGAAAAAGGATGAATTGATTTTGAAAAATTTAGGGAACGAAAAACAAACTCCTTTTATTCAAAAATTAGACATGGAATTAGCTGCTATTGAAAAAGGCGGTTATGACCATTTTATGTTAAAAGAAATTTTTGAACAACCTGCTACTATATTTGACTGCTTAAGAGGTAGATTATTACATGAGCAACAACAAATCATCATGGCCGGGGTGGACAATCATTTAGAAGCTTTAACCAAAGCCTCTAGAATCATGATTGTTGCTTGTGGCACAAGTTGGCATGCCGGATTAGTAGCAGAATACATGATCGAAGAACTTTGCCGTATACCAGTAGAAGTTGAATATGCTTCTGAGTTCAGGTACCGTAATCCAGTCATTCATCCAGGTGATGTAATCATTGCAATTTCACAAAGTGGTGAGACTGCAGATACCCTAGTCGCATTAGAAAGTGCGAAAGAACAAGGTGCTTTTATTTTTGGTGTAGTCAATGCAGTAGGAAGCAGCATTGCACGTTTAAGCCATGCAGGTGCTTATACCCATGCGGGTCCTGAGATTGGTGTAGCAAGTACCAAAGCCTTTACAGGTCAATTAGCCGTATTAACTATGATGGCCTTAAAGATTGCAAAAGCAAAAGGTAGCATCTCTGACGAACGCTATGTACACTTATTAAATGAGTTGGCATCCGTTCCTGAAAAAGTAAAAGAAATTTTAGCAGATACCACAAAGATCGAAGCGATTGCAAACAAATACAAAGACGCAAAAGACTTCTTGTATTTAGGAAGAGGCTATAATTTCCCTATTGCATTAGAAGGTGCCTTAAAATTAAAAGAGATCACTTATATCCATGCCGAAGGTTACCCTGCTGCAGAAATGAAGCACGGTCCCATTGCATTGGTAGATGAAAATTTACCTGTAGTCTTTGTCGCAACTAAAGATTTATACTACGAAAAAGTAGTTTCTAATATTCAAGAAATTAAAGCCAGAAAAGGACAGATCATTGCCGTAGCAACCACAGGGGATACCGTATTACCTACTATGTCTGACAATGTGATGTTTGTTCCAGATATTGATGAAGTAATTGCCCCATTATTGAGCGTAATCCCTCTACAATTATTGAGCTACTATGTAGGAGTAGGAAAAGGCATCGATGTAGACAAACCAAGAAATTTAGCAAAGTCAGTGACGGTGGAATAAAATTTCTTATATTTAAGTATGCTTACTTTCACTAAGTCATTTAAATATACCACGCCATTTATATTGTACCTATTAGGTTATTTGGCATTTTCCAATACCGGTATTTATTGTTGGATCCCATTGATCTATGTTTTCTTTTTTATACCCGTGTTGGAATTATTCATTGCGCCTGATCCTAAGAACTTAGACGCATTAGAGGAACAATTAGCAAAAGCAAATAAGTGGTACGATTTTATTATATGGATGACCGTACCCTTGCAATTTATTTCCCTTTACCTCTTTTTAACCAGTTTTGAAACTACTATTTCAAATGCAGACATTGCAGGCAGAATCGTAACCATGGGGCTACTATGTGGTGCTTTTGGAATCAACGCAGCACATGAGCTAGGACATAGAACCAATAAAATGGAGCAATTTTTAGCAAAGCTTTTATTGTTAACGAGTTTGTACATGCACTTTTTTATTGAGCATAATAAAGGTCATCATAAACATGTAGCAACCCCGCATGACCCTAGTACGGCTAAATACAAACAAACAGTCTACGCCTTTTGGATACAAACTTTTATTGGCACTTATTTGAGCGCTTGGCATATTGCCATAGATGAATCAAAAAAGAAAAACAGAAGTCTTCCTTTTCTAAACAATGAAATGTTTTTATTTCAACTCATTCAAATAGGTTTTGTCCTAGGCATCTTTAGCTTCTTTGGCTTTTGGAGTATGTTGTACTTTTTAGGAGCAGCCTTGTTGGGTGCCACTTTACTAGAAACAGTCAACTATATAGAGCATTACGGCCTAACAAGAGAAAAAGGAACAGGCACCAACTATGAGCGTGTTCAACCACATCATAGCTGGAACAGCAATCATGTTATTGGCCGCTTAATGTTATTTGAATTAAGCCGCCATAGTGACCATCATTACCTAGCGTCCAGAAAATACCAAATCCTTCGAAATATGGAAGAGGCGCCTCAAATGCCTACTGGGTATCCTGGCATGATTGTACTTTCTTTGTTTCCACCTGTCTGGTTTAGTGTCATGCACCGACAAATGAAGAAATACGCCCTTTAAACAGCATCCATTTTAATTGTCGTACCTTGCAGTCCATTATGAGTACGAATTTTAAAGCATTAGGCCTTGTTGAGCCTATCTTATTAGCCCTTTTCGAAGCAGGCTATACCACCCCAACACCAATCCAAGCACAGTCTATTCCAATCATTTTAGAAGGAAAAGACCTACTTGGTTGCGCACAAACCGGCACCGGAAAAACAGCTGCCTTTACCCTTCCTATTATTCAGTTATTATTACAAAATAAACCTGCAGAGAAGCGAAAGAAAATTAGAACATTGATTGTTACACCAACTCGTGAATTAGCCATTCAAATTGCAGAAAATTTTGAAGCTTACGGTAGACATACCAATTTAAACTGCACTGTTATATTTGGTGGTGTAGGTCAAGGTCCTCAAGTGACGGCATTAAGAAATGGCGTAGATGTGGTGATTGCCACTCCAGGACGTTTATTAGATTTAATGAACCAAGGGCACCTTAGCATTAGAGAAGTTGAATACTTTGTTTTAGATGAAGCAGATCGCATGTTGGACATGGGTTTTGTACATGATATCAAAAAGCTTTTAGCCGTACTTCCTAAGAAAAGACAATCTCTTTTCTTTTCGGCTACCATGCCTCCAGAGATCGTGACCCTTTCTAATGCAATTTTAAATAAGCCAAGCTCAGTCACTGTTACACCCGTTTCTTCAACAGTAGAAATCATTGATCAATCTGTTTACTTTGTAGACAAAGTCAATAAGAATTCATTGTTGATGGAATTATTGAAAGATCAAAACATTAAAAATGTTTTAGTTTTTACAAGAACAAAACATGGGGCTGATAAAGTGGTGAATCTTTTGGTGAAAAATAATATTTCTGCAGAAGCGATTCATGGCAACAAATCACAAAATGCAAGACAACGTGCACTGAGTAATTTTAAAGACCAATCTACGCGTGTATTAGTTGCAACGGATATTGCAGCTAGAGGTATTGACGTAGATGAATTAGCTCACGTGATCAATTTCGAAATTCCTAATATTCCAGAAACCTATGTGCACCGTATTGGAAGAACGGGAAGAGCGGGTGCTTCTGGAGCCGCCTATTCTTTCTGCGATTACGAAGAAAAAGCCTACTTAAAAGACATTGAAAAATTGATAGGCAAAACAATCCCTGTGGTTGAAAGCCATCCTTATCCAATGCAGCAGTTTCACGCAAATAAAACCTCAAAAGACGCAGGATGGGGCAAGCCAAAGAACGTAAGAGGCAGGGCACCACGTGAAGGCGGACAAAATGGAGTTCAAAACGGTGGTCAAAAAAGAAGATTTAGCAATTCAAAAACGAATAGGTAATATTATCTTTGAGATAAGTACCTAAATCGATTGTTATGAAAAAAATGCTGGTTGGCTTTTTGTTCCTTATTGCAACCCCTTTATTGTCTCAAGATCGTTCAGTTGTCAAAGCGGACCTATTAAGTAGTGCTAAATTAATGGACCTACAATTTTCAGCTCCTGAGATCGACTCCCTATTCAATGATGTGCTAGATAATATTGCGAACTACAAAGCCATGCATGCTTTGACCTTGAACAATAGTACCCCTTTAAGTCTATGGCATACTGCGATACTTCCAGGAATGAAATTCAACAAAGTGCAAAAACCAATTCTTTGGGATGCTGCAGTGAATGTAAAATTACCGGCAGACAAAAACGAACTCGCATTTTATACACTAGATCAATTGGCCTATTTGATTCAAAATAAAAAAATCAGTTCACTAGACTTAACGAAATTTTTTATTGAGCGTATAAAAAAATATGGGGACACTTTACAATGTGTGATTAGCCTTCAAGAAGATTTAGCCATCGCAGCAGCTAAAAAAGCAGATGCAGAAATTGCTGCCGGAAAATATAGAGGACAACTACATGGCATTCCCTATGGTTTAAAAGATCTATTTGCCGTAAAGGATACTAAAACAACTTGGGGCGCTGCACCCTATAAGGATCAAGTGATTCAAGAAGATGCATTTGTATACCAAAAAATGAAAGCGGCTGGAGCAGTATTGGTCGCAAAGTTTACATTGGGTGCCTTGGCCATGGGTGATTATTGGTTTGGTGGTAGAACAAAAAATCCTTGGAATTTAAATTATGGCTCCTCTGGTTCTTCTGCAGGCTCTACTGCTGCTACAGTTGCCGGATTAGTTCCATTTGCAATTGGCACCGAAACCTGGGGCAGTATTGTTTCACCAGCAACCACTTGTGGTGCCACAGGGCTTAGACCTACCTTTGGTAGCATTAGCCGATCTGGTGCCATGGCGTTAAGTTATAGCTTAGACAAAGTTGGCCCTATCACCCGCTCTGCAAATGATGCAGCGATTGTTTTCCATTACTTACACGGAACGGATGGCAAAGATGGTTCGGCAGTTAACATGCCCTTCAATTACGCACCAAAGACCAATCTTAAGGTTTTAAAAATCGCTTACGCTAAAAATTATTTTGATAAGATAAAAGACACCAATCGATCAGAGTTTGAAGTTTTAAAACAATTCAAACGCATGGGTATTGAATTGATCCCTATCAATTTTCCAGATAGCGGAGTGTATCAATTTAATATGATGGACGTTATCATTGGTGCTGAATGTGCTGCACAATTTGACGAAATGACAAGATTGGGCATCGATGATGCGTTGACTAGACAGACAAAAAATGATTGGCCAAATCAATTTAGGACTTCGAGGTTTATCCCTGCTGTAGAATACATCAATGCACAAAGACATAGAACCCTATTGATGGAAAAAGTCAACGAAATCGTAGCGCAATATGATGCGATTATTTGTCCTTCGAGAGGTGGCGGCAATCAATCTGCCATCACCAACCTGACTGGACATCCTGTGGTTTGTGTACCTACTGGCTTGGATCCAAAATATAAATTACCTACAGGCATAAGTTTCGTGGGCAAGCTTTTTGACGAAGCAACCATTTTAACCATTGCCCATCAATATCAAAAAGCAACTGGTTGGGACGAAATGCATCCTACTATGTTCAATTAATTTGAATCGACTATGAATGAAATAAAAAAAATAACAGCACAACAATTAGGCTACGGATTTATCAAAGAACTACCAAAAGGTAAAGACGAATACTATTTACGTAACCAACAAAACAGAAGTGGTATACCATACCGTTCCCTAACGGCTTTAGAAATAGAGATCTTGGTGCGTAATGGGAATACCAGCGATGATTGGACAAAAATATTGGTATCGAATGCCTTTAATCCAGAATTGGTGAAGAACTGTTCTTTTTTTGGATTGGTACGCATTGGCAATTTAGAAAACACCTGTCTTTGCTTTAGTGATTTGACAGTCCCTGTTGGCTTATACAATTCCACAATCATTAGTGCCGATTTCGGCAACAATGTAGCCATTCATAATGTCAATTATTTATCCCATTATATCATCGGCGACGAAGTGATTATTAGCAATGTGAATGAATTAGTGACCACCAACCATGCTAAATTTGGAAATGGTATCCTTAAGAAAGGAGAATCCGAATCAGTAAGAATATGGCTTGAATTATGCAATGAAAATACAGGCCGCAAAGTGCTTCCTTTCAATGGGATGACCACAGCGGATGCTTATTTATGGACACGCAATAGACAGGATACTGTTTTACAACAAAAATTTATAGACCTCACAGAAAAAAAATTTGACAATAAGAGAGGTTATTATGGAAAAATTGGGGACAGGTCGGTGATCAAAAATTGCAGGATCATTAAGGATACTTGGATTGGTACAGATGCGTATTTAAAAGGTGCCAATAAAATCAAAAATGTCACCATCAATTCTAACGAATTTGCAAAATCGCAAATTGGAGAAGGTTCTGAATTGGTCAACGGTATCATTGGATTTGGATGTAGGGTATTCTATGGCATCAAGGCAGTACGTTTTATCATGTCCGATTATTCACAATTAAAATATGGTGCAAGATTGATTAACTCTTTCTTAGGACCTAATGCTACCATCTCATGTTGTGAAGTGTTGAACTCATTAATTTATCCTGCGCACGAGCAACATCATAATAACTCTTTTTTATGTGCTGCATTGGTAATGGGTCAAAGTAATATTGCTGCAGGGGCGACACTGGGCTCCAACCATAATAGCCGTGGCGCAGATGGCGAAGTGATTATGGGTAGAGGTTTTTGGCCTGGCTTATGCGTTAGCATCAAGCACAATTCAATTTTCCCAAGTTTTACCATTTTAAACAAGGGTGATTACAACCATGAACTAAATATTCCTATTCCATTTTCACTCATTAGTTTGGATTTTACAAAAGACGAATTAGTCATCATGCCAGGTTACTGGTTTATGTATAATTTTTATGCATTAGCACGTAATGCATGGAAATACAAGGACCGTGATAAGCGAATTCATATCGAACAATATTATGAATATGATTACTTAGCACCTGATAGTGTGCATGAATTGATTGAAGGCAGAAAAATTATTGCTGCGGCAGTAGCAACAGCGCAGCTATTAAAAGAAAAAAAGAAGACGGCATTAAGTCAAGAACAATTGATCGCTTTAGGCTGCCAATTATTGAAGACAAAAACTAAAAAAGAAATAGATCAGTTAGATGTTTTTGTAACTGGTTTTGAGAATAGCAAACGTAAAACAAGATTAATCAAATCCTATGACGCTTTTGCCATCTTCGAAAAAATGATCTTTATGTACGGCATGGATCAGTTGATTGTTAAATTGACACAGTCTGGTTTAAAAAACTTGCCGACTAAATTAAAAACAATCAAAACTGCTGGGGCTTGTATTGAATGGACCAATATTGGTGGTCAATTAATACCTACTAAAGCAGTTCAGAGTTTATTGCAACAAATTAAGACGGATAAACTAACGAGTTGGGAAGAAGTACACCAATACTATCAAACTGAAACAGATAAATACCCAGCAAAAAAGAATGCACATGCCCTGTATTGTCTCGAATACATTCAAGGTGCAAGCATTAGCGGATTAAGTATTAAAAAAATGAATGATTGGTTAGATCAATACTTAAATATCAAAGCAGAAATCACCGAGAAGATCAAGAGCTCTAGAGAAAAAGATTACACCAATCCATTTAGAAAAATGGTCTACGAAAATCAAGCAGAGATGGATGCCATTGTAGGTGACTTGAAGGACAATAGTTTTATTGCAGCGCAAGTAGCTGAACAAGCTAAGTTGAGCACATTGATCGATGAAATTAAGAAAGCATTAAAAACCAAATAAGCTCATCCCAATGCCTAATTGCCATTGCGTGGTTCTCCATTTTGTTTGGTCTTGCAATTCATTGATGTTTTGCAAGCCAACCACGTACCTGCCATAAACAAAGAATCCACCCAGGTTTACTTTGGCACCACCTACAAAAGAAAACTCACCTTGCTTAAAAGCCAGTAGTGCATTTTCTTTACCGTCCTTCTTTTGGTCTACCAACATCCCATACTGAGGGCCTGCTTGTAATAATAAGGTTGGGAAAGGTTTTACTTGCACTAATAAAGGTACCATGATATAATTCAGGTGGTAAGTTTCTGGTCTTAAATTATTGTCTCCTAACACATCAATAATAGTGGGGTTGGTAGCAAGTTTTGTTTGAGACAACAATACCTCAGGTACCAAACTAATTTTGTCTGTTACACCTATTTGAAAAGTGACACCGCCATGGTAAGAAGCGGAATGTCGGTCTACTGCCACAGAGTTAACACTGGTTAAGTTTTGACCCACTTTAATACCGATACCTAATTTCTCTTGTGCTTGAGTAGTCAATGTTCCCAACAAACCGAAAAGGAGGATATATTTTTTCATAAGATTTAAATTTTTATACTGAATCGTCTTTGCTTCACTATAGAACGTAAAATTGTATAAATTGTTACATTCAATTTGTATTAAGCCAGTTCCAACACGGTAATTTCTGGCATAATGCCTACCCTACCTGGATAACCCAAAAATCCAAAGCCTCTATTTACATACAATTGCTGATTGCCTTGTTGGTAAAGCCCTGCCCATTGTTTATAGACCCATTGAACTGGGCTCCATTTAAAATAAGGATTTTCTAACCCAAATTGCATCCCATGGGTATGTCCAGAAAGCATCAAGTCCACTTGAGGATACTCCGAAATTACTTGTGCCTCCCAATGACTTGGGTCATGACTCATCAATACAATCACTTCATTCGGATCCAAACCATTCATGGCTTTATCCATCTGACCATATTTTGGGAACCTTGCTTTCGCACCCCAGTTTTCAATACCTACTAAATTAATTTTTGCACCCTGATGTTCAATCACCACATTTTCGTTCATAAGTAATCTCCACCCCATTGAAGCATGAACTTGTTGCAATGCATTGAGGTTCTCCATTTTTGCTTGTTTAGAAGGCCACTGTACATAATCTCCATAATCATGGTTGCCCAAAGTGCTATAAACCCCTTTGGTAGCAGTCAATTGACCAAAAACCTCGGTCCATGGTGCCATTTCAGTCGCCCTATCATTCACTAAATCGCCTGTAAAAAGAATGAGGTCTGGTTGTTGTTTTTGAATTAGATCTATCCCTTTTTGAACTGCCTCTTTTTCTTTTAAACTACCACTATGGATATCACTAATATGAACAATCTTAAAACCTTTAAAGGCAGGAGGTAAATTTTTAAGAGTCAATTTTTTATGCACTAGCTGGTACTTGTATTTATTTCCAAAACCATAGAGTAAGGAAAAAAATAATGAAGAAGAAACCCCTACACCAAGCCAGTTTAAAAATGCAGACCTTGGAATGCCCTCTTCTGTATTTAAAAATTTCGCCCCTGCAGTGGAGGCCACTTTACCCATGGTCCAAAATGTTCCTCTCCTAACATCATCCACCAAAAAAAACAGCACTAAAGTGATTTGAGTGATGACCCATCCTATGCCGATCGAAAAAATATATTGTCTAAAATACGGGTTGACCACAAATGGGAAAAGCAAAAAGGAACCCAAACTCGCGATACAAAGAAACCAGTAACCATAACTAACAGCTGTTCTTACCCCAATACTTGCCCCATTTAACATGATTTTGAGGACATGGAAGATGTAAAAATCGATCAAAATCAAGAAACTGATGAGGATGAATACAAAAACGGTGTTCTTCATGGTGGTTATTAAGCTGTAAAATTAAGTTTAATCGGCTGCTTTATAACAGATTTAATCCCAAATTGTTACTATTTATGCCGTATTTTTGGACCAAATTAAGGAGTTCACCCTATGGCAAGAATTATCGGTATAGCAAATCAGAAAGGAGGCGTGGGAAAAACCACTTCGGCTATCAATATTGCTGCAAGTTTAGCTGTTTTAGAATACAGAACATTACTTATTGATGCTGACCCTCAGGCAAATAGTACCACTGGAGTTGGATTTGACCTTCATAATATCAACACGAGCTTATATGATACAATGATCAATGGTACCCCATTGACAGACGTCGTGTTAAAAACAGAGATACCTCATTTAGACCTTATCCCTTCGCATATAGACTTAGTGGGCGCAGAAATTGAATTGGTTAATTTCCCCAACAGAGAAAATGTATTAAAGAATTTGTTGACTGCCGTAGATGATCAATATGATTTTATCATTATTGACTGCCTACCTTCTTTAGGATTGATTACCGTGAATGCATTGGTGGCAGCGAATAGTGTGATTGTGCCTGTTCAATGTGAGTTTTTTGCATTGGAAGGATTGGGTAAATTGTTGAACACGATTAAGATTGTTCAGAGTAGGTTAAATCCAGAATTACAAATAGAAGGCATTTTAATGACCATGTATGACGGTCGTTTAAGATTAAGCAACCAAGTGGTGAGTGAAGTTAGAAAGCACTTTGATGATATGGTTTTCAATACCATCATTCACCGTAATACCAGATTAAGTGAAGCACCAAGTGTTGGAAAACCTGTTATCCTTTATGATGCAGATAGTAAAGGCACCGTGAATTATTTGAATTTAGCAAAAGAAATTTTACAGAAAAACGGCATGACTAAAATGAGTAATGCCGAGCGAATAATTGAATAGTACTATGAGCAAAAGCACCCCTAGCAAAGACCTAATTGGTAAAGGACTTCGTTCTTTATTACAAAATATGGATGCAGAGTATAAAAACCCTGCAGGCAAGGTTCAGCCTGCTGCCATCGAAAAGGCAGTAGCCACCAATAGAATTGCTTTGAGCGATATCGTGGTGAATCCAAAAAATCCACGTAAAGATTTTGATGAAAAAGCATTGCAAGAATTGGCGCAGTCTCTTAAAATGCATGATTTGATTCAACCAATTACTGTAGCGCAATTAAGCAATGGCAAATTTCAATTGATCGCAGGTGAGAGAAGATTTAGGGCGGCTAAACTTGCTGGATTAACAGACATTCCTGCTTACACTAGACAAGGGAATGATAAAGAATTACTTGAACTAGCTTTATTAGAGAATTTACAAAGAGTTGATTTAAATGAAATAGAAGTCGCTTTGAGTTATCAAAGGATGATGGATGAATTGAATTATACCCAAGAACAAGTAGCAGAGCGCATGGGCAAAGATCGTTCTACTGTTTCCAATTACATTCGTTTATTAGAATTACCTCCTGCTATACAAGCTGCATTACGCAATGGAAGTCTAAGTGTGAGCTTAGCAAAATTATTAATTGGTAAAGAAGTAGACAAACAATTGTACTTGCTTAAAGCCATTCTTGAAAAAGGATTAACGGTTCGTCAAACGGAAGCTTTGATCAAACAAATGAACCCAAGTACTGGCGGAAAACAAAATGCAAATGCCAACCAAGGCAATCAACTATCTCCTGTTTACCAACGCTTGGAAAATAAATTGAAAGATCATTTTAGTACGCAGGTTCAACTGCAACATCAAAAAAATGGCGCTGGAAAAATTACTATTAGCTACAATGATCTAAATGCTTTGAACAAAGTATTAGATGCGATGCAAGTAAGTATTAGTTAAATGAAGGGGTTCTATACCATATTGTTTTTGTTGTGCGTGCAACAAACCTTGTGGGCACAAGATAGTACGCTACCCTACCAAACACATACCCCAAAAAAGGCAACCAATCGTTCTGCCCTCATTCCTGGTTGGGGTCAAGCATATAATAAACAGTATTGGAAAATTCCTTTGGTCTATGGCGTGTTGTCTGTTCCTGTAGTCACTTATGTCTATAATAACGACATGTATGCCAAAACAAAATTTGCTTATGAAGCAAGGGTGATGGAAGCCAATGGAGACAAAACCAATGTGGCAAATATAGATCCTACTTTAAAAAATTTAAGTGCAGGTTCTTTACAGAGTTACCGAAATCTTTTTAGAAAAAATAGGGACTATTCTATCATGTGGTTTATTCTTGCATGGGGCATCAATGTGGTAGACGCTTCTGTATCTGGACATTTAAAAGCATTTGACGTAAGTAATAATTTGAGTTTAAAAATGGCCCCTATGCGCCCTGATCCTTATCAACAAACTGGACTCAGTTTACAACTCCATTGGAAGTACACAAAATAAAATAGTAAATAAATAGGTATGAAAATTGCATTGATTGGATATGGTAAAATGGGAAAAGCAATAGAAGCAGTTGCGCTTGAAAAAGGACATCAAATTGTTTTCAAAATTGATGTATCCAATGCAGGCGATTTTACGCAAGCCCTCGCCAATCAAGCAGATGTAGCCATTGAATTTACAGGACCCCATAGTGCTGTTCAAAACCTACTTAAATGTATTGAATATGGCCTTCCAGTAGTGAGTGGCTCCACTGGATGGTTGGAAGAATGGAATAAAGTGGAAGCGGCTTGTAAAGCAAAAAATAGTACCCTTGTTTATTCTAGCAATTACAGTATTGGTGTGAATTTATTTTTTGAAATCAACAAGCAATTGGCCAAACTAATGGACCCCTATTTGAATTATGATGTTTCTATGACAGAGATACACCATACAGAAAAAAAAGATGCACCCAGTGGCACTGCCATTTCATTAGCAGAACAAATCATTGCAAACCTAGGCCGAAAAAATAATTGGATCAACGATGCTGCAAGCAATCCAAATGAAATAAGTATTAGATCGGAAAGAATAGATCCGGCACCTGGAACACATACAGTTGCTTACAGCTCCCCTATTGACACAATTGAAATCACCCATACCGCGCATACCAGACAAGGCTTTGCTGCGGGCGCAGTGTTAGCGGCGGAATTTGCTGCAAACAAAAAAGGGGTATATACAATGAAAGATGTACTCGGATTATAATAGTACACCACCATTGAATGGCAAAAGTCATTAACTTTGTTTTCCAAAACGCTCCTTATGATACCTAACTATTTACAAGACTTATTTAAAGCACAAAGCTACGATCCGAATAACTTTTTCTTGATCGCTGGTCCTTGTGTTGTAGAAGATGAAGCCTTGGTCATGGAGATAGGCGATAAAGTGTCTACCATATGTAAGAACTTAGGTATCCCTTATGTTTTTAAGGCGAGTTATAGAAAAGCAAATCGCACTAGTGCCAGTTCATTTACAGGTATTGGAGATGATACAGGGATGGAATTGATCAAGAAAGTAGGTGCAACCTATCATGTCCCAACTACTTCCGATATTCATGCGCACGAAGAAGCCGCTATTGCAGCTGAGTTTATTGATATCTTACAGATCCCTGCCTTTTTATGTCGCCAAACAGATTTGTTGGTAGCAGCGGCAGCGACAGGAAAAATTGTCAATGTAAAAAAAGGACAATTCTTAAGTGGCGCTTCTATGAAATTTGCAGTGGATAAAATCAAATTAGCCGGAAATGATAAAGTGATGCTAACCGAAAGAGGCAACACTTTTGGCTACCAAGACTTAGTGGTAGATTATAGAAATATCCCTGCCATGGCCGAGAACAAAGTGCCTGTGATTATGGATTGTACGCATTCTTTGCAACAACCTAATCAAACTTCAGGTATTACAGGTGGCAACCCAAGCTTAATTGAAACGATTGCTAAAGCAGCCATAGCCACCGGAGCAGATGGATTATTTATTGAAACACATCCTAATCCTGCTGTCGCAAAAAGTGATGGCGCCAATATGTTGAAATTGGATTTGTTAGAACCTTTATTAGCCAAATTAGTGCGATTAAGAAAGGCGGTAATCTAATACTTTAAAGGATTGCGTTTGCCTAAAAGGATATAATTCTTCATCCCTCTCCAAAAAGCTAAGACCATATAGATAATTACTGGTGATCCAAAGGTCAAAAAAGAGATATAAATAAACCAGGTTCTTATTTTGGAGCTGGCAATCCCCAATCTTTCTCCTATGGCGGAACAAACGCCAAAAGCATGTAATTCTAGGAAATCTCTTAGTTTTTGCATTTTAATGATTTAAACTGTCACCAAATCTAGCTAAAAAAGTGGAGATAAAGTGCATTTTTTGCTCGTTCCGAGGGTCATTTTGGCTTACCTTTGCATCAGTTTTTAAACCTAAAAATCACAACTATGGCTTTTGATATCGAAATGATCAAAAAAGTATATGCTGAAATGCCAGCAAAAGTAGAAGCGGCTCGTAAAATGTTAGGACGCCCTTTGACTTTATCTGAGAAAATTTTATTCTCTCACTTACATACTGACCAAAAATTAGAAGGCTTCGAAAGAGGTGGTTCTTATGTTGATTTTGCACCAGACCGTGTTGCAATGCAAGATGCAACTGCTCAAATGGCCTTATTGCAATTTATGCAAGCGGGTCGTCCAAAAGTAGCTGTACCAAGTACAGTGCATTGTGATCACTTGATCTCCGCAAAAGTAGAAGCAAAACAAGACTTACAAGTTGCAACGACAGAAAGTAAAGAAGTATATGATTTCTTAGCTTCTGTGTCTAACAAATATGGTTTAGGATTCTGGAAGCCAGGTGCAGGTATTATTCACCAAGTAGTTTTAGAAAACTACGCTTTCCCAGGTGGTATGATGATTGGTACCGATTCACACACGGTGAACGCAGGTGGTTTAGGTATGTTGGCCATTGGTGTAGGTGGTGCTGATGCTTGTGATGTAATGGCAGGACTAGCATGGGAATTAAAATGGCCTAAATTAATTGGTATCAAATTAACTGGAAAATTAAACGGCTGGACAGCCCCTAAGGATGTGATTTTAAAAGTGGCTGGTATCTTAACTGTAAAAGGTGGAACTGGTGCGATTGTAGAATATTTTGGCGAAGGCGCGACAAGCATGAGCTGTACTGGTAAAGGAACCATTTGTAATATGGGTGCTGAAATTGGCGCCACTACTTCTACATTTGGTTACGATGCAAGCATGAGCCGTTATTTAACATCAACAGGACGTGCAGATGTAGCAGCTTTAGCGGACACTGTTGCTGAGCATCTAACTGCAGATGCAGAAGTATATGCAAATCCAGAAAAGTATTTTGATCAAGTGATTGAAATCGATTTAGATACATTAGAGCCACACTTAAACGGACCATTCACTCCAGATTTAGCAACGCCCATTTCTAAAATGAAAGAAGTAGCTGCCGCAAACGGATGGCCAACAAAAGTTGAAGTGGGTTTAATTGGTAGCTGTACCAACTCTTCTTACGAAGATATTAGCCGTGCAGTAAGTTTAGCAAAACAAGTTGCTCAAAAAGGTTTGACAACTAAGGCAGAATATATGATTACACCAGGTTCTGAGCAAGTAAGATATACCATTGAAAGAGATGGCTTCTTAGATGTGTTTAGTCAAATTGGTGCTAAAGTATTTGCAAACGCATGTGGACCATGTATCGGTATGTGGGAGCGTGTAGGTGCTGAGAAAAAAGAAAAAAATACCATTGTACACTCTTTCAATAGAAACTTTGCAAAGCGTGCGGATGGTAATCCAAATACCTATGCATTTGTTGCCTCTCCTGAAATTGTAACTGCATTGGCTATTGCTGGTGATTTGACTTTTAATCCATTGACAGATACTTTAACAAACGATAAAGGCGAACAAGTTAAATTAGATGCACCAACAGGTGATGAATTGCCAACTAAAGGTTTCGCAGTAGAAGACGCAGGCTATCAAGCACCAGCAGAAGATGGTTCAAAAGTAGTGGTAGCGGTAGATCCAGCATCTAAGCGTTTACAATTATTAGACCCATTTGCAGCATGGGAAGGAACAGATCTTACATCATTAAGATTGTTGATTAAGGCAAAAGGAAAATGTACAACGGATCATATCTCTATGGCAGGTCCATGGTTAAAGTTCCGTGGTCACTTAGATAATATCTCAAATAACTTATTAATTGGTGCTGTTAACTTCTTCAACGAAAAAACAGACAATGTGAAGAGTCAAATCAATGGCAACTACGATACCGTGCCGAATACACAAAGAGCTTACAAAGCTGCTGGTATTGGAACGATTGTAGTAGGGGACGAAAACTACGGAGAAGGTAGTTCTCGTGAGCACGCAGCTATGGAACCAAGACATTTAGGTGTTCGTGTGGTATTGACTAAATCTTTTGCACGTATCCACGAAACCAACTTGAAAAAGCAAGGTATGTTGGCATTGACTTTTGCAGACAAAGCAGACTACGATAAAATTCAAGAAGATGATAGTATTGATGTAACTGGCTTAACAAGCTTTGCGCCTGGTACACCGTTAACTTTAATATTAACACATAAGGACGGGACAACTGATACGATCAAAGCAAACCATACTTATAACCAACAACAAATTGAGTGGTTTAAAGCAGGTGGTGCATTGAACATTATCAGAAAGCAAGTAGCAGGATAGTTGCCGCTTTAATAATTTTTAAAAACCCTCTGAAAATTCAGGGGGTTTTTATTTTTCTACTCTTTTTATTTTTTTATACCCTGCTTGGATTTTCTTAAATTTGAACAATGATAAACACAGCACTTGTTTCTTTTGGCATGAGCGGAAAAGTTTTCCATGCGCCATTTATTGCAGCCAATCCAAATTTTAATTTAGTAGGCTGCTGGGAACGTTCCAATAAAAATATTGAAGCGGCCTACCCTGGCACCAAGTCTTATAATAGCTACGAAGCATTACTAGCGGATACAACGATTGATTTAGTCATAGTGAATAGTCCAAACGATACGCATTATACTTATGCAAAAAGCGCCTTGCTTGCAGGCAAACATGTCGTGGTAGAAAAAGCATTCACTAACACATCGGCAGAAGCCCAAGAACTCAATGAACTTGCAAACAAGAAAGGATTGAAATTAGCAGTGTATCAAAACAGAAGGTACGATGCTGATTTTTTAACCCTACAAAAATTAATTCAAGAAGATGAGATAGGCAGTTTAGTGGATGTGCAAATCAATTTTGAAAGGTATCGAACTACTTTAAGTCCCAAGAAACATAAAGAATCCGTGAGTACAGGATCAGGTTTGTTGTATGATTTAGGCCCTCATTTAGTAGACCAAGCAATATTATTAGCGGGCATGCCTTTGGCAGTGTTTGCAGACATCAGAATTACTAGAAAAGTGGGTGTAGTGGATGATTATTTTACACTGATTTTATACTATCCATCCCACCGTATTACTTTAACCAGTGGTATGTTCTATATGACAGAAGGCACAGGGTATAAAGTATATGGCACTAAGGGCAGTTTTATTAAAAAAAGATCGGATGTACAGGAAGCAGATTTAATAGCGGGCAAATTGCCCAATAGTCCAAACTGGGGCGCTGAAGCAACAGAAGATTATGGCGTTTTATATACCGATATGAATGGGCTCATTACCAATAAAGTGATTCCAAGCATTCCAGGTAATTATGGATTATTTTATGAAAAAATGGCGGACGCAATTTTAAACAATGGCCCTTTACCCACTACTGCAACAGAAGGCACTAATATTATACGTGTTTTAGAAGCTGCTAGAAATAGTGCCTTCAATAAAAAAGTGGTAGGCGTTTAATTGATCTTGTTCATGGCACATCCTTATTTAAAAAAGATTCAAAAAATATTCGCTGCCAATGCAGATGCGACCAATGCAAAGGGCGCAAAAGCATACTTATTGAATCAGTATGAATTTTATGGTATTAAAACACCACTAAGACGACAACTCTGCAAGGAATTTTACAAAGCCAATCCCATAAAGGACCATAATGAACTAAGCACGCTTATCAAAGAATGCTTTGGCGAACCAGAAAGAGAGTTACACTATTTTGCCATCGAACTTTTAGGACACCATAAAAAATTATGGTCTAAAAAAACATTACCCCTTATAGAATGGATGATCACGCACAATAGTTGGTGGGATTCTGTTGATAGCACGAATAGTCATGTGATTGGAAAATTCTTTTTAACCTACCCAGAATATATTGACGAATACACTTCTACATGGAATCGTTCAAGCAACAAATGGTTACAAAGAATGAGCATTTTATTTCAGTTGATGTATAAAGACAAAACCAATACGACCCTGCTTACAGAGTACATTGAATATTGTCAATTTGAAGAAGACTTTTTTATCCGCAAAGCCATCGGTTGGGCATTACGTAGCTACGCGAACACAGACCCAAAATGGGTGGTTTTGTTTGTAAAAGCACACCCACAGCTTTCTAATTTATCTAAGCGCGAAGCATTAAAGCATTTGTAAATTTGAGTAGAAGCTATCGCGAGTCGAACATTCGAGCAAAGCGAGCTGAGAGACGAGGGATAGACTTGTATTCAAATTTGGAATGACGAGTTAAAAAAATAAAGCCCCGCAATTTGCGAGGCTTTATAATATGGATCAAATAAATGATTACATTTTCTTTGCGTCTTCCAAGAACTTAGCCAATCCAATATCCGTTAAAGGATGCTTCAATAAACCTAAGATAGAATCTAAAGGACAGGTACAAACGTCTGCTCCAGCTTCCGCAGCTTTAACAATATGAAGGGCGTTTCTGATAGATGCCGCTAAAATTTGTGTATTGAACCCTTGTACATCATAGATGTGACGGATTTGACTAATCAAGTCCATACCATCCCAAGAACTATCATCTATTCTTCCAATAAATGGAGATACATAAGTAGCACCTGCTTTTGCAGCTAAGATCGCTTGACCAGCAGAGAATACTAAAGTACAGTTGGTACGGATACCATTGTCTGTAAACCATTTGATTGCTTTGATACCGTCTTTAATCATAGGCACTTTCACCACAATATTTGGATGAATCGCAGCTAATTTTTTACCTTCTTCCACCATCGTTGCAAAATCAGTAGATAATACTTCTGCACTGATATCGCCTTCCACTAATTCACAAATTGCTTTGTAATGCGCCGCAATGGCTTCTTCACCTTTCACACCCACTTGAGCCATTAAAGATGGATTCGTGGTAACACCATCTAAAATACCAAGGTCATTGGCTTCTTTGATTTGTGCTAAATTACCTGTGTCTATAAAAAATTTCATGTCTTTATTTTTTTAGATACTACTGTATCCAAGTTTTAAAAAGTGGCAGGCTACTCACATCGCACCGCTCAACCGCCTATCCTTGCTGTATTCCTACCCTGGGGAGGTTCAGCAGGAGCTGGTCGTGTAAGACCTGCCGCTGCGAAGGTAGGAAAAACACATCGGTTTTCCTACCAATTTTGCATTGAATTCAAGTTGGAAAATCCAATAATTTGGTCATACCTATTACCTGGCACCCGATAGTAAACAAATATGGAATAGCTGTTCTCGGTCTCCCAATGATCCCCTTCGGTCACACTGAAATCATTCAATGGATTGGGGTTTTGATCCGACCTAAGGATGTAATTGTAACTATAATAGCCTTGTTTTAAAAGTAGCCATTTTTGATAGCTTCTTTGTTGAGGATGCCAGTCCATTAGGGCATTTTTATCGAGGCTATTGCCAGTCAGCGCACCGGAGAGGTAAAGAGAAGCACCCTCAAATGGTAAACCGTCTTTTGGGACATAGGTAAATAAAACCCTAGCATAATCATTCTGATCTTCGGATCGGATGGATTCTGAATTACTAATGATCAATTGACCATTTAAATCTTTAAAGGTAAAATAAGGGATCGCTGCCCTGCTGATGTCTGGCTTTAAAATAATATTGGAACCATTCCCAAGTTGTTGAATCTGCGCAATACGATCTGTCCTGAATCTTAAATTTTGCAAATCTAACCACCTAGATTCTTTACCTGCCGGAAAGACAAAATCACGATCCGCATTGTACTCTATTTGATTCCCTCTTATAAAACTTGGGGCATTGGAGATCAATGCATCGTTAAACCTCGTATTTTGAACCACTGCTACTTGTAAAAATTCAGGCTGAAAAAAACTAAGTTTCTTTACATCCAATGTCAGCTGCACTTTTTGATGTGATTTTGAGATAGAGGCCTCAAACGGTTCCTGAATGCTAGCAGCAATAGGTACTTCTTGCTCGACTACATAAAACCTTTTTGTAAAAACCAATTCTTTACGCCCTCCTTGTCGATACACTTTCATTACATAATTGCCCGATTTTGTGGGCCTAGAAGCAGCAGAAGGAAAACTAAATGCATAATGATAGTAGGCTTGTTGTGCAATAGATGAAATAGTATAGTCTCTAATATTATTTTGCGTAAGTCCGCTGATATAATCAAACGGATTAAGCGGGACAGGTTTCCAATGAATATCCAATAGTTCGATCGTAAAAAAATATTGTTGGTATTGGGCCCTTAGATCATCGAATTGAATCAAGAGGGTTTCTGTTGAATTCAAGGTGATCACTGGCAGTGCCAAAGGTTTGCCTTTAGGAAACACTAAGACCATTTTAATATTGGAATCTAATACCTGATCTACCTGCGCTTGTGCTTGTAAAGATATATTCAAAAAATAGATGCCTAAAAAAAGTAAGGCCTTTTTCATATGCAGTTGTTTACAGCTACGAATCTAAGTTGAATGCACTAATTATAAAGATAAAAAACTAGATTTGATTAAATTTTACAGTTGAATACCGCATTTGAAATAGCAAAAAGAATTAGTTTTTACAAACAGAAAAACTATACTCGATTTATAGTTAGGCTATCTATCGCAGCGACTGCTATTAGTGTAGCTGCTATTTTACTCACTTTTTCAATTGTCAATGGTTTTCAAAAAGAGCTCAGTCAAAAAATTTATTCGTTTTGGGGGCAGGTTCAAATCAGTGCTGTGAGCGGATCCGCGCTTGAAAATAAGCCAGAGGTGGTACAACAAATTAAAATGCTCCCTGCTGTTCAAAAATTAGCTGCTTACCTCAATCAGCCCATGGTATTGGCAAAGGAACTTGAAATCGAAGGGCTTAATGCCAAAGGAATAGAAGATGTAACTGCTACACCCCAGGTAAGCAAAGGAAGAAGGCTGTCAAATAACCCGCAATCCATTGTTAAAGAAATCATGGTTTCCAAAACCATCGCCGATAAATTACAAATTAAATTAGGGGACCAGGTACGTCTTTATTTTTTTCAAAACGGACAAGCAAAAGAGAGAAAATTAACGGTAGTAGGCCTTTTTCATACGGGGATAGAAGAATATGATTCGAAAAATGTTTTTGTAGATTTAAAATTATTACAACAACTCATTCAATCCCCAAATGCTATCACAGGTTACCAAATCTACCTGAATGAGCTTGGCAATATGCCTCAAACCCTTTCTGCCATCCAGTCCATATTACCAGAAAATTGGGTAAGTAATGCCAGTGCCGATGTGTATCCTCAATTATTTGACTGGATAGAAGTTCAACAGATCAATCGAAACATTACCATTATTATTTTACTCTTTATTGCAATCGTAAACTTAATGACTTGTTTATTGATTTTACTTTTGGAACGCATCCCAATGATAGGAACATTAACTGCAATGGGGGCTTCTCAATATATGATCCGTAAAGTATTTGTGTATCAAGCAAGTTTTATTGCTTGGGTGGGCATTGGACTAGGTGTATTCATTGGACTTGGCCTTTCCTTTCTTCAATTAAAATACCATTGGATTCGATTGGACGAATCAGCTTATTTAATGGACAGTGTGCCCATTCGCATACAAGTCGATCAAGTCATTGGCGTCATAATGGGCACTGCGGTGGTGAGTTATATTTCTTTTTTAATACCAACATTTTGGATTAAAAAAATCAGTCCTGCAAAAGCAGTTCGATTTGATTAGTGTCGAAAAGCTGCCAACAAAATACCTGTTGCTACAGCGGCATTCAAAGATTCAGCTGCACCAAATTTAGGAATGGTTACTGGGTCAGTAATTACATTTATCAATGCAGGACGAATGCCCTTGGATTCATTTCCAATGATTAAAACACCTTCTTTTGCAAATTGAGTAGCATGTAAAGATTTGCCTTCTAATACTGCACCATAAATAGGTAATTTGCAAGATGCAAGTAATGCAGGCACATCCGCCTCTATCACTTTTACCCTTAAGATACTTCCCATGGTACTTTGTACCACTTTTGGATTATAACAACTTACGGTATCTGCTGTCACTATAATTTGATCTAATCCAAACCAATCAGCGGTTCGGATAATAGTGCCTAAATTGCCTGGGTCCTGAATGCCATCCAAAACGATAGTGAATTTTCCTTTCAATACAATATTAGATGGACTAATTTGCTTCTGTACAAGGGCAAGTACTTGATTGGCCCTTTGCATTTGAGTTAATTTATCCAACTCAAAATCGGCCACTTCAGTTACATAATGTGGTTTAAAAGGCTGATTTTGGATCCACTCTTTGGTTGCATAAGCTTGTTTGATCACCCAATCAGAAGCCATCAGCTCTTCCATCATCTTTGGCCCTTCCAGGATAAAAACAGATTCTTCGGCCCAATGTTTTTTATGGGCGAAAGATTGGATATATTTGAGCTCATTCTTATGGATCATCTTCATGCAATTAGGAAAAGTTAAAATTATTCGATTCTCCTCAAGTTTGAGTCTATTCAGCCTTTTATTTTTTTTAAATAGCTGTGCAGATTTCAAAAGGGCCATTGTACATAATTACCCTAAGGAAAAAGCTTTTCTTTATAATAATAAAATCATCCTGCAAGATGCCCCTAGCAAACAAGAAGCAAAGGCCTTAGCAATTGCTTTGGATAATTATTGGGATGATAGCATTAAAGTGCGCAAGATTCGCCAATATGGTTTTTTTAATACCATTATCAAGCCACAAAGTTATCAGCCAGAAAGAATGAGCAGGTCTATACAATACATGACCAATTTTTTAGGCACCGAAGGATACCATCATCCCCAACTCACCCCCAAAGTGACCATAGATACAGTGAACAAGGAATGGAGAACCACCCTAACTATGTTGGTGCAACTCAATAAAAAAACTTTGATTGATACCATCACTTATCAATTAGCGGATCCTATCTTACAAGATATTGCTTTAAAAAATACAGCACAGAGTTACTTGCAAAAACAACAACCCTACTCCAATGAAGCGATCAACAATGAATTAGATAGACTCGTTGCTTTATTTAGGTCTAAAGGGTTTTATAATTTCACGAAAGAAAAAATATTTGCAGAAGTAGATACGATCGATGCTGCGCTCATGACCCTTAATCTTGACCCATTGAGTCAGATTGCACAAGTGACAGAAGCAGAAACAAAAAAAGAAACCAACCCAAGTTGGAAAATAAGTTTCCAATTAAGAAACCTAACAAAAGGCATCACCAAACAGTATCCTATCGGACAACAACTTTTTTACAGTGACGTAACCAATTTCGAAAATCCAGACAGTTTACTTGTAAAGCCACCCCTGCAGCGTGATAGCTTATCCAATTTAATTCACTTATACCATCTACCTAAGTTTAAAGCAAGCTTATTTAAAGAGCAATCCTATATCCAAAAGGGAAGCTTATTCAATGAATCAGCTTATTATCAGACCTTAAATAATTTTAGTAGCCTTGGTGCTTGGCAACAAATTGACGGCAGAACCACGCTTAAAAATGATAGCGTCTACTTACACTATTTTTTAGTACCCAATATCCGAAGGAGTTTCAATTTTGATATTGAAGGCAGTAGGAATACCGCACAAATTGGTTCAGGTAATTTATTAGGTCTTTCCACCAACCTTACCTATAAAGACAAAAATGTACAACGTAAAGCTATCCCTTCTATCACGAGTTTAAGACTTGGTATAGAATTGAATTTAAACAACTCAGATCGTTTGACCCAAACTTTATTGTGGAATCTTGGACAGACTTATAGCTTTCCTAATTTAATATTTCCTTTTGTTAAAAAAGAAGCCAAAGCGAATCGAAATGTAAAAACTAATTTTTCTTTATATAGCTCCTATATGGACCGACTGGATTATTATCAATTAAAATCCTTCACCACAAATTGGGGGTATGAATGGAAGCGTATAAAAAATGGTAAAGAACAGGCGATCAACTATCGACCTTTGAATATTGAATTATACCAATTGAATAAATTTTCAAAATTGGATAGCTTGCTCATTTTAAACCCCTTCTTAAGGTCTTCTTTTAACGAAGGAAATATTGTGAGTCAGCAAATTAGCTTCACGAATATTGGACCTGCATCCAACAACCCAAATCATCAACATTATTTAAGACTAGGTATTGAAGAAGCTGGTGGATTATTCGGCTTGGTAGACCTATATAATAATTCATTATACCGTTATTTAAAACTAGAGGCCGAATATAGATCTACTTATACCTTAAAGCATGCAGAAATTGCTTGGAGATTAATGGGCGGATGGGGTAATAATTATAGCAACAATACCCAACTGAGTGGACAACTTCCCTTCTTTAAACAATTCACTGCAGGTGGACCTTATAGCATGCGTGCATGGGGGTTAAGACAATTAGGATTAGGTAGTTCCACTTTTTATGACACGAGTGCACAACGCATCAATTTTGATCGATTTGGAGACGTTCAACTAGAAGCCAATTTCGAATATCGTTTTACTTTATTCCAGCTTGGATCTTACAAAATAGGTACCGCCTTATTTGCAGACATGGGTAATATTTGGAACGCGAGAGATTTAGGAAATGATATCAACGCAGGATTTAAATTGGATCGATTGTACAAAGACCTAGCAATTGGAATTGGTTCAGGATTGCGTTTAGACTTTGATTACTTTATCATCCGTATTGACTATGCTTTGAAAATGAAAGACCCCACTCGATTGTACAATAAAGGCTGGCTAGATTTTAATAATATGAAATGGGCAGAGGTAAAACCCAATGGGCTTAAAGTAAATAATTATGCTTGGCAATTTGGTATTGGTCTACCCTTCTAACAAATCATTGATTTCTTTTTCAAGGTCTTCCCATTGTATCGCATCTTCTACCTTAAATGCTCCAATCTTGGTTCTTCTAAGACCACTCATATAAGCACCTACTCCTAGTGCTTGTCCAAAATCATGCACTAAACTTCGGATATAGGTTCCTGTTGAACAAACCACCCTGAACTCAATAGTGGGTAAATCAATTTTAGTGAGTTCAAATGCTTCAATCGTAATTTGTCTTGGATCTACTTTGACCTCGATACCTTGACGTGCTGTTTCGTATAAACGTTTGCCGTCTTTTTTGATGGCAGAATGTTGTGGAGGATATTGAAAGATCGAACCAATAAAGGGCGCCGTAGCAGCTTGAATTGCAGCTGCGGTAATCCCTTCGATCGATTTAAAATTTTCTGGTTCCTGTTCTAAATCATAAGAGGCGGTAGTGGCACCAAGTATTAAACTACCTGTGTATTCTTTCTTCATCCCCATGTAGTCATTGATCTGTTTTGTAAACTTTCCAGTGCAAATAATCAATAAGCCTGTAGCCAATGGATCCAATGTGCCCGCATGACCAACTTTCATAATTTTGGTCAACCACCTTACTTTTTTGACCATGTCAAATGAAGTCCAATTCAATGGCTTATCGATCAACAATAGTTTACCTTCTAAAAAAGGCGTGAGTGCTGGAGGGATTGGCTTTTGACGCATGAGATAAGTTGCTTAACGTCTAATAAGCACGAGCAAATAAAACTCTTTGTGTAGAAGGGTTTCCGGTCAAGATACATACACCTGCTTCTTGCTCATTATTCAATGGAATACAACGAATTGTCGCCTTCGTCATCTCTTTAATTTTATCTTCCGTCTCAGGTGTGCCATCCCAATGTGCCGAAACAAATCCAGCTTTGGTATCTAATACAGCAATAAATTCATCCCAAGTATTTACTTTTGTAATATGCTCGTCTCTATATTTTTTTGCGCGATTGAATAAATTAGATTGAATGTCTATTAATAATTGTGCAACGGTTCCAGTGATGCCATCCATAGACACTGTCGTTTTTTCCTTTGTATCACGACGTGCAATTTCAACTTGATTGTTTTCCAAATCACGAGGCCCTACTGCAATTCTTACAGGCACCCCTTTCAATTCGTATTCAGCAAATTTCCATCCTGGTCTTTGATTGTCTGAGTCATCATATTTCACACGAATACCAGCAGCTTTGAAGGAAGCCACCATCCCATGTATTTTTTCATCTAATACAGCTTTTTGTTCTTCGCCTTTGTAAATAGGCACAATCACCACTTGCAAAGGTGCAATACGTGGTGGCAATACCAACCCTTCATCATCACTATGTGTCATCACCAAACCTCCGATTAACCTTGTACTTACGCCCCAACTAGTGGCCCATACATAATCTAATGTATTGTTCTTATCACTAAATTTTACATCAAATGCTTTCGCAAAATTTTGACCCAAGAAATGCGATGTGCCTGCTTGTAAAGCTTTCCCATCCTGCATCAATGCTTCAATACAATAAGTATCTTCTGCTCCGGCGAATCTTTCGTTTGGCGTTTTTACCCCTTTAATTACCGGCATAGCCATCCAGTTTTCTGCAAAATCTGCGTATACATCTAACATCTTCACTGTCTCTCCAATAGCCTCTTCTTTAGTAGCATGTGCAGTATGTCCTTCCTGCCATAAAAATTCAGCTGTTCTTAAAAACAACCTTGTTCTCATTTCCCAACGCACCACATTCGCCCATTGATTCACCAAGATGGGTAAATCACGATAAGATTGAATCCATGTTTTATAAGTATTCCAAATGATCGCTTCACTCGTTGGACGAACAATTAATTCTTCTTCCAATTTCGCCTCTGGATCTACCATCAACTTCCCTTTGTTATTTGGATCTGTCTTTAATCTATAATGGGTCACAATCGCACATTCCTTTGCAAAACCTTCTGCATTTTTTTCTTCCGCCTCGAATAAGGATTTGGGCACAAATAATGGGAAATAAGCATTTTCATGTCCTGTATCCTTAAACATTTTGTCTAAAGTAGCTTGCATATTTTCCCATAAAGCATACCCATAGGGTTTAATCACCATACAGCCTCTTACAGCACTGTAATCGGCTAATGATCCTTTTAAAACTAGGTCGTTATACCACTGTGAATAGTCCTGTGCTCTTGAAGTTAGTTCCTTTGCCATTTTTGTATAATTCTTAACATTTAATCTGGTAACAAAACATCTACGAAAAACGCTCTATGTTTTAAACTTTGTTACCTTTAGGATGTCAAATGTATGCTAAATCAGGGGCATATTAAAACCAAAAATTGAAGAGATATGAAAAAGCAAATCAACCGATCCCTATTTGGGTTCAACGCCATTGTATTGATGGCTTTTAGTTTTTTCGTAACCGGCTGTACTAGCTTACAACAAACCACTACGGCAGCCACGGACGATCTATATTTTACACCTTCCAAAGAAGCAGAGGCTGCGCCTAATGCAAATTCAAAATACAATGTGAATGAGGAAGCAGAAGCAACTGAATACCAAGACTATCAAAATTATCAAGACGATCGATTTTTACGATTGAAAGTAGCGAACAGAAACCGTTGGTCGAGCATCGACGATTTTGGCTATTGGAATAACCCAAGTTTCAGCATTGGATTTGGTATGGGCTATGGTGGATTCGGCGGATTTGGCTGGGGCGGATGGGATCCATTCTGGAGCAATCGTCTTGGCTGGGCAGGCTTTTATGGTGGATGGGGCGGATTCGGTGGCTTTGGAAGATTTGGATATGATCCTTTCTGGGCAGGCAGCATGGGCTGGGGATATGACCCATTCTGGGGTGGCGGATTCGGTGGCTTTGGCGGATGGGGATATGATCCATTCTGGGGCGGCGGATTCGGTGGCTTTGGTGGATGGGGCGGATGGAATCCTTATTTTGCTGGTTACTGGAATCCATATAGACCTATTTATTACGGAGGCGCAATTGGCAATTTCCCAATGCAAAGAAATAATTATACGCCTCGAGCATTACAAACTAGTGCACCGGCTTTACAAGCCTACAGAGAAAATAGAAATTATAATACGACCAATAATTTCACAAGAACAACCAATGGTACAACGCGTTATACAGGTAATCCAAATCTAAACAATAGTTTTGGCAATTTACTTAGACGTGTTACCACGAATAACACAAATACTAACCAAAGCAATAGCTTCGATCGTCCAGCACGTTATTTTAACAATGGAGGATTTAGCAATAGCAATCAAAATAAATCAAGTAGTAATACCCCTACTTATAACGCCCCTAGCACCAACAACAATGCAGGCGGCAGAAGTGGCGGATTCAATAGTACTGGATCAGGCACTAGCTCAAGACCTCCAAGAGGTGGCAATAGGTAATTGTTGACTGATTTATTTTTTACAAACAAGCAAGCATTATGAAAAAATTATTAATAGGCATTTTAGTACTCGTTAGTGCATCCATCAAAGCACAAGGACCAGAAGATGGTTTAAGATTATCCTGGTTTGCACCCAATGGAACACCTCGAAGCAATGCATTAGGTGGCGCTATGGGTTCTTTAGGAGGTGACTTATCTGCGGCACATATTAACCCAGCAGGATTAGGTTTTTACAAATCTGGTGAATTACTAGTAACAAGTAAGTATTTAAAAACGGAGAGCGATTTTAAATTTATTGGCACCAATACTAGTACTTCTAAAACCTTGTCTTCCTTAGGAAATATTGGAATTGTTTTTGCAGATGGCAAAAAAAACAGAGGCTACTCTAGCACCGCTTTTTCTATCAGTTTTACACAGTTAGCAGATTTTAATAGTAGACAAAGATTCAAGGGTGTCAATAATTTTAGTAGCTATTCCGAAAAATTTTTAGAAGAATTGTATTATGACAATGCAAGCATGAGTGCTGCAGAGAATAATTATATTTTTGGAAGCTCTTTAGCTTTTAGAACTTATTTAGTAGATACTATTTCAGATGCATCTGGCAATGTAATGGGTTACCAAAGTTTAGTGCCTATTTCTAGCGGCGTTAATCAAAGCTATGATGCGGTGACAAGTGGAAGTTCCAATGAATTGACATTTGGCTGGGGTGGTAATGTGCAAGATAAATTATACTTAGGTGCAAGTTTTGTTTTCCCAATCATCAATTACAATAGATCCTTACAAGTAGTAGAGACTGATTTAGAAGCCACCAATACCAAGAATCAATTTGGCGGATTTGCTTTCAATGAAGACTTTAGTTCTAAAGGCTGGGGTATTGGTGCCAAATTTGGTATGATTTACAAACCTGAATCTTTTTTACGATTTGGTGTTGCCTTACATACCCCACAGTTAATTAGCTTTAGAGATAAATTAGCAGCTGATATGACGACCAATACTGAAGATTATGCAGGTACGCTTTCAGCAAGCTCTGGCGAATTAAACAATGGCAATGCAGGCGTGAGAGAATACACTGTGTTGACCCCTACAAAAGCCACATTTAGTGGTAGTTACTTTTTTGCTAGTCCTGGGAAGCCAACTCAACCTTTAGGTTTTATTAGTGCAGATATTGAATGGGTAAATTATGCAGGTACTCGTTTTTATGCCAATGATTTTGACCAAGCATCTGCTGATTATTATGATGCCTTAAACGCAACTACAAAAGCCACTTATAAAAACAACTTCAATTTTAAACTTGGATCAGAAATTAAGTTAACTGGTAACTGGATGGCAAGAGCAGGAACAGCTTATTATGGAAGCCCTTATAAAAATGAGTTTGCAGACGAAAATGGCAAAACAGTAGTAACACCTTCTCGTTTTATTTTGTCTGGTGGTATTGGATACAGAACCAATAAATATTTTGTTGATTTCACCATCAGTGCAGCTAACAATAAAGAGGCCGTGGTTCCTTACCGTTTGTTAGACAAGCCAAGCCCTATCGCTGTACAAAATAGCAATGCTATCCTATTCAATATTGGATACGGTATAAGGTTCTAATATTACCAGCATTGATCTTATAAAAAAGAGCCACCCGTAAGGATGGCTCTTTTTTATTTAAGTGACCTTGATTATTTTAAATCTTCTGCTTTCAAACCTTGGTTTACTTTGATCTCAGCATACTTTACATTTAATTTAAACTGACCTAAGTCTAATACTTCCTCATTGGCAATTTGAACACCGCCAATTGACTTATACTCCTTAAAGAACTGTTGTTGTGTTACAGACCCTCTGCCTGGCACTTCCTGTGTAGTGGCTACTTTAGTAAGTAAGAAGGTTTTACTGTCATAAAAACGATGTGACACTTTACCAGCAGGAGAAGTAACTTCTACATCAATCACCTCCGCCCCTTCAATTTTATCCGCGCCTACAATTTTTAATTTATACCCATTCTTAATAAACAAAATTTCAGGATGCAAAGCAGCAGTTTCATTTAAGCTCTCTTTTAATTCTTCTGTCATTGGCGCTTCCATGCCTTGTTGTGCCACACTATATTTACCATTGACTACAGCTTGCTTAGAAACTACCATGCCACCCATTGACATGGTTACAATAGCATTGCCTGGTAATACTTTAGTCTGACTCATTTCAATTTCACGACCCATTAAAGCAGCTTTACCTTTGTATTGGATATCCTTTATACTATTCAAGGCCGATTCACCACCTAATGCTGTAATTACTTTGTCCATTAAAACAGTTGGCGTTAAAGAAGCATCTGCTTTGGCTTCCACTGGCGCAGCTATTTCATTACCCTCCATATCAAAGTATTTTACTGGGCCATACTTATCTAAACCTTTCGCAATTTGTTTTGCATTACCTACAATCACAATATGCATTTGATTCGGCTTCAAGAATAATTGAGCTACTTCTTTTACTTTAGCAGCATCTACTGCAGCTAAATTCGTTAAATACTTTTGATAATAATCTGCAGGCATTTTATTACGTGCAATATTCAATGCAAAATTGGCAATAGTCGCAGGATTTTCCAATGACCTTGCAAATCCACCAGACAAGTAGTTCTTCATTCTATTTAATTCATCAGCACCTACTAGTTCGTTTCTTAAAATATTAATTTCACGCAATAATTCTTGCACCGAACTATCTGTTTTATCATTTCTCACAGAAGCATCAGCTTGAAAAAATCCTATTTGACGACTTGAATTTAAAGAAGAATAAGCGCCATAGGTAAAAGCATGTTTTTCACGCAAATTGGCAAATAAACGGCCAGAAAATCCACCCCCTAAAATATTATTCATCACAGCACCTGCAATATCATTTGCAGATCCAGGATATAAGTCTACTGCAGAGGCTATGGTTACCACACTTTGAACACTTGAAGGTCTATCTACAATGGCTACATAGGTTTGTGCTGGCTGAATTGGTTTAGGGAAATCTTGTTTAGCAATTGTCCCTTTTTTCCATGAACCAAAACTCTTTTCAGCCAATGCTTTTGCAGCAGCTGGTTCAATGTCACCCACAAAAACTAAATAAGCAATATTAGGTTTCCAATAGGTAGCTACAAATGTTTTAATATCATTCAATGTTACTTTATTCACCGACTTAGTTGTCATAATTTCACCATATGGATGATTGGCTCCATAAACCAACTTCTTAACCACATTGCCAGCGATCGCATCTGCATCATCTTTATTGGACTCAATACCAGAAAGCACTTGAGTACGAATTTTTTCCATTTCATCCGCAGCTAAAGCAGGTTGCAAAACTACTTCCGCCATTAAATTCATTAAAGAAGGGAAATTTGATTTTAAAGCGCTAATGAAGACAGTTTGCGCAGAGGTAGATAAACTACCGCCTAAAAACTCAACCGCTTCGTCTAATGCTGCTTTCGATTTTGTCGCTGTGCCTCTTTTAATTAACTGGCCCGCCATTTCAGCTACACCTGCTTTTTCACCTTCTGAAAAGCCATCATAGTCAAAAGCTAGTGTCGCACTTACTTTTGGTAATTTTGTATTTTTTACGACAAATACTTGCAAGCCATTTGCTAAGGTAAATTTAACGGGATCACCCACTTGAATCACTGGGGCTTTTCCAGGCAAAGGTGCCTTGGAACGATCCAGATTTTGTGCCATTGAAACCAATGGTAAAAGGAATATAAAAGCGTATACTATTTTTTTCATAAAATTAATTTTTAAAACATTGAATAAGCTGTCTTACTTAGTAGTTGGTTTTTCTTTAGGTAAATAATACAAAACAACTCTATTGTCTTTATTCAAATACTTTTTAGCCACATTCAATACATCTTGTCTTGTTACTTTATTGTACTTTTCTAATTCTGTATTGATCAAGTTCGCATCTCCAAAGTAAACCTCATTGTTTGCTAAGCTTTCTGCGATACCCGCCATGGTAGCATTGCCAGTTACTAACTGTGTAGTAATTTGATTCTTCACTTTTTGGAATTCTCTTTCTTCTACCAGTTCCGTTTTTAATTGATTGATCACCGTATCCATACTTTGTTCTAAAGCTTCTATTTTCACGCCTACATTAGCAATCGCTAAGGCAATAAATAATCCATCATCTTCATTAAAATAAGGAACTGATTGTGCCGCAGCAGCTTCTTGTTTTTTATCTACCAAGGCTTTATTCATTCTAGAAGATTCACCACCAGATAAAATAGTTGACAATACATTGAATGCATAATATTCATCCCCACCTTGTTTAGGCGCTCTATACGCTTGAAACACCCCTGGTAATTGGATATTATCATAGACCACATCTCTTACTTCACCACCCAATGCTGGTTCTATAATGGTTGGTCTTGGAATTGGCTTAGTGCCCATTGCAATAGGTCCAAAATAAGCTTCAATTTTTGCTTTTAATTCTACTTTGTTAAAATCACCTGCAATAGATAAAACACAATTGTTGGGTACATAAAATGTTTTATAAAAATTGATGAACTCTTCTAACTTAGCCGCATTCAAATGGTCCATGCTACCAATTGGCGACCACTGATATGGATGTACTTTATAAGCACGCTTTAACATTTGTTCTAAAAACGAACCATAAGGACGGTTATCTACGCGCTGACGCTTTTCTTCCTTCACCACTTCACGTTGCGTGTTCACACCAATTTGTTCAATTTTTGCATGCATCATACGCTCACTCTCTAACCATAAACCCAATTCAACTTGATTAGAAGGTAATAACTCGTAATAAAAAGTTCTATCCTGAGAAGTGTTTGCATTTAAAGCACCACCCGCATTGGTGATGTATTTATCAAACTCCCCTCTTTTGATATTTTCTGATCCTTCAAACAATAAGTGTTCAAAGAAATGGGCAAAACCTGTTCTTGCAGTGTCTTCGTTTTTAGACCCTACATGGTATAAGGTCGTTACTGCCACTACTGGAGCAGAATGATCTTCGTGTAAAATCACTTTCAACCCATTGGGTAAAGTATATTTTTCAAATTGAATAGCTTGTTGTGCAGTTGCTACTTGTAAAAAAAGCATCCCGCAGATAGCCATGCCGAACTGAATACGCATAGGTATAATATTTAAAAGTTATGAGATTAAAATTAAGAAGAAATCCATTGAATACTGGGATCTTTCTTAAACCAGGTCATCTGCCTTTTGGCATAATGTCTTGTATTTTGTTGAATGGCTTGGATGACTGCTTCTTTAGGCTGTTCCCCTTTAAAATAAGGGACCCATTCTTGGTAGCCTACCGTTTGCAAGGCATTTAAATGAAACTGTGGTAATAAGGTTTTTACCTCCTCCTCTAAGCCCATTCCTACCATTTGAACCACCCTTTGATTGATTCGATCATACAATTGCGCCCTTGGCATGTCAAGTCCAATTTTTTCAATAGCAAATGGTCGATCTTGTTTTTGTTGCTGTTGGAAATCAAGAATAGACTGCCCTGTGCCTAAAATGACTTCTAAAGCCCTTGATAATCTTTGGGTATTTTGTTGTTCTCCTGGGTCTGCTGCTGCCCAATATTTTGGATCTAAGCTTTCCACTTGTCCTTGCAACCAAGTTATTCCCTTATTGAATACTTCGTTTTGAATTTGTACACGAATAGCTGGATCGATTGCAGGAATGCTATCTATGCCCTCTGCAAATGCCTTAATATATAAGCCAGTGCCGCCCACCATCACCACTGAACCAAATTGTTTTAAAAGACTTTCGGTCTTTGCTAACGCATAGGTTTCAAAAACGCCTGCATTCACCGTATCCTGTATGGAATGACTCGCAATAAAATGGTGTGGAACGGATGCCAACTCCTCCATAGAAGGCCTTGCTACGCCGATATTTAATTCTTGATAACATTGTCTAGCGTCTGCCGAAATGATTTCGGTATTTAACTTTTTTGCTAAATCAATTGCATACTTAGTTTTACCAACTGCTGTAGGGCCTACAATAATATATACAGTGGGAGTCAATCTAAATGAATTAAATTATTAATATGCTTCTGAACTATCATCAAACATACCTCCTTCATCACCATCAGAAGTATCTTGATCTTCATCGTCTTCTGCATCTTCGTCAGATGCTAAGCCATCTTCTCCTTCTTCACCAAAGCCATCCTGTGCTTCAGTTAAATCATACTTCTCTTCTATATCTGTAAAGTTAGGCCCAAGTAACCCTTTAGTGCCATATTGCATTGGACCAACCCCTTCTATTCTTGAAACCATAGGATAAGTCAGTTCCATATCCGCATCCACATTTTTAATCACTTGAATCAATTGAATTAAAAATGTCCAAGATTTTGCAAAATCATATACATACACAAATTGCTGATTGGTATCTATAATTTCTGAACCTATCACCACTTCATCCATCATCAAAGGAGGTACTACATAATTTTTTTCATACACCGCTTTGCTGATTTCTCTTCCGCGTTGCCATTTTTCGTTACTTCTAAAAAAAGTAGCATCGTGCTTTTCATCAAACTCGAAGGACTTTAAAATAATTTGATGTAAATCAATAAAATGTTGTGTATGCTTCACCAATACATCTCTATAAATCGCATCGTCTTCTTCCCAAGAAATTCTAAATTTTAAAATGGCCATTATGGTGATTTTGAAACGCTAAATTAGTATTTATTAGCCTGATTTTAGGCATTTTTTATCCAACTGGATGCAAGCCTATTTTGGCTGCTTCTTCTATCATAAATGAATAAGCAGCATCGTAGTTATTGGGGATAATACCATCTAAAATTGCTTCCCTAATAGCGTCTTTAATCACCCCCACTTGTTTGGAAGGAGTAATATTAAAAATTTGCATAATCATCTCTCCTGTAATTGGCGGCTGCCAGTTGCGCATTTGATCCTTTTCCTCCACTTCGATGATCCTAGCTTTTACCATCTCAAAGCCCTGTAAATACCTTTTTACTTTTACTTTGTTTTTACTGGTAATGTCTGCAGCACATAATAACATCAATCCTTCAATGTCTTCCCCCGCATCAAAAAGCAATCTTCTGATTGCACTGTCTGTTACATTTTCTTTGGTTAAAGAAATAGGACGTAAGTGAAGTGCTACTAATTTTTGAACCATTTTCATGTGTTCATTCAAAGGCAGTTTCAACTGGGTAAAAAGTTTAGGGACCATTCTCGCTCCAACTACTTCGTGCCCATGAAAAGTCCACCCAAAGCCAGGTTCAAATCTTTTTGTATTTGGTTTTGCAATGTCATGCAATAATGCAGCCCATCTTAACCAAACATCTTCTGTATTTTCTGCAATATTATCTAGTACTTGTAAAGTATGCGAAAAGTTGTCTTTATGCCCGATGCCATCCAGGGTCTCCGCCCCTTCCAATTTTAATAATACCGGAAATATATGTGCTAATAAACCAGCTTCCTTTAATAAATACCAACCTTTAGAAGGCTGTTTGCTTTTCATGATCTTTTGTAATTCATCTGTCACTCTTTCTTGAGAAACAATTTTTATTCGGTCAGCCATTTGCTGGATCGCCTTAAAAGTATTTGCTTCAATCACAAAATCAAGCTGTGTTGCAAAACGTATAGCACGCATCATTCTCAAAGGATCATCGTCAAAAGTTTGTTCAGGCGCTAAAGGTGTTTTAATGATCTTAGCCGCTAAATCGTCAAGCCCATTGAATGGATCCAATAAGTTTCCAAAGTTGGCCTCGCTCAAGTCTATTGCCATCGCATTGATGGTAAAATCTCTTCTGTTTTGATCATCAATTAAAGTACCTGGAACAACAATTGGATTTCGACTTTCTCTTACATAGGATTCTTTTCTTGCACCAACGAATTCAATTTCTATTTCCGTCAATTTAACCTGTGCCGTGCCATAAGTTTTGAAAAGTGCCACCGTAGGGGTAGGTTTAAATTGATTTGCAAAATTGGTGGCAAGTGCCAAGCCATCTCCAATACAAACAATGTCTATGTCTTTGGTATTTCTGCCTAAAATTTTATCACGCACAAAACCACCCACTGCATAAGCAGGTGTCCCTAATTGAGCAGCTGTAGCACCAGCCGTCTTTAAAAGTGCTTTTTCTTGATCTGAAAGTTCAATAGACATCGATGCAAAAGTACTAATCTTGTAGCACTTGTAGGAGCGGTTGATAGATTTGTTCTAGTTCAATGGTTTCGGCACAATTAAAGTGCTTCAATGGGCATTGTTTTTTACCATGCAACCCACATGGCCTACAGGATAATGCTGTATTTGTTTCAATAATAAAGGACTTGGAAGACAATGGTCCATACCCAAAAGCAGGGATAGTAGAACAATAAATGGCAGCTACTGGTGCATTTACAGCAGAAGCAAAATGCATAGGTGCAGAATCATTTACATAATTGAGTAGCGCTCCTTTTTGCAAAACAGCTGATGCTAAAAAAGACAACCTTCCAGCCATATTGATCAAATTCTGTTTTTGTACTGATTTAATAATTTGATCATTCAATGCCTTATCCCCTGGACCACCTAATAAATAGATGGGCCCTTCGAATGGAATTGAATTCAACACCTTCACCCACTGGTGTATTGGAAATTGTTTGGTATACCAAACAGAAGCAGGTGCCATACATATATAAGGTGCTGTTTGATAGGCTATAACTGCTTTAACATCGGCTTCAGCTGGATACAAAGCAGGTTTCGAAACAGGCAAATTGCCCAATGGCGCCAGTAGCGCATGGTTTCTTTCAATTTCATGCAAGCCATTCCCAACAGATTGATGTGGAATGACATGGGTACATAAAAAGGCAAAAGGATTTTTATCAAAGCAAATTTTATGCGTTGCCCCTGATAATGCAGTCCACAAACCTGTCGCCGCATAACGTTGTACATTCACCACTGCATCAAAATGATTTTTTCGAATGGCTAAGAGTATTTGTAACCAATTACCATATTTATTTTGTTGTTTATCCCAAACCATTACTTGATCCAAATAAGGGTGTGTTTTAAACAATGCTTCATTTCCTTTTCTAACCAAGACAGTAATTTTTGCAGTAGGATTTGCTAGATGTAAGGATTCAATCAAAGCAGTTGCCAAAACAACATCTCCAATAAAAGCGGTCTGTATGACTAATATCTTTTGATACTTTAGATTCATTTAAGGTCTAATTACAATGAGTTGATCCGCTACCCATTGTACAATGGAAGAGGGTTGCTTTAAAGTGGTTTCTTCTTGATGGCTTTTAACGACATAGGAAACGCCGTTAATGATGTCTAAATCAATATCCTTAAAACACAATGGTGTTGGAAGTCCCGAAATATTTGCAGAAGTACTCACTATTGGTTTCCCAAAAGCTTTCATTAACTGAAATGCAAAATTGGCTTTACAAACACGTATCGCAATCGATCCATCTTCAGCCACTAAATTAGTAGCCAAATTTTTTGCCTTTTCATAAATCACCGTGGTAGGTTTGGTAATACCTTTTACATAATCCGCCACTTTAGGTGCTGGCTCGGCCACATAATCTACGATCCAAAGCTCTTCTGGTACCAAGACAATCATCGCTTTTGTATCCGTTCTTTTTTTGAGTGCATATACTTTTGCAACTGCCTCGACATTCGTGGCATCACATCCAATGCCCCAAACAGTATCCGTCGGGTATAAGATGATCTCCCCCTTTTGAAGGGCTTCTAGTGCAAAAGCAATATCTTCTTCCAATAAAAACATACTGTAAAATTAATGATTAAGGTTTAAAGCAGGTAGATTGAATGTGTAAAACAAAGCTGAAAAGTATCTTCATCAACTTGTATTTTTGCCAAAATCGAATAAAATGGACTTGAGGACTAAAATTGAAGCAGCATGGAACGACCGTGCTTTGTTAAAAGACGATGTGTATAGTAATGCCGTTCGTGAAGTGATTGAGGAAGTAGATAAAGGCCGATTAAGAGTTGCTGCACCCAATGGAACAGAATGGGTTGTGAACGAATGGGTAAAGCAAGCGATCTTAATGTATTTCGCTATTCAACCAATGCAAACTTGGGAAATCGCACCTTTTGAATTTCATGATAAAATGTTATTGAAGTCTGGTTATGCTGAATTAGGTGTGCGTGCTGTACCTCATGCAATAGCTAGGTATGGTGCATATTTAGCTAAGAACGTGGTTTTGATGCCAAGTTATGTCAATATTGGTGCTTTTGTAGATGAAGGCACAATGGTAGATACTTGGGCAACAGTCGGAAGCTGTGCGCAAATTGGTAAAGGCGTGCATTTAAGTGGCGGTGTGGGTATTGGTGGTGTTTTAGAACCTTTACAAGCAAGTCCTGTGATTGTAGAAGATGGTTGTTTTATTGGAAGTAGGTGTATAGTAGTAGAAGGCGTGCATTTAGAAAAAGAAGTGGTACTTGGTGCAAATGTGGTTTTAACCAAGAGTACTAAAATCATTGATGTAAGTGGCCCTTCACCTGTTGAATATAAAGGTCGTGTACCAGCAAGAAGTGTGGTGATCCCTGGTTCTTATACCAAAGAATTTCCAGCGGGTGCTTATCAAGTAAGTTGTGCTTTAATTATTGGACAAAGAAAACCAAGTACCGATTTAAAGACCAGCTTGAATGATGCATTAAGAGATTTTAATGTTGCCGTATAAAAAGGAATAAAATATACAATCAAGGTTTTGCTTGGGCTATCTTGGGCACTATTCTATTTTCAACCAAAGCCATTTGGATCAAACTTTGTTTTAAGAACACAACGATTGATGCAAGTGGCTTATTGATGTTGCGCATGCTGTTCTCCCTTCCATTCTATGCGCTATCCATGTGGTATTATTTCAAACAACAACAAGTAAAAAAGGCAAATCAATCTACCTATCTGTACGCCTGTCTAGTGGGTATCCTTGGTTATTATATGAGTAGCTTATTTGATTTTATTGGGCTTCAATATGTATCCGCTAGCATTGAAAGAATTATTTTATTCCTCTACCCCACTTTAGCAGTCTTAATCAACTTACTAATTTTTAAAGTGGCCATCACTACAAAACAATGGATCGCCATCTTCATAACATATATTGGTATTGGACTTGCTTATTGGGGGGAATTCAATCAAATACCAGATAGTCAATCCTTCTTATTTGGATCTTGGATGATTTTACTTTGCGCCATTACTTATGCTTTTTACTTAGTAGGTTCAGGCAAAATTATCCCAAAAATTGGCGCCCCTCAATTTACGAGCCTTTCGATGCTTGCTGCAAGTGTGGGCATATTTATACATTATCTAGTGGAGCATGGGGCAGCTGTGAACCAAATAGCAAGCCTTCCCATTTTGCACTCCAACAGTTTAATCTATGTAGTTGCCTTGGCATTGATTGCCACTGTCATTCCATCCTTTTTGATCAGTGGAGGAATGAAAAGGATAGGAAGCAATGATCTAGCGATCATAACAAGTATTGGGCCGGTTTCAACTTTAATTCAGGCAAGATGGATATTAGGAGAGCCATTTAGTATCGAACAGGTCCTTGGGACTATCTTAGTTATTATTGGGGTGCTCCTTGTAAAAAAAGTTGGGGCAACCAAGACGAATCCTGACTACCCCAATTATCCTTCCCCCAAAGGATAATATATTTAATATTTCTTTAATTTGTATTTTGTAAGCATGTAAATATTCGTTAGAATCAGTTCTAGTTACAACTTATTTATAAACTAAGTGGTGAAAATTATTTTTTTGATTTATTAAATTGATTTTCAATATTATAT
>JBEDDG010000011.1:0-44461 GCA_041176305.1 Bacteroidota bacterium | reverse complement strand
TCTTTCAATCATTCATCTTCTGTGCTGATGTTTACCAAGAACCTCCTGCGCCACCACCACCGGAACTACCTCCGCCAAAGCCGCCGAAGCCACCTCCTCCACCATCACCCCATCCACCGCCACCATGACGGCCACCTCCATTTAATAATGAACCTAATAGCATACCCGTAGCGACATCACTAAATCCGCCACCACCAATATTTGAGCCACCACCACGTCCCCCTCTTAGAAGGACAAAAATGATGATTAAGACAATTAGAAATAATCCTCCGCCACCTTTACTTTTTGATTTTTTTGCTTTTTTAACTTTGTATTCTCCAACTGCCGCTTTAGCGATATTGTCCGTTGCAAGATCTATGCCTTCATAATAATTACCAGCTTTAAATGCGGGCTTAATATCATTGTCAATAATATTTAAAGCAGTGATATCAGGAATCGCACCTTCAAGTCCATAACCCACTTCGATCCTGATTTGACGGTCTTGTACAGCAATCAATAATAGGACCCCATTATTGGTTTTTGTATTACCGATACCCCATTCTCTAAATAGCTTAGTAGCATATTCTTCCTTAGGGTAGCCATCCAAGCTTGAAATAATCACCACCGCAATCTGATTCGAACTGCTATCGTCAATGGCCACTAATTTATTTTCTAAAGCTTGTTTTTGTTCCGCTGTTAATACACCAGCAGCATCCGTGACAAGGGTTGGAGGATTTGACTTAGCAATAATATTTTGCGCTTGCAATGGTTGCGCGAAAAAACTAGCTGCTATTAAAAAATTGGTGATTAAAAGTATTGGCAGTCTGCCAAGTAATTTTATTTTTCTCATTTGCCCATCATGATTTCGTCAGATAATTCATTTTGATCCGTCGTACGATCATAAGGAAAATGATCTTTTAATGCATGACCTATCGCGTTAATCACGCCCACCATCCCATCTACATAATGCGCTTCTTTAAAATGACCTGTCATTTCTTGTACCTGCTGGTACCAGAATTCGACACCCACTTTTTCATGAATACTTTGGTCACCGTAGATAGCTAACTTTTTATCTGATACAGCAACGTACACCAAAACACCATTTCGATCCTTGGTTTCGTTCATCTTATTTTTAAAAAAGATGTCAGTAGCACGTTGTAATGCATCTAATTTTTTGGGAATGCTTGATTCTACAAACACACGGATTTCACCGCTGGTATTTTGTTCAGCAGCTTGAATCGCCTGGACAAGCAATTGCTTGTCCGAGGCACTCAATAAATGATCCGTTTTGGATTTAAATAGATTCAATGGATTCCACATAGTATTGTTGGTTTGGAGTATAAAACAGCTTAGAATTTAACTTCTGGCGCTTTTGAAGCACCTTCGTCTGCTTTAAATCCTTCTCTTGTTTTGAAACCAAACATACCTGCCACCAAATTCAATGGGAATGATCTTGCTCTTTTGTTATAATCGGCAATCGCAGCATTGAAGTCGTTTCTTGAGACTTTAATTCTGTTTTCAGTCCCTTCTAATTGAGCTTGTAAACCACGGAAGGCATCATTTGCTCTTAAATTAGGGTAGTTTTCAGACACTACTAACAAACGGCCTAATGCTTGAGACAATTGACCTTGATTTGCCTGAAACTGTTGTAATTTTTCTGGTGTTAAATCCTTCGCATCTACTTTCATTTGGGTAGCGCTTGCACGAGCTGCAATCACATTTTGTAAAGTAGATTGCTCAAAATTAGCTTCTCCTTTAACCGTGTTCACCAAGTTTGGAATTAAATCCGCTCTTCTTTGGTAATCACTTTGCACGTTGTTCCATGCTTGATTTACATTCTCGTCTTGGTTTACTAAGCCATTATAGCCGTTGCAACCATAGCCTATTAAAATTACGAGTACTCCTAAAAAAATGAATAGTCCTAAATTTTTACGTAACATAGTTTTGTATTTGTTTATAAAGATAGCGCAAAGCTAGTACCAAACTTGTTTTATGACGGAAAGTCCTGACAAAAATAACCCTCCCCGAAGCCGAGGAGGGTTGGAATTAACAAGTTCTTTAGAAATACTTGATTTTAATCATCTTTTTCGTCTGTCGCTTACGCCATTTATCCTTTAATGGCTGCTATTCCTGGAAGGATTTTACCTTCAAAATATTCTAATAAAGCGCCGCCACCTGTACTTACATAGCTTACTTTGTCATTGAATCCAAACTGGTTCACAGCTGACACACTGTCGCCACCACCCACTAAGCTAAATGCCCCTTTTTGAGTTGCTTCTGCCACCGCCACCGCAATGGCTTTGGTTCCTGCCTGGTAATTAGACATTTCAAACACCCCCATTGGACCATTCCAAAGGATTGTTTTACTTGCTAAAATCACCGCTGCAAATTTGGCTCTAGAAGCTTCCCCAATATCTAAACCCATCCACCCATCAGGTATAGACATGCTTTCGCAATTTTTTCTTTCCGTATCGTTCGAAAAATCAGTCGTTATGATATTGTCTACAGGCAAGTGAATGTTCACGCCTTTTGCTTTCGCTTTTGCTAAAATCTCTAATGCCAATGGCATACGATCGTCTTCACAAATAGAAGTACCAATCGTGCCGCCTTGCGCCTTAAAGAAAGTATAAGCCATACCACCACCAATGATGATATCTGTCGCACGCTCTAATAAATTTTCAATAATTAAAATTTTATCCGACACTTTTGCGCCACCAATAATCGCAGTAAAAGGCTTTTGCGCTTCATGCAATACTTTTTCTGCGCTCACTACTTCTGCCTCCATCAAGAAACCAAATGTTCTATTTTCTTTTGAAAAATATTGTGCAATGATTGCAGTAGAAGCATGCGCTCTGTGCGCCGTACCAAATGCATCATTCACATACACATCTCCCAACTTTGCTAATTTTTCAGCAAATACTGCATCGCCTTTTTCTTCTTCTTTATAGAACCTTAAATTCTCTAATAATAAAACTTGTCCTGCTTGTAAAGCAGCAGCTTTATTTACCGCTTCGGCTCCGATACAGTCATTTGCAAACTGCACATCTTTGCCTCCTAATAATTCAGACAAATGTGCTACTACATGCTTTAAAGAATATTTCTCTGTTGGGCCATCTTTTGGTCTACCTAAATGGCTCATTAAAATAACACTGCCACCGTTTTGTACAATTTGATTGATTGTTTTTACAGTAGCAAGCATGCGTGTGTCGTCGGTAATTTGAAAATGCTCATTTAAAGGCACGTTAAAATCAACACGTACCAATGCTTTTTTACCTGCGAAAGAAAATGTTTGAAAAGAACTCATACTAAAAATTTTATTGTCGTTTTTTTGGGATTCGAAATCTACAAAATTGAATAAAAATGCCCCCGTTAAACGGAGGCATTTGCTATTAAAGAATTACTTATTTAATTTTACTTGCAAAGTATTTCACAGTACGAACTAATTGGCTAACATAGCTCATTTCGTTATCATACCAAGAAACAGTTTTTACTAATTGAACATCTCCTTGTGTCATTACTTTAGTTTGCGTAGCATCAAACAAAGAGCCATAAGAAATACCAATGATATCTGAACTTACAATCTCATCTTCCGTATAACCAAAAGATTCGTTAGCTGCTGCTTTCATTGCTGCATTGATTTCTTCTGCAGTTACTTTCTTAGAAAGGATAGTTGTTAACTCTGTTAAAGAACCAGTAATAGTTGGAACACGTTGTGCTGAACCATCTAATTTACCTTTTAAGCTTGGCAATACTAAGCCAATTGCTTTAGCAGCACCTGTACTGTTAGGTACAATGTTTGCAGCTGCAGCTCTTGCTCTTCTTAAATCACCTTTAGGGTGAGGGCCGTCTAAAGTATTTTGGTCGTTTGTGTAAGCATGAACTGTTAACATTAAACCGGTAACGATGCCAAACTTATCTTCTAATACTTTTGCCATAGGCGCTAAACAGTTCGTTGTACAAGATGCACCAGAAATCACAGTTTCAGTACCATCAATAATTTCATGGTTGGTATTGAATACTACTGTTTTCATGTCTCCAGTTGCTGGAGCTGAAATGACTACTCTTTTAGCACCTGCTTTAATATGTAATTCGGCTTTTTCTTTGTCTGTAAAGAAACCTGTAGACTCAATCACCACATCTACATCATGCGCTCCCCAAGGAATTTGAGCTGGATCTCTTTGTGCATATATTTTAACCGCATGGCCATTCACCACTACTGAATCTTCAGTTGCTTTTACTTCTGCATCAAAACGACCTTGTGCGCTATCATACTTTAATAAATGTGCCAAGGCAGCTGGTGAAGTAAGGTCATTGATCGCCACCACTTCGATACCCGGTGTATTATAAATTTGACGGAAAACTAAACGTCCGATACGTCCAAAACCATTGATTGCTACTTTAACTGAACTCATTTTTATTCGATTTATTTTTTAATAGAGGGACGAAGATACAATCCTTTTAAAAAAAATGACTAAAAAACTAGATTAAAAAATGGGTAACAATTCAATATTGACAAGGATTTCAACAAACAACTGGTCGTATTTTTCAACACAAACCTTTGCATGAAGCCCCTAGGACAATTTATTTAATTTCAAAATCCGGTGAAAAAAAGGCAAAATTGTTTGGCAGTAAAGCCTATGAATCCTATTTTTGCGACCCAATTGACCCCAAAAGGTCTTCAAGTTGGCCGGTTCGTCTATCGGTTAGGACAGCCCCCTTTCACGGGGCAAAGACGGGTTCGATTCCCGTACCGGCTACAAAGCCTCTCATGCAAATGAGAGGCTTTTTTAATGCTAAGACGCGAAACAAGCTTGCTTGATTGAGCGGATGAGCGTAAAAAAAGCCAAACAAACACGCAGTGTTTGTTTGAAAGGCTTTGGGTAAGGCCAATGGATTGGGAAGGCGTTTGAGCGAAGCGAGAACGGCAGTCCCGTTGCGAGGAGCAAAAAAGCCAAACGAACACACTGTGTTTGTCTGAAAGGCTTTGGGTAAGGCCACAGCCGAGGAAGACAATGCGAAGCATTGGCAGTCCCGATGTGTATTTCCCGAAATTTTATAATTAAAACAAATAAGTATAATACAGTTTAGATAAAATACTTACCTTTGGCGTAAGTATCGTAAAACGTTAGTATGATACTTAGTTTTGGAAATATTAAGACACAATGAAAAAATTAAAAAACATACACCCAGGAGATGTCTTAAAAGAAGAATTTCTTACCCCGTTAGGAATAAGTGCTTATAGGCTTTGCATGGATATTGGAGTGCCTCAAACAAGAATATCTGAAATACTAAAAGGCAATCGAAGCATAACTGCTGACACTGCTTTGAGACTTTCAAAATACTTTGGAAATACCCCAAACTTCTGGCTAGGCCTTCAAAACGATTTTGACATTGAAGAAGAACTATTAATAAAAGGATCTGACCTAAAGCTTATTAAAAGATATTCGGCGAATTAAAAAATCATTACCGAAATTATTTCTTCTCTTCCTGCTTTGTGATCAATCCCATCATTTGTTTCATTGTTTTATCCATACCATCAGGGCTACCGTCTAAGAAAATTACATTCCCTTTTCCGTACTCTGCAAAATTCTTGATGGCTTCGGTCCACATGCTAAACAAAATCACATTGGTATCTAAATTCGCTTGCTTCATTTCCTCTGCAGCTTCAGACATACCCTTAGCTACTTCTTGTCTGAATAATGCGACCCCTTGTCCTCTTAATTGTGCAGCCTCTTTCTCAGCCTGTGCAGATATTTTAATAGCATTCCCTTCTGCCTCAGCCGCTTTCGTCTTTGTAATTAACAATGCCTGACCTTCATTCTCTGCAGCCGCTTTTAAGTTATTACTAGCAACCACTTTACTCATACTATCCATGATTTGTTGGTCAAAAGTGATATCGTTGATTTGTAAATCTTGTAAATGGTATCCCCACTCTTCTAAACTATGGTCAATTTGCTCTTTTACATAGTCCACTATTTCACGACGCGCAGTTAATACTTCAGCTTGTCTTTTAGTTGCAACATAGGCTCTAATACTTCCTTCAACAGTTCTAACAAGGGCTTGCATTAAATCTTTGTTACTAATAAATTTAAAAGCCACTTTCTTCATAGTCTCTTCGTCAGAATTTTGAACAGAATATAAAATCATGCTTTTAAAATACACATTGGCCTGATCTATCGTCACTGCTTGAAACTCTAGTTCAATACTTTGATTCTGGATACTCACTCGTCTGTAAATACGTTCTATAAAAGGCAATCTAAATCTTAAGCCTGGTAGTAATATCCTACGATATTTTCCAAATAAGGTTACAATGGCTACTGTACCTTGATTGACAGTAATTAAGCTCATGAAAACTAATACAACCAAAACGATTAAGAAAATGAGTGTGCCTGACATTTTATAGTATTTTAATGTATTAAAGCTACTCTATTTTTAAGATTCAAAAGAAAATATTAGTGAAAAGGCATCTATCAATCGTCCATTTATATAATTAAGTTGATCAATCCTATATAAAACATCTAAATTTGAGAAGAGAGCACACATATAAAAAAATAAATCAATGAAAACATATATCCTTTTTGCTAGTCTTATTTTTGGAGCACAAACATTTGCGCAAAACTTAACAATAAGTACTAAGCACGGAATGATAGAAGGCGTGCAAGAAAAAACAGGTATTCTATCTTTCAAAGGTATCCCTTTTGCCGCTCCTCCTGTGGGTGTAAACAGATGGAAAGCACCACAGCCAGTAAAGGATTGGGCTGGGGTTTTGAGTGCAAAAGATTTTAGCCCCAGAGGTATACAAGCACCTATTTTTGGAGACATGGGTTTTCGATCCAATGGCATGAGTGAAGATTGTTTGTACTTAAATATTTGGACACCCAATACCAAAGCAAAATTACCAGTATTAGTATATTTCTATGGAGGTGGATTTGTAGCAGGAGATGGATCAGAAGCAAGGTATGATGGTGAAAGCATGGCACAAAAAGGTATCGTTGCCCTTACTGTAAATTATCGCTTAGGCATTTTTGGATCCTTCGCTCATCCTGAACTATCCGCAGAAACCAGTTATCATGGTTCAGGTAATTATGGCTTATTAGATCAAGCGGCCGCACTACAATGGGTGAAAAATAATATCAGCACATTTGGAGGCGACCCAAATAAAATAACTATAGCTGGTGAATCTGCGGGATCCGTTTCTGTGAGTGCACAAATGGTATCCCCATTATCAAAACATTTAATAGCAGGTGCGATTGGCGAGAGTGGTTCTATGTTAGGCACTTTACCGCCGTCTCCTTTAGAGGATGCAGAAAAAACAGGTCTTGAATTTGCTACTACAATTGGCGTTAAAAGTTTGGTTGAATTAAGAAACATACCAGCCGATTCACTTTTGAATTTAGCCACTAAGTATGGCCCATTTAGATTCTCATCTACTATTGACGGATATTTTTACCCCAAAGCGCCTCTTGAAATTTTTAGGGCCGGAGAACAAGCGCAGGTGCCCTTACTAGTTGGATGGAATTCCGAAGAAATGAATGCAAGAGCCATCATGGGCAACCAAGAATTTACAAAAGAGAATTTCGAAAAAGTGGTAAAAAAAATATACAACACAAATACTGATGCAATATTAAAAGTGTATCAAGTTAGCAAAGATGATGAAGTAGATGAAGTAGCTACAGCTTTAGCAGGTGATCGTTTTATTGGATTTAGTACTTGGAGATGGTCAGACTTACAAGCAAAAACTGGTGGTAGCCCTGTTTATAGATATTATTACGCAAAACCGAGACCAGCAATGGCAGCTGCAATGGGTGATGTGATACCTGGATTAGCTGGAGGTGTTCAAAAAAATAACGGCGCGCCCAAACCACCACCCGCCAAAGGAGCAGTGCATTCTGCAGAGATAGAATATGCAATGGGCAATTTGCATTTAAATAAAACATTTGAATGGACAAATGAGGACTTTAAAGTTTCGTCTATTATGCAAAATTATTTTGCAAATTTCATTAAATATGGAAATCCAAATAGTGAGGGACTTCCATATTGGCCTCCTATCAATTCAAAAAATCCTGTGCCTGTGATGAGAATCGATATAAAAACAATGCTTGAAAAAGATACAAGTGAAGCAAGGTTTAGACTATTGGAAAAAATTGACGGAAATTAATATCATTGAACTAGAGATGCTCTAGTAATCCTATCATTCAATGATTTGCCAATACCGATTTCAGGGAATCTTTCAATAATGATACAATCCAAATTCAAACCATCTAAATAATGCATGGATTGATATAGGTTTTTGCTAGCTTCTTCTAAATCCAACCTAGAAGTAAGTAGCACAACATATACATTGGACGCGGTTTTAAATGTATTGCACATGGACAACACCCCTATGCTTAAATGTGGGTTTTCATGGATATAGTTTTTTATATCTTCTACAATTAAGAATCTTGTCCTTGGCGCATAATGCATTGGAGCCATGCCAGGGGTTGTTACTTTTTCTTTCACGGTAGCAAGCACTTTGGTTTTACCTGCAACGAATTCGATAGCATCGACACTGATAGCGCCTTGTCTATATACAATGGGCGTATCTCCATCAAATCCAACAATCGTTGATTCAATCCCTTTCGCACAATTACCCCCGTCCAAAATATGTGGCAGGGCATTGCCAAAATAGTCTTCTACCATTTGTGCAGACGTGGGACTAATTCTGGTATAAGGATTAGCACTAGGTGCTACCAATGGAAAATCCAAAGATCGAAGCAGCTCTAATGCAATGGGATGACTTGGAATCCTTACCGCAACTAAATGACTACCTGCTGTTACTTTATGGGCTATTAAATTATTTTTTGGCAACAATAAAGTCAATTGTCCAGGCCAAAAAGTATTTGCCAATTTAAATGCCTTTGGGGGAATATGGGTTGTATATTTTGCAACCTCCTTTAAAGCATAGGTATGTAAGATAAGCGGATTACTAGAAGGTCTATTTTTTAGGTTATAAATTTTTTCGACAACAAATTCATTCAATGCATTACCTGCTAGGCCATAAACCGTTTCGGTAGGGAGACCAATAAGTTCTCCTCTATTTAAAGCTTCAGCAGCTGCCGGAATGTTTTGATGTATCATAAAATAATGCTAATCTAATTTAGCCTTCCTTTAGGCTCAATCGTCAATTCTGCACACAATTTAAAATGGCTATCTTTTGATGTAGTGATCATTTCTTTGATCGCTTCCCTCGCTGCCGTTAATTTTTCTAACCTATATTTTGAGTCTTCATCCTCTTCGCCAAACTTTACTTGATTGGAAAAGTTTTTTCTTGAATGCACATCTATTTTGTAATCAATTAACCCTAAAATCAATTCTGTCGCTTCTTCTTTTGAAAACAAGCTATTCACAAGGTCTATCGCATATATTTTTTTCATTGAAGGGGATGTATTTATGGGGTTAGGAGCATTTTATTAGTACAAAATTCGGTTTAAATATTTATTAATTATATTTATATATTTAATATTTGTTATTAATTTTATTTATGAATTATACACTACACCAATTAAGGATCTACCTTAAAATCACCCAAACCCTAAGTATTACAAAAGCAGCAAATGAATTGAATCTTACTCAACCTGCATTGTCCATACAATTGAAAAATTTTCAGCAACAATTTGACTACCCGTTGATCGAAATCATTCAAAAGAAAATACATGTTACTGGACTAGGTAAAGAAATTGCCAAAGCTGCAGAAAGTATCATCAACGAAGTTGATAATATAAATTATACCTCACAAAATTATACAAACAAATTAGCCGGGCATTTGAAAATTTCAATTATATCAACAGGCAAATACATTATGCCCTTTTTCTTGAATAGCTTTTTAAAAGAAAACGAAAAAATTGATTTAACGATGGACGTGACTAATAAGTCAAAGGTTTTAAAAAGCTTGACAGAAAATGAAATTGATTTTGCACTCGTTTCCGATATGCCTGGGCATATAAATGTGTCGCAATTTAAGTTGATTGAAAATGCACTCTATCTTTTTGGCAATAAAGAAATTGATATCAAAAAACCAATAGATCAAATTTTAGAAAAAACTTCTATCATATTTAGAGAAATTGGATCAGACACGAACGAGGTGATGGATCAATTTTTTAAGAAGCAGAAAATACAGCCTAGAAAAAAACTTGAATTAACTTCAAATGAAGCAGTAAAACAAGCCGTAATTGCAGGATTAGGCATATCCATTATGCCAATGATTGGGAGTAGAAATGAAATTGAAACAGGTCATTTAAAAATCATACCTGCTACCGGCCTTCCCATAAAAACAACCTGGCGATTAATTTGGTTGAAGGAAAAGAAACTTTCACCTATAGCAGCAAGTTATCTTAAATACCTGGAAACTAATTTAGAATCAATTGTTAAGAAATTTAACCAACCTATAAAAACAAAAAAATAGTATTTATTTCCGCCCCAGCCACCAATACACCGGCAAGCCTGAAGCAATCAATGCCAAACCCATCATCGCTTCAAAAGGTTGATTGATTAATGTCATGGCACAAATCGTAATACAAAAGAGTAAAAATAAAACTGGCACAACAGGATAAGCAATCACCTTATAACCTCTATCTGCTGTAGGCGCTTTTATACGCAAGTACATTAACCCAAATGCAGTCGCAGCATAGAAAAGAAAAGCAGCAAAAACCAGCATGTCAGTTAATTGATCAAAACTTCCAGAAAAAACCAACAAGACCGCCCATGCAGCTTGTATAAACAATGCTTTGTCCGGGGTATTGTAGGTAGGATGTACCGAAGCTGCTTGGTTGAAAAATGTCTTATCCCTTGCCATCGCATACAGCATTCTAGCTGACATTAAAATACTACTATTGGTAGAATTTAAAGTAGTCACTAAAATTAAACAGGCTACTAATACCATGCCGAGGGGACCACTGATTTGTCCTGCCACTTCAACAGCCGCAATTTTATTTGGGGTTTCATTCAATTGTATAAAATAATCTATTGGCAAAACATATAAGAACACAAAATTGATCAACACATATACTGCCATCACGCCCAAAGTGCCCAACCCTAATGCAAGTGGCAAATTGCGTTTAGGATATTTAATTTCTTCTCCTATGAATGCAATATTGTTCCAGCCATCATAACCCCAAAAAGCACCCAAGCTCGCCAAAAACATGGCTTTCACCAAAGTCCAACCACTAAGGATTGAAGGTGCATTGGTAGCAGCGGTCTTTAGGTTCGTCATACTTCCCTTATCCGCATTGAATCCAACAACCAAAAAGAAAGCGATTGCAATTAACATGGCATAGGTTAAAATACTACTTAATTTTTCTGCAAATTGCACCCCTCTATAATTGAGTAATGTCAAAAGTAGGATCAAAAATGAAGCTAATAATTTGATGGATAAGTTTTCAAATAAGTGTAGCCCTAAAAAGGTGGTATCTGAATCAATGACTGGCAATGGATATAAACTATTTAAAGACTGTGCAAATATGTAAGCCAATGCACTAATTGATGCTGTCTTAATCACAGCAAAACTTGCCCATCCATATAAAAAAGAAAAAAATCGTCCGTAAATTTTTTGAAAATAATTGTATTCCCCTCCCGAATTGGGATACATACTCACTAACTCTGCTGTACACAATGCGCCTGCTAAACTTACAATTCCAGCAATGAACCAACAAAGTAAAATCAACCAGGGTGTTCCAAGTTCCTCTGCCATAGGTGCAATTTTTTTAAACACCCCCGATCCAATTATCACACTTATAACTAAGAAGCTAGCTGCCCTTAAGCCTAACTTTGGTTGTAAACTATTTGTAGTTGAATTTTCTTGCACTATGCTTATTTAAATTTTTGCAAAACCAAAACCTGGCTTATCGTTAATTACCAAACATCCATCTTTCACCTCAAATCCTCCAGTTACTAAATCTTCCATTAAATCAAAGCTGCCATCTAAGTCGATGTATTTTGTATTGGAACAAGCATACGCCATATGCAATGCGGCAGTAATACTAATAATACTTTCGTCATTGCAGCCCCAAAACAAATCAATACCTGCATGCTTTGCGATGGTGGCAATTTCTTTTGCTCCAAGGAGTCCGCCACATTTCATCAACTTAATATTGTAAATACCAAATGCCTGATCTCCAGATGCCAATTTCAAAGCTGCGGCTGGATCTTTCAACACTTCGTCTGCTGTTAATTTTTTTCTATCTGTTGCGGGCAATGAAAGTAAAGCTGCCTCCTCTCCCACAGGCAAAGGCTGTTCAATCAATTCTAAAGGATACCCAGAAGTTGCCTTTATAAATATTTGCAAAGCGTTTATATCATACCCTTGATTGGCATCAACTCTAATGGTGTAATCCTTGCCAAAGGATGTATACAAAGCTTTAATACGTTCAATGTCTTCTAGCACATCCATGCCTGTTTTTACCTTAAAGACTTTGAACCCTAAATCAGCATAGGCTTTTGCTTCCTCTAAGGTCTCTTCTACCCCTTTAATACCAATGGTCATAGATGTTGGAAGTGCATTCATTTTTTGACCATAAAAAGAAGCTACAGACACCCCCATCCATTTTGCAAATGCATCATGTAATGCAATATCGATCGCTGCCAAAGTACCTGGTAAATGAGGGAAATGCAAATTCGATTCAAATAGAATTTGTTGAAAATCACGAATATCTCTTCCCACTAATTTGGATACAAAATCTGTGTTTAAATTCACCACAGTTTGTTCCGTCGTTTCACCAACCACTTCTTCTGCAGGACTTGCAGCGCCATATCCAATCATACCATTGGATAATTCAATTTCAAGAAAAGCCAAAGACACCTCTGTGAATGTATTATACGCAATTGTATAAGGCTTTTTTAAAGCCATTTTTCGCAGGTAGGCTTTGACAGTAACTATTTTCATATTAGGACTTCATTAAGGCTTTAAGCATTGGAAGAACCGGCGCAACCCCTTCTTGGATAGGCAACAAGACAGGCAAGCCTAAACTTGCGGTAAATTCTTTTTGATAAGCATAAGCTTCTTCTGTGGTGCAATTTTCTGTATTCACCGCCACCGCAATTACTTTAGAACCCAGCTTTTCTATCAATTCAATCTCAGAGGCAACAGATGGTATCTCTCCCCAATGGGCTTCATTGTCGAAATATTTTCGTTTAGGTGCAAAAATTAAAACTACATGTTTTGCATTACCAGAAATTAATAATTCTAAACCACAAGGGCCACTTGGATTGCGTAATGAAGATTGTCCTTCTAAAAACAAGATATCCGGCTTTGTTTCTTTCCAGCAACTTACAACCGCATGCTCCAATTCGCCAGATACAAAATCATTTAAAGTAGAATCAAAAATAAAACCATATTGCCCCCCTTGTAACCAACCTGTTTGCCCTGTATAAATCATTTCCGCTTTTTGTCCTTCGGCAATACATGCTTGTTTGAGCATACGCGCAGTGGTTCTTTTACCCATAGCACAATCCATACCAATCACTGCAACAATGGGCGCAGTCACCTCATAAATTGCACCGGACCAAAAATGCAAATCAGCTCTTGATTTTGGTTTTCTAATATCTATTAATTGTGCTCCTGTACTTTGAGCAATCGCTACTAAATCTGCTTTATCATTTAAGTATTCATGTAAACCATTGACTACAGAGATCCCTTTTTGAACCGCCTCATAAACTAAGGATAACATATTGGATGGCAATATACCTCCAACTGTAGCGACGCCAATAATTAAAAAATCTACTTCTTTAAGCTGCTGCATCGCTGATACCATAGTGGCAAATACAGGAATTCCTCTATTTTTTCCATCTAAAATTACGCCAGCATCTTGTCCAGCTGTTTCAGCGCAATCCACCACGCCCACAATATCGAATCTTTCTGTACCTCTTATTAACCCATGTGCTGTTTTTGCATCTGAATGATGGAGCAACCCATTTGTTAAAACAATCGCATTTTTCATTCCGCTATTTTTTACTTCTTCTAATTATTAATTTCTTTTTAGTAACATCCCTGGCTGCTTTCCTGTAGCTATTTGATTTTGGAAAACAAGGCTGCCATTCACCCATACCATTTCTATCCCTGTTGACAAAGCTTTGCTATTTTTTAAATTCGCCTGATCAATCACTGTAGCTGGGTCTAACAATACTAAGTCTGCATATTGACCAACCGCAATTCGACCTCTATTTTTGAATCCAAAAAAATCTGCGGATTGACCTGTCATTTTATAAATTGCTTTTTCAAAAGGCAATATTTTCTCCTCTCTCACATATTTGCCTAAAACCCTAGTGAATGCACCATAACCTCTTGGATGTCCCCCTGCATTCCCGTCAGAACAAATGATTGCTTCTGGCCATGCAAGAAATGTTTTTACATCATCCTCGCTCATAGCCTTGCCAGCAATAGCTTCTATGCTTCCTGTATAATTTGGATTGGCTTTTTTAAAGTCTTCTGCTATTTTTATTAAACTCATCAATGCTTGGGCAGGTGACTCATTTCGTTCTTCACCAATTACGGTAACGGTCTTACCCACGTAAGATGGATTAGGTGCAAATTGAACTAGGACAGATTCATTGGGGTCGAACAATTGCTTGGTTGCCATTTGCGCACTCGCCAAATTGTTAAAATCTTTACCTGGAAACAATACCCTTAAAGTTGAATTCCAATAGGTATAAGGATATACATCTGCACTGATGTTGATACCTTCCTCTCTTGCTTGATTTAATTTATCTAGAATTTTATTGGCTGTTCCCCAATTTAATTTATTTGCAATCTTGATATGTGACACTTGAACAGGCATTTTTGTTTGTCTTCCAATCTCAATAATTTCATCTATCGCTTCGTCCATATGCAAGTCTTCGCTTCTTATATGACTCGTGTACAACCCATTGTGCGCTGCAGTTACTTTTGCCAAATCAATCACTTCTTGTTTGCTAGAATAAAAGGAGGCTTCGTATTCTAGTCCTGTTGACAAACCAAAAGATCCTTTTTTTAGTTCTGAAGCTAGCAAGGATTTCATTTTTACAATCTCAGCAGACGTTGCTGTTCTGTACAAATCATTTTCACCCATTGCATCTTCTCTTAAGGTAGCCTGCCCTGTATAAGTGGCCACATTTGATACCACAGGATTGGTGGACATCCATTTAGATAAACTATCCATTGGATAACTGTTCCCATCCTGACCAATCACAATCGTTGTAATGCCTTGACTTGAAGTAGACAAACCACCGCGATTTTTATTCAGGTCTCCAAAATGATGGCTATGTGAATCTATGAACCCAGGTACCAAAATCTTTCCTTTCCCATCAATCACATGATCGATAGAAGCAGAAGGCTTTATGTCGCCAATTTGAATGATTGTTTTATCTCGAAGGAGCACAGCTGCTGCATAAGCAGGTTTCCCAGTGCCATCAATTATGGATACATTGTAGATTAAGGTGGAATTTTGCGCAATTAAATGCGTGGTAATTAGAATGCAAAAAGAGAACCATAACAGACGGAACTTAGCCATAGTTAATGTTTCTCCAAATTTAAACTATAACTACTTATCTTTTTGTTTTTGGGCACGCTCTTTTGCTCTACGAATTCTTCTTTCTTGTTTTTCGAGCATCTCTGCATTCAAAGTATGCAAATCCCCAGCCTGACTGTACTTTTGTCCTTTTGTAGTAATGATAATGGCCCCATTTTGAGCGCCAGCACCATAGACCACCGCTGCACTTGCCCCTTTTAAAACGGTAATAGATTCAATGATATTTGGATCAATATCAAACAAACGATTGGAGATAACAGAATTACCATCAAAACCCGTACCCATATTATTAACAGAATTGTCAAAAGGGATACCGTCTACAACAACCAAGGGTTGACTTGTACCATAAAAAGAAGTAAAACCTCTAAAATTCAATCTTGTACTTTGACCCGGCGCGCCGCCACCACTTTGTATATTGACGCCTGCCACTTTTCCTGACAATGTCTTTAGCACATCATTCTCAGACTTTTGACTTAAGGCCGATGCATTCACTGTCACAGATTGTGCTTGTAAGCTGAACCATCCAGAGAATAAGCACAATAAAAATTGGATACTTTTTTTCATTGGATTTAATTTGTATAAAATTACAATAAGTATTTAATTTATCTTCATAATATATTCTTTCTTATGTGTTATGTGGTAGGAATCAAGATTCCAAAAAAACAAACTATTAAAATAGGCAATCAATCCATTGACCTAGATCCAATTGACCTACCTGCTCAATCAGGCTTTAGCTTCCAAACTTGGCCTGTGCTATTTAACGAAACACAGGAAAATACCACCCTTTTAAGGCCTGGAATAATGCATTGGGAATTAATTCCTAATTGGGTCAGGAATCAAAAAGAATTGGATACTTCCAGAAAAAAATATACCACCCTTAACATTCAGTCTGAGGGTGTCTTACAAAATAAAGTAGCACAGGCTTTAGTGCATACCAATAGATGCCTTGTGCTAGCTTCGCACTTTTTTGAGTGGCAAGAGGTCAACAAAATGAAGTTTCCGCATTGTATACAAATTAAAGATAAGTCGCTATTTTATATGGCTGGTGTTTGGAACACTTGGACCGATTACAGTTCAGGCGAGACCAAGAATAGCTTTGGCATTTTAACGACCGAAGCAAATGATTTTATGGCTAAAATTCATAATGTAAAAAAAAGAATGCCTACCATTTTGGAAGATGATTTAGCTGCCGCATGGGTTTCAGAAAATTTAAATAGCAACGAGCTGCAAGCAATTGCAAGGACACAGATTGATTCAAATTTGATGCAAGCGCATACTGTAGCAAAAAACTTTTTACAATCCAATACGCCTTGCGAAAAAGTAGATTACCAGATTTTTACACCACAGTCCTTATTCTAATTGAAATAATAGACTAAGACAGAATACAGGTTTCGTGTAGTTCGGGCACGATGACGTCCTTGAATCCTTTTTTCCTAAGTCTTTCTGCAAAATGATCTTGTACTGCTGGCTCTCCGTGCACAATATATATTTGCTTTACATCGGATGGGTTTTGACAAGCTAAAAATTGCATTAAGTCTTCGTAATCTCCATGGGCACTCATGCTTTTGATAGAACCTACTGTACACCTTACTTCGAAAGGTTCACCATAGATTCGTACTTCTGTAGCGCCATTCATCAAACGTCCACCAAGTGACCTTGGTTCACAATAACCCACGAGCAAGATGGTATTTTTCTTGTTGCCAATATTGTTTTTAATATGATGTTTCACCCTGCCCGCATCAGCCATACCTGATGCAGAAATGATCACTTTTGGGTGCATGTCTTCATTCAAAGCCTTACTCTCTTCCACAGATTTAATATAACGCAATCCTTCAAAATCAAATGGATCGTCGTCTACTTCTAAAATTCTCTGTATTTTTTTATTAAAATATTTAGGGTACTTTTTCAACATTTCTGTCGCCTCCATACTCAATGGACTGTCTACGTAAACAGGAATATGAGGCAATCTTTTTTCTAAAGAAAGCTGATTGAGTTCAAACAGTATCTCCTGTGTTCTACCCACGCTAAATGCGGGAATGATTAGATTTCCTTTTTGTTCTACACAGGTATACTCAATCCATTTTAATAAATCATCCGGCGTGGAATGAATTAGGTCGTGTAATTTATCCCCGTAGGTACTTTCAATGATGATAAAATCGGCTTGGGAAAAACTGGCTGGCGACCTTAAAATCATATCTCGATACCTGCCTACATCTCCACTAAAACTAAGTGTTTGGGTTGTTTTGTTTTCCTTGATCTTTAAATGCACCGCAGCACTACCAATAATATGGCCAGCGTCTGTAAACATTAATTCTACCTTTTCTGATACCTTATAAGGCTTATCATATTCTACTGTTTGAAGCAAGGGTAAAACCAAATTCACATCATCCATGGTATACAAGGGTTCAACCAATGGCATGCCCTCCCTTTTTAATCTTTTATTTTTGTATTTCGCATCGTCTCTTTGAATCATCGCAGAGTCTTCTAATAAAATTTCAGTCAAAGCCTTGGTTGCAGGCGTACAATAAATTTTACCCTTAAATCCTTCGGCAGCTAATTTTGGCAATAAGCCAGAATGATCAATATGCGCATGAGAGAGAATAACGTAATCTAATGCCTTAGCTTCAAAACCAAATGCTGCATTGTAAGCATCTGTTTCTCTTCCAAGGCCTTGAAACAAACCACAGTCAAGCAAAAATTTTTCACCACCTGCTAATTCCACTAGATGTTTTGAACCTGTTACTGTGCGCGCTGCTCCGTGAAAACTAATTTTCATACCGAATGATTTGTATTGAAGTTACAACTATAATGCGATGGCTGCAACGATATAATCTGCAATTAAAATAAGGATACAACTTACCACAACAGACTTGGTACCAGCCTTTCCAATTTCAAGCGCACCTCCTTTTACATAATAGCCATAAAATGCAGGAACAGTGCTAATGATAATCGCAAAAATGAAAGACTTATAAAAACCAATTAAGACGTAATTAATCATGAAACCTTTTCGAATACCAGTGATAAAAACTTCTGCAGGAACTACATTGGTCCAACTACCTACTAAATATCCACCCCAAATGCCAATCACAGCAGAAATGCCAACTAATAAAGGAACTGTAGTAATCGCACCTAAAATCTTGGGAAAAATTAAAAAATTTTTTGTGTTTATGCCCATTATTTCCAAGGCATCTATTTGCTCACTAATGCGCATATTACCTAATTCACTTGCGATTTTACTTCCTACCACGCCCGCCAACACAATGCTTAAAAAAGTGGGTGCAAATTCCAATAAAATACTGTCTCTAACAATGATACCAATTGTGGATAAAGGGACCAATGGACTAACCAATTGTGAGGCTGTTTGCACCGTCGTTACTGCACCTAAAAAAAAGGAGATGATCATTACAATGGGTAATGAACCTATGCCAATATCCACGCATTGCCTGATATACTCCTTCCAAAACATTCTTTTGTTTTCGGTCGCAGTAAACATGCCTTTGAGCATGAGCAAGTACTTACCAAATAAGGTGAAAAAATCCATGTATTAAAATTAACTTTCGTTTTCTATTTCTTTTTCTTCTTCAATTTCTTCCACCAGCTTGTTCTTTCCACTTCTACAGCAGTATCAATTCTTGTTTTTAACTGCGCATCCACTACAGCCACTGTAGCCATATTGATGATATTACGAACACTAGATCCTAATTGTAATACATTCACTGGTTTTTTCATGCCCAATAAAATTGGACCAATTACATCGATGCCACCAATCTCTTTTAAAAGATGATACGCAATATTTCCAGCAGTCAAGTTGGGAAAGATCAACACGTTCACATCGGCATCAACCAAATCACTGAATGGATAATTTTCTTTTAGAATTTCTTTATTAAAAGCAAGCATACCTTGCATTTCACCATCTACTATTAAGGATGGATTCTTTTGCTTCACAATTCTTGTTGCCTCGGCCACCATTTTAGCTTCTGGCGTATCGCTACTTCCAAAATTTGAATAACTTAACATGGCTACCCTTGGCTCCATATTAAAATTGCGTACTTCTTTAGCTACAAGCAAAGTAATATCTGCTAATTCTTCAGCAGTTGGGCTCACATTCACTGTGGTGTCTGCTAAGAATAAAGGGCCTTTCTTTGTTAACAGAATATACATTCCGGCAATCTTCTTCACGCCTTCATCGACGCCAATAATATGTAAAGCAGGCTTGATACCATCTGCATAATTACGCGTTAAGCCTGAAAGCATAGAGTCTGCTTCACCCGTCTCTACCATCATCGCACCAAAATAATTTTGAGTACGCATTAATTTTAAGCTCTCGTATTTATTAATACCTCTTCTATGTCTTTTTTGGAATAATAATGAACCAAAGAACTCACGCTTTGCTTCCATCTCGTCACTTCTTACATTAATAATAGGCAAATCATCGATATCAATATTATTGGCCGCTGCAATATTTCTAATCCTAGTTTCATTACCCAATAAAATTGGATAAGCAATACCATCATCATAGACAATGCTTGCCGCTTTTAAAATTTTGGTATTTTCTGCATCTGCAAATACCAAACGTTTTGGATCACGCCTTGCCTTATTAGAAATTAAACGCATCAATTGGTTGTCTAAACCAAGACGTTTATTCAATTGTAATTCATAGTCTGCCCAATTGTTAATTTGTAATTGTGCTACGCCAGAAGCTACTGCTGCTTTTGCAACTGCAGGCGCTACTGTGCTTAATAACCTTGGATCTAAAGGCTTTGGAATAATATATTGAGGTCCAAAACAAAGATTGGATTGATTGTAGGCCATGTTCACCATATCTGGCACAGCCGTTTTAGCTAACTCTGCCAAAGCTTTTACTGCAGCTAATTTCATTGCTTCGTTGATAGCAGACGCACGTACATCCAACGCACCTCTAAATATATAAGGGAAGCCTAATACATTGTTCACTTGATTAGGATAATCTGTTCTTCCTGTAGCCATAATGATATCCTTACGCACCGAAGTGGCCTCTTCATAACCAATTTCAGGATCAGGATTGGCTAAAGCAAATACCACTGGATTTTTAGGCATTGATGCAATCATTTCTTTCGTCACTACATTCCCTACACTTAATCCTAAAAACACATCCGCTGTTTTAATTGCATCCGGTAAAGTCATTTTATCAGACTTGATCGCAAATGGTTTTCTGTCTTCTCCTAAATCTGTTCTGCCCTGGTGCAAGACACCGTCTTTGTCAAATAAAGTAAAGTTTTCATATCGTGCACCTAATGCCACATATAATTTTATACAAGCCATTGCAGCAGCACCCGCACCATTCACCACAAACTTAGCTTTGTCAATTTTTTTCTTTTGCAATTCTAATGCATTCAATAAAGCAGCACTACTAATAATAGCTGTACCGTGTTGATCGTCATGCATCACCGGGATATTCATCTCCTCCCTTAATCTTTGTTCGATATAAAAACATTCAGGTGCTTTGATATCTTCTAAATTGATCCCTCCAAAAGTGGGTTCTAAAGATTTTACAATCTGAACAAATTTTTCTGGATCTGATTCATTGATCTCAATATCAAAAACATCTATGTCTGCAAATATTTTAAATAAGACACCCTTCCCTTCCATCACTGGCTTACTTGCCAATGCACCAATATTACCCAATCCCAATACAGCAGATCCATTGGTGATAACACCCACCAAATTTCCTTTAGCAGTATACTTGTATACATCTGCTGGATTATTTTTGATTTCGGTACAAGGGATAGCTACACCTGGGCTGTAGGCTAGCGATAAGTCTTTTTGAGTTTTTGCTTCCTTGGTAGGTACCACTTCTATCTTACCGGGTCTTCCGCCAGCATGGTATTCAAGGGCTTGTTCTTTTCTTAGATTTTCTTTATTGGTAGTATCTGCCATGTAATATTTTTATAACGAATGTTAGTTTATAAGTTCCACAAAGCTAAGGAAATAATTAAATTGGCTATTCAGCGTGCAATTTCACCCCTAACCAAGCCATCATCCCTACGCCTTGCTCAATTGCAGCTTCATCTATATTAAAATGGGGTGTATGTACATTATGTACGATACCCGCTGATTCATTTCTGACGCCTAATCGGAAAAAACAGCCAGGTATCACCTGCGAATAGTAACCAAAATCTTCGGCGCCCATTCTTTTCTCTGTTTCTTCGACATTTTCTTTACCCATATACTGGTCTGCCAATTTCCACGCAGCTTCTGTAATCATAGGCTCGTTGTCCACCGTCGGATACCCAACATCCACTCTAAAATCAATCTCAGCACCAGTTGCTATCGCTAAACCTTTCGCTTGTTGTAACATCAATTCGTGTGCTTGAAAACGCCACACTTCATCCATCGCTCTAAATGTACCCATCAATTTAACTTCACTAGGAATGACATTGGTTGTATTTCCTCCATGAATCGAGCAGATAGATAAGACAGAAGGATTTTGAGGATTTCTATTTCTAGAAATAATTGTCTGCAAACTTTGAATCAATTGTGCTGCTATTAAAATCGTGTCCACTGTTTGATGTGGTGTAGCGGCATGTCCTCCTGGCCCTTTGATACTTATATATAGTTCGTCAGCACTCGCCATCACACGCCCTTTTCTAAAACTCAATTTTCCTTCGTTCAATCCTGGATGCACATGCAATCCGATAATGCCTTGCGGCCTAGGGTTTTCCAATGCGCCATCACGAATCATATAACTTGCACCACCTGGATTTTTTTCTTCTCCAGGTTGAAATAATAATTTAATCGTTCCTTCAAACTCATTTCTTAATGTCCATAAAATTTTTGCAGCGCCTAATAAGATAGTAGTGTGTACATCATGTCCACAAGCATGCATCACCCCTTCATTGGTCGATTTATACTCAATATTATTTTCTTCTACAATTGGCAAGGCGTCCATATCTGCACGCAAAGCAATAACACGATTAGATGGATTTTTCCCTTCAATGATCCCTAATACACCAGTAGTGGCAATCACTGTAAATGGAATACCAATTGCTGTCAATTGTGCTTGAACATATTTACTGGTTTCGAATTCTTGATAACTCAATTCCGGATGCGCATGTAAATGTCTTCTTGTAGCTATATTTTCTACTTGATGTTCTGCTGCTAAGGTTTTGATTTTATCGAGTAACATGGCTTAGTAATTTGTTTTTGTTTGGTCTATTTGCGCCCCTGTAACAATCGCTACTCCTGCACTACAACCAATCCTTGTTGCACCAGCTTCAATCATTGCTTTAGTGTTTGCGTAATCCCTGATACCGCCAGAAGCTTTTATCTGCACATTTTCTGGCAAATATTTTCTAAATAATTTTACCGCTTCGATACTGGCGCCTTTTTCTGCATAGCCAGTAGATGTTTTTAAATAATCTATTCCTGCAATGCCATAAATGTCACAACATTTTATAATCTCCTCGTCTGTTAACACGCCAGATTCAATAATAATCTTTACAACTTTTCCTTTTGAACGAATCACAGGCATAATGTGGTTAATCTCATCTGCGATCGCCATCCAGTCGCCATTTTTAATTGCAGAGATATTGGCTACTACATCTAATTCATCTGCCCCATCCACCATTGCTAAAATAATTTCTGCAATTTTAGCTTCAGTAGCACTATAGCCAAAAGGAAAGCCAATAACCGTAGCCACTTTTACAGTAGAACCTGCTGTTAACTCTTTTGCTAATTTTACAAAATTAGGTGGTACACAAACTGCCGCAAAGGCATGTGTTGTTGCTTCTTCACATAGTTTATGTATATCTGCAACCAAACAAGTTGGCTTCAATATAGTATGGTCGATGTATTGATTGACTGGCAACATAAATTATTTATTAAGCAAGCTCTCTACCGTGACAAGCTTTGTATTTTTTCCCACTTCCACAAGGACAAGGATCATTACGACCAATTTTTGGACCAACCGTGATAGGCGCTTGTTTTGGAGTAGATGGATCGTGGTATTCATTTTCAGTTGGTGTACCATCTTCTGTTCTATTCGCGCTTAATTTACTTAAGTCGGTTTTTTGTTGACGTCCTTCTTTTACTTCTGTCGCCTCCGTTGGAATATGTGCATGACATAAAAACTGAACCATCTTATGATTGATCTCTATGTCCATTTTTCTAAACAATTCAAAAGCTTCCATTTTATAAATTACCAATGGATCTTTTTGCTCATAAGTAGCCGTTTGTACCGATTGTTTCAAATCATCCATCGCACGCAAATGCTCCTTCCATGCATCGTCAATTAAACTCAAGGCAATTGATTTCTCAAATTCGGTTGCTAATGCCGCTCCTTTAGTATCAATATTCTTATCTAAGTTCACTAAGACATTGAACACCAATTTTCCGTCACTCACAGGCACAATTACATTTTCAATATGCTTCCCTTCCTGTGTTCTAATATTTTTAAAGACAGGGATGCTATTTTGCATCATGTCTTTCTTCTTGTATTCGTAATGCGCAATCGCTTCTTGGTAGAACAATTCAGCCAAATCATTTTCTTTTTGAGCTGTAAATTGTTCTTTGGTGATTTTTGTATCTAATCCAACTTGAACAATCAAAGCCAACCTCAATGCATCAAAATCATTGGTGGTTTTATGTGCAAAGGTTAGGTTTTCGATCACTTGGTAAAATGCATTATCTACATCTAATGCCAAACGCTCACCGAACAAAGCATGATTACGTTTTTTGTAGATTACTGTTCTTTGTTTGTTCATTACATCATCGTATTCCAACAAACGCTTTCTAACCCCAAAGTTGTTTTCTTCTACTTTTTTCTGCGCACGCTCAATAGATTTGGTGATCATGCTATGTTGAATCACTTCGCCTTCTTTGTAACCTGCAAAATCCATCACTTTAGCAATACGCTCACTTCCAAACATGCGCATTAAATCATCTTCTAATGAAACAAAGAACTGAGAAGAACCTGGATCACCCTGTCTTCCCGCACGACCTCTCAACTGCCTGTCTACACGACGAGAATCATGGCGCTCTGTACCTAATATCGCTAAACCGCCCACCGCTTTTACTTCTGGACTTAATTTAATATCCGTTCCACGACCCGCCATATTGGTGGCAATGGTTACTGCGCCTGTTAAACCTGCTTCAGCAACTACTTGCGCCTCTCTAGCATGTTGTTTCGCGTTCAATACATTGTGCGGGATATTTTTTTGACGCAGCATCCTACTTAATAATTCACTTACTTCTACCGAAGTGGTACCTACTAACACAGGTCTTCCTTCTGCTCTTAAAGCTTCAATAGATTCAATCACAGCGCCAAATTTTTCGCGCTTGGTTTTGAAAACTAAATCTTGCTCATCAATGCGCACTGCGGGAATATTGGTTGGAATAGACACCACATCTAATTTATAAATGCTCCAAAACTCTGCTGCTTCTGTTTCTGCCGTACCTGTCATACCCCCCAACTTGTGGTACATTCTAAAGAAATTCTGCAAAGTAATAGTGGCATAGGTCTGTGTGGCAGCTTCGATTTTTACATTTTCTTTTGCTTCAATCGCTTGGTGTAAGCCGTCAGAATAACGACGACCTTCCATGATACGACCTGTTTGCTCATCTACAATTTTCACTTGACCATCTATCACTACATACTCAATATCCTTGTCAAATAAAGTGTAAGATTTTAACAATTGATTGACTGTGTGAATACGATCTGCTTTAATACTGTACTCAGAAATGATGGCTTCTTTTTGTTGCATTTTTTGTTCTGGAGTCAACTGTACATCCAAATCAATTGCGTTCAATGCGACGCTAATATCTGGTAGCAAAAAGAAATTTGGATCTTCTCCAGCACCTGTGATTAAAGCCAATCCTTTATCCGTTAATTCAACTGAATTATTTTTTTCATCAATATGGAAATACAACGCCTCGTCTACAATAGGCATTTCTCTTTGTTGATCTGCTAAATAATAATTTTCTGCTTTTTGTAATTTAACACGAATACCTGGCTCACTTAAATATTTAATCAAAGCGCCATTTTTTGGCAATGCCCTAAACGCACGGTACAAAGCCAATCCGCCATCTTGTGGATCATCGTTGCCTTCGCTAATTTTTTTCTTTGCTTCAATTAAAAATTGATTTGCCACTTTCTTTTGAACGTCCACCAGCTGTTCAATCCTTGGCTTCAATTGAAAATATTGTTGCTCACCTGTTTGATGTCCAATTGGACCAGAAATAATCAAAGGCGTACGTGCATCATCAATCAATACGCTATCCACCTCATCCACCATTGCATAATGGTGTTTGCGTTGCACCATTTCGTTTGGCGTATGCACCATATTGTCTCTTAGGTAATCAAATCCAAATTCATTGTTGGTACCATAAGTAATCCCTGCGCGGTATGCTTTTCTTCTGTCTTCAGAATTGGGTTGATGCTTGTCGATACAATCTACCGTGATCCCTAGCCATTCAAATAAAGTACCATTCCACTCGCTATCTCTTTTTGCTAAATAATCATTCACGGTTACAATGTGTACGCCTTCGTCTGCCAATGCATTCAAATAAGCAGGTAAAGTAGACACCAAAGTCTTACCCTCTCCCGTAGACATTTCGGCAATCTTGCCCTGATGCAATACGATTCCACCAATCAACTGTACATCATAGTGTACCATATTCCAACGAACCGGGGTGCCCGCTGCCTTCCAAGTGGTTTGGAAAACGGATTGATCGCCCTGAATGGTCACATAGTCCTTTTTGACAGATAATTCACGATCTAAGTCAGTCGCCGTAGCGGTCAAAGCCTCATTTTCAGTAAAGCGACGCGCTGCTTCCTTTACCACTGCAAATGCTTCGGGTAAAATGGTCCATAAAATTTGCTCCAAGGACTGATCACGGTCTTTCTTCAACTGATCTATTTCTTGGTAGATGGCATCTTTGCCTAATAAATCAGTGATATCCAAGGCATCGGCCCTGTTTTGAGCAGCGGTGATATCTTGGTCAATAGCGCTCAAATGCGCTTTGATACGGAATTTAAAGTCTTCCGTTTTGTTCCTTAATTGGTCATGACTAAGGGTTTTATAAGCCTCAAAATGACCATTTATAATTGGTACTAAATACTGTATTTTCTTGACGTCTTTCTCACTTTTCGATCCGCCAAATAGTTTACTGATAAGCTGCAACATATTCTTGCTAAAATTGGGTGTTTGTCCTTGTTAATCAAGGGGCTTCAAAGATAAGTAATTGGGGTGGATTTGGTGATTTTAAGGCCAGTTGGCTTAAAAAATTAAGTTGGAGGGGGTTTGAACGGAAAATTGGCCAAAAAATGATACCTTTGCTCGCCTAATAAACAAGCACTATGGCTGGTCAATTAAAAGAAGTTAGAAATAGAATAAAAAGTACTCAAAGTACACAGCAAATCACCAAAGCGATGAAAATGGTGAGTGCTGCAAAATTACGTCGTGCACAAGATGCCATAACCCAAATGAGACCTTACGCTCGTAAACTACAAGATATGCTAAGCAATATCATTAGTAGTTTGGAGGGGGATATGAATTTGGCCCTTGCAGAAGAGCGCACCGTAAACAATGTTTTGTTTATCGTCGTTACCTCTGATCGTGGATTATGTGGTGGATACAATGCCAACATTGTAAAAATGACGCGTGCAACGATCGCTGAAAAATATCCTACTCAAAATGTAACCATCTGGAACATTGGTAAAAAAGGATATGAAAGTTTAAGTAAATTAGGTTACAACACAAACGCTGATTTTAAAGATATCTTTTTAAACTTGAAATTTGAAACGGTTCAAGCTGCTGCTAAAGCTGCGATGAAAGCCTTTGAAAACAAAGAGTTTGATGCGATTGAAATTGTATACAGTGAATTCAGAAACGCTGCTACTCAAGTGTTTAAATCAGAACCATTCTTGCCGATTCCAAAAATGGAAAAGAAAGCAAACGCAAAAAAAACAGATTTCATTTTTGAACCACAGAAGGAAGCTTTAGTGGCAGAATTGATGCCAAAAATATTGAACACCCAATTATTCAAAGCCGTATTAGATGCCAATGCTAGTGAGCACGGAGCAAGAATGACAGCAATGGATAAAGCAAGTGAAAACGCCAACGAATTGTTGAAATCATTGAAAATATCTTATAACCGTGCAAGACAAGCAGCTATTACGACTGAGTTAACTGAGATCGTAAGTGGTGCTGCTGCATTAAACGGGTAAGCAAAAGAATTATGGAAATAAGTCAAATCATTCCGCATATTGAGGCCTTGGTATTCGCAAGTGATAAAGCATTGAATGCGAATGACATTACTGAGTTAATCAATAATGCTTTTGGATTCCTAGAAGAACGCATCACGATCGATCAGGTAGAAGCGGCGCTAGAAGGTATTCAAGAAAAATACAGCACAGAATTCTACCCTTTTGAATTAAAGCAAAGTGGTGGTGGCTGGCAGTTTTTAACAAAACCTACTTTCCATACAACAATCGCTCAATTGAATGGCGATAAGTTCTTAAAACGCTTATCTAATGCTGCGTTAGAATCTTTAGCGATTATTGCTTACAAGCAACCCATCACTAAAGGTGAAGTAGAAGCCATCAGAGGCGTGAACAGCGACTATTCTATTCAGAAATTATTAGAAAAAGATTTGATTGTAATCAGTGGTCGTAATGAATTACTTCCTGGCAAACCATTGGTTTACGCAACTTCTAGAAACTTCATGGATTACTTTGGTATTAACTCAACAGAGGACTTACCAAAGATCAAGGAAGTGTTGGCAGATCAACTCATTGAAGCTACAGTGATCAAGCCAGAAGACTTCACCGACAATAGCGTATTTGAGCAAACAGAAACACCTAATACAGAAGAAGAGACGGGAGATTTTACTCCAGAAACGGATGCAGAAGATTTTACTCCAGAAAGTCCAGTAGATAACGATTAGTAGTTTTCCTTTCATGGATTTTTCATAAAATATTGAACCAAGATACGGCCAGAACCTAGTTCTGGCCGTATCTTTATAGCATGAATGCAAGTCTTTCTTATTCCGCATTAAACCATGCAGCTCAAACTTACGGTACACCACTTTATGTGTACCATGCAGAAAAAATTGAAGCACAATACCAATCTTTATTAACTCATTTTTCGTCCACGCAAACCCGTTTTTTTTATGCGTGCAAAGCGTTGACCAATATTCATATTTTGAATGTGGTGAAAGAGATGGGGTGCAATATAGATTGTAGTTCTATCAACGAAGTTAGATTGGCTTTACATGTTGGATTTTTACCTGCCAATATTTTATACACAAGCAATAGCGTTGACTTTGATGAAATTTGCTCTGCGGTTGAATTTGGTGTGCATGTAAATATTGATAGTTTATCAAATCTAGAAAAGTTTGGTGCAAAATATGGTGCAACCAAAGCGGTTGGTGTGCGCATTAGACCGGATGTAATGGCAGGCGGTAATTTAAAAATATCTACTGGTCATGATAAAAGTAAATTTGGTATTCCTGTCGCACAAGTAGATCAACTTAAATTGATTCAAGAAAAGTATCAAATCAATATTCGTACTTTACATATTCATACAGGTAGTGAGATTAAAGACGTAGCCGTATTCATGAAATCTGCTGAAGTATTTGAAACCTTACTTCCCCATTTTCCAACAGTAGCCGTATTGGATTTTGGTGGCGGCTTTAAAGTACCTTATCAGCCAGGTGAAACGGGCACTGATATCGCTTTACTTGGTGCTGAAGTCAATAAGGCAATACAAAATTTATCCGAAAAATTTGGGCGTTCCTTCACTGCTTGGTTTGAGCCAGGCAAATACATGGTGAGTGAGGCTGGTTTTTTTATCGCCAAAGTGAATGTATTAAAACAATCAGGAGCTCATGTATTTGCAGGTGTCAATACAGGATTGAATCATTTAATTCGTCCTATGTTTTATGACGCCTACCATCATATAGATAATTTAAGCCACCCAACAAAGGAAAAACAAGCTTATGCCATCGTAGGGAATATTTGCGAGACAGATACTTTCGCATGGGACAGGCCTATTCCTACCATTGAAGAAGGCGACCTGCTTGTATTCTACAACGCTGGCGCTTATGGGTATGAAATGGCAAGTAACTACAATGCAAGGTTTAAACCTGCTCAGGTTTTAATTCAAAATGATACCGCAAAATTGATTAGTCGAGCAGACCAGTTTGAAGATCTTTTATCTTTACAATTGCCTTTATAATTTTTACCCTTTATGATCGAAATACAACATATCAACAAAGCCTTTGGCGATAAAGTCATTATCGATGATGTGAGTGCACAATTTAAACCTGGCATTTGTAATTTAATCATTGGTGCAAGTGGTAGCGGAAAAACAGTGCTGATTAAATGTATTGTTGATTTAATTCAAGCAGATCAAGGAAAGGTATTTTTTGGAACATCAGATTTTTCAAGTCTATCTAAGGACGCAAAAAAAGAGCTAAGAAATAGCATTGGCATGTTGTTTCAAGGCAATGCCTTATTTGACTCTATGACTGTTGAGGAAAATGTTAAATTTCCCTTAGACATGTTCAGTCATTTAACTGAGGCAGAAAAATTGGAGAAGGTAAACAAGATATTAGCCCGTGTTCAATTGACTGGTGTAAACGAAAAATACCCTGCCGAAATTAGTGGGGGTATGAAAAAAAGGGTTGGATTAGCGCGCGCACTGGTATTAGAACCCAAGTATTTATTTTGCGATGAACCCAATTCGGGACTTGATCCACAAACATCATTGGTCATTGACCGATTGATTGAAGACCTCACCAAAGAGTTTAATATTACCACATTGGTGGTGACTCATGACATGAACAGTGTGATGGAGATAGGAAAATATATAATATACTTGCACAAGGGCAAAAAGGAATGGGAAGGCAGTAATCAAGACATTATTTTTAGTCAAAACAAACTGTTGAACGATTTTATCTTTGCTTCTGAATTTTTACAAGACGCAAAAGCCATGCGTATGATGGCTCAAAATAAATAATTATGAAAAATAAATTCAACCTAATTGGTTTGGTATTGACCTTTTTTATGACCGCTACCAGTGTGTTTGCGCAGTCCAATATCGATCCCAACGCCCCTTTCTTAAAAGATAAAAACATACCCCGATTTACTTTAAATCTTACTACGGGTAAATCTTTTAGCCATGCACAAATTCCAAAAACAAGGTACACTTGCTTTATCATATTTAGCCCAGACTGCTCGCATTGCCAGGAAGAAGCAACTGAATTAACTAAAAATGCAGAAAAGTTTAAAAACGTTTTCTTTATTTGGAATAGTTATAAAGAAATGAAGGATATCAAAGCTTTTGCGACCAAATATGGCTTAGACAAGCAAGCCAACGTGGTGGTGGGTAGAGACCCCGAATTTTCGATTCCTGTATTCTTTAGGCCCCGTATGACCCCTTTTGTGGCCATCTACGACCGTGGTCAGTTTTTAAAAGTATATGAACAAGGCGTTAAAGTTCCCGAATTAGTTAAAATTATAGGCAGCAAATAACTAACTTTGCCCCGACAAAATCAAGCTCAAATTTTAAAATTATAGATATGAAAATTACCGTTGTTGGCGCTGGTGCAGTTGGAGCAACTTGTGCAGATAATATAGCACGTAAAGAATTAGCTTCCGAACTCGTATTATTAGACATTAAAGAAGGCTTTGCAGAAGGTAAAGCTCAGGACATGATGCAGACAGCTGCTCTATTAGGCTTTGATACACGCATCAGCGGTAGTACCAATGATTATACTAAAACAGCGAACTCAGATGTAGTGGTGATCACTTCTGGCTTACCACGTAAACCAGGGATGACAAGAGAAGAATTAATTGGCACCAACGCAGGTATCGTAAAAGGTGTTTGCGAAAATATCTTAAAGCATTCTCCAAATGCTATCATCATTGTAATTAGCAATCCAATGGATACCATGACTTATTTAGCATTACAATCTACTGGCTTACCAAAAAACAGAATTATTGGTATGGGTGGTACTTTAGATAGTGCTCGTTTCAAATATCAATTAAGCACGCATTTAAATTGCAGTCCTGCAGACTTAAACGCTATTGTAGTTGGTGGTCATGGAGATACAACGATGATACCTTTGGTAAAGCATGCTACTTGGAACAGTATCCCTGTTACTAAATTCTTGACGGAGGAACAACAACAACAAATCATCAACGATACAATGGTAGGTGGTGCTACATTGACTAAATTATTAGGCACTTCTGCATGGTACGCACCAGGTGCAGCAGGAGCAGCATTGGTAGAAAGCATTGTACGTGACGAGAAAAAATTATTTACTTGTTGCGTTAGCTTAAACAGCGAATACGGTCAAAACGATATCTGCCTAGGCGTACCTGTAGTGATTGGTAAAAATGGCTGGGAGAAAATCGTTGAAATGGATTTATCTGCAGACGAACAAGCTGCATTCAACAAGAGTGCTGACGCTGTTAGAAACATGAACGACGTTTTGAAAACTTTATAAGCGTCGCATCCAATTCATATTGAACAAAGTGCTCCAAAAAAAAAGCCTCGCAATGCGAGGCTTTTTAATATAGGTGCTATAGGCACCTACTAAATAAAAAATTAGGCTTCTTTAAAATAACCAATTGCTTTATCCGCAATGCTTTGGAGGTCTTGCTTTTTCATACATGCAAAATGACCTTGAGGACATTGTTTCGTGCCATAATTAGAGCAAGGTTGGCAAGTAAGATTAGGCAATATTGCATTATAATACATTTCATCGTTCATTGATGTTGGATAATAAGGCTCCACCTGTAATTTTGGAGAAGTAGCCCCCCAAATCGCCACCGTCTTTTTATGAAAGGCACAAGCAATATATAAGAAGCCTGTATCGTGAGAGATGACTGTTCTTGCATTTTTAACCAACAAAGCAGATTCATGTAAATTGAACTGCCCACATGCATTGTGAATTTTAATTGGATTTACAGAAGCCACTTCTCCCCCTTCAACTTGATCTTCCTTCCCTCCTATCAATACAATTGGATATGGAATCTTATGACAAAGTTGTTGCAATTCCAATACAGGTAATTTTTTACTTGCATAAGATGCCCCTATAACTAGGGCAATATAACCAGATTGAAAAGAGGCAGGCAACGCATTAGTTTTTAACGTTGTTGATTCAGGAATAAAAAAATCCAATCCTTTTCCGTCATTTACCACCCCTAAACTTGCTAAGGCATCGACAGATCGATCTGATATATGCCTGTTGGGCATCCAATTCAGCTGCAATTTTGTCAAGAAGAATTTTTGAATACTTAATTTATCATAAGCTAAAACGGGAACACCCAAAGCCTTTTGAATGCGATATGACCTGAAGTTTTTATGCAGGTCAATGATATAATCAAATTGATATTGCTTTAATTCTTGAATGGTTGCAGCTAAGTCTTTGTCAAAATAATGGAACTGATCGATATATGGATTACCTATGGTCACCGCTTTCATGGAAGACTTTGTCAAAAAATGGATTGTTACACCATGAATTTGTTGCTTCGCACAACGCATTGCTGGAGTAGCCAAAACAATATCTCCAATAGATGAAAAACGAATGAATAATAAACGCATGCGCCTTAATTAGGGTAAAGGATTGTCGTGTTCTAAATAATCCAAGTCTTTATGGTACGTCTCTTCGGTAAATACAAAAGCCGCTAAAGTAATACCCATCACAATAGCACCTGTAACAATACCACTTTGAACAATCGTCCATCCCATAGACTTTTGTAAAATGTCTAGAAACAAAAAGTTGATCAAAGGCAATGCACCACGCACCATATTAGGGATTGTAGTAGCGGCAGTTGCTCTTAAATTGGTGCCAAATTGTTCTGCAGCCATTTGATTAAAGATGGCCCAATAGCCCGTACTAAAGCCTAAAAAGGCGCAGATGGCATACATCCTGCTATCATTGCTATTGAATGCACTAAAGAATAAAACCATGCCAAGAATACTGATGGAATAAAATAACAATAACGCTTTTTTTCTGCTTTTAAAATATTGACTTACCCAGCCAATTAACAAATCACCTATCGCAATGCCAACATAAGCAAACATCACCGATCTGCCAGAATCAATTAAATTCTCACCATACAATCCGGTTGCAAATTTATTACTATAATTCACCATCACCCCAATTACAAACCAGGTTGGAAGCCCGATTAAAATTGCTTTGATGTATTTTGAAAATCTTTTGTAAGAAGTAAAGAACATGAAAAAATTTCCCTTATTGATATTCGCAAGTTTAGCAGACTCAAACATAAAGGACTCTGCAACACGTACACGTAAAACCAATAAAAAAAAGCCTAACCCTCCACCAATTTTATAACACAATCTCCAGTCTTGTGTGTACTTAAATGTAAAGTAGGCAAACACTGCGCCAAATAAACCTATCCCTGCCACCATGGAAGTGCCAATCCCTCTTTTATTTTTGGGTAGCATTTCTGATACCAAGGTAATCCCTGCGCCTAATTCTCCTGCCAAACCAATACCTCCCACAAATCTGCAATAAGCATATTGGTCTACGGTTTGCACATAGGCCGTTAGGATATTAGCAACTGAGTATAATAAGATAGAACCAAATAATACTTTTAACCTACCCTGTTTGTCTCCAATTATGCCCCATAAAATTCCGCCAATTAATAACCCTGACATTTGCCAGTTAATGATATGCGCACTATCTACAATAATTGTTTCTAAGGTGGAGCCGACTGCTAAAACACTTGGCTGTCGAACAATAGTGAATAATAATAAATCATATACATCTACAAAATATCCTAATGCTGCTACAAATACAGGCAAAGAAAAAAGGCCAATTTGCTTATTATTCATGTAAGAAAATTTAATGCTTACGCTTTTTTAGCGCGGTGTGTTATTACTTTTAAAATCACCGGCAAAGTGGTAACACCTACAATGCCTAAAACAATGACTTCTAAGTGATTTTTTAAATCGAAATGATAATGGGTCAGAATCCATGACTGTAAAAAATAACCCGCACACAACATACTACCTACCCAAGCCAAACAGCCCACAATATTATAGAACATGAATTTAGACTTATCCATCTTGACAATGCCTGCCACGATTGGACCAAAGGTTCTTATAATTGGGATGAATCTTGCTATTACTATGGCCCTGCCCCCATGCTTCTCATAAAACTCTTGCGCTTGTACCAAATATTTTTTCTTGAAAAATAAATTCTCTTTCCAGTCAAACATGGTGGGGCCTACTTTGTTGCCAAAAAGATACCCAACATAATTTCCTAAAATACCTGCCACTGAAATGAATATAAATAAGATAGATAAATTTAACCATTGATTGTTAGAAGCAAAAATTTCTGCCGCCAAGGGTGCACTGTAAATACCTGCAACAAATAACAAACTATCTCCAGGCAGAAAAAATCCTGCAAACAAACCCGTTTCTGCAAAAACGACAAACAAAATTAACCAAAGCCCCCCATGCTCAATATAAAATTGAGGTTGTAATAGTTGACTCCAATGAAAAGCTTCTAATAATGTGATCATGTTGATAGAGATAAAATTAAACTTGCTGTGGATCTTCTAAAGCACCTTCCCATTTGCTAACTGCAGTGGTAGCTAAACTGTTTCCTAACACATTGGTTGCAGACCTGAACATATCACAAAAATGATCAATCGGCAAAATCAATGCAATCCCTTCTGGGGGTATATTGAACATCGCACAAGTTGCAGTGACCACCACTAAAGAAGCTCTTGGGACACCAGCAATGCCCTTGCTTGTTAACATCAATACGACCAACATGGTTAATTGAGTACCAATGTCTAAATGAATCCCATAGGCTTGTGCTATCGCCATACTTGCAAATGTCATGTACATCATACTGCCATCCAAGTTAAAAGAATAACCTAGCGGCAAAATGAAAGAGACTATCTTATCCTTACAACCAAAATGCTCTAATTCTTCGGTCAATTTTGGAAACACCGCTTCACTACTTGTGGTACTGAATGCAATCACTAATGGTGTAGTAATATGTTTTAATAATACAGGCACACGATTTCTTAAAATTAAATACCCCACGCCCAACAGTACCACCCACAGTGTGCCTATACCGATTAAGAAATACAATAAATATTTACCGTAGAAAATAAAGACAGTCAATCCTTTGGTGGCAATTACTGCAGCAATCGCACCAAAAACGCCTAATGGAGCAAAGTTCATCACATAGCCCACCATTTTTAAAATAATATGCGCTACGGTATCTAATGCTTTGATAAAACCTTTAGCGGGTTCCCCCACCGCAGCAGCAGCTACGCCAAAGAAAATACTAAAAATAACAATTTGTAAAATTTCGTTGGTAGCCATCGCCTCGAACATGCTCTTTGGAAAAACATGCTCCACAAAATTGATCACACTGAAAGATTGCGTTTTACCCACTAAATCTTTTACACCGGCAGTGTCGCCTACATTCAAATCTAAGCCAGCTCCTGGCTTAAGGATATTCACTAAAACCAACCCAATCAATAAACTAATCAATGAGGCAGACAAAAACCACATTAAGGCTTTGCCCCCTACACGTCCTACTGTCTTAAGGTCTCCCAATTTGGCGATACCCACCACTAAAGTAGAGAACACCAATGGCGCAATGATCATTTGGACCAATCTTAAAAAGATAGTCGTCAATAATTTTACATTTTTTGCAAAAGCGTCTATCGTTGCTTGATCTTTTCCTTCATGAATGAAGTAGCCTAAAATGGCGCCAGCCACCATAGCGATGACGATATAAAAGGTGAGTTTGTTAGATTTTTTCATAAGCTGCTTAGTCCTGCAATATAAGACATATGTCTTAAAAATGAAGGCGTTGAATAAATTTGGTCAGCGGGTTTTTTTTATCAAAAACTAGGGTGAATTTGCAAAAAAAATGCTATTTTTCAACCTAAATCGAAACCTATTATTATGAGTTTATTTAGAAAGAAAGATTTAGCTGCTATGTTAGCTCAATCTGAGGACGGCAGCAAAGGTTTAAAAAGAACCCTAGGTGCTGGTAATTTAATTGCCTTAGGTATTGGCGCCATCATTGGTGCTGGCTTGTTTGTAAGAACAGCTGCTGCTGCTGGACAAGCTGCAGGACCTGCGGTAACCATCTCCTTTATTATTGCAGCAGTAGGTTGTGCATTTGCTGGATTATGTTATGCTGAGTTTGCAGCCATGATTCCTATTGCAGGTAGCGCTTACGCTTATTCTTATGTAACTATGGGCGAATTAATTGCATGGATCATTGGATGGGCTTTAATTATGGAATATGCTTTAGGTGCAGCTACTGTTTCTATCGCTTGGAGTGAATACCTCAATAAGCTTACCGGTGGCGCTATCCCTTATGAATGGAGTCATAGTCCATTTGAAAGTTTTACAGATAGCATGGGTGTAGCCCATTCTGGTATCATGAATGCTCCAGCATTAATTATCCTTTTAGCATTGACTTTATTGTTAATTAAAGGGTCTCAAGAATCTGCGATCGTAAACGCTATAATCGTGTTTATTAAAGTGGCTATTGTAATTATATTTATTGCGATTGGATGGCAGTTTATCAAGCCAGAAAATCATACCCCTTACATGATCCCTGCTGGACAAGCTGCTGTAACAGACAGTGCTGGTAAAGTAATTGCAGACTATTCCGGCGCCTTTAAACATGGCTGGGGTGGTGTGCTAGGTGGTGCAGCGATTGTATTCTTTGCCTTCATTGGCTTTGATGCGGTATCTACTGCAGCGCAAGAAGCAAAAAATCCAAAAAGAGATATGCCAATTGGTATTTTAGGCTCATTGGTAGTATGTACTATTCTTTATATTTTATTTGGCCACGTGTTAACAGGTGTAGCTAACTGGAAAGATTTTGTAGATCCAGAAAAAGGTAGAGAAGCATCCGTAGCTTACGCTATTTCAACTTTTATGACAGGCTATGGCTGGTTAGCAACTGCAGTAACTGTAGCGATCTTAGCTGGTTTCTCTTCTGTAATTTTAGTGATGTTGATGGGTCAAAGCCGTATCTTCTACTCTATGAGTAAGGATGGTTTATTGCCAAAAGCGTTCGGCGATTTACACCCTAAATACCAAACACCTTATAAGTCTAACTGGATTCTTTTTGTTTTCGTTGGCTTATTTGCCGCTTTCGTTCCAGGAAGTGTAGCAGGTGACTTAACGAGCTTTGGTACCTTGTTTGCCTTTGTGCTCGTAAGTTTAGGCGTTTGGATCCTAAGACGTAAATCTCCAGAAATGGAGCGTCCATTCAAGACACCATTTGTGCCATTAGTGCCAATTTTAGGCGCTGTGATCTGTTTGGCAATGATCTTTGCTTTAGACATGCAAACCCTTAAAGTGGCCTTTATTTGGATGATTCTAGGCTTATTTGTTTATTTCTTATACAGCAAGAAAACAAGTAAACTGAATAATTAATCTCAATTATACCTAAATTAAAATAGTCCCGACTTTCGGGACTATTTTTTTTGTGTTATTTTTGCCCACCTTAAATCATGAAACTATGGGTAGGATATTTGAAGTAAGAAAAGCAACCATGTTTGCGCGTTGGGATAAAATGGCCAAGCAATTTACCCGTATCGGTAAAGAGATTGTCATTGCAGTAAAAGCTTCTGGACCAGACATAGCTACCAATCCAGCTTTGCGTAGATGTTATCAAAACGCCAAGAGTGTGGGCATGCCAAAGGATCGTGTAGAAGCAGCAATTAAAAGAGCATTAGGTAAAGATACTTCTAACTACGAAGAGATTTTATATGAAGGTTATGCGCCACATGGTGTAGCCTTATTAGTGGAAACTGCTACAGATAACCATGTAAGAACAGTAGCCAATGTTAAAAGTCATTTTAATAAAGGCGGAGGTGCCATGGGGAATAGCGGAAGCGTAAGTTTTCAATTCAAGAAAATGGGGGTTTTTAAATTGAACCCAGAAGGATTGGTGATGGACGATTTAGAATTAGAATTGATTGACCATGGTTTAGATGAGTTAGGAGAAAGTAACGATGACAATGATAATCCTATCATCGTATTAAGATGTGCTTTTGTTGATTTTGGAAGTTTACAAAAAGCTTTAGAAGATAAAAACATCACACCCATTAGTGCAGAACTAGAATGGATCCCTAGCACCACGGTGCCAGTTTCAGACGAACAAGCAGAAGACGTGAGTAAATTGATTGAGCGTTTAGAACAAGACGAAGACGTGAACAAGGTGTTTCACAATATGGGTTAATACATGACCACTATAAAATTTAGGCTCCTGATAGTAAGTTTAATTTTTGTGCAGTCTTTGGCTGCACAAAAATTAATTTCAAAAAATACTAAGCAATACTGGCAAATATCAAAACCAGTTGCAGCAACAACTGTATCTAGTTTTATAACAACTTATTCGATTCAAAATAAAGTACCGGCTAATTTTTACACCACACAGACAGGCTTCTTTTGCAATCAAGAAAGGGCATTTGAAAAAAAGACAAAAATTCCTTTAAGACTTAGATTAGGCTCCTTGAGTTATACTGAAAAAATGGAAGGGTATTAATTTATTCGGCCATCATGTCTTGCACCACCTGCATCACTTCTTCTGTATTTGGCTTAGAGAAATAATCCCCATCACTTGCATAAGCTGGGCGATGTGCTTTTGCAGAAAGTGTTCTCGCACTTGCATCTAACCATTTATAACCACCTTGAATTTCGATGACTTGTTGGTACATAAAGGCCGTTGCGCCACCTGGAACATCTTCATCTACAAACAAAATGCGATTGGTCTTCTTTAAAGAAGCAACAATTTGATGGTTGATATCAAAAGGCAATAAGGTTTGAATATCGATCACTTCACAATCAATACCCATGGTTGCTAAACGCGCAGCAGCATCTTCTACAATTCTTAGGGTAGAACCGTAAGAAACAATCGTAATGTCTTCGCCATTTCTTAAAAATGCAGGCATCCCCAATGGCACTGTAAACTCATTAATATTTGCTGGCACCGTTTCTTTTAAACGATATCCATTTAAACATTCAATTAAAATTGCAGGGTCATTAGCCTTCAATAAAGTATTGTACATCCCTACTGCTTGCACCATATTTCTAGGAACGCAAACAAACATACCTCTAAGTGCATGCACAATCATACCCATTGGTGAGCCACTATGGAATATACCTTCTAAACGGTGCCCTCTTGTTCTAATAATCACAGGACTACTTTGTCTTCCTACTGTACGATAATGAAGTGTTGCCACATCATCACTTAAAGTTTGTAGGCCGTACATTAAATAGTCCAAATATTGGATCTCTGCAATAGGCCTCAAACCACGCATTGCTAAGCCATGTGCTTGTCCCATGATGGTTTGTTCTCTAATGCCTGTATCAAAAATTCTATTCACCCCATATTTTGCTTGTAAGCCTGCAAAGCCCTGATTTACATCTCCGATATTTCCTAAGTCTTCGCCAAATGCAATCACTTTTGGATTGCTCGCAAATAAATGGTCAAAATATTGATTCAACACTTCATAGCCATTCAACTGTTTTGGATTCTCTTCCATCACTGCTGGAATAACCGGTACATTCAACGCACTTTTAGGCCCTTCGTTGTACAAGTATTTGCTATAAAATGGTGCTTGTTCTGTATAATAGTCTGTGGTTAATTTTTTTATCGCTGCTGCTTGAGGATGTTGTGGCATTTGTTCCAATACGATATGCAACACCCTAAATAATTCTCTTTTTAATGGCTCTTTATTAGCAAGCAATTCTTGCATCATGCGGTACAAAGGGGATACTTGATCTACACCTGCAAAAACCAATTCAGCCGCTTCTTTAATTTTAGCTTTAATTGGGTTGATATATAATTCCCATGCAGCTTGCTTATCATCACGCACTTCTTGTTTTGTAGTAGACTCTAGAACATCTAAATCTGCCGCAGTAGACAATTCATTTTGAATCAACCATTGCCTCATTTGTTTATTACAATCCCAATTTCTTTCCCACTCTAGTCGCTCCGCAGATTTATACCTTTCATGGCTTCCACTGGTTGAATGTCCTTGTGGCTGTGTGACTTCCTTCACATGAAACACCACGGGTGTATGAGTTGTTCTTGTGTAAGAAATACCTTCTTCAAAAGTTTCACAAAGCGCAGCATAATCCCAGCCATTCACTGTATATATTTTAATGCCATTTGTGCCTGGCTTCTTTTCAAATCCAGCCAACACTTCTGAAATAGAAGCCTTAGTGGTTTGCAATGCGGTAGGTACAGAAATTCCATAGCCGTCATCATAAACAATCACTGCAAGTGGCACTTGTAAAACACCTGCTGCATTAATTGTCTCCCAAAAATGTCCTTCGGAAGTACTTGCGTCCCCAATGGTACAAAAACAAACTTCATTGCCCTGCTGTGATAAACCAGGAAATTTTTCATTCGAATTTCTAAAAAATTTAGAGGCGAAGGCTAAACCCAAACCACGGACCATCTGACCAGCGGTGGGGGCAATATCAGCAGACACATTTAAACTGTCTGTCAAAGGAAGCCAGTCTCCTTTTTCGTCCACAAAAGGCGTACTAAAATGGGAATTCATATTTCTACCGCCGCTATAAGGATCGTTGACTACATCGGCATATAATTGTGCAAAATAATCTTTGACATTGGATACACCCAATGCAAACATGAGTGTTTGATCACGGTAATAACCACTTCTAAAATCGCCTTTTTGAAAAAATTTAGCCAATGCTATTTGAGCCACTTCTTTACCGTCTCCAAAAATGCCAAATTTGGCCTTGCCTGTCAATACCTCACGTCTACCCAATAAACTCACTTCTCTACTGATCAATGCGGTTCGGTAGTCCTCCAATACAGTTTTACGAAATGCTTCAAAGGAAAGCATGTCTTGATTAGATACGGCTTCTAAGTTGGATTCCATTTGACAAAAATAGGGGTCAAAATGCAATAAAAATCAAGAATGGTATAAAATCAGTTAATTAGCGAAATTTCAATAATTTAGTGCTTTACACAAGCAAAAAATAGACAATATGAAATACATTTTAACCCTTAGTTTCTCCCTTCTTACCTTGTTTTGTTCAGCACAAGCAGGTGTTAAGTTTGATAAAGCTGCACATAGTTTTGGTAAAATTCCTAAAGGCGTTCACAAATCGGTGGTATTTAGTTATACCAATTTAGAGGCGCGTCCTGCAGTGATTGAATTTGCCAATGCGGAATGCGGTTGCACCCAACCTGAATATGATCAAAAACCAATTTTAAAAGGGCAAAAGGGAACAATTAAAGTAACTTACACCGCTCCTGCTGTGGGTGCATTCAGAAAAAAAGTAAATATCAAATTTGCAGGTCAAAAATTACCTACTGAATTAGTGATCGAAGGTGAAGTAATTAAATAAGCTTAATATTTTGTTCATATTTGATTTCAAACTAACCTATTATTTTTGCTTCATTATTGGATTTGGTTAATCCTAAGCAAGCAATCGTTATAGCCTCCTGATTCCTCAGGGGGCTTTTTTATGCCTAATTAAATAAAAATGCCCTCCGTAAACGGAGGGCATTCGATAAGCATAAATCTTATACCTAATTATTTAGCCCACCACATTTTTGCGTAGTTATCATCTGTACCACCCATAGCAGTAACAGCAGCTTTATAATTTACTGGATTCAAAGATGCTTCAGTTGGAGTATAACCCAAACGGAAAGGAATACCTCTAGAATCAACTCTGTCAACAGCAGCAGTCAATACAGGGAATCCTGTTCTTCTCCAATCACACCAAACTTCCCAAGAACTTAAGTAGTTATGAACCCACTTTTCTGTTAAGATTTGCTTGTGTGCAGTAGCACTAGCATAAGCTACATCCGCATTAGCGATATAAGCAGCATATTTAGTTGCATCATATACACCATACATTTCCCAAGAAGCTTTAATAGCAGCTTTGTACTTTGATTCAGCTTCTGTATCACCACCAGTTGTATAACCTAGTTTTGCAGCTTCTGCTTGTAAGAACAATACTTCAGCATAATTATAGATTGACAATGGAGAACCTTGACCTCTGAATGCAGATCCAATACGGCTATAAGCTGCAGGAATATTTACAGCGGCGTTTCTTCCATAAGGCAACCCTTTTACAACACCACTTGCTAACACTTCACCAAATACTGGCAAACGTGGATCTGCTTTTGGCTCCATGTAATCAGTCATTGTTTTGCTGATTGCATAGTCATTACGGTTACTTACAGAATAGTTATCATACCAAGGATTGTAGTTATTAGGATCACCTGCAACAAACTTGTACATGATATTTTGCGCATTGCTAGAAATAACACCAGCAGCAAGTGCAGCAGCATATTCAGTTTTACCTTTAGAAGGATTTACTTTTGATAATCTAACAGACATTGCTAAACGAATTGTGTTTGCAAAACGCTTCCATGCTGCCATATCACCACCAAAAATTATATCTCCTACTACACCAGCTTCAGATTCTTTGATCTGAGCGACAGCTTCTGTTAATTCCTTGAATAAATCTGTGTAGATTGACTCTTGAGAATCATATTTTGGAGAATAAACTTCACTACCTTTTAATGCTTCAGAGTAAGGGATATCACCCCAAATATCTGTCATTCTTAAAAAGTAAAACGCTTTCATGATTCTTGCAGCTGCAATTTGGTTGGATTTAGAACCATTTCCAATTGTTGTAGATGCGCCTTCATTATTGTAGTTGATAATTGTTTGTAAATCATACAAAGGTCCAACATACCATGATGCAAAACTTGCGTTACGATCACTGTATAATGAAGATCCTGGATAAGGTCCTTCAGACAAATGTTGTACATATAAGTTAGCCAATCTGTTATTAAACATAACAGATTTCATCGCTTGTTGCGAATTGGTAAGCAATGCGCTTGTAGATGCCTTTGTAAGAAGTGTTGGAGAAACGTTGGTATCACCAAACTTATTACAACTCTGCATGGTAGCAAGGACTGCGATAAGAATTAATATTTTTTTCATCATTATTATTTTTAAAATTTTGTACTAATTATACATTAGAACGTTACACGTAAGTTAACTCCAAGTTGACGTGTAGAAGAAAGCTGTCCGCCCTCTCTGTAGAACACTTCTAACTCAGATGGATCGATACCCCATTGCTTTGTAGTAGCCCAAATTAACCATGCATTTTGCACGATGAAACCAAGGTTTGCAGACTTAGCAAAAGGTACTTTCTTCAACATAGATGCTGGGAAATTGTACCCCAATCTAACTTCACGTAATTTAATATATGATGCATCTAACAATACATTGCTTGCGTCACGTTGACGAGCAGTGTACCAGTAAGCACGAGCAGAAATATACCTGTTATTCTCTTTACCAGCTAAAGCACCATTTGCAAAAATACCTGGGATACGGATACCACCATTGCCAGCATTACCAGCAGCAGTTGTATAAGAACCTGGGTAATCTCTCCAATCGTAACCTTTATCATTCACACCCACTGTTTCTTTTGAAAGACCAGCACCAGTGTTAAAGTTTCTAGTTTCAGAGTAGAATAAACCACCGCTTTGGAAGTCGATAGAGAAAGCTAAATCTATATTCTTATAACGGAATGTATTGAATAAACCTCCAGTCCATTTTGGCAATACTGTTCCAATTTCTTGGTTGATATCATACAATGGTTGACCAGTTGCATCAATCAAAGTTTGTCCTGTAGCAGGATCTTTTCTCCATTTTCTACCATAGTAAGTACCCCATTGACCACCTACTCTATGCTCTAAACGAGTATCATATCTGTTTGTTGCATATAAGTAAGTATTAATACCAGGAGCTAATTCTTTAATTTCATTTTGGTTTTTTGCCCAGTTGATACTAGTTTCCCAAACGAAATTCTTTGTTTCAATTGGCTTACCATTTAATGAAACCTCAATACCTTGGCTCACGATATTACCAGCGT